>DHNM01000045.1:18227-45054 GCA_002409525.1 Eubacterium sp. UBA5416 | reverse complement strand
GGGTTACATTCTCATGTTTTACGGGTCCCAAGCTCATGCTTTTTCATGCAAGCATGAAACGCAGAACCTTTTGACCCTGGTATCATATCATTGTATTAACTGATAATCATACTGAGTCCAATTCTATTTTTCTGAAGGTCTATCGATATTACTTTCACTTCCACGATATCCCCGACGCTGACTACTTCCAGCGGATGTTTAATATATTTCTTTGACATCTGAGAGATATGTACCAGCCCGTCCTGATGCACTCCGATATCTACAAAGGCCCCGAAATCTATAACATTTCTGACCGTTCCCTTCAGAATCATCCCTTCTTTCAGGTCTTTCATATCCAGTACATCGGTTCGAAGTATTGGCTTTGGCATCTTATCTCTGGGATCACGTCCCGGCTTTTTTAGTTCGCTTACAATATCCCGGAGTGTAATTTCACCGATCCCCAGATCTTTTGCCATCCTCCGGTAATCCGGAATGAAGTACAAAGCGGTTCCATCCAGAATCTGTTCTGTCTTAAGACCGAGTTTTTCAAACAGTTTTTCAACGGCATCATAGCTCTCCGGGTGTACACTTGTCGTATCTAACGGGTTCTTTCCATCGGTGATCCGCATAAATCCCGCACACTGTTCATATGCCTTCGGTCCCAGTTTGGAAACTTTCAGGAGCTGTCTGCGATTTGTAAATCTCCCGTTTTCCTCCCGATAGTTTACAATATTTCTGGCAACTGTCTTGCTGATCCCGGAAATATACTCCATCAGTGGAGCGGAGGCGGTATTCAAATCAACCCCGACCTTATTTACACAGTCTTCAACAACACCCGTAAGTGTCCCTTTCAGTTTCTTCTGGTTCATATCGTGCTGATACTGTCCGACACCGATTGATTCGGGATCAATTTTCACCAGCTCTGCAAGGGGATCCTGTACACGTCTGGCAATTGACGCCGCGCTTCTCTGTCCCACATCAAAATTCGGAAATTCTTCTGTTGCCAGCTTGCTCGCGGAGTATACAGACGCGCCTGCCTCATTCGTAATCACATATTGTACAGGTTTTCTGATCTCTTTGAGTATATCAACGATCACCTGCTCCGACTCTCTGGAGGCTGTCCCGTTTCCGACGGAAATCAGTGTGATGTTATATTTTTTGATCATACTGATCACAGTATCTTTTGCGGCACGGATCTTCGCTTCATTTGTCGGTGCAGTCGGATATACAACTTTTGTATCCAGAACTTTTCCGGTGGGATCCACAACGGCAAGTTTACATCCCGTCCGAAATGCCGGATCCCATCCCAGGACAACCTGTCCCTCGATCGGGGGCTGCATCAGCAGCTGTTCCAGGTTCTTTCCGAATACCCTGATCGCCCCGTCTTCCGCCTTTTCTGTCAGTTCACTTCGCACCTCACGCTCGATTGCCGGAGCAATCAGGCGGTTATAGGCATCTGCGACTGTGCTTTCAAGAAGTTTTGTTGTATTCGGATTGTCACGAACAATCACTTTGTGCTCCAGGTATCGGATGATCTCGTCTTCCGGAGCCTCGACTTTGACAGTAAGAATCTTCTCTTTTTCTCCGCGGTTAAGTGCCAGAACACGATGTCCGGCAATTTTTGAAACTGCCTCTTCAAAATCATAATACATCTCATACACAGAGGAGGCTTTTTCATCCTTTGCCACTGAGACAATCCTGCCCTGTTTCATGGTTCTTCTTCGAATTTCCGCCCTGTAAGCAGCATGGTCGGAAATCTCTTCCGCTATAATATCGCCTGCACCTGCTATTGCATCCTTCGCCGAGGCAACACCTTTTTCTTCCGAGAGATAAGGGGCCGCTTCCTCTTCCAGCGATTTTTCCGTCATCTGAAGTGTGATGACGGATGCCAGAGGCTGCAGGCCTTTTTCCTTTGCTATTGTCGCCCTGGTTCGCCTCTTTGGCTTATAAGGGCGGTATAAATCTTCCACTACAACGAGCGTCTCTGCCGACTGTACATCTTTTTTCAGTTTATCTGTAAGCTTACCCTGCTCGTCTATACTTGAGAGCACTTGTTCCTTGCGATCCTCCAGATTTCTAAGATAAGTCAGTCTGTCATAGAGGTTACGGAGAATCTCATCATTTAAGGACCCGGTAGCCTCTTTCCTGTATCTTGAAATAAACGGGATGGTATTGCCCTCATCAATCAGTTTTACAGCAGCTTCCACCTGCTGATATCTCACATCCAGTTCATCTGCGAGTATCTTAATCATATCCATAAAACCAGTACTCCTTTAAACGATTTGTTTTGATCCCGGGCATCATTGCATAGCTTTTAGGAATGCGACATAACCTTTATATGCTTCGTAAATATCTGCTTTACTTGTAATCTCAAATGGTGCGTGCATATTCAGAACGGCCACTCCGCTGTCAACAACTTCCATTCCGTATTTTGCCATAATATAAGCGATCGTTCCACCGCCTCCGACATCTACTTTTCCCAGTTCCGCCGTCTGGAACATGACATCGTCATCATTTAAAACTTTGCGGATTTTTGCCAGGTATTCTGCATTTGCATCATTTGATCCGCCTTTTCCTCGGGATCCTGTGTATTTGTTGAATACCAGTCCCTTTCCGAAGTATGCGGCGTTTTTCTTTTCAAACGCAGATGCGTAATTCGGGTCAAACGCGGCACTCACATCTGAAGAAAGCATGCAGCAGTTTTGCAGAGCTCTGCGAAGTGACAGCTCAGAATACTCACCTGTGAGGTTCATGATCTCAGCAATTGTATTCTCGAAGAACCTGGACTTCATTCCCGTTGCACCGACGCTTCCGATCTCTTCCTTGTCAACCAGCAGGCAGATTCCCGTCCTTTTCAGATTTTCTGCCTCAAGAATTGCCAGCAGTGATGTATAGGCGCAAACCCTGTCATCCTGTCCATATCCCAAAACCATACTTCTGTCAAACCCACAGTCTCTTGCCTTCCCTGCCGGGACAACCTCGATCTCCGCGGAAATGAAATCTTCCTCTTCAATTTGGTAGTTCTCTTTCAGAATTTTGAGAACATTTAATTTTACTGCATCTTTCTCTTCGCCTTTCAGTGGCTGGCTTCCGATAAGAATATCCAGTGCTTCTCCGTCAATCACATCTTTTGCCTTTTTCTCCATCTGCTCGCCTGCGAGATGAATCAGAAGATCTGTGATGCAGAAAACCGGATCCTCGTCCTTTTCGCCAATGGAAATCTGAACATTTGTTCCGTCTTTTTTTACCACGACACCGTGCAGTGCCAGCGGAAGGGCAACCCACTGATATTTCTTGACTCCGCCATAATAATGGGTATCAAGAAGAGCCATTTCCGTATCTTCATAGAGTGGATTCTGTTTTAAATCAAGTCTCGGGGAGTCAATATGAGCCCCCAGAATATTCATCCCGTCCTCTATGGGCTCCTGTCCGATTACGGCAAACAGCATAGACTTGCCCATAAACTGTGCATAGACTTTATCACCCGCTTTTAATGCCTCTTTTTTTCTGATCTTGTCTTCCAGATTCTCGAACCCTTTTTTCCTGGCTTCTTCAACTGCAAGAGCTACACACTCGCGCTCTGTTTTGGCCCTGGATATATAGTCCCTGTAGCCTTCCACTAAAGTGTCCATCCTGGATTTCTGGGCACCATCATAAGTATTCCATGCATTGTTATCGCTCATCTTACTCATATTTTTTTCCCTCACATTCTTCTAAACTATCCGGATAGATTCTTGGTACACGCTGTCCTATATTGCACAGCATTTCATAATTAAATCTGGCGGAAGGATCCGCAATCTCCTCGATGGATATTGTCTTATCTCCATCCATTCCAACCAGGGTAACGATATCCTCCACCTGTACGTCCGGGATGTCCGTGACGTCAACCATCATCTGGTCCATGCATACGCGTCCGAGGATAGACGCATACCGGCCGTGAATCAGCACCCGTCCAACCTGTGACAGTGCGCGTGGATACCCGTCGGCATAACCGACAGACACCGTTGCAATCTTGGTAAGTGGTTTATGAGTGACATAAGAAGCACCGTAACTGACACCCACGCCTTCCGGTACATCTTTTACATGGATCACATGCGACCTCCACTGCAGGGCGGGCTTAAGATCCAGCCGGTTCTTGTGTACTTCTTCCGAAGGATAAATCCCATACGTCACGATTCCGCACCGCACCATATCATACCGGTAATTCTTAAATTCCATAATTCCGGCTGAATTACATATATGTTTCAGCGGAATACTGATTCCTCTCTCATCCAGCATACTCAGCATTTGCTCATATCCGGCAGTCTGTTTCATACAATAGGATTTATCTGTCTCATCCGCACAGGCAAAGTGTGTGTACAGACCTTCCAGATAAATGTTGGAAAGCTTACTGATCGCCAGAATTTCATCCGCATCAGCCTCGGTTATCTGAAATCCAATCCTGGTCATACCGGTATCCAGTGCAATATGTACCCTGGCCTTTTTACCATGTCGTTTGGCCGCATCATTCAGCTTTCTGGCAGTATCCATACTGTAAATGGTCTGTGTGATATCGTATTCTACAAGTTGCTCATACTGACTGGGAGAAGTATATCCCAGTATCAGGATCGGACATCCGATACCGCATTCTCGTAGCGACAGAGCCTCCTCGATCGTTGCTACTCCAAAGTAATCCGCCTGATCTTCCAGATATCCGGCAACTTTTGCACCGCCATGTCCATAGGCATCCGCCTTTATTACAATCAACAGTTTAGTCTCAGGCAATATCCGCTTTTTAACCTCACGGATATTATGTCCAATGGCCGGCAGTGAAACTTCAGCGTAGCATCTAAGATAGTCATTCATGAGTCTTACCTTCTTTTTTACTGTCCTTTTTATCTTCTCTGTCTTTTTTTGGTTCAAGAACTGATGAATAGATATTTTTAACCGTTTTCACAACAACGTGTGTCCGTGTATCCTTGACACCGGCCTGGCTCATAATCCAGTTATAGATATCTTCCAGTTCCTGTGAATCTCGATAAGAAATCTTTAACAGAAGATCGTAATCACCTGTTAAGTAATAGCATGATACGATATTGCCGACTTCCTGGACAGCTGCCGCAAATGCATCAAAATATTTCGGATGCTCCAGGCTGACTTCCATCACCATCGTCATCGCGCCGCCGGTTTTCTTCTCATCTACCACAATCGTATAATTCTTTATCAGGCCTGTCTCTTCCATCTTGCGAATTCTTTCAATTACAGCGGAAACTGACAGGTGAATATTTTTGCTGATATTGGATGCTGTTTCTCTTGCATTCTTTTGCAGGATCTTTAAAATTTTATAGTCTGTTCCATCCATTTCTTTGTCCTCCAACAAGTACCCCGTTAAATGATAACACAGGGGTCAAAAGTCAAACTCGATCTTTTGACATACCCCTTTACTAGTATAGCAAAAATTTTATGAAAGTCTAGTTTTTAACAATATTTCTTTCATAAACTCCTGGTGAAACAGGCTTATTTTATCTCCGCATTCCAATCAGAGCCGCTCCTGCTGCGCCCGCATACCGGCAGAAAGGATCAGACTTTACCTCAGTTTCAAGCTTCTCAGCCAGAATCACTTTCAGGCTTTCCAATTCGCAGAGCCCTCCCGTCAAAAGTACAGGAGGCTTAACCTCTATTTTGCCGGCAAGAGCTGCCGCCTTTGCGGCGACAGAGTTGATCACGCCGCCCGCAACCTCTTCTCTGGTCTTTCCGGAAGCCAGTAGAGATACAATCTCCGAATCGGCAAAAACAGCACACATGCTGCTAAGATCACAGCTTTTTCCTGCTTTCAGACATTTCGAAAATCCATCCATATCCAGTCCCATTCTGTGGGCAGACATTTCCAGAAAGCGCCCCGTTCCGGCAGCACATTTATCATTCATCTGGAATCCAAGCACCTTTCCATCCCGCACGGATATGGCTTTTGAATCCTGACCGCCGATATCAATTACGGTTCTGACACCCGGAAGAATAAACTGAGCTCCAAGGCCGTGGCACGTAATCTCTGTGACTCTGCGATCAGCAAAAGGAATCGAGACTCGACCATATCCGGTGGCGGTCACTTTTACTTCTTCCCTTTGGAGCCCTGCCTGTCCTGTAAGTTCATCAAAAATCTCCTGTGCAGTCATCTGCGGACTCCAGCCGGTGGGTCTGATACTTTGGCCGATAATCTCATCCTCACTCATCAGAATCCCCTTACATGTGGCAGATCCGCAGTCTATTCCCAGATACACTTTCATTAAATCATCTCCACGAAAGCACCCGCACGCGTAGACAGCTGCCCGATATCGGCAGTGCCATAGTCTGTCTCAAGCTGCAGATACGGAATATTTTTCTCATGTAAATGGCGCTGGATGGAGTAAGCCTCGATGGCATAGGTATGACATGCCTGCAGAGTCATCTCCACAACACCGTCAACCTGAAACTGCTCACACAGACGGTCCAAAAGCTCAATACGATTCGGATTCGGAGTCATAACCGAACATCCAATCTGAAGATAGTGATCGGCGATGTTTGTAATCGGATCCCCCTCTTCCTTACACTGGCGATCCATCTGTTTCGCGCCCGTGCAGTTTTCATAAGCTACAACCACAGCACCTGCATCCTCGATGACTTTCACCACTTTTTCCGTGACTCCGCCCATCGGACATCCGGTCACGAGAATTCTCGGTGCATCCTCTGACACCGGACGTTCCCCGTCTTCATATGCTGTGCGGACACTGTCAATCGCATCCCGAATTTCCTTAACCTTATCATTCCAGTCGAATTTGAACTGCGAACCGAAAAGAACCTGCAGTTGTTTTAATCCTGTCATCGGAGGCGGCGTCATCGTGCTGAGTTCATAGAACTCTTTTAAAAGTCTGCGCTCGATATTCCTCTTATGGATCGCATCCCGCAGTTTTTCATCCGTGATTTCCACTCCAAAGTCTTTTTCCACCCGTTCCTTCAGACGTACAATCTCAGCGCGCCAGAGTGCCTTTGCCTCTGGAGTATCCTGCTTGTGGGGCAGCTCCAGAATATGTACATTTTTCGTCTCGCCAAGCAGTTCGTACATCTTTTTCTTACCGTCACAAGTCGTCTCGCCTACAATCAGGTCTGAAAAATACATGTACGGACATTTATCAGTAATTGCAAATCCATAACTGGACTTAATCAACGGACAAAGATTTGCCGGAAGCACCTTTTCCGCATCCTTAATTGTCTCGTCACTGGTGGAGCAGAGACTCACTGTGACTAAGTCAGCTGCCATAAATATCTCCTGGGGCGTATAGGTGCAAAACTGTCCGACAACACCTTTTCCATTGTCTTTGAGTTCTTTCATCGCCAAAAATCCCTGTTGTCTGGCATCGGCAAAACCTTCAAATATCTCTGGCAGCTCAGTTTTCATCTTTATCATAATTCTAATCCTCCATGCTTATCCTATATCGTATCATAATGCTTCGCTATACTTCTTAAAGTATAGCGATTTATTCCTAAAAATGCAAGCGCAGCAAGAAATGGCGCCCCGGAAGCTTTCACAAGCCTCTGGGACGCCTAGGGGAGGATAAGTATTCAAGTCATCATTCGTACATATATCAGTCAAAAACAAATATTTAAAGTTATTCGTCTTCTTCTGATAGTAAGAGTATACCCCCTTTTACCATATATATACACTTATCGTAAAAAAATATAATCATTAACAGCAGCAACAGTTAAGTGCCGCGTTGCATGCCAGGCATTGGCAGCACCAGCTGCCCCAGTTATTATCCCCGCGGTCATACCCATAGTCCTGTCCCATATTGGTATACCACTCTCCGCCACCCTGGAGCTGCTGCAGAAGCTGGCGATACTGGAAATTGTCCGGTTCCATATTCACAGCCTGCTGTGCATCCTGTGTGGCATTAATGTTGTTTCCCAGTCCATAATTTGCCATGGCATGCAGGTAATACCAGTGCGCCGTATGGTTTTTGATATTATCCAGAATATTCATGGCTTCACTGAACATCCGGTTATTGATATAATTTGCTGCGGCGCGCATCTGCACATCCTCTTCACTGCTTCCATAGGTATGCCGGTCCTGCTGCCCAAATCCGCCATAGCCTCCGTATCCGCCATAGCCTCCGAATCCGCCATAGCCTCCATAGCCCTGATTCTGATTCTGACCCTGGCCCTGCCCACCGGTCTGATAGCCCGATGTTTTGCCTTCTTTTTCATCCATGATCTGCTTGTAGGCCTGCTGAACCTGCTTAAACATCTCTTCCGCCTGTGCCTTATTCGGGTTATTGATATTTGCATCCGGATGATACTTTCGGCTTAATTTTCTATATGCTTTTTTTATTTCATCTGCGCTGGCATCTCTCGAGATGCCGAGCACTTTATATGGATCTTCCATCTGTATCTATTTCTCCTCATGTCCGCTGTTCTGTGACATATTCTTTTCCTTCGAAGTGGTAAGCGTATCATATTTTGTCCAGATTCCAATATACAATATATTTCGTAAAATGTCTACATTTTCTATAATAGGAAGACGTTCAAATGCCCTGGAAGCTGATGCCGCCATCATCTTAAGTATTTCTTCCGCTGTTTTCTGAAAATCCTCAGTATCTTCTATAAATTTAAAAGGGTTGTAGTTTCCACTTTTTTTATCCTTATCCAAATCTTCAAAAGCATCCATCAGATAGATAAATTTCCCGACATAAAATCCGAGTTCTCTCAGATCATCACTCCAGATATCATCCTGTGTGACATAGAGTTCTCCCAGCACCTCACCCGTCAGTCCCGATGCCAAGTCCAGATCTCTGGAATTCTCTTTTTCGCACTCATGAATCTTTTTCAGGTAGTTTTGAACCGCCTGTGTCTGACGGGGGTATTTCTCTGAAACCTTCCTGACAGACTTCGAAAGCAGCTTTGCTGCCGTATAACTTGTCTTCTTTTTCTCATCCTCCCAGTCATCCATCAGATTATAGTATGCCAGTAAAAGATTCATATTCGCCGCATAAGAGATATATTCATTGCGCAGACACGGATGCTTCTTCATAGGATGTACAGCACAGAAGTGTTCCTGGCGGTCTGTCTCGGTTTCGTACAAAGAAGTGAGCAGTATTGCCAGGAACGTCATGTCATAGGTAAGAGTCAGTCTCCCGGACTGTCCAAAAGACTCTTTCAGCTCCTGACACACCCCGCAGTAAAAAGCCTGATACTTCTGATAATCTTTCAGTTTCAGTTCTTCTTTGTTAATCGTTACGTAACCAAACATCGGGATTCTCCCTCCTTATGTACGCTTTGTAAACTCATGCTGACACTTGGGGCAGCGGATGGATATGGTCCCTTTCCCTTTGGGAACGCGGACCTTCTGATGGCAGTTCGGACATCTAAAATAACAGTGATCTCTGTCTTTTGCCTGTCTTGCACCGCCTTTAAAGAACCCGAAGAATTTGCTCTTCCACTCCAGGAATTTATCATTCTCCGCAAAACGACTGCTGTGATTCTTTGACAGCATACGCACATAGGTAGTTATGATAAGCACAAGTGCTATCAAAAAGAACCAATTGTTGCGTGAAAAGGCAGAAATCAGCAAAAAGACCAGGGATGCATACATCGTAAACCTTCCCAGTTGATCCATTCCATAACGCCCCACCATAAATCGCTGCAGTTTATCTCTTAGATTATTCATTTCGACTCCTATTCCCTTTCTATTCCGCAATACTTTATACGCTATTCGTTAATAGAACTTTATTCCCTTTGACATGAAAATGCAATTCATTTTACATTAAATTTTTCTAAATTTATTCTGAAGCTGACATGGTAAGCAGCCGTTCTAAAGCCTCACTTGTATCTTTATAAGTTGTAAAGCGCAGAGTCTGAAGTCCCGCTTTCTCTGCCCCGTCCACATTTTCCTGCCTGTCATCGATGAATACCGCATGTGTCGGATTGATATGATACTTTTTGATGAGTTCATCATATATCTCCCGGTCCGGTTTTATCATATGACACTGAAAGGAAAACAATGCACCATCTACGAAAGGCAGAAAGTCCAGCTGGTCCTGTGTTTGTTCATAATCTCTCTGTGAATAATTTGACAAAATATATACTTTTAACCCCCGCTTTTTAAGCGACTTGATCCAGTCCTTTGCATAGTCAAAAGCGGTGATTGTCTTTCCGGGATTCTGATACAGCAGCCGCAGTTCCTGTTCATACTCAGGAGCATTTTTTACAAACTTTTCGGTCAGTTCATCCGGCGTCAGAATTCCCTTATCGGCTTCCTCCCACACAGGGCTTAAAAACATAGCATCTGCCAGTATTTTCTTCTTTTCCTCATCATATCCAAAACTGTCCAGATACTGTTTCCAGTCATAATCCACCAGAACGTTTCCCACATCAAATATGACGCTGTCCGGCTTTTCCCCATAAAGCTCTTTATTCTTTTCTTTCAGCTGGCGGTATACCAGCATCATGACATAGATCAATACCGGTATTGCAATTGTACAATACAGACAGATCTTAAACATCGTATAAGCAAATGGACGATCCATCATTGCAAACACTAAAGTTGCAACATACATGCCTAATAGAAACACAGCACCGAGAAGTGCCAGAAGTCTTTTTTTGTTTTTCATTTACAATCCTCCGAGTGCTTATTGTCTGTCTACTGTTTCCAAGATTGGAAGACTTTTAAACTTTTTATCAATCGCCCTGTGCAGATACCGGTCCATCAGATGCTCCAATTCTTTAAGAATCTCTGGCTTTAAAGTAAACGTGTAAATTTTATCCATCGGAGCGGATGCCACATAACGACAGACATATCGTGCCTGCGGGCTCATATCCTGTACCTCCGGAGTATAGTCCCCGTTTATCGTAAGAATCTTAATTTCAAATACTCTGCGCACCAGACGATTTGGAAACTTATGGCTCAGCAAAGCCTTCAGCGATACATATAAAAGATTTAACATCATGGTCTCATCTATGCCTTCCTGTCCATAATAGTCTGCAAACTCCAGGAAATAAAATCCATAATAGACTCCGGGCAGTTCACCGGCCAGTTCCATGAAATAATCTTTCACCTCAGCGCCGGCCAGACTATAGGAATTTCTCCCTTCATATACAGTAAATGTTCCAAATACAAAAGGATTTGTCGCCGCCATCAGCATGCTTTTCGGCCTTCGCGCTCCTCTGGCAAACATAGATACTTTTCCCCGTTCCCGAGTGAGGAGAACTACCCTCTTATCATATTCACCGATTGGCATAACGGACAGGATCATACCTGTCACTTGAATAGGTTCACTCATATTTCATCACCAGGAATCCGTCAGATTTCCTTTTTATCATATCCATAATTTTTCATGAGGAAATCACTGTCTCTCCAGTCTTTCTTCACCTTTACCCACAACTTCAGGTTCACTTTTTCGTTCAGCAGTTGTTCGATCTCAAAGCGGGCATTTGTGCCGATCTTTTTCAGCATGGATCCCTTTTTTCCTATGATGATGCCCTTATGAGAATCCTTTTCACAGACTATCGTCGCATCAATATCCGTGATCCTGCCGTTTGGCCGTTCCTTCATGCTCTCGATGGAAACAGCAATGCCGTGGGGAACCTCTTCGTCCAACACATGCAATGCCTTCTCTCTGATTGTTTCAGCTACAATCTGACGCATCGGCTGATCCGTAACGGTATCCTCATCATAAAATCTCGGTCCATATGGCAGATACCTGAAGATAGAGTCGATGATTACATCTGTATTCTCTCCTCTTAAAGCAGATGCCGGAATAATTTCATCAAAATCGTAGATCTTCCGGTATGCATCGATAAAGGTCAAAACCTCTTCCTTCTTTACCATATCCACCTTATTGATAACCAAAATGACCGGAATCTTATTCTCCTTTAGCTCTTCTGCGATATGACGTTCTCCCGCACCTATGAATGTTGAAGGTTCCACAAGCCATAAAATCAGATCCACCTCGGAAAGTGTGTGTTCTGCCACATTTACCATATACTCTCCAAGCTTATTCTTTGCCTTATGAATTCCGGGAGTATCCAAAAACACAATCTGTCCACGTTCACAGGTATAGACTGTCCGTATCTGATTTCTGGTGGTCTGTGGTTTTTTTGAAGTGATTGCAATCTTCTGCCCGATCAAATGATTCATTAGCGTTGATTTTCCTACATTTGGTCTCCCTATAATCGCCACAAACCCCGACTTGTCTTTTTCACTCAAAATTTCTTTACCTCTTTAAAATATTCTTTATCTTTTTCTATCTTGGCAGATGTTCCGACTACGCAGATGTTATTCTGTGAAATCACCGTATCTACAATTCCTGAAAGTTTTCTGATATCTTCACAGTCAGCATCCAGAATCTCATCGCGCTCCTTCTGGAAATCAGCTTCTGATAATCCACTGAAGTATGCATTTAATGACAGCTGACCTTTCGCCGACGGATTCATCGGTGTATCAAGTGCACTGATCGTTCCTATGATATATTTCGTCATATCCCTCTCCTGACACTTGAAGTTCTCGACATATTTTTTTATACTCTGGTATACTTTAAGCGTTTTCTCAAGATGCGGATCCCGGTAAGAGACAACGTAAGATTCTCCATTTCTCTTAAATCCGCTCATGCACCCGTAAGCGCCGCCTTTTACACGCAGATTTACCCACAGATAATCATAATCCAGAATCATCTTGAGGATCCTTAAAGCTCCGGTATATTGGTAGCCGGCCTCCTTAAAGTTACCACAGGCTGCGACATACTGAACTTGTCCTGATGTCATGAATGCTTCGTTCTTCTGCTCGAGGCGATAATGGATACACCCTTTTGCAAGCGGATCGCAATAGAGATATTCTTTCACCGCGGCAATGCGGTCTTCCATTCCTTTGTATCCCTTTTCGTCACATGTTACACTGACAAAAAGATTCTCAGGGCGGAAAATATAATGCATCAGAGTCTGCAGTTTATTAACAAGATCTGATTTTATCTCGTCAAAGTTTTGATCCAGCTTCTTTACCAGTTCGTAAAAGGCAATCCCTCCTACCTGTTCCTGAAAATAGGCAGACTGTGAAAAATAAGAACTACTTCTCAAAATCGCACTGGAATGTCCCGCCCCGGGAATTGACTGTTGAAGATTTGCTTTCATGCTTCCCAGTATCTCACGCAGTCTCTTTTCATCATCGATTCTCGATTTCGTCAGGATTTCTTTTATCATGTCAAACGCAAAGTCAACCTTATCATCCAGGCACTTTGTTCGAATGCCAAACATCCGTGTACAGCCTGAGTTGAATTCCGGTCTCTGAAAGACCTGCGTGCCACTGTATATCCCACCTGTATTTGCATTGATTTCATTAAACAATTCTGTATAATTATAGTTTTCGGTGCTTACATATCCAAGAACAGATTTTAGAATTCCCATATAAGAGATCAGTTCATCCGGTACATCTTTTGTATCGAACAAAAGAGTCACGTAAGTAATCCCATTCGTAAATATATTATGGTGCAGGAGCGTGGTATCACCCTGCCTGTGTTCCTCATTATATAATTGTACAGATTTCCGGTCAATATCCGTCCGCTTTAAAAGAGGAATCAGCTTCTTGCTCTCCTCACTGTCAGCGCTCTCCTGATATTCATTTAATTCCTTTGTCTCCCGAACGAGATTTGCAATCTCGTCATTTGACAATCCGGCTTTATACTTCGCAAGCTTCTCCTGAGTCTTTTTATCTTCTTCGTCCACCAGACCCTTCTCGGGCACTAAGGTAACAACCGAGGAATGCGGATTAGACAACAGATACTTACGGATCAGTTTCTCAAAATAGCCACTGTCAATTTCTTTTTTCAGCTCATCAAAAACCGCCAGCTGTTCAAGATGCAGAAATGGCTTTGTATCATCGTAGAGCCAGCTGTCAAAGACTGTGATGCCATACATCAGTCCCTTTGGAAATGAAGCATAGTCCGCCTCGCGGAAGCGGAATTCAAGGTAATTAATTCCTGCTTTTACTGCTTTCCTGTCAACTCCATGGTCGGCAATAGACTGCAGGGTATCGTGAATCACCGAAACGAATCGTTCCTTATCGGAAGCATTCGCATTTTTAGCGGTAATCTCAAAATAAGGCTGTAAAATTCCATCTGAGTATGAGCCATCTACATCTTTTCCAATATTTGCATCCAAAAGTGCCTGTTTCACGGGTGCACCGGGGGCATCTAAAAGTGCATATTCCAATACAGCAAAAGCGATATTCAGCTTCAGATCCATTTCATCGCCAACAACCATGCTTTCGGAGAGATAGGTGTTATTCTCTTCATCCTCCTGATCCAGAATCGGATAGGTAGCACAGACATCTTTTCTTTTGTCAAAAGACTTCTGGTAAGAAATTTCGGAGTCAACTGCAATTGCGTCAAAATCGCTCAGATACTCCCGATCCAGCCAGTCAAGTTTCTCCTCCATATCCATATTTCCATAGAGGTATATATAGCTGTTTGAAGGATGATAATATTTTCTGTGAAAATCCAGGAATTCTTCATAACTAAGAGACGGGATCACCTTCGGATCTCCGCCGGACTCCACACCATATGCAGTATCCGGGAACAGTGAATTAAGGATTTTTCTTCCCAGAACTTCTTCCGCTGAAGAAAACGCACCTTTCATCTCGTTGTAAACAACACCGTTATAAGTAATCGGATCTGTATCATTTTCCAGATGATAATGCCATCCCTCCTGTTTAAAAATCTTTTCATTTTTATATATATTCGGATAAAAAACAGCGTCAAGATATACGTCCATCAGATTTTGGAAATCCGTATCATTACAGCTTGCCACCGGGAACATCGTCTTATCCGGATATGTCATTGCATTTAAAAACGTGTTCAGACTCCCTTTCACAAGTTCTACAAAAGGATCCTTTAAGGGGAATTTTCTGGAACCGCAAAGTACCGTATGCTCTATAATATGAGCCACTCCGGTCGAATTGTCCGGCGGTGTCCGAAACGCGATATTAAACACTTTATTTTCGTCGTCATTTGAGAGCAGCATAACCCTGGCGCCACTTTTTTTATGCCTGTATAGATAACCCATGGCATGAATATCTTTTACTTCTTCTTTCTGCAGCAATTCATATGCTTTGGTCATAATGAAACCTCCTTTTTTTCAGATCTTACTGGTATCAGCTCTCCGGGACAAGGTCCTGAAATGTATTTATTATCATTTCTATCTGATTTTTCGAGAGAGGAAGATTAAACCCTGACGGGTTAATCACAAAGCCTTTTGATTCGGCGATCAGATATGCAGGCAGCTGTGCAATTGTCAGAGGCGCAAGCTTCATCTCCTTTGCTTTTTGTTTATAATGTTTCTGGAATTCCGAAAAGTCACTGAATATAGGCTGGAATATATTCTCAGCCTTGTCCTTAACATAAGGGATGCGGATCTTATCCTTCGAATCCCCTTCTTCCCTCAACACTTCCAATCCCATGATAAACCTTGACTTTGCAAAATCACTGATCATTTCTTCTTCCAGGTCATGTAACTGTACCTTATCATGTTCTATCGGACGCCTCAGTTCCTGTATAAAATAAATTGCCGAAAGTTGAAGGGAAGGATTGATCACTGGAATCTTCTCTTTAGACAATGACTCTATATCCGGTCTCTGAACAAGGTCCCGCAGCTGAATTCTTGTAACCGAATCTCTATCATGAAACATGACTGCATTGACTCCGATCGAATAGAGAGAGCTCAGAAAAGGTTTCTTCTGCCCCTCAGGCACTTTCACACCTGCAAGAAGGATCTTATCTTTCAGATAAGATTTGGCAAACTCCTGTATCTTTGTCTCATCTGAAAATATATGGATTTGATCGTCAAAGGTTTCATGATCACACTCAACAAAAGGCATTCTTGTGAACTGAGAGAAGACAACCGACATCTCTTCTAGTCTTTGCAGTTTCTTAATCATAAATGTATTATCTATGGCCATATTTTCCCCCGCTTATCTATTTTTTTAAGTAAGTATGCTTTTTTCTGCTAAACCGATTCTTTCAGTATACCATAAAAGCAATATATGGTAAACCTTTGAGATTCGACCAAATATGACAAAGCCCCCCCGGCAGAAAAGTTTCAGCCTGAGAAGAAAGAGAAGCGAAAAGATCTGCCATTCATGACAGATCTTTTCATTTCGAAAACACTCATTTCGAGTTTTTCTCATATATATCAAAGTAATTTGACCCTATGATACACGAATTGTTCCGCACATACGTGCTCCCACAATTCTAAAACATTCGAATTACGCCCTAATCGGGCTGCATTCTCATGTTTTACGGGTCCCAAAGCCGTGCTTTTTCATGCAAGCATGAAACGCAAGGCCTTTTGACCCTGATATCATATTATTCTTCTCCGTAGAGAGTAACTAGTTTCTGAAGATATTCATATCTATCCTTTGCGTCCTGCTCAGCCTGACCAAAGAGTCTCTCAGCCTTTTCAGGATTCGCGCGTTTCAGAGAATTGTAACGTACTTCTCCGTTAAGGAAGTCTTCATAACTGTCTGTGGGTTCTTTGCTGTCCAGGATAAATGCCGCTTTTCCTTCTTCTTTCAAAGCAGGATTAAAGCGGAAGTTATTCCAGTAACCAGTCTTAACGGCTTTCTCTTCTTCCATCTGTGACTTGCCCATTCCCATCTTAATACCATGATTAATACATGGAGAATAAGCGATGATCAGAGATGGACCCGGATAAGCTTCTGCTTCTGTGAGTGCCTTAACAGTCTGATTGAAATCAGCTCCCATAGCAATATGAGCTACATATACATAGCCGTAAGTCATAGCCATTCCGGCGATATCTTTCTTCTTCGTCTCTTTTCCGCCTGCAGCAAACTGTGCGACAGCTCCTGTTGGTGTGGACTTGGAAGACTGGCCGCCTGTGTTAGAATAAACCTCTGTGTCGAATACCATGATGTTGATATCCTGTCCGCTTGCGAGAACATGATCAACTCCGCCATATCCGATATCATAAGCCCATCCGTCACCGCCGAAGATCCACTGGGATTTCTTTGCCAGAAAGTCTTTATTATCAACGATGTCTTTACAGGTATCACAATCACAGCCGTCTAAAGCCTTTAAGAGTTTATCTGTCGCATCACCATTTGTCGCGCCAACAGTAAAAGTATCAAGATATTCTTTGCATGCGGCTTTCACGTCATCAGAAGCCTGATCACCATTCATAACAGATTCAACCTTTTCTTTCAGACCGGATCTGATTGCGTTCTGAGCAAGCAGCATACCATATCCAAACTCTGCGTTATCTTCGAACAGAGAGTTAGACCATGCAGGACCATGTCCCTGTGGGTTTACTGTATAAGGAGTTGACGGTGAGGAGTTGCCCCAGATAGAAGTACATCCTGTTGCATTGGCAATATACATCCTGTCACCGAACAGCTGAGTAATCAGTCTTGCATAAGGTGTTTCACCACAGCCGGCGCAGGCTCCGGAGAACTCAAGCAGCGGTTTTCTGAACTGGCTGCCCTTTACCGTGTTTGATTTGAATTTCTCGAGAACGTCATCCTTCAAAGGAAGATCTATTGCATAGTCAGAATATTTTGCACAGTCTTTATTCTCTTCAAAGTTCTCCATTGTAAGGGCTTTGACGCCTTTCTTGCCCGGGCATGTGTTCGCGCATGAACCACATCCTGTACAATCCAGTGCGGATACTGTGATTGCAAATTTGTATTCTTTCTTACCAATCATCGACAGTGTCTTCATGCCTTCGGGTGCCGCTTCTACTTCTTCATCCGTCAGTGCAAACGGACGAATGACAGCATGCGGGCATACATATGCGCATCTGTTACACTGAATACAGTTTTCCGGATGCCATACGGGAATATTGACAGCAATTCCACGTTTCTCATATGCTGAAGAACCGGATGGTGTGGATCCGTCTGCATATTCCATGAATGCGGATACCGGCAGATCGTTACCCTGCTGAGCGCTGATCTTGGACTGTATATTGTTTACGAAATCAACAACGTCTTTTCCGCCCTTTTCAGCGTGTGTCATATGGATTCCGTCTTCCCTGTCAGCATCTTTCCAGCTTTCCGGAACTTTTACTTCGACAACTTGTTTTGCTCCTTCGTCGATTGCCGCCCAGTTCTTCTGAACAACATCATCACCCTTACGTCCGTAAGTAGCCTTTGCAGCTGCTTTCATCAGCTCGATTGCTTTATCTTCAGGAATGATATCAGCCAGTTTGAAGAATGCGGACTGAAGAATCGTATTAATACGAGTCGGGCCCATGCCTACTTCAATACCGATCTTAACACCATCAATGATATAAAACTTAATGTCATGGTTAGCAATGAAAGACTTCATTGTTCCCGGAAGATGTTCTTCCAGACCTTTTTCATCCCATGGGCAGTTCAAAAGGAATGTACCGCCGTCTACCAGTTCCTCAACCATGCTGTACTTGTCAACATAAGAAGGATTATGGCATGCCACAAAGTTTGCTTTGTGAATCAGGTAGGTAGATTTAATCGGCTTTTCCCCGAAACGCAGATGAGACATCGTAATACCGCCTGACTTCTTTGAATCATAATCAAAATAAGCCTGTGCATACATATCTGTATTATCACCGATAATCTTAATTGAGTTCTTGTTCGCACCTACGGTACCATCGGAACCGAGTCCCCAGAACTTACAGTTGATTGTTCCTTCCGGTGTAGTTACAAGGCCTTCTTTCACATCAAGTGACAGATTTGTCACGTCGTCTTTAATGCCGACTGTAAATCTCTTCTTCTCATGATTTCCATAAATCGCCACGATCTGTGCAGGTGTTGTATCTTTTGATCCCAAGCCATAACGCCCTGTAAAGACTGGAACCTGATCGAATTTCGTTCCTTTCAGTGCAGCGACAACATCAAGATACAGCGGTTCTCCGATGGAACCCGGCTCTTTTGTTCTGTCAAGAACAGAAATCTGCTTTACGGAATCCGGAATCGCATCAACCAGCGCCTCTGAAACAAATGGTCTGTACAGACGGACTTTTACGACGCCGACTTTTTCTCCGGCTTTCATCAGATGATCAATCGTTTCGTCAATTGTATCACATACAGATCCCATTGCAATAATTACATGTTCAGCATCAGGCGCTCCGTAGTAATTGAACAGTTTGTAGTCAGTTCCGATCTTCTCGTTGACTTTGTCCATATACTCCTGTACGATTTCGGGAAGCGCATCGTAAGAAGAGTTGCATGCTTCTCTTGCCTGGAAGAATACATCCGGGTTCTGGGAAGATCCACGCTGCTCCGGATGATTAGGATTCAAAGCTCTGCGGCGAAACTTACTAATGGCATCTTTGTCAGCCATATCCGCAAGATCTTCCTGATCCCATGTCTCGACCTTCTGGATCTCATGAGATGTGCGGAATCCGTCAAAGAAATTAATAAAGGGAACACTTCCCTTGATAGCTGCGCAGTGTGCAACCGGTGTCAGATCCATAACCTCCTGAACACTTGATTCACAGAGCATTGCACATCCGGTCTGGCGACAGGCATAAACATCAGAATGATCACCGAAAATTGATAACGCATGACTTGCGACAGCACGTGCCGATACATCAAGCACAGCCGGAAGTCCCTCACCGGCTATCTTGTACAGGTTCGGGATCATAAGCAGCAGTCCCTGAGAAGCCGTATACGTTGTTGTCAGTGCTCCTGCTGATAATGCTCCGTGTACCGCACCTGCAGCGCCTGCTTCAGACTGCATCTCCGTCACACGGACTTCCTGTCCGAACATATTCTTTCTACCCTGTGTAGCCCATTCATCTGTAGCTTCAGCCATAACGGACGATGGTGTAATCGGGTAAATTGCCGCTACGTCAGAGTAAGCGTATGAGACGTGTGCCGCAGCATGATTACCATCCATGGTTTTCATCTTTCTAGCCATATATGAAATCCTCCTTATAAAATTGATTTTAATTAACAGTATTTGGAAACTGTCTTGTGACAGTATTTTTATTATAGCATTCTCTAGACAGTATGTCCATAATTCCGGGCCTATGTTTCAGGAAAAATACATAAATCACATGAAAAACATCATTTCGCGGACTGTTTCTTAATTTTTTCGTCAAGATCAGTCAGATAAATCCACCTTTCGGTTTTCTCTTCTAACTCTTTATCAAGATTTTTCTTTTTTTCTGTAAGTTCATTTAGTTTTATAAAGTCTGTTGCAGCTTTTTCGATAGCAGCCTCTGTTTTAGAAATCTGATCTTCCAGATATGATATCTCATCATCAATTGTTTCAAACTCTCGTTGTTCTTTGAATGTAAACCTGAGCTTTTGATCATGCCTTGGCTTATCCGTCTTTTTTTTCTTTTCAGCTGTATCCTCCGGACCGGATGATCCTTCTAAAGTGGAGACAGTATCCCGGAAAACCCTTTCTGCGCTTGCAGCCAGATAATCGCTGTATCCGCCCTCATACTGCCGAATTCTACCATGCTCCTCAAAGGCAAAGATCCGCCGCACCACGCGATCCAGAAAATATCTGTCATGTGAAACCACAATCACAATTCCGTCAAAACTGTCCAGATAATCCTCAAGCACATTCAGTGTCGGAATATCCAGATCATTGGTTGGCTCATCCAAAATCAGCACATTTGGAGCATCCATAAGAATTCTCAGCAGATACAGCCTGCGTTTTTCACCGCCGGACAATTTTTCAATTCTCGTCCACTGCATTGTGCTGTCGAAGAGAAATCGCTCCATCATTGCAGATGCTGTAATTTTTCCCTCTTTTGTCTGAATATATTCGGCATCTTCCCGAACAAATTCAATTGCCTTCATATTATCATCCATCGGGGAATATTCCTGAGCAAAATATCCTATTTTTACTGTTTCCCCAATCTTCACAGTTCCATGATCAGGCGAAACGTCTCCATGGATGATCCTCAAAAGAGTAGTCTTTCCGCATCCGTTTGGGCCTACAATCCCGACTCTCTCATCTTTCTGGAATATATGGCTGTAATCCTGAAACAACAGTTTACCTCCATATGATTTGCTGAGATTTTCCGCTTCGATCGTCGTCTTTCCCATTCTCTGGCTCATAGACGAAAGTACAGGTTTTTCATCCATGACAGGTGCCTGAACATTTTGCATTGCTTCAATTCTCTGGACGTGTGCTTTCTGCTTTGTAGATCTGGCCCGCGCACCTCTGGCAAGCCATTTTAGTTCTGTCTTTAGAATACTCCGGCGTTTTCTCTCAGACGCCTGTTCACTGTCCAGACGCTGCCCTTTCTGTTCCAGGTATCTTGTATAGCTCCCGGGATAACTGTAAAGCTTCCCCTTGTCCACCTCCACAATCCTCGTCACCACCCGGTCCAGGAAATACCTGTCATGAGTCACCATAACAAGGGTTCCCCGATATCCAATCAGCCTGTCCTCAAGCCACTGAGACATCTGATTGTCCAGATGGTTTGTCGGTTCGTCAAGTATAAGAATATCGACCGGATTTAAGAGCACCTTTACCAGTGCTGTCCTCTTCCTCTGACCTCCTGACAGCTCATTCACATTTTTATCGAAATCTGTGAGTCCAAGGGTCGAAAGCATTGCTTTCGCCTCACTTTCTCTTGCAAACTCTTCAGGAGTTTTTGGGGTTTTCTTAGTAACCGAACCGAGCACCGTTTCGCTCTCCCGGAAAGCAGGAGTCTGAGGCAGATAACCGATCTTGATATTTTTTCCCATGATGACTTCGCCGTCATCCGGCATTTCAATACCTGCTGCCAATTTTAACAGCGTCGATTTTCCCATCCCGTTTATGCCGATTACGCCGACCTTTTCGCCTTCCGAAAGGCTAAATCCTACGTCATCAAGCAGAATTCTCTCACTGTAGGATTTTGTGATGTGTTCCATTGAAAGTATGTTCAGCTGCAAAGTTTTGTAACCACCTGGTTAATGACTTTTCCGTCCGCTTTACCCTTCATTTCAGGCATGACGTTCTTCATGATCTTCCCTTTATTCCCGGTTGCAATCACATCTGCGAACTTTTCCTTAATATATGCTTCTACTTCTTCTTGGCTCATCTGTTTCGGAGCATACTCATTAATCACATCATAGCGAAACTGATACTCGTCTTTTAAATCTTCCCTGGAATCCGGACAACTATCAATCTGTTCCTTTGCTGTTTTCAGTTCTTTCAAAACCACCCGGTCTACAAGATCTGCAGAGATATCATCCCTGTTTCCCTCATCAATCGCCACCTTTTTCACGGCAGATACCAGGGAAGAAATTGCTTCTTTCCTGGGCTTATCCTTAGCTTTCATAGCCTTAATCATGTCTGCTCTTAACTTTTCATATTCCATATCTATACCTCCAAGCCAGTCATTATGCTTTTTTGGCCACTCCCGTATCCCTCGCAGCTTTCGCCACCGCTTCGGCTACAGCAGAAGCCACCTTTTTATTAAATGGATTCGGGATGATATATTCGGCAGTCAGATCTTTCTCATCGACCAGCCCGGCAATCGCATACGCCGCTGCCACTTTCATCTCATCATTAATCTCACTTGCGCGGATATCTAAAGCGCCCCTGAAAATCCCCGGAAACGCAAGAACATTGTTGATCTGATTCGGGAAATCGCTTCTGCCCGTTCCGATCACAGCTGCACCGGCCTTTCTCGCGAGATCCGGCATAATCTCAGGCACGGGATTCGCCATCGGAAACAGGATCGGATTCGGGGCCATACTTTTCACCATTTCCTCCGTCACTGTCCCCGGGGCGGAAACCCCGATAAATACATCGGCACCTTTTATTACCTCTTCCAGGGATCCCTTCTTCTTATTCAGATTAGAGATTTTAGCCATCTCCTGTTTTTCTTTATTCAGACCTTCTCTGCCGTCATAGATTGCACCTTTCCGGTCGCACATGATAACCTCTTTTAATCCAAGGCTCACCAGAAGTTTGATAATCGCTATGCCTGCTGCCCCGGCACCGGATGTGACAACCTTAATGTCAGAAATATCCTTTTTTACAACTTTTAAAGCATTAAGCATAGCAGCTGCCGTCACCACTGCTGTGCCATGCTGATCATCGTGAAAGACAGGAATGTCACAACGTTCTTTTAATTTCTTTTCTATCTCGAAGCACCTGGGAGCGGAAATATCTTCAAGATTAATTCCTCCAAAACTCCCTGCAAGGAGTGCAATCGTATTTACAATTTCATCCACATCATTTGTTCTCAGGCACAGGGGAAATGCATCCACATCTCCAAACTCTTTAAACAATACACATTTTCCTTCCATGACTGGCATGCCGGCTTCCGGTCCTATATCGCCAAGACCCAGGACTGCAGAGCCATCGGTCACCACGGCCACCATATTGCCGCGGCGTGTATACTTATAGGATAAATCCTTATCCTCGGCAATGCGAAGACAGGGCTCGGCGACACCCGGTGTGTATGCAATTGACAAGTCCTCGGGAGTTTCCACTTTAGCTCTGCTTGTAACCTCTATTTTACCTCTCCATTTCTCATGCTGCAATAATGCCTTTTCTTTCACATCCATTATAAGTCCCTTTCCGGCTTTCTGCCTTAAGCTTCTGCTATCATACTGTAAATTTAAAGTTTGTTATATTCTTATCATACCTCTTTGAACAGTGAATTGCAATCCAAAACCATAAAATTG
This sequence comes from Eubacterium sp. UBA5416, assembly GCA_002409525.1. Classification (GTDB taxonomy): domain Bacteria; phylum Bacillota; class Clostridia; order Lachnospirales; family Lachnospiraceae; genus Novisyntrophococcus. The sequence goes on along the minus strand of DHNM01000045.1, from coordinate 21,440 downwards.
TAACGCATAGTCTTTTTGACCCCGATATTTCTCATATGGGTTATATCTGCACTTTTCTAATTAACATCTATCGTTTATTATTTAGTACATTACAATAGATTTAAGGACTCCATCCGGCACAGACATAAATCTGTGCACTGACATCTTAGCTTACTACAAAAAACACGGAAAGAATGGGGCATCAATCATGAGAGATACAGATGTTATTGAACACATCAAAGAACTTTGCGAAGAGCGAAAATGGTCATACTACCGCCTTGCAAAAGAATCAGGACTTCCTTATTCCACAATCAACAACATGCTACATAGAACAAATATACCAACGGTTCCCACACTTCAGAAAATGTGTGATGCTTTTGAGATTACTTTATCAGATTTCTTTTTGGATGACGTCAGGGAATATAGGCTGACCGGCGATCAGGAAGAGATATTGGAAATTTACAAAAACCTTTCAAAGGATGACCGAAGGATTCTGACAGCCTATGCAAAGGGGCTTGCAAAGCTCCTGGATACGCCTAAAAGATAGATCCGTTTAAAAATATAACCCTGAAAACACATGTTTCCAGGGTTATATTTATGCGGCAATTTTTGTTTTTGCCAATTCTGTAAGTGTCGCAAATCCCTCTTTATCATTGATTGCCATGTCAGCAAGAACTTTTCTGTTGAGTTCTACGCCGGCAAGTTTTAAACCATGCATAAATTTGCTGTATGACAGACCGTTCATACGTGCTGCCGCATTGATACGTGCAATCCAAAGCTGCCGAAACTGTCTCTTCTTCTGTTTTCTTCCCGTATAGGAACTGGACAGAGCTCTCATCACTGATTGTTTTGCGACTCTATATTGTTTACTTCTGGCACCTTTATAACCTTTTGCCAGCTTTAAGGTTCTATTATGTTTTTTCTTAGCGTTTGCTCCGCCTTTAACTCTTGCCATTTCTCATATTCCTCCTTGAAATCTCTATTTATGAATACGGTAAGATTTTCTTCATATTCTTTACATTTGTTGAGTCAAGAACAGTGGATTTTCTAAGATTTCTCTTTCTTTTCTGAGATTTCTTGGTTAATATATGGCTCTTATATGCTTTATTTCTTATAATTTTGCCTGTTCCTGTTGTCTTAAAGCGCTTTGCAGCAGCTCTGTTTGTCTTCATTTTTGGCATATTGGCTTCCTCCTAAATAAGTAACGTTTCTGTCAACGTTTTTCTGATAAAAACATGGTCATGCTTCTGCCTTCAATCTTAGGTCTTTTCTCAATCGATGCGATATCAGACAGGCTTTCAGCGAATTGATCAAGGATATGTCTGCCATTACTCATATGTGCCATCTCACGACCCCGGAAACGCAGAGTAACCTTAACTTTATTCCCTTTGGATATGAATTTTCGGGCTGCACCCACTTTTGTGTTCAGATCATTGGCGCCGATATTAGGCGATAAACGTACTTCTTTGATATCTATCGTCTTTTGCTTTTTCCTGGCTTCCTTTTCCTTACGCGCAAGTTCATACTTATACTTACCATAATCGATAATCTTACAAACCGGCGGTTTTGCCTTCGGAGCAACTTTTACCAGATCCTGGCCCGCTTCCTGTGCCTTCGCATAGGCATCTCTAGCAGACATAATACCCAACTGTTCCCCATTTTTACCGATCAGACGGACCTCTCTGTCTCGTATCTGTTCGTTAATCATTAATTGGCTAATTGTTGTACACCTCCATAATATTTTCCTTGTTTACATTTCGCTGTTGCTATGAACCCCCATCTTAATGAAAGCTTGTCACGGCATTAAAAAAAGATAGTCAGTAAGACTATCCACCATATACGTATCCGGACATATGTTTTTTGTCCATTCAAGCGCCTTATTAACCTTTAGTCGCTTCGAGCGCTAAGGTGAGAGTGGATACTCTTCTTTGTTTTCATACTTGGTAATAATAACACAAATTTTTACTGTCGTCAAGGATTTTTTGCAGCCAGTCAGCCGATTGGGTTTACAGGCTGATTGACTGCAATACATCTAGAATGCAGGGAACAAGAGATCTTTTTCCCCTGATATCTTATTCGTTTTTCGTGAATGTGCTGCATCTGGTTTCGTCGCTTGTACAGGCCTCATTGCCCCCGACATTTACAGCGCCGGCAATACATTTGCATTTTTCATTATAACTGCAGTTTTCAGCTTCGCAGTCAATTCCGATTGTCGTAGATCCTTCTCCCAGACTGTTGCCCATAGAACCTTCTCTGCGCTCTAAAAAGCTTTCGCAGGAAGTGTGATCAGCGTCATGTGCATTGGCACCACCTACCTTAATATCGCCTTTTGAACAGAGTTCATCGCTATTATAAGCGCAAGTTGTTGCAGAACAGTTTAATACTGTCATAATTCTCTACCTCCTTTATACGGAGATAGTATTGACTCAATCATTTGCTTTTATTCGAATTTCCTCTTCTATTTCTTTTATGAAAGTATCCAGTTTTTCCTGACCGAGATCTCCTTTTTTACGATTTCTCACAGATACAAGTCCGCCTTCCTCTTCTTTTGCACCGACAACCAGCATATAAGGAATCTTCTGGCCTTGTGCCTCTCTAATCTTATAACCGATTTTTTCAGAACGCAGATCGATCTCTGTGCGGATTCCGGCATCCTGCAGTCTGCTTAATACTTTTCTACCATAATCTTCAAACTTTTCGGAAATAGGCAGAACCTTTACCTGAACCGGAGCCAGCCAGGTTGGGAATGCTCCCGCATAATTTTCAATCAAAATTCCAAGAAAACGTTCCACGGATCCGAGCAGAACACGGTGAATCATAATCGGTCTGTGTTTCTCACCGTCTGCTCCTGTATACTCCAGGTTAAAACGCAGAGGAAGCTGGAAATCAAGCTGGATGGTACCGCACTGCCACGTTCTGCCAAGAGAATCTTCCAGATGGAAATCAATCTTCGGTCCATAGAACGCTCCGTCTCCTTCATTTACAAGATAATTCGTTCCCATCTCATCCAGCGCTCCACGCAGTGCATCGGTAGCCATCTCCCAGTCCTCGTCGCTTCCCATACTGTTATCCGGGCGAGTAGAAAGCTCTACGTGATACTTGAATCCAAACAGACTGTAAACCTCATCAATCAGTCCTGCTACTTTTTTTATCTCCTCTTTCATCTGTTCCGGAGTCAGGAAGATATGCGCATCGTCCTGTGTAAAGCAGCGCACACGCATCAGACCATGCAGC
>DHNM01000045.1:17889-18037 GCA_002409525.1 Eubacterium sp. UBA5416 | reverse complement strand
GCACACGCATCAGACCATGCAGCTGGCCGGATTTCTCATGACGGTGTACCAGACCCAGTTCTGTCAGACGCAGCGGAAGATCGCGATAAGACCGCGGCTCTGATTCATAAACAAGGATAGATCCCGGGCAGTTCATCGGCTTTATAGC
>DHNM01000045.1:17255-17670 GCA_002409525.1 Eubacterium sp. UBA5416 | reverse complement strand
TAATGATCCCAGTGTCCGGATGTCTCCCAGAGAGATCTGCTCAGGATTACCGGGGTAGAGATCTCATCGTAGCCGTTTTTCACATGAAGTTTACGCCAGTAATCCAGCAGAGCATTCTTTAGCGCCATTCCTTTTGGCAGGAAGAATGGGAAGCCGGGTCCTTCATCACTCATCATAAACAGCCCCAGTTCACGTCCCAGCTTTCTGTGATCACGCTTTTTTGCTTCCTCAATTTTATTCAGATATTCCTCCAGCTGTGCTTTCTTCGGGAATGCGGTCCCATAGATACGGGTGAGCATCTTATTGTGCTCGTCACCTCTCCAGTATGCACCGGCGATGCTTGTGAGTTTAAATGCTTTAATCGGCTTTGTACTCATCAGATGAGGGCCTGCACAGAGATCGACAAATTCACCCT
>DHNM01000045.1:0-17029 GCA_002409525.1 Eubacterium sp. UBA5416 | reverse complement strand
TTCTCTGCGCTCCTTCATAAAAGTGATGGCTTCCTCCCTCGGTTTTGTAAATCTTTTAAGCGGATAGGCAGCCTTTATGATTTTTTTCATCTCTGCTTCAATCTTTTTCAGATCTTCCGGGGTAATTGGCTCTTCACTGTCAATATCATAGTAAAATCCATCGGAGACAGACGGCCCGATCGCCAGTTTCACATCCGGATATAATCTCTTGATGGCCTGTGCCATGATATGTGAAGTCGTATGACGATATACGGCCAGACCCTCCGGATCGGAGGGTGTGTGAATAGTAAGCGAACAGTCCTGATCAACTACATGGCGAAGATCTACAACGTTTCCGTCAATTTCTCCGCATGCTGCCATTCTGCCTAAACCCTCGCTGATATCCTTTGCGATATCAATTACAGCCATGGGCTTATCATATTCTATCTCTGATCCGTCTTTCAATGTTATAATCATATATAAAGTCCTCCTTCTCTAATAAAAAAACCCCTCACAGCTGTATGTAAATACATGCTGCAAGGGACGAATATTCAGTCAGTCATTCGCGGTTCCACCCAGATTGTTATAAAAACCACTCATTTCGACGATAACGGAATCACCGGACCGGGTTGGGGCCACTCAAAGTTAGTTTTCAATCGTTTCCTGCCAAGACACTTCCAGCTTTCATGTCTCTCTCTGTAACATTTCGCGATTTACTCTTCTTCTCAACGTGTTCTCTGTCTTTGTGGTTTTAGTATAACACGCCAAACTACATTGTCAAGATGTTTTTTTTAGGTTATACTAAATGCATAAGTAACCGGCCCGATCAGGGCGGATTTGGAGGATTTTAAAATGAAACTGATTTTTATACGACACGGAGAGCCCAATTACGAGATAGATTCCCTCACAGAGAAAGGCTGGCGTGAGGCCGAATATCTGTCAGAGCGAACCAGTAAATGGAATATCACCGATATCTATTGCTCTCCGCTTGGGCGGGCAAAGGATACAGCCGCCGCTTCATTGAAGAAATTAAACCGGAAAGCCGTGATCTGTGACTGGCTGCAGGAGTTCGATTCCCCAATTGTCGATCCACAGACAGGCAGCCGCGTTCTTCCATGGGACCGAAAGTCCGATTATCTCAATACACATCCGGAACTGTTTGACCTGAACACCTGGCACCAGAATCCGGAGATGCTCACGGGGAACTTAAAAGAGAACTATGAATATGTCACGGCAAAGATGGATGAGCTGCTTGAAAAATACGGCTATCGCAGAGACGGGTACCGTTATCTCACCGATGACAACACACATCACGATGACGTTGTTGTCTGCTTCTGTCATCTGGGAATCACCGGTGCACTGGTCTCTCATCTGATTAACGTAACTCCTCATCAATTATGGCAGGGATTCTTCCTCGCCCCGACCTCAGTCACAGTGCTGGGAACAGAGGAGCGCACTCCGGGAGAAGCATATTTCCGCTGCCAGATGATGGGCGATACCTCTCATCTTCTCTTACATAACGAGCCTGTTTCCGTCTACGGGTACTTTACGGATCCATTTCAGGGATAACGATCCCAGAATTTTTTTACCATGCCTGCAATCGCAGAGATCGAGCAGGTACTATATGTCTTCCACTCCCGTGGAAACAAGTCCAGGTTCTCCCGATAGCAGAAACGTTCATCCAGGAGTACAACGACTCCTGTGTCCTCATCCGTCCGGATCACACGGCCCGCGGCCTGGAAGACTTTATTCATGCCGGGAAAGCGATAAGCATAGTCGAATCCCTTTTCTCCGCGTCGATCATAGAATTTCTTCAGAATTTCCCGTTCGGTATCAAGCTGTGGAAGACCTGTTCCCACGACAATCGCCCCGATCAGGCGCTCTCCGTCCAGATCTATCCCTTCTGAGAAGATACCGCCCATCACGCAAAATCCAATCAGTGTCTCAGGCCCTGTATCACTCCGGCTAAACTGATCCAGGAATTCTTCTCTTTCAGTCTCATTCATACCCGGAACCTGCTGTAGAACTTCCACACTTCCGTCAGTCTCTGCCTGCGGCAGAAAAGACTCCGAAAAAATATCACTGACATCTTCAAGCATGCGATAAGATGGAAAAAACACCATGTAATTGCCCTTCTTCTGTCTTACCACCTGACAGATATAAGAGGCAATTCTGGTATATTCCTCAGTCCCCCGCCTGGTATATTTTGTACTCACATCATCCGCCAGAATTAATTTGCGACGTTCCGGATCAAAAGGCGATTCCACATAAACAGCATAATCATCTTTTCTCGCTGACAACAGTTCTTTATAATATGTGACCGGGAGAAGTGTCGCCGAGAAGAATACTGCACTCAGGCCCTTATCCAGACATTCCTGTAGATTGACAGCCGGATTAACACAGAAAAGTTTCAGCATAAACCGCCCGTCACCGGTATGTCTGGCGTAAATCATATAGTTTTCGTCCATAATCTCATAGATGCTGACAAATGACTTCGCCGAAAAGTAAAACTCCAGGACTTTTTTTCTCAGTTCTCCATTCCTCAGATCCTGGAGAAAACGTTCCAGTTCTCCCACCAGATTCATCATAGAGATGAGAAAATTACCGACATTAGCAAGCTCCAGATAATCTCCGCTGCACTCCCTCTTAAAGGCAAGCAGCTGCCGGTTGCAGCGATCCAGTGCTTTCGTTAATCTGACATCGTGTACATGTGGTTTGATCAGCCTTTTGATCTCCAGGAAATCCTCTTTATAAACAGACGCACTGTACATCTGCCTTCCACGCTCCACCAGATTATGTGCTTCGTCGATCAAAAAGAGATGTTCTCCCCTTCCTGTGCCCGCTCCAAAGAATCTGCGCAGACGGACCACCGGATCAAAGACATAATTATAATCACAGATTACCGCGTCCACCCATGTGGCCAGGTCCAGCTGAAACTCATACGGACAGACCCGGGCTTTGTCTGCCGCTTCAAGTATTACATCCCTGGAAAGCGTATCACACTGGTTGAGCAGATCGAAAACCGCATCATTTACCCGGTCAAAATGCCCTTTTGCCCGTGGACATGTCAGAGGATTGCAGTCCACCTCATCACAAACACACATCTTTTCTTTTGCAGTCAGCGTGATCACTTTATAAAGAAGCCCATGTTCTCCCAGGATGGAAAATGCCTCCTCCGCCACGGTTCGGGTGATCGTCTTCGCAGTAAGGTAGAAGATCTTATCCCCTTGTCCCTCCCCTACCGCGCGGACAGCCGGAAAAAGCACCGACAATGTCTTCCCGACACCTGTCGGTGCGTTAACAAAGAGCTGCTTTTCTCTTATGATCGTGCGATATACATCCGCCACAAGCTTTTTCTGCCCTTTTCGGTAGGGGTAGGGGAATTCCATTCCCTGCATCGATGAGTTTCTCTTCTGTCTCCACTGATACTGAAAGTCAGCCCATTTCCGGTATCTGCCGATGAGATCCGTGAACCAGTTGTCCAGTTCCTCTATTTGAAATGTATCGTTGAAACGTTTGATGTCTTCCGTCTCCAGACTGCAGTAAGTCATCTGAACGCCCATCTGTTCTTTGTGATTCAGCAAAGCATAAATATAGGCATAGCACTTTGCCTGAGCTGCATGGATCGGCACCGGCTCTGTAATTTCCGTGATCAACGTATAAGTGCTCTTGATCTCGTCAATCACATCCATGCCATTTTCATAGAATATACCGTCGGCACGACCCTCCACCCTCAGGATGTAATGATCAAACTGTTTTTCATAGACAAGAGGACATTCCGGGCGGTAACCTGCACCCATACGCTTTTGAATCTTTCTGTGGATCCGGCTCCCTTTCTGCATCGTCTCTTTATCAGCAAATCCGTCTTTTCTATTGTCCAGATCTCCGCTGCGGAGCAGAAATTCAACCAGCGCCCGCACGGATATTCGGATCGTCTCCATTGTATCACCTTTCTTATAGAAAAAAGGACATAACAGAATCTTGTTCGTCTGTTATGTCCCTCTTCATGTGCCTGTCAGGCCACTGAATACTTCTGTAATGTCTGCCTAAACTTCTGATCTTCACCATAGCAGTGAACGGTCAGCGTTTTCGACAAATCCATACTTAATATGCCTAGAATCGACTTGGCATCAATGATGAAGTGATTGTAAAATATGTCTATGTCAAAGTCGCACCTGGATGCTGCGCTTACAAAGTCTTCAACGGCTTTTACGTCTGACAGTTTAATTTTGCTTTCTGCCATTATAATCACCCTTTCTAAAATAAAACAGCAAACGCCTGTTTTGACGTTTCTCATATTATTGCACATTCCGGCATCTCTGTCAAATATTCTTTTTTCATCATCTTAAAAATGTCGTTTATGACAGTTGGACAAGAGCTGTCAGTGCATCATCGATATATTCATTTAATACATTGGAAAATGCGCCTTCATCTGCAGACTTTGCGTAATCTGTACGGATTGGCATCTTCCCGAGAACTTTTGTACCCAGATCTGAAGCAATCTCATCGATATCGCTCTTTCCAAATACCTCAATCTTTTTACCACAGTCCGGACATTCCACATAACTGTAGTTCTCGACCACGCCAACCACAGGGACGGACATCATATGTGCCATTTTGTAGGCCTTTGTCACAATCATGCGCACCAGTTCCTGCGGAGATGATACGATAATGACTCCGTCCACCGGAAGCGACTGGAATACGGTCAGCGGAACATCTCCGGTTCCCGGCGGCATATCGATGAATAGGTAATCAAGGTCACCCCAGACTACTTCACTCCAAAACTGTTTTACAACATTTACCAGTACAGGGCCTCTCCAGATCACGGGTTCCTCTTCATTTTTCAGAAGAAGATTTACGGACATGATTTTAACACCATTTTCCGACTCCGCCGGGAACATCCCGCTGTCATTTCCCTTGATGTTCCCGTGAAGTCCATACATCTTCGGAATCGAAGGGCCGGTGATGTCGGCATCCAGGATGCCGACGCGGTATCCCATTTTTTTCATCTGATTCGCCAGAGATGCAGTGACAAATGATTTTCCCACTCCTCCCTTGCCGCTTACGATACCGATGACATGTTTTATGCTTGATTCCTGATTCAGTTTAACCTGAAAATCCGGCATTTTATTCGTCTGTTTTTCCATATTATTTTCCTCTCTGTTTTTTACTTGATAAATCTGTCGATTGCCTCATTCAGGTCATCCAGCGCTTTCATATCTCCGCTTTCCACAGCATCCACAATACAGTGCTCGATGTGATCCTGCAGGATCACTTTTGCGGTGTTGTTAATTGCGGACTTCACTGCTGACAGCTGGATCAGCACTTCACTGCAGTCTCTTCCGTCTTCCACCATACGTTTGATCGACTCCATATGGCCGATGGCCCTTGAGAGGCGGTTCAGTACAGCTTTCGTGTTCTGATGAGTATGTGTATGGACATGATCGTGCTGATGTTCGATGACTGTACCATCCTCCAGCACGTGTTTATGGGGTTCATGTGATATATATTCTTCCATCTTTCTATTCACCTCATACTTATATTGTGGGGCCGAAAAAACTTTTGCCCCAGTAATTGATCAGACGCTCTAAAGACCAGGAAGCATTTGCCGGACTGGTGGAAGGCAGCTTTACAGCTTTGATCTTCGTATCGTCTTCTATATATTTATGATACAGTTTAAAGGCTGTTCCGCCATTCGTACAGATTTTTTTGATATCAGCGGTTTCAAGAATCCTGCTCAGATTATTGGGGACTACATCCCGGATGCTGCTGTCACTCGATCCCTGAATCGTACATGATGCGATCACATCCCACACTGCGATCTGATGTGACAGTAAAAATTCCTTCTTTTCATCAATAGTCTTCGGAGTTTCACACTGGCAGATACCTGCAAGCACCTTCCAGAAGCGGTTCTGTGGATATCCATAGAAGAATCCGCTCTCGCGGGACTTCACAGAAGGGAAACTGCCCAGAATCAGGATTCTGGAGTTCTCATCGTATACAGGATCAATCTCATGGTTTTTCCTCTTACTGTCATGACTGGGGTTCATCTTCATCGAATTCGACAATGGTATAAAACCCCCTGTTCGTCTGATTAATCTCCTTTACGATGCCCTGCCTGGATTTCAGGCGTTCATAGGCAGCGTAATTTCTGCTCATAGCAACAGCGGGAACAATGGTATAATAATAGGAAGTCGGAAGCTGACTCTCTGTCACCGTGACTTCCTGTCCTACTTCCAAAAGTCCCTGCCTCTCCATCTTAAATTCTATTTTTCGCAATAACTGTTCACCTCTTGATTTATTTTCCTAAAATCCCGGACAGCCGAAATTCCAAACTTTACAATCTTCTTTCCGTTCATGGAATTCTTCCCTCCCTGACGGGCTTGAAATGTAATCGGCAGCCACTTGACTTTGCAGCCTGTTTTTACAAAAATTACAGAAACCAGCACATTTGCCAGATTAAAATCCGGCGGAATCAGGTCAATATAGCGCTGTAAAGTCTCCCCTTTGATCAGGCGGTATGGTGTATTCGCATCCTTAACGCGGATGGAAAAGCAAAGCCATATCACGGCTCTTAAGACTTTTGTCACAAATACCCTTGACCGGCCGTCATGACGTCCTTTTCTGTATCCGATCACCATATCATAATGTTCTCTGTTCCGCCAGAAATCTTCGAATTCTTCCGGAAGTGTCTGTCCGTCTGAATCCGTCTGGAAGATATAGTCAGCATGAATTCTGATGGCGTAACGATACCCAAAGAGAACTGCTGCCCCATGACCACTGTTATTCTTCGTGAGAACCGTAAGGTGCGGTAACTTTCTTTCCTGTGACCGCAGTATTTCATATGTGTGATCCGTGCTCCCGTCATCGATGACAACCATCTGTCCGGCATGCGCCCTGGCAACGGGATACCACTGCTTTATCACTTGTCTGATATTGGCCTGCTCATTATAGGCCGGAATGATAATACACAGGTTGTCCATGTCGGTTTCTGTCCTTTCCTTCTCATGTTGATTCATGCGTGCTCTTGATCCTGATATTTTCCATGATAACATTTTAAGGTAAAAAAGTAAATCAGTTCAGAGCGGCCTGATATAAAAGCAGCCCCGGTGAAGGGCTGTTTCTGACTACTGGATCCAGTTTAATAGTTTTACCTGATTCTCGTCGCTCACATCTTCTACCGGGATTCTGATTTTATCCATCCCGACTGTCATCAGATACAAATCCTGTGAATGTGCCAGCCACTTATTTAATTTTTCAAGCCGCAGCAATTGCTCTGCCGGCGTCTGAATTCACCGTCCCTTGTATACAGAAATTTTCGGATTTACATTCGACACATTTTGTGATATCCTCAAATATAAAAAGAAGCCCCGCTTCATTTTATGGAGGATTATTATGAATAAATTTGGAACCATCTTAAAACAGCTCAGGTTAGAGGCTCATATCTCTCAGATGGAACTTGCAGATAAACTGGAAATATCACGCAGCGCTGTTAGCATGTATGAACGTGGAGAAAGGGAGCCTGATTTTAAGACGCTAGAAAAATTTGCCGATTTTTTTGAAGTGGACATGAATCAACTGTTTGGGAAAAATTCAAAAAGTTCAAAAACAGCTCGTGCTGCTTCCTCCGGGGGAAATGTTTCCATGGAAACCAGCTATGCTGATCTTCAAAAGCTGCTTGCAAGAAACGGGAAAGGACTTACTGCAGAGCAGAAGCAGGAACTGATCCGGATACTGTTATCATAATCGCGTGATCATGTAAATCAATCCGGATTGACTTTTGCGCAAAGCTATCCTATACTGATCAGGACATAATAAACATACGCTAGGGGAGCTGTAGATTGGCTGAGAAAGCGGAAACATCCGCTGACCCTTATCACTTGATGCGGTTAATGCCGTCGGAAGGAAGCTTGATACCTATATGATAAGGCCCCTCCTGCGTACATACATACTAAAGGAGGATTTTTTATGTTAAGATTTATGGTAAACTCAGAGGGCTCACTGACCACCAGTGGATATGCCATCACTATCATTGCCATCATCGTTCTATTCTTACTGGGAACTGCACTCACCGGCAGAAAATCAGAAAGAGCAGAAAAGAAACCCGTATCACCGAAAAAGCTTGCTTTCTGTGCCATGGGAATTGCCCTCGGTTTTCTCACATCCTACATCAAATTATTTGAAATGCCTTTCGGAGGCACGGTCACTTTATTCTCCATGCTCTTTATCGTACTGATCGGAAACTGGTATGGGGCCAAAACGGGGATCCTGGTCGGCTTTGCCTACGGACTTCTGCAGTTTATCCAGGAGCCATATGTTCTGTCATTCTTCCAGGTATGCTGTGACTATGTACTTGCGTTCGCAGCTCTCGGATGTGCCGGATTTTTCCGAAATCAGAAACACGGCCTGGTGAAAGGCTATATCGTCGGCATCGCTGCGAGAGGAGCCTTCCATGCTCTCGGAGGATATCTGTACTGGTTAGATTATATGCCCGATAATTTTCCGAAGGCCCTGGCTTCTCTGTATCCGATCATCTACAACTACAGCTATATACTCGTGGAAGGTATTCTGACCATCATCTTCATCTCAATCCCGGCAGTAGCAAAAGCCTTAAATCAGGTGAAACGGATTGCCACAGAGAACGTATAATGCTTTTTTACCACTCAAAAGGAGAATAAAAATATGGAAAATAACGTAACCTATATCGTTGACACTTTGGAACATCTGGTCAATATCCCAAGCCCGACGGGCTTCACACATGATGTGATAGATTTTGTGAAAACTACAGCTTCCGGATTCGGTTATTCGTGTGATCTTACTGCAAAAGGCGGACTTATTATCACAGTTCCCGGTGAAAAGGAAGAGGTTCTGGGACTGAGTGCTCATACGGATACTTTAGGTGCCATGGTGCGCTCCATCAACACATCCGGAACCTTAAATCTGATCCCGATCGGCGGATACATGATGGAAGCAATTGAGGGATTTTACTGCAAGATTCACACAAGAAACGGAAAAGTCTATACAGGAACCATTTCCACAACCATGCCTTCCGTACACACTTACGATGAAGCGAGGACTCTGGAGCGTGCACCCCGGAATATGATCGTGACCATCGACGAACAAGTGGAGAATAAAGAAGACGTGGAAGCTCTGGGCATTTCATCCGGTGACTTCATCAGCCTTGATCCCTGTTTTGTCCACACAAGGAGCGGATTTATCAAGACCCGTCATATTGATGATAAAGGTTCGGTTGCAGTGCTTCTGGCTGTCCTTAGAAAACTATCCAAAGATAAGATTACTCCGAAGCGCACACTAAAGATCCTGATCAGCAACTACGAAGAGATCGGACATGGTGCCTCCTATATTCCGGAAGATATCACGGAATTTCTGGCAATCGATATGGGCGCTCTGGGTGCTGATCTGAACGGTGATGAGTACAAAGTATCCATCTGTGCACTGGATTCCAGCGGTCCTTATGACTATGATATGACGAACCGCCTGATTCAGATGGCTAAAGATCATAATATCGACTATGCGATTGACATCTTCCCACATTATGGTTCTGACGTCTCCGCAGCACTCCGCGGCGGCCATAACATCCGGGGAGCTCTGATCGGCCAGGGCGTCCGCGCATCCCACGGCATCGAAAGAACCCATGAGAAGGGACTGGAGGGAACCTTGAATCTGGTAATGGCCTATATCACAGAAGCGTAAATCATCAGCCCAAGTATCATGACAAAATACCCTGGGAAACTTTACCGGGCCTCTTGTAATTTTCGTGAATATTGTGTATAATGATCATAAATAGTTAGATTTCGTCAATAAATATCATAATATTTCGGAACTAACTGTAAACACAATTTACATTTCAAAAAATCCAGGAGGTACTTTTATGAGTGAAACAAAGTTTTATCGTTGTGAGCATTGCGGGAACATTGTAGCTATGGTACATGAAGGCGGCGGAACTCTTGTCTGTTGCGGGGATCCAATGACTGAGTTAAAAGCAAATACTACAGATGCCGCTACAGAAAAACATGTCCCGGTTATCACAGTAAACGGAAACGAAGTCACGGTTAAAGTTGGCTCGACCCTTCATCCAATGACAGAAGAGCACTATATCATGTGGATCTATCTTGAAACAGAAAAGGGCGGAGAGATGAAACACCTCACTCCAAAAGATGAACCAATCGCTACATTTGCATTGGCGGATGGCGATAAACCGGTTAGTGCTTTCGAATACTGCAACCTTCATGGACTTTGGAAGGCAGGCTGCTAAGGCACTGACGTAAACTGAAAGGGGAAGTACCTAAAATGCTTGACACAAAAGTAAAAGAGTTACTCGCTGAACAGATTAATAAAGAATTGTATTCTGCATATCTTTATCTTGGCATTGCAAATTATTATTCAGATCAAGGTCTCATGGGATTTGAAAACTGGTTCAAGGTACAGGCACAGGAAGAACTTGATCACGCAGAGCGCATCCGCCGGTATCTGTTAGATAACAATGCTAAGATCACGCTGACAGCGGTCGATGCCCCCGCGGGAACATACGGATCGGTCAAAGATCCTCTTACGGCAGCGTTGAAGCATGAGCAGTATATCACTTCTTCCATCAATGAGATCTATAAAACTGCTGATGATTGCAATGACTACCGCTCACTTGAATTCTTAGGCTGGTTTATCAATGAACAGGCAGAAGAAGAAAAGAATGCGGATGACAATCTAAAGGCTTATGATCTTATCGCAGAAGATCCGGGCGGACTCTTCCTGCTGGATAGGGAATTAAAGGACCGTGGATAAGTAGTACATCTCTTAATCTGTAAGACAAGCCAGGGACCGGAATGGAAATAGCTCCATTCCGGCCCCTTTTGATTACTTCGCGCTTTTTTATTTACAATTCTGCGAATGTTTTTCCACGTTTATCTGCATTAAAAATTGCATCCATAAACTTCTCCGTGGTAACATCTGCCGGTTTGTGTCTCCACTCCTCGGTGTCTTTCGCTCGCTCGACAATCTGTGGAATATCCTCTGCTGTGATATCGAGGTCACTTAAACAGACAGGCAGTCCGAACGAGTGGTTAAATGCTGCGATTTCATCAAACTGATCTGGTTTACCGGCATATACCAGCTGAATCAGAACACCAAATGATACAATCTCACCGTGGAGATGCTTTCCCTTGCTGTTTTCTACGACTGTGGAACCATTGTAGAAAGCATGTGCGAGGCTGCTGTTGTAATAATAATCCTCTCCGGATACAAGGTTTGAGACAATTCCTGTACTGATGATGATATCCAGGGTTACCTGCTCCAACTCAAAAGATGCTTTCTTCGCTCTGCAGTCTTCCAGTGCCTTCTTTCCATAACGAAGCAGGGGTTTGGTACAGGAATGGCTGAGCTGAACTCCTAATAGCGGCGTATGGAACAGGTCATCATCCTTTGAAGAAAAGACTGCTTCCGGCTCTTTCGAAAGAGCATCGCCTATTCCGGCCCAGAGATAATCTGCCGGTGAATCTGCCACGATATCCATATCAATAAAAGTATGAACCGCCGGTTCCGGATAGTAATATTCTTTAAATGAATGATCGGAATTGTAGATTACGGAAATCGCCGTACATGCGGCACAGTTAGATCCCAGTGTCGGGAACGTAAACACAGGTTTAGAAAGCTGATCTGCTACGTACTTTCCCGTATCACAGGCACGGCCGCCTCCGACAGCAAAGATCATATCGGCCTTTTGAACCGCCTGCATCTCTTTCAATTTGTCTCCATTTTCATAGCTGGAATCTCCGCCAAACCAGATAAAATCCGTGATCTTCACATCAGATCCATTTATTGCATCAAGGAGTGCAGCCTTTGCCTTAGACATCGCAGTTTTTCCACCTATCACAACCGCCCTCTTCCCGTAATATTTCGTTATCTCGGGAATATCCTCATAACATCCACTGCCCACACTGTAATTCGGTAACAAAACTTTATAATGACTCATATAAATAATCCTCCGTAATGATTTATAATTTAAGTTATCAGAAAAACTTGTTCATAAGTTACGTGTATATGTTATTTTAACACTTTTTCTATAAAAATCAAGTAATTATTTCTCCCATACACGCATTCCAGAGAATTATTTTTGCCTTATTATTAATCTATAAGTTTTTGAAAATCCCCAGCAATTTTTTCTACCGTATAAGCCATACGATCACCAGGTAAAACAGATTCCAATTCAATCGTGGCAAAGCGTTCTTTTTTCACACATTCTAATTGTGACAAAACATCATTGTTTTTTATTTCATCTATTTTTTCCTCTACAGAGGGCGAATCATAGTCGTGAATTAAGATAACATCCGGTTCCCTTGCAATTGCCTCCTCATAACTTACAGTTATCCACTGCTTTTTGGTCTGGTCATCGAAAATGTTTTTTCCACCTGCGAGCTCTATCAGCAGTGTTTCAAAATTATCGCCGCCGCAAGTAAATACCCCATCATTTCCACTGTCATAAACAAGAACTTTTATCGGCTCCTGACCTTTATGTTTATCCCGGACTGCTGCAATGCGCTCTTTTTGATCCTTGATATAATCTTCTGCTTTCTGCTCAACGTGAAAAATCTTTCCTATATCTTCGATTTCCTGATACATCTCATCTAGGGTAGAAGCAGAGTTCATATATGTAGTGATTCCAAATTTGTCCAGCTCATCAATATCCAATCCTTCATCCCCAAATTCCCAGTCAATTCCATAGATAAAATCGGCTCCGGAGGTCTCAACTGATTCACGTGTGGCTGATGAATGATTCAGCTCAGGAATTTGATCATATGCTTCTTTATATTCAGGCAAAGCCCCACGGCTATGATTGTTCAGAGAATCTCCAATTACATACTGATCCAGGCCAAGAGCACAAAATAGTTCAGTACAGTTTGGCCCAAGCGTCAATACTTTTTCTGGCACTCCGGATACTGTTACTTTTCTTCCATAATTATCGAATGTCACTGTTGTATTTTTTACATTCTCCTTACTATGATCCTGGTTATCCTCCACTTCCTTTTTACCACATCCCGAAAGTGCCGAGAAGGTCACCACCGTTACCAATAACGCACTGATCAGTTTCTTATTCATCTGCTTCTCCTTTATGAGTATCCCTGACCTGCTGTTCATGTTCCTGCACAATACATTCTGGCAAATAAGTGATATTAATCTTTCCTGTTTTCGGATGTATCATGATATCCGTTTTTACACCATATACCTTCCAGATCAGCTCTGCGGTCAGAATTTTCTCCGGTTTTCCATTTGCAATCATCTTGCCGTCTTTTAATACATAAATCCTGTCACAATACATTGCAGCTATATTCAAATCATGTATTGCTGCCAAAACAGTCACACCCAACCTCTTTATCAGATCAAATGTGGATAGTTGATATCCAATATCCAGATGGTTTGTCGGTTCATCTAATATCAGAAACTTTGTCTGCTGCGCCAGCGCTCTGGCTATAATTACTCTTTGTTTTTCTCCTCCGGAAAGATGCTGATAACTTCTTTTCGCAGTATCTTCCATTCCTATCTTTTTTAAAGAATCCATCACAATTTTTTTGTCTTCATTCGTATCTGTATCAAATAACTTTTTATGGGGACTTCTTCCCATAGCCACAATATCCTCGACCTTAAAGTCAAATGGTACATAATTTTCCTGACCCACGACTCCAAGTTTTCTGGCCATTTCTTTATAGGATATCTTTCCCAGCTCCTCACCATTCAGAAAAACAGTACCCTTTTCAGGTTCAAGTGACCGGTAAACATTCTTTAGAATCGTTGATTTTCCGCTTCCATTCGGGCCGATAATTCCAACAAATTCTCCCTCTTTCACATTCAGTTCAATGTCTTCAATTATTTTTCTTTTCTCAAATGAAAAGTCAAGTTCTTGAATGGATAGGTCCATATTGTCTTTCACGAATACACCTCCCCTGTCTAGTAATTTTTCTTTTTGAGCAGGACAATAAAAAACGGGCCTCCCAAAATCGCCGTAAGAATTCCAAGCGGAAGTTCCTCCGGAGCAATGATCATGCGTGCCGCGACATCCGTCCAGACTACGAGTATCCCTCCCAGCAATGCTGCCACAGGTAATACCTTTTTATGATCCGACCCCACCATAATCCGGGCAATATGAGGACACATGAGTCCGATAAATCCAATACTCCCGCTCACAGAAATTGTAACGCCTGCAAGTAACGATGAAATCAGTACAAGCAGTTTCTGCATTCTCGGTACATTTACCCCTAATGTACCTGCAGTATCCTCACCAAGCAAAAGAGCATTTAAAGTTCTGTAATTAATCATCAACACAAACATACATAAAAGCATTACAACAAGCGGCAGTGTCAAATAACCCCATTTCGCACCTGCCAGGCTTCCCGACATCCAAAACTCAGCATTATGCAGTCCCAGGGCGTTCGGAGCACTTAATGTAATTACTTTTGTCAGACCGTCCATAATCATAGAAATGGCTACTCCGGATAGGAGCAGCTGAGTAACATCAATTCTGCCGCCTACTCTCGAAATAATATAGACCAATATGATCGTAGCCGCAGCACCTAAAAACGCACTGATGGGCAATGCATATTTTCCCAGAAACGAAAACGCACCAAACAGCATACCTAATGTTGCAAATGCTGAGGCTCCAGAAGAAACTCCCAGAATAAACGGATCGGCCAGTTTATTTCTGACCAGAGCCTGCATGGAAACACCTGTCACTGCTAATGACGCTCCAACAATCATACCCAGTAAGACTCTTGGCAAACGCAGATTCATAACAATGTTCTCATCCAAATCCCTCCAGCTGATCTGAATCCTATTACTGATGCCCGGAATCTTACTCAGAATTACTTTAAGTGTTGTGCCGGGATTCACACTGATCGGCCCAATCCCTACAGCTAAGATCACTGTTATAATTGCTGTTATTGTCAAGAGAAATATAATCAATTGCATGTTAATTTCTCCGTCTTTTGAAAACGAGATATGGCTTTTTTGTTTTTTCACTTATTATTCCTCCCTTCATTTTAAATTTGATTATATTTTAACAATCTCTTCCAGTGCATACAAGCCCGTAGCAGGGATATATATTTTAACACCGCAAAAGCCTTTGCAGCTTAGCTGTTCATTGATTCTATATGGGTATCCGGGGGATATTGATATATAATAAACAGCCGGAATGGACGATTTCTCCATTCCGGCTGTTATTAATTTATGTTGTTCCCATTTAGTTTAATCAACATTATTCTTCATATGCGGATGGTGCCGGCGGTACTCCCCTGGATGACTCAATCTTCGTGATCAGCAGGAAGGTAATGATTCCCCAGAAGCAGCCGAATACGATCGGAAGAATCCCTGTTGAAGTTCCCCAGATCTGCCATATCACAACCGCGACGGATCCAACGATAATTGAAATTATTCCTGCGTTCTTAGTTGCTTTCGGGACAACCATCCCAAGAGCATAAGCCGCGAAAGGTCCGGCCGAACGCAGGGCAAATGCAAAAAGATTCAGCGTAATCAGATTGATGTTAAACAGCGCAATAACCATGGATACCAGACAGATACAGACATTGCTGGCTCTGGTCAGTGTGATCAGACGTCTGTCCGAAACTTTCGGATTGATAAAACGCTGATAGATGTCTTTGATCAGAATTGTAGAAGCACATAATAGGTTCGAATCCGCACTGGACATCGTGGCTGCGACAATCGCAGCGGAGACAAGTCCGGTTATTACCGATGGCGCGTATTTCGATGCGGCATACATGAGTGCTGTTGTTCCTGTCCCATCGTCCAGCCCGGGATTCTCAGCCAGTGATACAAGTCCGATGATTGTCGGCATAAAAGCCAGAAGTGCCATAAACACAGCAGACAGAACGGATGCTTTCACTGCTGTCTTCTCATCCTCAGCACTTGAAAAACGGCTCACCATCTCCGGCCCGGAAAGGAACGTACAGAAATAGTTGAAGATCAGTCCAAGAATCGTTGGGATTCCAATCTTAAGCGGGCTCAGTTCCACCGGTGGAAGTTTGCTTGAAATCTCTGCCCAGCCGCCTGCTCCGTGAACAACCATGGGAACTGAAATCAAAAGTCCGAAGAAAATAATGAAAAACTGCATAATATCCGCAATAGCATCCGCCAGCATCCCGCCAAGCGTTGTGTAGATAATGATGATTCCGCCTGCAAGCAAAACCGCAACATTTAACGGAAGTCCTGTAATCGTGCTCAGCACGGAAGCCGAGGCCAGAATCTGTGAAGCCGTCAGGCAGAACAGCGAAAGAACATTTAAAACAGCGGTAAAAATACCCGCAAAATTCCCAAATCTCCGGTTCACCACCTCCGGAATCGTGACTGCCATTGTCTTTCTGATCTTAGGTGCAAAAAAAGCCAACGGAATCATCGCAACAGCTGCCGCTAAGACATACCAGGCGGCACTCATTCCCCAGCCGTTAAAGGCCTTTGCCGCCACACCGGTTGTACTTCCTCCTCCGACATTGTTGGCAGACAATGAGCACGCGATCATAAGGACCCCCATACTCCTGCCCGCCAACATATAATCCGTACTTGTCTTGATCTTCAGCTTGTTCACGAAAAATCCGATTGACACCATTACCAACATGTAGATGATCAAAATAATAAGCGGTACTACCTGAATATTTCCCATACTCTTCTCTCCTCCTTTGAATTGCATTTGTCATGAAGCACATCTGCAAGTTATGAGATAAGTATACGACTTTCAGGGAAATATCTCAATCATTTTCACAATTTTCCCAAATAATTTTGGGAAATTCGATGAATGTTTAAAAGTAATCCGATATATATGGCACCTGCTGCTCGATAGAGTCTTCAAGCATATCAATCGTTTCCTCTGATGCCTGGATTCTACCGAAGTATCTCTTTCTCTTCTTTCAAATAATTTTCCACACAACCTACAATATCTTCTGCTGCCTTAAACTGCTCTTTTGCTTCTTCTTTGGATGCAATAAAAAAGTCATCATAATCGCTTACTTCTCTTTGAACCAAATCACGCATGCTG
>DHNM01000043.1:30615-68090 GCA_002409525.1 Eubacterium sp. UBA5416 | reverse complement strand
GATAATGAACGAATTTTGGATTTACTATCTACCATTATTAGAGGTGATCAAGTCATCTGCAACTGCAATATTCAGTTTTTCCATAGTACAGTATCTCCTCCCGTTGTTCCTGCCATAACCAGCCCCGTTTTTTGTCTGATTATGATGGTGTGGGAAATGGGGGCGCCCTTTTAAGATATATCTTATTTCCAAACACTAGATTCATTATAGGTTTAAAATTTTCTAAATTCAATAGAAATTTCCAAATACTAGTAGGTTTCTTTCGCATTTTTCCTATCCAAGTTACAAAACATCCCAGATTATTCCTTTTTTCTACACGTTTCGGCGTGTTTCGTCAAAAAATCACTGGTCGAGCATGTTTTCTATGAAGATTCCGTAGCCACTTGTTGAATCGGCAATAAACACGTGAGTAACCGCACCTATTATTCTACCATTTTGTATAACAGGACTGCCCGACATTCCCTGAACAATTCCTCCTGTGGTATTTAAGAGCCTCTCATCGGTAATTGAAAGTTCAAAACATTTGTTGGTATCGGTTTTCCCGAGGTCTATGTGATCGATTTTCGCCTGATATTCTCCAATATTTCCATCAATACTACATAATATTGTAGCAGGCCCTTCTTCGATTTCCTGTTTCATACCAACTTCATACTCTGCAAGAGGCAGGTGTTCACGGTCATCCTGATCGATCGTCCCATATATCCCGATTTTTGTATTTTTTTCGATTACCCCCATAACGTCTTCATCCCGGTAGCGAATCACTCCCCGTAACTCTCCCGGGTTTCCGCGGCTTCCTTTTAAGACATCAAGAATCTCTGCCTGATAAAGCTCGCCTTTTCCAAGTTTCATCAAATCTCCGGTATCTGTGTCGCTGATTCCATGTCCAAGTGCTCCGAATCTGTTATCCTGTGTTACATAAGTCAAAGTTCCGATACCCTGTACATTATCCCTGACCCAAATCCCAAGCTTATAAGAGCCGTCATCTGCCATCACAGGACTGACCTTAAGTTCAATTGGCTTTCCCTCTCTTATAACAGACAAAACCATGGCACTTCCGTCGCTTGATGCTACTTTGTCAATCAATTCCTGCTTGTTATGCAATTCCTCACCATTTAGTTTTTCTATATAATCACCTGTTCTCACAATATGTTCTGCCGGCTTTAAAATACTTCCGTCCATCGTTTGTATTTCTCCGGAATCGACAATCAGAATTCCCTCTGTCTCCATATATATTCCAATGGAACTTCCACTCGCATACACGGCAGGACGGTCGACTTTTTCAACCTTCACGGTCTTCAGCGGGATCATATCCGCCAGTTTCACATCTACTTTATAAGATCCGTTTCCCGAGACTTCCATATCTTCAGAATAGGTAATGTAAGGATGCGTGGTCAATTCGCCTAAAGGATTTTTGTCATCGTCACAATAATGGATTTCATCCGGAATAGAATCTCTAAAGCTTACATATGCATATATTCCGGTTCCTATACAGGCAGCTATCAAAAATATAAGCGTTAATTTACGGTATTTCTGCTTTCTAGTCATCATTATCACATCCTTTCTTTCAAAAAGGACACATGATTTGCTGTCATGTATCCTTCCTAGTATGTGATAAATCAGCTATTATAATCGGGAAGATTTTTGAATCAGCGCCAATTCTTTCATTTCTTTTGCATTCTCTTCCACAGCTTTTGTAATCTTTGCGCCACCTAGAATTCGAGCCAGTTCCATAATTGACTCTTCTTCCGATAGCCTTCGTATCGTCGTCTTTGTATTCATCTCTTCTACTGATTTTGATATTTCAAAATGTTCATCTGCCATGGCAGCGATCTGTGGAAGATGTGTGATACACAGGACCTGGTGATTTTTTCCTATCTGATTCATTTTTTCTGCTACCTTCGAAGCGGTGCGTCCGCTGATTCCGGTGTCAATCTCATCAAAAATCAAAGTCTCTGTGTCGTCTTTGTCGGCGAGAATCGTTTTGATAGCCAGCATAATTCTGGATAATTCTCCACCCGAGACAACTTTGGCCAGAGATTTTATCTTTTCTCCCGGATTTGTCGAGATCTGAAACTCAATACTGTCATATCCGTTTCCGGTATAATGGTCCAGTCGTTCAAATTCAATTTCAAATTTAACGCTTTCAAAATTCAGATCTTCAAGCCCTTTTACAATTTTTTTCTCTAATCTTCTACTATAGAATCTCCGTTTTTCCGATAAATTATTTGAAGATTTTTCAAGTTTTTTCTCAGCAGTTTTAAGATTCGCAGCCAGTCTTTCTCTTCGATCTTCATAATGAAGCATTTGCTGCAGTTTTTCATTTTGTTTTTGCTGATAACTTAGAATTTCCCCGACAGAATTGCCATACTTTGATTTTAGATGATTGATGTCATCCAGTCTCTTTTCCACTTCAAAAAAGTCATTTTCCGAAAAAGTCAGATTCGATTGATACTCGGATAATTCTCTGTTGAAATCATTTAGAAGCCCTTCAATATCCGAAAGAACCTTTTCCATGTCGCTTAGTGTTTTATCGTATCCCGAAATCTGGGAAAGTTCACGGATCGCCTTTCCAATCTGTTCGCCTGCACCGCATTCTTCGTCGTAACCGGAAAGTGTATGTACCTGGTTCAGACTTTCCGCTATTTTCCTTCCGTTTGACATTCTTTTATACTTCTGTTCCAGTTCGGCATCTTCTCCGCTTACCAGGGAAGCGGATTCAATTTCATTGATTTCAAATTCGAGAAAATCGATCTCTCTGGCTCTTCCTTCTTCGTCCATCTGATATTCAGATAATTTTTTCTCTATTTTTCTGTAATCTTTATAGTCTTTTTCCATCTCACATCGGCTTTGTTGTAATTCATCACCGCCGTATGCATCCAATATGGCAAGCTGCCGGTCTTTATACAACAGTGACTGATGTTCATGCTGTCCATGAATGTCAAGCAAATCCGCAGAAAGTCCCTTGATCTGTGCGGCCGTACAGGTCTCACCGTTGATCTTGCTGATACTGCGCCCTTTCGTCATTTTCCGGGTGATAATCACCTGTCCGTCAGATATATCAATCTCCATATCTTCTATTTTTTTTATAACTTTGGGATTCCCGGTTTGAAAAACCAGTTCAATAAGGGCAGATTTTTCCCCTTTTCGGATCATCTCTTTTGACATCTTCCTGCCAAGTGCAAGATTTACAGAATCAATGATAATAGACTTTCCAGCTCCTGTCTCACCGGTCAGAATATTGAGACCGGGGCCAAACTCTACTTCAATTTCATTAATCAGAGCCAGATTTTTCACATGTAAATTTGTCAACATAATATCGCCTCAACGATCAAAAGCTCTCCAGTGTCTTCTTTAGTTTATCTATGACCACAAGTGCATCATCCGGGGATTTTGCCGCACACATAATAGTATCGTCTCCCGCTATACATCCTGCAATTTCGCCCCACCTCAGCTCGTCTAGAGCCGCTGCCGCCGCCATTGCCATGCCTGATACTGTTTTTATAACAACTAGATTTCCCGCCAGATCCATAGAAATCAATGACTCTTTCAGAATTCTGATATATTTCGACAGGACTTCCCGGTCGGTGTTCTGCTGTTCCGCGTATTTTGAGTGTCCGTCTTCCCTCGTAATCTTCATCAGCTTCAACTGACGGATATCTCTGGACACAGTCGCCTGTGTTACCTTATAACCACTTTCATTTAATCTCGCAGCCAATTCCTCCTGCGTTTCAATATCATACTGATTAATCAGCTTTAATATCTGTGCATGTCTGGCAATCTTCATTGCGCCCGCCTCCCTGTGATCTTTAAGTATTTGCCATCTTCTTTCGGAGTGTTTCCAAAAAACTCCTGTCACTAATCTTGATAATTCTGGTATCTTTTCTCGCCCTTTGTATCTCTATTCGGTCGCCGCTCACCATGTATGCACGGTTCTCCCCGTCGAATGTGGCCGCACCGCGCTCACAGCGTCCGTCACGGCCCGCACCGAACTCTACTGTTATCTTATCCCTTTCAGGGAAGATAATACTCCTGGTATTGAGCGTATGGGGCGCGAGAGGAGTCATGAGCAGCATGGACGCGTCCGGGGAAATGATCGGACCGCCGGCGGACAGACTATATCCAGTAGATCCGGTAGGAGTCGATATGATAATTCCATCTGCGCGGTAACTGTTCAGAAAGCTTCCATTCACATAATTATTATAGTCTACGGCACGGGGAATCCCGTCGCGGGTCATCACAATATCATTTAATGCTATATCACTGCTGATCAGTCTGTCTTCGCGGTAGACGCTTCCCATAAGCATCATTCTCTGTTCGATTTTATACTCTCCGGCAATCAGAAGGTCGAGTCCGCCATACAGGCTTTTCAGATCAAGTTCTGCCAGATAGCCCAGCGTTCCAAGATTCACTCCTAAGAGAGGAACCTCCTGGTCCACGACCTCACGGGCCGCCCGAAGCAGAGTCCCGTCTCCGCCAAGTACGAGAACGCACTGTACACCGGATGGAATGTTTCTGCTGTCATGCGGCAGTTCTTCTCTGATATAGCAGCGGCAGCCGTGATTTTTCAGATAATCGGATATCTCGTGAGTAACTGTGAGATCCCGGTCTTTCATAGTATTTGTAATGATGTAAAACTGCTTCATTTTTCTCTCACCCTGCTTTACTTGTCCAGTTCCCTGTGTGCCCCGGCAACTATTTCCTTTACCGTGGCTTCTTGTCCGTCACAACGATAACTTCCTTTTGCCAGATGAAGCAGATACTCAATATTTCCCTCCGGTCCCTTGATTGGGGAAAAATCAATGTCTCTAGGTGTAAAGTTAATCGTCTGAGCATAATCCATTACTTTTTGAATCACCTCTTCGTGTACGGCCGGATCTCTTACAACACCTTTTTTTCCGACTTTTTCTCTCCCCGCCTCGAACTGCGGTTTGATCAGACAGACCAGTTCTCCCTCGTCCCGCATCAATTTGTACACAGGCAGAAGTACCTTGGTCAGAGAAATAAAGGACACGTCAATTGAGACAAACGAAGGTTTATCCCCGATATCTCCGGGTACGACGTAGCGGATATTTGTCTTCTCCATACAGCAGACTCTCGGATCATTTCTAAGCCCCCAGTCAAGCTGCCCACGACCCACATCTACGGCATAGACGAACGATGCTCCGTTCTTCAGCATGCAGTCTGTAAATCCACCCGTAGAGGAGCCGACATCCATGCAGACCCTGTCCGCAAGATCAAGATGAAACTGTTTCATGGCTTTTTCCAGTTTTAGGCCTCCGCGGCTGACATAGGGAATCGGATTCCCTTTCACTGTAATATTGACGGTATCGGCAAACGACGTTCCGGCCTTGTCCTCCCGCTGCCCGTCGATGAATACATCGCCGGCCATGATGACTGCTTTTGCCTTCTCTCTGGATTTAAAGAATCCCTTTCTCACCAGAAGTACATCTAACCGTTCTTTCATCTGAATACTGTCTCGCTTTCTCTATAATTCCACGGGTATCAAGACCCGTAAGTCTCTGTTGATATTTAACACTTCCATGCGATATAAACTGATCGGGAATCGCCATGATCTCAACGGATACGTCCAGCTTGGCTTCATTCACATATAAGAGAACCTGCTCACCAAAACCGCCATTCCTGGCATTTTCTTCAACCGTAATCAGGCAGTCATGCGATGCCGCAAGTTCTTTCACAAGTTCTTTATCAAAAGGTTTGACAAACCGCATATTCACAAGTGTCGGATTGAGTCCCCGATTCTGCAGAGTCTTCACAGCATCCCAGGCAGAACTAACCATATTTCCGACAGCTAATATGGCAATTCTTTCACCGCGGTGAATGATCTCTGCTTTTTGGAACTCGATTTTATCCCGGCACTCTTTTAAGCCCGCATAGGCCTCTCCTCGCGGATACCGGACTGCCACCGGTCCTTTGCAGTGAACGGCATATTTCATCATATCGGAAAGTTCCCATATGTTTTTTGGTGCCATCACAGTCATATTGGGCATCATACTCAGGTAGGATAAATCAAACGTCCCCTGGTGTGTCCTTCCGTCGGCGCCCACAAGTCCGGCTCTGTCAATAGCAAAAACCACATGAAGGTTCTGCATACATACATCGTGAAGTATCTGGTCAAAAGCTCTCTGCAGAAACGTGGAGTAGATCGCCACAACAGGAACAAGACCTCCGAGGGAAAGACCGGCTGCAAATGTCACCGCATGTGCCTCCGCAATTCCCACATCGAAAAATCGGTCGGGAAACATATTGGCAAAACGTTTCAGTCCCACTCCTTCTTTCATGGCCGCTGTCACTGCCACCACGCCAGACTCCCGGTCTCCCATCTTGCGCATGACAGTCGAGAATATATCTGTCCATGAGGGTTTTGTATGTTTTTTTGGAATTCCCGTCTCAATTTCAAAGGGAGAGGTGCCGTGGAATCTGGACGGATGTCTCAAAGCCGGCAGATATCCACGTCCTTTCTGTGTAATCACATGCACAATAATCGGACCTTCGAAACGCCTGGCATCCTGAAACACCTTCACCAGGGTTTTAATATCGTGCCCGTCCACCGGACCGAGATAAGTAATCCCCATGTTCTCAAAAAACATGCCCGGTATCATAAACTGCTTGATACTGCTTTTTGTCTTTCTGATCGCATCTACCATACCTTTTCCAACACCGGGAATCTTCTCGAGTGCCGTCGTGACATCTGTCTTTAAGCCTGTATAGGCAGATGCCGTACGCATTTCAGCAAGATAGCTGGACATTCCTCCCACACTTGGCGAAATAGACATATTGTTATCATTTAAAACGATGATAAAGTTGGTTTTCAGATTGGAAGCATTATTTAAAGCTTCGTAAGCCATTCCCCCGGTCAGTGCGCCGTCACCGATGACAGATATGACTGTGTAATCGTCATTCTTCAAATCGCGGGCATGTACATAGCCCAGCCCCGCAGAGATTGAGGTGGAGCTGTGTCCTGTATCGAAAGAATCACACGCACTCTCTGCTCTTCTGGGGAATCCGCTGATCCCTCCCTCCATGCGAAGCCTGGCAAAGTCATCTTTCCTGCCAGTCAGAATCTTATGAGTATACGCCTGATGTCCCACGTCCCAGATCAGCTTGTCGCCGGGGAGATTAAGTACTCTGTGAAGTGCAATTGTAAGCTCCACCGTTCCCAGGTTGGATGCAAGATGCCCCCCTGTTTCACTCAATGTCTCCACAAGAAACTTCCGGATCTCATCTGCCAGCTGTGGCAGCCGCTGCTCCGGTATCTTCTTGAAATCATCTGGTCCGTTTATCTGTTCCAACATTTTTTTCATCCTTTCATCTGCCTTAAGACGCGTATTTATCTGTCCCGAAAGGCAAGGTAAGACAGTAATTCTTTCATAAATTCTTTTTCACCGGGCAAAGTGTCCAAAAGCCGCGAAGCCTCCGATGTCAATTCTTCAACCTTACCTTTGGCCCCCTGTAATCCAAGAAGAGTCACATAAGTTGTCTTCTGGTTTTTCTCATCACTGAAAACCGGTTTTCCCAGAACTTCTGACGTACCGGTAACATCAAGAATATCATCCTGTATCTGAAATGCCATCCCGATTTTCCTGCCAATCTGTTCCATACAGGTGATTTCACCACGGGGCGCTCCGGCAAGTACAGCACCGATCATTAGCGGAGCCTCCACAAGTGAAGCCGTTTTCTCTCTGTAAATGTGATCCAGTACCTCTTTATCCAGATACTTCACGTTATTTTTTTCATTTGTCACATCCACACTTTGGCCACCCAGCATTCCGTGAATACCAGTCTTGGATGCCAGAATATCAAGGGCCTCGATCGTATTGCCCTTATCATCTGCATACGAAAAGGCTTTCATCGCCGTCTCATACGCCAGATTCAGCAACGCATCTCCGCTTAGTATGCCGAGTGCCTCCCCGAAAACCGCATGAGTTGTCTTCTTTCCTCTTCGATACAGGTCACCGTCAATGGCAGGCAGATCGTCATGAACCAGAGAATGTGTATGTATCATCTCTATTGCTGCTATAAAAGGCTCGACAACTGCATGACTTCCCCCTTCCATCTTATAGCTTTCATACATGAGCAGAGGCCGTATCCTCTTTCCGCCCGCTTTCATACTATAATTCATAGCGTCCACCAGGGCGACAGCAAAGTCTTCATCCTTCGGAAGGTATCTTTCAATTATTGATTCAACCAACTGTGTCCTTTGATCCAATTCATCTCTAAAATTCACTGATCTCACCATTTCCATCTATTTTAAGCATCTTTTTCTCAACTGTGTCAATCTTTCTGTTGCATTCTTTCAGCAGATCCATTCCTTTTTTATAAGCCCGGAATGATTCTTCCAGACTGATGTCCGGCTTTTCAAGCCCTTCCACCAGTTTATCCAGTTCAGCAAAAGACTGCTCAAGTGTTAATTCTTTCTCCTCATCAGCCATTTTTCTTCCCCTTCTTTCTCTCAGAGATCCCGTTTTCCGGGAACAACCGTCTTGATTTCCGCTCCTAGTTCACCGTCACTAACATGAATCTTCACATGTTTTCCCGGATAAACCTGACTGGTTCTCGTAACCGCATGGCCTGTCTCATCTTCAACATATGAAAATCCGTGGTTTAATTTATCCAGAGGGGATAATCCTTTAAACTGCTGAACGTACAGAGAAAGACGGTGTTTTTCTCCGGTAAGCACCCGTTCCATCCGATACTGCAGACGTTCTTCCATCTCAATCAGCTGCTGTCTCTTCTCCAGAATCTGATTTTTGGGATTCAGATAATTCCACCTGGTTTCATACCCCTCTAACCGTCTCCTGTACAACATAACTTTGTTCTGCATGGTATATCGGAATTGTTTCTGATACTCTTCCATCTGGTTTAAAATACTTCTAATATCTGTTACCGCAAGTTCCGCCGCCGCAGACGGCGTCGGTGCCCGAAGATCTGCCACAAAATCAGTAATTGTTGTATCTGTCTCATGGCCTACCGCCGAAACTACCGGAGTGCTGCAGTTGAAGACTGCGCGTGCAACGCTCTCCTCATTAAATGCCCATAAATCCTCTATGGATCCACCGCCCCTGCCGACTATAATGACATCAAGGTTCATCTGGTCCAGTGTCTCAATTCCGCGAATAATACTTTCCTTCGCCCCCTCTCCCTGTACGAGTGCCGGATATAGGATGATCTGAATGTATGGGTTTCTGCGATAGGAAATGTTCCGGATATCCTGGATGGCAGCCCCGGTCGATGCCGTTACCACGCCCATCTTTCTTACATAGGCAGGTATTGGCTGTTTATACTCCGGAGCAAACATGCCCATCTCTTCCAGTTCCTGCTTCAGTGCCAGAAAACGCTCATATAAGATTCCCGCACCTTCCAGCCTGATTTTCTTCGCATAAAGCTGGTAGTGTCCACTCTTCTCATATACATTAACACTTCCGCCGACGACAACTTTATCACCGTCTTTCATCTGAAAGGCAAGACCTCTTCTGCTGCCTGCAAACATCACGCAGGAAATCGCTGAGGTATCGTCCTTCAGTGAAAAATAGATATGCCCCGAAGGATGATATTTTAAGTTACTGACCTCTCCTCTGACATAGATGCGATTCAGCATAAAATCCTGCTGAAACATCCTTTTAATATAGGTATTTACCTGTCCTACAGAATATATACTGCTCACTGGTCCTCCTGTGGCAATTGGGGACAATGATCTCTTACAACCTTTCCCAATATTCCATTGATAAAGGATGCCGAAGTATCACCTCCAAAACGCTTTGCAATCTCGACCGCTTCATTTATGGCAACTTTTACGGGAATCTCTTCATCGTAAATAACCTCGTATACCGCAAGCCGTAAGATCCCAAGATCCACCCTGCTCATGCGGCTAAGCTTCCATCCTTTTGCAGCTTGTCCGATCATCTCATCGATAGCATCCAAATGGTCATGGATATGGTGATATTTCTGCTCTATATAATTTCGGTCTTTGTCATCTAAACCCATGTATTTTTCGTCGAGTGTATCAAAATACAGGGAGAGCTGTTCCGGCATCTCCCCTGAACTGTTAAAATCATCCATAAATAAGAGTTTGAATATACTCTCCCGTAATTCACTTCTTTTCATCATCCGTATTACTCTGACTGCTGCATATCAACATCCGCGATATTGACGTTTACATCAGCTACCTCCAGTCCTGTCATATTCTCAATGGCAGATTTTACTTTTTCCTGCACGATGGCACTTGCCTTTGGAATGCTGTAGCCGTATTTAATATTGATGTTCAGATCGACGCTGACAACCCCTTCTGCGACTTCAACCTTTACTCCCCTTTGAAGTTTCTTCATCCCCAGTTTTCCAACCAGTTCATTTGTTATATTTCCTGCCATGGAAGCCACTCCTTCCACCTCAGTAGCTGCAAGTCCGGCTATAATAGCTACAACCTCATCCGCAATCTGTACGGTGCCTACCGTCTCATCATCATATATTGTATAGGTATTATTTCTCTTTGTATTCTTATTCTCTGACATGGCGTAAAACCTCCTTTTGGTTTCAACTGTTCGTTTATGCAGAGCTCACTGAGCCGCATATTCATAGTTATTATAACAAAGAAAGCTGCAAAATAAAAGCGGATTTAAAGGATTTCACTTTATCCGCCTATAAAATAAGAAGATCATCCGCTATAAATGGTTATCAGCAGACGATCTTTATTCTAAGTTTTTTAATTTTTGCTGAACTCGGCTAATTTTAATTCTTTGTTCCGTTCCTGTACCATTCCTACACTCCAGGAATTCACAAACAGAAGGAGTGGTCTTTCTTTCAGATCCATGACGGTCTTCATATCGGATGTTCCGATAATCTTACCCACATCAACCTCGTCTTTATTTTCGATCCAGCGGATATATTCATAGGGAAGAGTTTCCAGACGGATCTCGACATTGTATTCATTTGTCAGGCGATAGTTTAAGACATCAAACTGAAGGACACCTACAACTCCCACGATGATCTCTTCCATGCCGCCTTTTAATTCCTGAAAGATCTGAATTGCACCCTCCTGTGCAATCTGATTGATTCCTTTTACAAACTGTTTTCGTTTCATCGTATCGATCAGCGTAACTCTCGCAAAATGTTCCGGCGCGAAAGTCGGAATCCCCTCGTATTCAAAAGTCTCATCTACCGAACACACTGTATCTCCGATAGAGAAAATTCCGGGATCAAATACACCGATGATATCTCCCGCATAAGCCTCCTTCACTACATGGCGGCTGTCCGCCATCATTTGCTGGGGCTGGGATAAACGCATCTTCTTATCTCCCTGTACATGATAAACTTCCATTCCGGCATCAAACTTTCCGGAGCAAATTCTCATGAAGGCAACCCTGTCCCTGTGATTTTTATTCATGTTCGCCTGAATCTTAAAAACAAATGCGGAAAAATCCTCCTTTACGGGATCGATCTCCTTCCCGTCTGCAACTCTGGGAAGCGGCGGTGCTGTCATCTTAAGGAAATGTTTTAGAAATGTCTCCACACCAAAATTTGTGAGTGCTGATCCAAAGAACACCGGTGTCAGTTTCCCTTTATCAACAAGCTCCTGATCAAAAGGCACACTTGCACCGTCAAGCAGTTCGATCTCATCCTTTAGTGTCTCGATCTG
Source organism: Eubacterium sp. UBA5416 (assembly GCA_002409525.1). Taxonomy (GTDB): domain Bacteria; phylum Bacillota; class Clostridia; order Lachnospirales; family Lachnospiraceae; genus Novisyntrophococcus. Next base: position 56,440 of record DHNM01000043.1, on the reverse strand, counting down.
TTCCGGATCAGCAAGTGTTCTTTCAGCAAGTTTGTCCACCTCTACATTCTCTTCCAGCCCTTCATGCGTCCCTTTTTGCGTATCCGAGAATGTCATCACCTGACGCGTCGCCCGATCATAAATACCTCTGAAATTCCTGCCTGATCCGATCGGCCAATTGACAGGACAGGTGGCAATGCCAAGTTCTTTTTCAATCTCGTCTAACAGGTCAAAAGTATCTCGTGCATCGCGGTCCATCTTGTTGATAAAGGTAAAAATCGGTATATGCCTCATCACACAGACCTTAAAAAGCTTTCTAGTCTGTGCCTCCACACCTTTCGATGCATCAATCACCATCACCGCGGAGTCCGCGGCCATCAGAGTCCTGTATGTGTCCTCCGAGAAATCCTGATGGCCGGGCGTGTCCAGAATATTAATGCAGTAACCTTCATAATTAAACTGGAGAACCGATGAAGTCACAGAGATTCCTCTCTTCTTCTCAATCTCCATCCAGTCCGATACAGCATGTCTGGCCGTCGCCTTGCCCTTGACAGATCCTGCCTGATTAATTGCACCTCCATAGAGCAGAAATTTCTCCGTCAGTGTAGTTTTTCCTGCATCGGGATGTGAAATGATGGCGAACGTACGGCGTCTTTCTATTTCCTCTGTATAATAAGCCACTAAAATAAGCCTCCTAAAATCCGTGAATTACTTTTATATTTATCGGGACATGTGCGTCTGGCACATGCCCCATTGTAGTCTATAACGCTAACTTATGTATTTTATCATATGAATGGTAGTCAGTCAATTGGTGTTATTACAATATTCTCAGGCTGTGTACCAGTCTTACGTTTCACGATGTCTTCAATCTGAGCTCTCTGGTCATCTCCCAGTTCATTCTGTGGCACAACAACATCCACAGTCTCACCGGTCATATTGACGACAACATCCTCAAATCCCTTTGCTTCCAGCAGCAGCTCTGCCGCACCTTCTTTTTCTACAGAATCGGTCATATCAACCATGCTTTTAATTGCGCCCTGACGCTCATCCTCTGACAGCTGCGTATTGTTAATGATGGAAAGCAGAGTCTCTTTATTCTGAGAGCGTGTTTGTTCTCTGTCAAGTCTTGCCTGGGCAAGATAGGTATTCGCCCCTGTGAGTACTGCTTCACCGGGAGTATCATTTGCAGCATCTGCATCCGGATTATCACTCTCATTCGGATTTGTCTTGTCAGTATCTGCATCTTCAGGTTTCGTTTCATCTGGATTCGCCTGATCTGAGTTTGCATTATCCGGGTTTGCTTCGTCTGGGTTTGCCTCATCTGGATTTGCCTGATCCGGATTTGTCTCCTCGGGCGATGCATTCGCCGTTCCGTTCTCCGTCGTCACATCTGTAATGTCCGTATCCAGACTTTCGATGTCTTTTAATACTGTGTCGTCTTTTTCTGCCTTGGCATCTTCGGTTTTGGCTGTTGCCTCTTTGCCCTTAGAGCTCAAGTTTTTATCTGCATAATTAATATACCCGGCTACCGCAATCATAACCGCCAATGCTGTAATTATTATCTGATTTTTCTTGAACAGTTTTTTCTTCAAAATAGCATTCTCCTTTTTTATTTCATTTTCATTACTTTAATTTTATGGGCATCCACCCGAAATAATGCCATTACACCCTCAGAAATCTGCTGTTTTACAGCAGGATTATCTCCTCCTTCAGCTATGACAAGCACTCCTCTCACTTCCGGGAAGGATTCCGACACCACATAAGGGGTCTGACCTCCGTCACTGTTCTTTTCATAGACGGTACTTTCCTCAGAGCTTCCCGAGGAGACCACAGAATTTTTTCCGTCCCCGTCAGTCTTTTCACTGTTCTCTGAAGTGGGACGGTCCTTCTCGACAACCTTCTGATTTGTCGATTCAAGTGTAATCACAACTTTGACGTTTCCGACACCTTCGACTTTGGAAAGAGCACCGGAAAGCTCCTGTTCCATCGCCTCTGCCTGTGTAGCGTCATGCTCTTTCAGGGAAGAATTTCCTTGTTCCACCTCCTCTTTGTTTTTACTCGTTTTCTCGTCCTTTTTCTTTACAGGAAAAGCAATCACGATCAGCAGTAAAAGGAGCAGCACATACACGACAATCTGCTCTTTTTTCATACCTGTAAGGAAAACTTTTATTTTCTCTTTCATCTTCCCACCCCACTACCTGCTTATATCTATATGACTCTCATCTACTTCATAGACCTGTGACAGCTTAGTTTTTGCCTCATCGAGCTTTCTCTGAAAGTTCCGGTCCATATCATCTCCCTCCTCCCGATACAACGGCTCCTGCATATTGCTGGCCGAAAGAGATATCTTTTCCACCTGAAGATTATCTTCTTCCCCTTTCAAAGTGACTTTAATCTCGTCCACCTGAATCTCCTGTTCTTTGAACATGTCACTGATTTGTCCTTCTATTTCTTTTGCGTAGGCATCCTCCAGAAGTCCCTCCTGCACCCCCTCCACGGAATATGCGGAATTCCGGCTGCTTTTTAATTCCTGTTCAAGAGTTTCCGAACTTAGCTTGTCATCTAAAACTGAATCCAGATTCACCAGTTTGAGAAGAGGCTTGGATAAAAGGATCAGCAGAACTATGCCTAGGAAAAACTGTACATACTTTCGATATTGGTTACTGGGAAGACAGTTTAAAATGGCAGTCATAAAGATAAAAAAGAAGGCCAGATTTCGCATCCAGTCATAAATCGCTTCCATCTCCGTTCCTCCTATTCATCATATACCGCCGGAAGATCCCGCTAAAATAGCTATTGTGAGTAAGAACAGCACCTCTGTCGTAAATAATGCTTTCAGCAGCAGACCACAGCCTTCTCCCATAGCGTTCAGGGCTTCTACAATACGCTCGTCCGAAACAGGCTCGGAAAATGCAGCCAGAAACCTATAGGACAGCCCGGTGACAGCGATGTGCAAAACCGGCTTCAGTGCACATAAAAATAAAATAACCACAGCCGCCACCCCAAGGCAGTTTTTAACCAACACAGCCGATCCGATTACCATCTCAGTCACGGAGTTGATAGCATTTCCCACTCCCGGAATCGCTCCTGCAGTCTTACCTATTGTTGTTCTTTTTAAAGAGTCTAATGCCGGTGATATCAGATTCCTGGTCACCTGCAGTCCTACCACTATGCCAAGCATCGTATTCATCGTCCAGCTTAAGACATTTTTCAGTAATTCCGCCATGGAATCCATCATATCTTCTTTAGACAGCTGGTCAACGAACGACATCAGAATATAGATATGAATTCCGGGCAGTACCAGTTTGATCAGTACGTTCTCCACCAGCGCAATAATTACGAGCACAATCTGGTAAAACATCGTCGCAGAGCTAGCGCCGGTCGCAGTTGCAATCGAAAGATAGTACGCGGGGGTAAGTGCACGCATAAAAGTAATAACACCTTTCAGGGTATTTTCAAGCTCTCTGCTAAGTGTTGTGAAATTCTTAATCAGAAGTCCGAACACCAGCAGGAATACGATATAGAAACTCATCTCCCCCAGCTGCCCGTCACTGAAAAGCCCTGAAAAATTTGAAAACAATGCTGACGCAAGTACCAGAATCAGTATATTGATCCATATGGTCTTCTGCGTCCCCCAGCTCGACTGTATCAGCGTTAGTACCATATTCTTGATATTCTCATACGAAAACGGATGTTCCCCTTTAATCAGCTCTTTGACGGCATCATAAAAAGAAACGGAACTATCCTCAAGCATCTCATCCACTGCTTCCTGAATAGAGTCAAAATCCATGGTATCCATCAGCGAATCTTCCACTTCCGTCTGATTCTCGTCATCCCCGTCTGCCCGGACCGCTTGTCCTCCCAGAAACAGGAGCAGGATAAGCAGCATCAGTGTTATCATATTCTTTTTCATGTGAGAAATCCCTGAATCGTATCCAGCAGTGAAATCAATATCGGCATGCTTAAGGCTAATATAGACAATTTACAAAAGATCTCAATCTGTCCTGCGACGGAAGAATACCCCGCGTCTTTACATAAACCGGCTGAAAACTGTCCGACGTATGTGATTCCGATCATTTTAAAAATCGTATATAGGTAGGTCGAATCAATCGGAGCATATTTTTCCAGTTTTTTTACCATGTCAAGCAGATACTGAAGTTTTCCTGTAGCCAAAAGCAGGATACAGATGCCGGTCGCCATAGAGATATAGGCTGCATATTCCGGGCGGAACTCTTTTACAATCAGGCATAAAATAATCCCGGCTATGCCCAATACTGCTATTTTTATCACGTCCAAGGCGACACCTCCTAAAATACGAACAATTTTCTTAGTGTGTCAAATAAATCAGATATATAAGGCAGCAGCCAGAACAACACCACAATCAGCCCTGCAAGGCTGGTCAGAAATGCCTGATCTTCGCGGCCGCTGTGTTTTAGAACCTGCCCTAATACAGAAACCAGAATTCCCACTGCCCCGATTTTAAAGATAATTCCGACCTCCACCTGTTCTCCTTTCCCGCTCTGGCTAAATCAGAAGTATGGCAAAAAATAATCCTCCCATAATTCCGAGACTCTGATACAGTTTCATTCTTGTCGGCAGATCACTGTTCAGTCCGTTTATCTTTTCATCCAATTCTTCCTGATATGCCTTCAGCGTCATAAGCTGCATCTGTTTATCCAGAAATCCCAGGTCTGCCCCCATACCTTTCAGTGAATCACGGTCTTCTCTGCGAAGATGAGAATCACATAGATATTCATCCACGTTCCGGTTAAACACCTCGGTAAATGACTGACCCGGAAGGTCTTTTAATTCTCCTGATACCTTCTGAAGAAAATCCCTATATGGTTTTTCCATTTTTCCCCCCACTGAGGCAAGAGCAGCCGGCAGCGGGACTGCCCCAAAACTGATCGCGCCAGTCAGTAAAGATGTCATTCTTCTCAAAGACTTTAGTTCCTTAATTCTCCCGGATTCTGCTCTGCTTTTCGCAAATCCAAGCAGCCCGCAGCATATTACCAGGAGTACAATCGCTATTCCTCTCAACATGCAAATCTCTCCCTTTCAAATAAACAGGTTCCTCTCCCGTCAAATACAGCTTGTACTGTTCCCGCCCTCATTCGGTTGGAAAGCAGCACATAGCGTTCAAATACATGTGCATCCACCATAGAGGACAATAGGGGCTTTTTCCTGACATCATCGATGTTGTTTCCATGAATTGTAGCCAGTACCTTACATCCGCAGTTTAAAACCGATTCCAGTGCCCGGATATCAGCTGCTGTGCCGATCTCATCAACTGCTACCACCTGCGGTGACATAGAACGAATCAGCATCATCATACCTTCTGCTTTCGGACACCCGTCCAGCACATCTGTGCGGATTCCGACATCATTCTGCGGCACTCCCTGATAGCATCCTGCAATCTCAGACCTCTCATCCACCACACCGACTGTCATCCCCGGAAATCTCTCATTTCCATCTGAAAGCTGCCTTACAACATCCCGCAGTAATGTTGTTTTCCCACATCGGGGAGCTGAAATAATAAGTGTGTGACAGAATTCGGTGCAATCCCAGAGGTAAGGGAAAAGTACATCCCCACATCCTATAATCTGATGTGAAATACGCACATTTACACAAGTAATCGGGCTGACGCCTCTGATCTTTCCATCTTCCACGATCACCTGTCCGGCGACACCTACCCGGTGCCCTCCCTGCACCGTCAAAAAGCCCTGCCTAAGCTCGTCCTCAAAAGCGTAAAGTGAATAATCCCCTATGTACTCCATCGTTTCGCATATATCCTCGGTCGTAACCCTGTAGGCATTTTTTGGAAGATAAGTTTCTCCTCCGCTCTCCTTCAGAAAGCAGTCTCTTCCTTCATAAATCATCTGAAGCGGCGCCCCGGTCCGAAGCCTGATCTCATAAATTCCGTCAAAATCCTTATCAAACCGTTCTAAAATACTGCGTATCGGCTTTGCAAACAGCCTGATGATTTCCGCTTTTCTCAACCTATCCACCTCTTACACATTACTCTTGCCCCCTTTTGTCTCTTAAAGTATGTATATGACCCCTTAAAACAAGTTATTCATAAGACAAAAGGTTTTATTTCAGATCTGTGGAACTTGTACAATAAAAGTTGCTGAAACAGAAAATTTGAAAATATTACTTGATTTTTTCGCTCTGAGACATTATACTATAATCTGTCAGGAAAAATATTCTTACGCAGATATAGTTCATCGGTAGAACGCTAGCTTCCCAAGCTGGAGAGACGAGTTCGATTCTCGCTATCTGCTTTTTTTGTGCTCAAATCTGTATATTAAAAGGGCATGGAAACAGCTTTCAGCCGCCCGGCTGTCAGTTATTTCCATGTCCTTTCAGTTATAAAAAAACCTCAAAGTCCTTTCAAACAGGATTTTGAGGTAATATTATGCCGGCAGCGGGACTTGAACCCGCACGTGGTTGCCCACAACAGATTTTGAGTCTGCCTCGTCTGCCATTCCGACACGCCGGCACATCTTTTTCTTAACAAGCAAAAATAATGATATCATAAATTGACAGAAATTGCAAGATGAATTTTGTTCAGATCCTAAAGTTATGCTGTTTCATGCAAGCATGAAACGCATAACCTTTTGACCCTTGTATCATACGTATTTCTCCAATGTCCGCTTAATCGCTCCCGGGCCTTCTGCAAGCTCTCTGTAATATTCCAGAACCTGATCCGCGAGACCGGCCTTGTACAAGTCTATACCAAATATAGAAGGATTCTGTAAAAATGGTTTGAGTACTTTCCCGGCATCATCTGCCCTGCCCAGTTTCAGTGACGCAATTGCAGGGCAGATCGTATCCAGCATGGGATCCGGGCTGAGTTCAAACTGTCTGCCTTCATCATCGATTCCCATCAGATATCGGAACCAGCCGGCATATACAAGGGGAATCATCTTGAGATCCTTTACATCCAGAGTATCATCGTCCAGATAGGCTTTTACTGTCTCACCATATCGAATCGCCAGTTTTTGTGACGTATCTGTGGCGATTCTCTGGGGGGTGTCCGGCATAAATGGATTCGGAATTCTTTTGTTTACAACTTCATCGATAAATTTCTCAGGGTTGAGAATTCCGGGATCCGTCACAACCGGAAGCCCTTCTCTATAGCCAATCTGTTCGACCATCTTTTTAAGAACCGGGTTCTTCATCTCCTCTGAAATCAGATCATATCCCAGCAGACACCCATAGACTGCCAGTGCTGTATGCAGCGGATTCAGGCAGGTGCAGACTTTCATCCGCTCCACCTTTTCCACGGTGTCACGATCTGCGAACATGACTCCCGCTTTTTCCAGCGACAGACGTCCGTTCGGGAACTTGTCTTCTATCACCAGATACTCGCATTCTTCTGAATTTACGAAAGAAGCTACATACGTATGCTTTGGTGTGATCAGCGGGCTAACATCCTCCACACCATCTTTCTTTAAGATTTCCTCAACCTTTTTGTCCGGGCGCGGTGTGATCTTATCAATCATGGTCCAGGGAAAGCTGACTTTGTTTTCATCCTGCAGATAGATCATAAATCCTTCTTCTGCAGATCCGGCTTTCACCCAGGCCTCTGCAAATGCCATAACGGCATGTTCCAGTTTTTCTCCATTATGAGAACAATTGTCCATGCTCACCATCGCAATCGGCAGTTTACCCGCCTGATAACGGGTGTACAGTAACGATGCAATCTTTCCGATGTAACTTTCGGGCTTTCCGGGACCGTTTTCCCAGTCTCTTTTCACATCTGCGTGAACATTTCCGGACGCATCTGCCAACTGATAGCCTTTTTCTGTAATGGTAAAGCTTGCCATCTGAAGAGACGGATTCGAGAAGATCTCTTTCATCCTGGAATATTCCGCCTGATCTTCACTGTCCAGAATCACAGACTCCACAATACTTCCGATCACACTTTTTTCCACTGTATTGTCAGCCTTCAGTGTCATCAGAATACTTAAGTTGTCGTGTGGTTTATTCACCATGTTTATGATGTCATAGTCGAACCCTTCCGCCACTACAAGTCCGGTATCGCAAAGGCCTTCATTTAACAATTTCTGCATCAGATTTGCCTGGAAGGCACGGAAGATATTTCCCGCGCCAAAGTGGACCCATTTTGGTGACTTCTGTGTCTTCTCAGTTACAGATTTGCGGTCAAACAATGGCATCTGATATCCGGCAGCTTTCCATTCATCACTTTTTAAACCGTTTTCAGTTAAAATCATTTCAGCATCTCCTTTCACTTTTATCGATTGCTTCCCACAGACCATTCAGATAAGCAGCTCCGAGCGCACGATCATAGAGACCATAGCCCGGCATTGCCTCTTCACCCCAGATCATTCGACCATGATCCGGACGGATTGGACCGTCAAAGCCGATATCGTACAGAGCTTTCATAATCTCATACATGTCAAAGGTTCCATCCGAAGACAGATGTGCCGATTCCTCGAAGTCATCCTGGGAATTAAATTTCAGATTTCGAACATGTGCAAAATGGATCCTCCCTTTCAGAGAACGGATGATATCCGGAAGATCATTCTTCAGATTCGTCCCAAGAGATCCCGTGCACAGCGTCACACCGTTATGTGGGTTATCGACCATTTTCGTCAGACGCAGAAGGTTTTCCTTGTTAATAATAATTCGCGGAAGACCAAATACGCTCCATGCCGGATCATCCGGATGGATGGCCATATTGATATCATACTTGTCACATACCGGCATAATTCTTTCCAGAAAGTACTTCAGATTTGCGAAAAGTTTCTCGTCATCGACATCTTCATACATGGCGAACAGATCTTTGATCTTAGCCATTCTCTCAGGTTCCCAGCCGGGCATTACAGTACCATGCGTATCACCCTTGATCGAGTCAAACATTTCCTCCGGTTTAATCTTGTCCACTGCCTCCTGCGTGTAGGCAAGAACTGTGGAACCATCCGGGCGTTTTCTGGCGAGTTCTGTCCGTGTCCAGTCAAACACCGGCATAAAATTATAACATACCATGTGAATGTCAGCTTTTCCGAGATTCTCTAGGGACTGAATATAAGTATCAATATACTGATCACGATCCGGTGTACCTACCTTGATGGCATCATGAACATTCACACTTTCAATACCGGCAACCGACAGTCCCGCATCTTCCACTTCTTTTTTCATCGCCATAATCTCGTCGTAAGTCCATAGATCTTCCGGCAGTTTTTCATATAGCATTGTGATCACTCCTGTAACTCCCGGGACCTGACGGATCTGTTCCAGTGTCACCGTGTCATATTTGCTTCCATACCAGCGCATTGTCATCTGCATAACATTTTCCTCCATTCCATAACTTAATTCATTACTTAGTATTTACTCTTATCTCTATCATACAGGATGATATTTGCATTGTAATGTTATATTGTGCTTGATTTATTGCAAATATTGCTGTTCTGTGATATTCTGATACAAACATGAGAAGGGAGTGAATCGATGAACAGACAGCAGTTATCCATGATGGAGGCAGACGATGCCAGACAGTATATGCTGAAAGATAATTTCGAGATTTACGAAAAGAAAGGTATCCCCAGTGGAGCCATGGAAATGCACTTTCATCATTTCTATGAGATTATGTTTATCTGTCAGGGAGACTTTGCAATATTAGTCAATAACATCACTTATCATTTGAAACCGGGTGATTTTATACTGATCAACCGAAATCAGTTTCACCATTACCAGTATGTGAAAGACCAGCACGAAAACTCGAAACGAATTCTGATGTGGGTCTCTGCAGGCTATCTGGAAGCACTGGCGAAGAAAAATGCGGATCTGACTTACTGTTTTACACAGACGCAGACTCCCGCCTGGCATTTTCCCGCTCACCACAGGGAACACCTGTCTCAATATCTGACCAACCTTTTGAATCTGGAAGCGGATAAGCTCACTCCAAAAGGGGAAAAACGTCTCCTGGAAGATTCCTGCCTGACTTTGTTTTTTGTCTCCTTAAACCAGCTTTGCCGTCATCCCGAATTCTCTTTCCGAATAGAGAACACAAGCAGCAATCCCATGATCCGTACGCTGACGAATTATATCAATGACCATATCGAAGAACCTATAACACTGGATACACTGGCCGGCCAGGCCCATCTCAGCAAATATCATTTTGTCCGGCTCTTCAAAGAGCTGACTGGAATGACCGTACACGACTTCGTAAACCACAAGAAGATTCTAAGGGCATGTGAACTGATCTGGGAGGGAGAACCCCTCGGAAATATCAGTGATCTCTGCGGGTTCTCCGATTACTCTTCCTTTTTCCGGAACTTCAAAGCTGTATACGGAATTTCACCGCGGGAGTTTAGGGCAATGTACAAGGGGAATTCGCTGCCATAAAACTCATACTTTTAATTAAAACATCTCTTTTGAGAGTTCATCGATAACCTTTGAAACTGTTTCGTAGACACCCGGATAGGTACTTTCCGGTCCGCCCATGGTAGTTCCCGGAATATAATATTGTTTTCCACAGTCGCGGCACATGGTTTCCACTTCTTTTCGAATTACGTTTTCCGACCAGTCTGTGCGGTCCACTTTTCCATTATCGACTCCACCGTGGAAAGAGATCTGCTGCCCGTAACGCTGAACCAGTTCAGGAACATTGTTCGTTGACATCACACCCTGCCAGATATCAACCCCGCAGTCAATCATGTAAGGAACCAGGTTTGCAGCATAGGAATCGCTGTGATGTACAATCAATTCCACACCATTTTTCTTCCAGAATCCGTAAACTTTCTTATATGCCGGTGCTATGAACTCGCCAAACATCTCCGGTGACAGGAAGGAAGATTTCTGACTTCCCCAGTCATCATGATGGAACAGCGCATCCGGATGTAAATGTGAAATGACCTCTTTTGCAGCAGAGATTTCATAATCAGCCAGATAATCAATCAATTCATGCATAGCCTCCGGCTCTTCGTAGAACGCCATCATCGCATCTTCCATACCCATAAGATAATGCAGTTTCTCAAAAATCCCGGGAGCAGTCATTGCTGCCACAAACTGATCCTTTGGATCAACCTTCTCAGCCATTTCTATAAAAGGTTTCCATGCTTCTTCCGGAAAGTGGACAGGTGGTGCTTTCACGTATTTCTGCCAGTCTGCAGCATCTTTTACCACTTTAAGATCTCCGTTCGTATCTGGAAACGGACCCGGAACATATTCCGGAAAGCGTATCGTGACACCCCATCCATTCACACAATCGTGGCCCTTTGAAACATCCCCCATTCCGGCGAGCATGGTCGGATCCGGAATCAGACTTAAGTATTCATACTGATTCACAAAACGGTCAGGATTCCCTCCATGAATTGTCTCCTGTAGATTTTCTTTTTTTGTCAGCATATACATTTCCTCCTTCTGATAAGTTTGTTTTTACAATACAAAAGCTAAAATCTATCTTTTATATTACATATTATATGAAAAGAATGTACTGAGCCGATAGCTCTACAGAGTACAATAATACTCCATTTAAATTTTATTATTTTGTATCATTCTGACAATCAATTGTGATATAATAATTATAAATAACAGCTGTAATTCACCCGGAAAGGAAGACCATGAAGCTAAGTATGTGGATGATTGCAAACAGACTACATTCTATGGATCCTATTTTAAATATCGACCCAGACGCAAAACCAGTTTTAAAAAGTGCAAGACGTGCTTATGCCACCAACTGTGTCCTTATTTCGCAAAAAGGAACAGATGTGATCTGCGACGGAGAGGGTGATCTGATTCGTTTGAAAGATATTTCTGTCTTCGAGGCCTCAGAGATTGTTCAGTCTGTCTTCGATTTCTATAATGACTGGTATTCGGATACAATTCATTTGATCGCTTCCGGGGAATACCAAAAAGCCATTGATCAATCCTGGACAATTTTTCAAAATCCGATGATCCTTTGTGATGGAAACAGCAATGTCCTCGGGATGAGCAGTCGTTATAGCTTAGGAGATGTTGACGAGGAATGGGATTATTTGCTTTCTTACCACTATCCCTCCATGAAATTTCTAGACTTTTTAAAATATCAGACACCCAAGCATATGTTTGATCATGAAGGAATCAAACCCCTGGACTTTGTGAGTTCAAAATACAGAGATGGTATTACATACGGGCTTTATTACAATGATCTTTTCTGTGGGCGGATTACTCTGCTAGAGAAAGAACGCCCTCTCAATCCTGGTGATTACCAACTTGTCGAGACTTTTGCCGGCCTGTTAAAGATGCAGTCTCCAGAGATGAACGCTTCCTCTGATATTCACTTGCATATCAATATCTATCCGCTTCTTCTTGAAGGAAAGCATGTTGACCGGGATAAACTTGCAGCAAACCTGGTTTTTCATGGCTGGGAGATCATGGACTCCTATCAATTATATCTTTTAAAGTTGAACCATTATGACAAAGAACAGGCTAATATACTTGCCCATATGCTAAGGCAGCAATTGCCGAAATGTGAAGTAATACATCTGGAGCAAAAGATTATCATCCTAAACAATTATTCAAAAAGCAGCCAAAACCCGAAAAGAATGTTGACGGAGCTGTCAAAAACCGGTCATTTTGTCTTTTCCTTCAGTCTTCCTGTCACAGACATTAACAATGTTCATCTCCTTATGGATCAGGCATTGTATGCTTTGAAATCTGGTCTTCAAAGACAACCCGATGGGATCTTTCATCAATTTTATCTTTCGGCTATGAATTATATAATTGAATCAAAGGATCTGAATCAATGTTTATTCGCATGTCATCCAGACGTTATAACGCTGTGGAGAGACAGCATTGACACTAATGACTATCTTTTTGAAACTCTGAAAGTTTACATAGAAAACGAGCGATCCCTTGTAAGGACCGCCCAGGCTCTCTATATCCATCGTAATTCAGTTGTCTACCGAATCAAAAAAATAGAGAAAAGGCTCCAATACTCTCTTGAAGACACGTATACCAGAGACTACATCAGTTTATCTATACGGATATTGGAATTAATCTATTCAAAATATTAATTCTCCGCTGATGTAGCACTTGTTTTCTTCTGTGTCGATTTAAATGGACTATAGATAGCAAATACTACAGCTGTACCAGTCAGTACGACAATTTCTGCTAAAATTGCACTATAAATATTTTCGCCTACAGCCATCTTCAAAATTCTAAGCCATAGTGAGCTTGCAAAACTCCCGAGATTTGTAGCTGCCATCACAATGGAGGTTGCAAAAGCAACTGTCTCCGGCGAAGTACAGATCCCAATCCATGACAGACATGCAGGCATAATAACGGAAAATCCAAACCCAATCAGAACTAATCCAATTGTCATAACTGCCGCTGACTGTCCAACATATACGAACAAGGCTCCAAGGGCACTTAATGTATATCCCAAAAACAGACACCTGCGTTTTGCTACTTGAAAAATTTTCCCAAATAAAAGCCCTGCTACACAACCTGCTATTGTATATAAGGAAAGGGAAGTCCCCGCTGCCACAGCGCCTCCTGCAGATCTCACCTCAAATAGCACAGACAAATTCATCATAATTGGATAATTCAACATACTGAATATAAAAAGTAAAAGTGCAATCAGCCACACATTCTTGCTGAGCTTAGCCTTTGGTTTGTCACTTCCCATATCTTCAGATGAAAGGGAATAGTCTGGTTCCGGAAGGAAAAACGACATCACAAGTCCAATAATAAGAAACGCATGCCCATAAAATGTCTTATTCCATCCAAGCTCCGCAAGAGAACCTCCAAGCATCTGCATGACAATTCCACCGGCATTCATGAACAGGGTTCCATAGCCTAACATGGATGCCTGCTTTTTCCCTTCATACAGACCAATGATCAGTGCATTTCCAAGTGGTGCCATCAATCCTAGACCAAAGCCCATAATTGCCCGACATATCAATGTGCCACTGTAACTGTCAAAAAATGCAGGCGCACAGCCTCCAAGCAAAGATATCACACTGGAGGTAACTGCAAGTGTCTTGTATTTCACTTTTTTACCCATGAGTGCACCGGAAATCATTGTAGCAATTACGACAAACAATGTAGGTAAAGTAGAAATCCAACTGACATCCTTCCCTTTAAAATGCTGTGCCAAAGTTGCCATTGCCGGTGTCACAACAGTAAACGCCATAGAGCCTAGAAAAATAGATAAAATCGCAGCAGTTTGAATTGGTTTTACTTGTCTTTTATCACTCATGACTTAGCACCTTCCCTTCGGTTGTATAATTTATTATAGTACTCTAAAGAATAATGATAAAGTTCATCTCTCGCAATCTTTTCTTTTTCTACATTTACTGGATCGGTCATAATCCAAGCCATTACCCGTCCGTTTACTCCATATTGATCCACAAATTCTCTTACAGCTTTTCGAATATCCATTTCATTCCATTCCGGTTGTATATTAATTGAAAATGTAAAAGTCATCTGCTTACCATAAGTTTTATAAAGGAAATCTGCGTCATTCGCATTCGGCTGAGGAGTCCACATATCGATTCCCATCTCTATCATTTCTGGTACATATTGCATATTTCTTCCACAAGAATGAAGTTCTATAAATTTTCCCTTATCTTTAACGAATTTCAGATAACGGCTGGTGGATGGCATTAACTGTTTTCTGAACATTTCATTGGAGAAGAAACCGCTTCTCTGTGTTCCCCAATCATCGTGGTATAAAACACCATCAATTTGTCCATAATACTTGAAAACTTTCTCTGTCGTCTCAATTTTATAATCAGCCATTCTTTGGAAAAAATCTTCTAATAGTTCCGGTTCTTCATAGAATGCTAAAAGTGTCTCATCAAAAGGAATTATTTCATGAAGTCTTTCGAAGATTCCTTCCACACTCTCATAGATATGAGGTCTGTCCGGATCCAGATTCCTCTGCATTTTTTTACCATCACTTTCAAAATCAACCCTTAATATCTCGGGCCATTGTAATTCGTCTTTCCATTTCGAAAACTCGGAAATTGTCCTGGTTCCTGGTTTTGTAATCATTCCATTAATATCATCTACCATAAGCCAGTCTACACCCCACCAGTCAAATCCATCGACTTCCGGCACTGGATGCTCTTCTATTGCATCAGGCCATACCGTATCCGACTCGTAAAAATACGCAGGCATCCAATAGGGTTTTTCACCTTTCACACAACGGAGATAATTCTCACGTACACTAATCTCCCTGTTTTGAATCTCCGGTTTAGACTGCTGAATAAACCATGGAAAAGTTCCCTCAATACTCCAATGTCTTGAATAATCTCTGCTTGCTGCTCTTTGCATAAAGTCGCTCATAACTCATTGCCCCTTTTCATAATTACAATTCGTTACCAATATCTATTTTTTATTATATTGTTATTTCTGCACATATAATATAGGATAAAGATACGATTTTCCAAAGAATATTGATTTCATTTTTTGTACGGATAAGACAATGCACCATAAAAAAGTAATCTCCATAAAGTTTTGTACTTTAAGAAGATTACTTTCATCTACTTTTTGATAATTAAATTTTTCTTATTTTTCCAGCTCTTTCACCAGTTCTTCCAGTTCGTTCATTCTGCTCTCAAAGACATTCATAGCGTCTTCCAGATAATCTACCTTTGTCATATCGACTCCGGCTTTCTTCATAACCTCGATCGGATAATCGCTATTTCCGGATTTCAGATAAGTCAGGTATGCATTCAGTGCGTCCGGTCCGCCATTTAAGATCTTATCTGCAAGAGCCGAAGCCGCCGAGAATCCGGTTGCATACTGGAATACATAGTAATTGAAATAGAAATGTGGAATTCTCGCCCACTCCAGATGAATCTCAGGATCATCTTCTACTGCCGGACCATAATATTTCTTATTCAAATCACCATACGCATGATCTAAAAAGTCGCTTGTCAGAGCTGTTCCCTTTGCGTCTTCCTCATGCATGAAATGTTCAAATTCGGCAAATTGTGTCTGGCGGAATACGGTTCCTTTAAATCCATCCAGAAAATGATTCAGCACGTAGGCACGCACTCTTGGATCTGTCTTTGTCTTCAACAGATGCTCGGTCAGAATATTTTCATTTGTGGTCGAGGCAATTTCCGCCAGGAAAATCGAATAATCACCATAGACATAAGGCTGATTGTGACGGGAAAAGTAGCTGTGCACACTGTGTCCTGTCTCGTGTACCAGTGTAAATACCTGATCCAGAGTGTCATGCCAGTTTAATAAGATATAAGGATCGGTATCATATGCACCTGAAGAATAGGCTCCGCTCCTCTTTCCTTTATTCTCCACTACATCGATCCATCGATTGTCAAATGCCTCATGCACTACATCTAAATATTCAGGACCCATCGCAGAAAGAGCCTCGAGTGCCTGACTCTTTGCCTCTTCAAATGAGTAAGTGATCGGTGCTTCGCCCATAAGCGGTGTATGGACATCATACATATGGAGATCTTCGACTCTCAGCAAACGCTTTCTGAGTTCCATATAGCGATGCAGCAGTGGGAGATTCTTATTCACAACATCCACCAGCGTGTCATAGACACTCTCCGGAATATGATTTGCACTCAGTGCCGCTTCTCTTGCAGATTTGTAGCCATGCACCTTGGCATTGTAATTATGCGTTTTCACATTCGTCCGAAGTGTTGTGGCAAATGTGTTCTGGAACTGACCATAGACGCTGTATAATCCCTTAAATGCCGCCTCCCGGACTGTTCTGTCAGTGCTTTCCATCAACTTCCCATAAACTCCCTGGGATAACTGAATCTTTTCTTTATTCTCATCCTCGATTGTAGGGAACACAAGATCCGAATTGTTCAGAATTGAAAATGTCGAACCTGGAGAATCAAGAATTTCACCTGCTGCCGCCAGCAGCGCTTCCTCTTTTTCCGGAAGTACATGTGGACGGTTATCCACAATCTGCTCTACAAAATGACGATAACCGGAAAGTTTGGGTTCTTTATCAAAATATCCCCAGATCACATCATCACTGAGAGACAAAACCTCCGGCTCAAACCAGCTGATAGCTTCATTTGTCTGTGCAAGCAGAGCCCCTGCTCTGGCATACAGCCCCTGATAGAATGTATTTCCTGTATCCTGATCTGTTTTCATACTGCTATAGGTATATAGATTTTGAAGTTTTCTGGAGACATCGAGTACCCACTCTAGAGCCGCCAGAAAATCACCCGCATCATCTGCCAGTGTTCCCTTATAATCCCCGGATTTTTCAAGCTCTTTTTTTAGCTCATTAAAAGCAGATTCAAACGCCTCGTCATCCGCAAATATCCTTGTCAGATCCCATGTCTTTGCCTCGGGCACAGATTCACGAGGCGGTAATTGTTTTGATTTCGCCATATTACGCTCTCCTAACCGGCATCTCACTGTATTAAATTCCAGTGTAATACCTTTTTGTCTTTAAGCTTACCATATTTTTGAATCCTGTCATAGATCTTAACTGAATTTTTTTCTATCTCACCCTTAAATCCATGAAAAAACCCCTCCCGGAATGATCATCACCGAAGGGGGTTTTTTAGAAATGAAAAACTGATTATTATCACAAATGATTTGAACTATTTTTATTATACCGCGTACATTGTATCTGTCAAGATATTTTGATCTTTTTTTACAAATAAATCAAACAATCATGTGCAGTGTATTTTCTTTATTAAATAGTAAACACGATTTTATCTTTATAGCATATATTATGGATTAATAGTCAAATAATGTAAAATCAGCTCATGTTGTGTGTCTACAACCTAGTCTGCTATAAAAAAAGAAACCCCGCTGTTTAAGTGGAGTTCCTTCTCTTTTATCTCAGAGTATCACTTTATTCTTACTGCCTACCAGACTTGTATATAATTCTTTCCTTTTTTCATCTTCGATATAGGTCCCAGCACGCAGTCTTTGGCTTTCTCTTTTCCTTTCAGATCTATATCCAGGCTCACGTCATGACCGTCCGAACGCTCGTATTCTGCATCAACGATGCGAACCCGTGGAAGGATACGTGTAGAAACTATTTTTCCGGTAAATTTCTCAAAGTTTTCCGGAAACTCACAGGAAAGATAAACTTCGTTCTCTTTTGCTTCAATTATTTTCACATTCGCATGAAACTCATGATTGATCATATTATTCTCTTCTTTTTCAAAAGGCTGCGAAGTACCCAGGTACATGTTATTGTTAATGTAAACCGGCTGTTCTACCAGATTAAAGGACTCATTGTCCCCCGGAACTTTGTGTACTTCTTCTATATACTCTTCCAGGGAAGTTGTATATCCGTTATAATGCGATGTCCCGACTCCTTCTATAGAATCTTCTCCTGCGAAGATATTATTATAGAATCGATCATCGCCTCCATAAACAAAGGAGAATCCGGCAACTTTTGTACTGTGCGGAAGGTGGTACTGAGTGGAGCGATTCATTTCTTTTCGATGAACCATCTTTCCACAGATCAGGTTATTGATATAGGCTCCACCCTGCGAAACATTATCAATCGAATATTCAGACGCCAGTATATTGTGATCTATTATGTAAGGTCCATGGCTGACTTCTACAAAAAGATCCCGGTTATTCTGATAGAACAGATTTCGACTGACTTTCGTCCCCTGCGCTTCCCAGTCAAGCCATAATCCCAGAGTACAGTCATGAATCCGGTTATTATGGATCTGGACATCGATGGCTGCATGAAGCTTAATTCCCGCAATCTCATGGCCATAGAATTCACGCTTCAGGGCAATATTGTAGATATGGTTGTTGTAAATGTCACTGAAAACACATCCCAGATGCCCGACAATACCATTCTGTCCACAATCATAGATGACATTATTACGGATTATATGAGAACCTATTTTTTCTTTACTCCATCCTGCTCTCTCGGCTGAAAATACAGCCTCCAGCTGATACTGATATCCGGGTTTATCTTTTCGAATAGAACAATAATTATTGCCGGTTGAAGCTTCTTTCCCGATACTGATCCCACTGCACTTTGCATCGTGAATGATATTATCTTCTATGATCCATCCTTTGCTCCAGTTCGGTCCAAGTAATCCCGGCTGATCTCCTGTTGGAGGTGCCCAAGGTGTTGCCGCCTGTGCCATCTCGAATCCTCTGACTGTTATGTAGTCGATACCTGTCTCAACAGGGTGAAAACAGGATCTGCGTACATTAATTTCGACGCATTCTTCATTTGGATCAATCCCCTGGAAATTTGCATAAATCGTCGTCTGCGCGGGATCGACCTCGGCATACCACACATATCTTGTCTGTTCCGGATTATGAACAGGCGTCTTCTGCTTTGTCCATTTATCAAACTCTTCCTTCTTGATTTGAGGATCCTTTAACTCCTCCAGAGAATTGGCTTCATAAAATGACATTCCGTTTAGATAAACGTCTCCCAGATGTCTGGTTTCCCGACTGACCAGCCAGTCTCCGAATACTTCGAGCTCATACGGATTATATTCACCGAAAAAAGTATTGGGTATTTCTGCCTTCCATATATTCCCATTTTCCTTTTTCCAGTCCGTAATTCTCTCGGACCCCTTAATGACAACTCTTTCTCCCTTTGCTGCCTGATAGGTAATTCTTCTTTTGTTACTGAGGCCTTTAAATCTGGGCTTTACCCATTCTCGATATACTCCTTCATGTACAGTGACAACATCCCCCGCCATCGCCAGAGAAGCTGCTTTGCTGATTGTCTGAAATGGATGTTCTTTTGCACCTGACCCACAGTCTGATCCATTTTTTGCTACATAATATTCCATAGTTTGAAGCCTCCTTTTTTAATTATGTGTAGTATAAGACATTCAGACTATGAATTCCATCCATAAAATAGTATAATAATAGACAATATTAGTGTTTTTATGGAGGCGGATATGGTATTTTTCGAAAACCACGGAATGAATGGAGACGACTTTTTTCAAGTCACACAGCTAACAGATTTCAGTTTTCCCGTCCATTTTCATCGCGCATATGAAATGATCTATACAAATAAGGGCGAACTCTATGTATGCATTGACAAAAAAGATTATAATTTAAAGAAAAAAGATCTCATTTTCATTTTTCCAAACCAGTTTCATGAATTCAGATCGAAAGGTAATACGGTTATTACAGTGATTATCTTTGCTCCGGAATTAATCGGTGACTTTTATAATGAATATAAAAGCCGTATTCCCGAAAATAATCTATTGCAGTTGAAACATTCATGGAATTTCAATATGATGACTTCTATTTATGATCAAAAAAGCTTTTTATATTCTGTCTGCTCTCGGTTAATAGAAAGCACACTGTTTCAGGACGCCAAGGATACAAAATACATAAAAATTATCTGCCAGGTGTTACTATACATCGAGGAGAATTATAAACAGAATTGTACCCTGAGAGGAGCAGCAAATAATGTTGGATACGATTATGTCTATTTATCCAAGCTGTTTTGTAAAGTAACGAATATGACATTTACTGAATATCTGAACCGCTACCGAATCTCACAGGCATGCTACCTGCTGAGAAATACAGAAATGTCAATAGAAGAAATCTCTGTCAGCTGTGGGTACAATCACATGAAAACATTCTATCGAAATTTCACTGAAATCATTAAAATGACGCCAAAGAAATTTAAGAACCCTGATAATACTTAAGTTTTTTATATAATCTGAACATAATATTCAATGTAATCGCCAATCTCTCCGTGATAATATATACATAGCAGTTAAAATAAATATTTTATACAGGGAGGATTAAAATTATGAATCAAAAAACAGCTAAATTGTTAAGTATTTCGATGGCAGCATTGATAGCTGCTACAGCCACAGGCTGCGGATCCGGCAGCTCAGGCGGATCAGATTCCGGAAAAGCCAAAATATCTGATGCCAGGAAAGACAATAATGGCAAAGAAATCTCCTACTGGAACATTTCTACAGAATCACCCGATAAAGACGAGATTGCTCAAGTCGTCGATGAATTCAACTCAACAACAAAATCTGGATTTTCGGCTGATGTAGTTCCCATTCAAAACGACAATTATAAAGAAAAACTGGTCGTCGCAATGAGTTCTGGTGAATGCCCTGATATGTACTCAAATTGGTCCGGCGGTCCGCTGCACGAATATGTAGATTCAGGATTTGCTCAACCTGTCGATGATTTATTTAATAAATCGGAAATCAAAGATAAATTAATGGATGCAGCTGTTTCACAGGCTACATATAACGATCATATTTATGCTGTACCATACAAGAATGTAGCTATCTCAGGAATATTCTATAACAAAAAGATGTTTAAAGACTACAACTTAGAGGAACCTGAAACATTAAGCGACCTTGAAAACATCTGCGAAACATTGAAAAAAAATGATATCACCCCTTTTGCACTGGCCAACAGCTCCAAATGGACAGGTTCAATGTATTTCATGAACCTGGCAGTCCGCTATGGCGGGCTGGAGCCTTTCCAAAAAGCTATTTCAGGTGAAGGAAAATTTACCGATGAAAGTTTTATAAAAGCCGGTGATAAAATACAAGAATGGGTGAAATCCGGCTACTTCCCCGAGGGCGTCAATTCATTAAGCGAAGACGATGGGCAGTCAAAGCAATTAATGTATCAGGAAAAAGCAGGTATGTTACTTGGCGGTTCCTGGTATACGGTAACCTTTGCACAAGACAGCAAAGAATTTTATCAGAACATTGGATGGTTCCCGTTTCCTGCTATTGAAGACTCAGACGCTGATCCCGCGATTCAGATTGGAACAGTAGGTGATCAGTTTCTATCCTTTAGCTGTAAAGATGATAAGTTAGCTGCTGCATTTGAATGTGCCGAAGATCATTTATCGGATGAGATGATTGACAAGGAAATCAAAAGTGGAAAAATTCCGCCTGTAAAAGGAATTGATAGTAAAATCACAGATCCAATAACAAAAAAAGTTGCTAAAACAGCGACTGATGCACCTGATATTCAACTATGGTATGATCAGGACCTTCCACCCGCTGTATCAACTGCGCATCTCGATAGTCTGCAGGAAGTCTTTGGGCTTACGAAAACGCCACAGGAAGCGCAGGAGACTATGCAGAAAGCTATGGAGGATTATCTAAACGATCAG
The DNA here is from genome assembly GCA_002409525.1 of Eubacterium sp. UBA5416. Classification (GTDB taxonomy): domain Bacteria; phylum Bacillota; class Clostridia; order Lachnospirales; family Lachnospiraceae; genus Novisyntrophococcus. The sequence goes on along the minus strand of DHNM01000043.1, from coordinate 34,392 downwards.
AAATAGCAGAGTACTTTCATCTATTATTGTATAACTAAAATCCCTGTGTTACACAGGGATTTTTAGCAAAAAGGAGAGATAAACATATGAATCAAAAAAGCTCACTAATTGCTAGAAGAAAACAAAGCACAAACAAAGTAGCGGTCCTTTTTCTGGCGCCTGTAACCGTATTGATGATCGTCTATATTTTTTATCCAATCATAGATACTTTTATTACAAGCGCATATCGATGGAACGGAATTTCAACAGAGAAAGTATTTATAGGCTTCAACAATTGGAAAAAACTTCTATCAGATCAACATTTTTGGATCGCATTTACAAACAATCTTATTATTATGGTTTTATCAATTATAATTCAGCTTCCCGTCGGTCTTTCACTGGCAACTTTTCTGGACTTCGGAGGTAAAAAAACGACCGTATTTAAGGTTATCTGGTTTATCCCGCTTCTCATGTCTTCAGTTGCTATTGGATTTCTGTTTACATATGCTCTTGCTACAAATGGAGGCATTGTAAGCACGATCTCGAATCTCCTCGGGCGCGGAAATATTGATCTCCTAGGGAATCCAAAAACTGCTCTGTTTACGGTCATCTTAGTTATCTGCTGGCAGTTTATCCCTTTTTATATGGTTTACTTTATGGCTGCATTTACCAATATCCCCGTTGATGTATTCGAAGCTGCGAGAATAGACGGAGCGACTAGAGGACAGTATTTCTGGAAAATAGCTCTCCCTCTTTTATACCCATCTATTAAAAGTGCCGCAATCCTTTCGATGGTGGGGTCTTTAAAATATTTTGACTTAATATATGTTATGACAAATGGCGGTCCGGGTACTTCTACTGAACTGATGGCTACCTATATGTATAAACAGTCTTTTAAAACTTTTAACATGGGATATGGCTCTGCCGTAGCAAGTGGTATGTTTATTCTAATCACAATGGTATCACTGATTACGATGAAATTAATGAATGGAAGAAAGGAGAATTAGACCGTGGACAAATTCAAAAAAAGCAAACAAAAAAGTATCCTTTCATGGACAATAGCAATAATTCTGGCAACTATATGGTTTGTAATTTCATTTTTGCCATTCATTTTCATGATTATAAATTCCTTCAAAGAAAAGTTTGAAATGCTTACGAAAGGTGTATTTCAACTGCCAGATAAATTACAATGGAGTAATTATATGGAAGTTCTCAATGGCGGGTTTTTAAACTACTTTAGAAACAGCGTAGTGGTCTTGGCAATCTCACTTATCCTGCTATTATTTATTGCTGCCTGTGCTTCATATCCACTGGCAAGATTCCAGTTTAAACTGAGAAAATCTATTTATGCAATGATAGTAGCCTGCATGTCTATACCGGTACATATTACTCTGATTCCTGTATTTAAAATGTCCAAATCCACCGGGCTTTATGACAGCATCTGGGCTTTGATAGGTCCTTATATCGCATTTGCTGTTCCAATTTCCGTCTTTATTTTGACAAGCTTTATGAAAGAAATACCAAGAGAAATCGAGGAATCCGCGGAAATCGATGGCTGTGGAAAAATCAGAATGTTTTTCTCAATCATATTATACCTATCAAAACCTGGCCTAGCAACACTGGCCATATACAACGGAGTTAATATGTGGAATGAATTCTCATTTGCCTATACTTTGACACAATCATCCGAGAACCGTACTCTCCCGCTGGCTATCTGGGAATTTCAGGGACAATACTCCATGAATATACCGATGATTATGGCTGTTCTTACTTTGACACTGCTGCCCATGATTATTATGTTTATTATTTTCCAGGATAAGCTGGTAAAAGGCATGACTGCAGGCGCCATCAAAGGATAATAGAGGTACACAAACTAAGAGCTACTGTTTCTTTCCCGGAGCAGTGGCTCTTTCATATATTATTACGATGCACATGGAGGGTAAAAAAGTGAGAAAATTAATGAATATAATCAAGCACTGGAGATTTGATAAGAAAATGCAGCTGATGGTAAGCATTTCTATTATTTTTACTTCTCTTCTTATACTGATCTTTTCTACTATGTCTACTGTCAGATTTATGAAAGATCAGTCTACAGAGCTGCTTCAAGCCCAAAACAACACAACAGCTGAAAATTTCCGTAATTCTTTAGACAATTATAAGAAGATGGCAATAGCAGTTGTGTTAGATACCTCTGTACAGGAATTTTTAAAAATCAAAGATTTCAGTTCAGCCAATTATTTCGACAGTAAGGACAATGCCAATGATACATTATCAAGTATCGTTAATATGCACTCTGATCTAAACTTCATCGCTATAGTGGGAAACCAGACCGATGACTATCTATATAAAGGTGAACAGAATATCTACTACAGTAACTTTATCCAGACATACCAGAAAGACTATGAATCCTGTAAGCCTATAAGCTCCGGTACCATGCGTGTTTCCTTTAATAATTCGTATTTTAAAGGAAATAAATATTCCATGAATATCTATTTCCCTGTATATGATACAAGCAATTTAATGGGAGAACTTGGTCTTTTATGTATGAACTTTACAGATCCCAGTTTACAGCAAATAACTGAAAACAACCCCTCATCCAATCTGAATACAGTGGTAATTGACTCCGACGGTGTTCTGCTTGCAACAAACCACAAAGAAAAGATTGGTTCACACACAAATTACAGTTCAAATATTTTAGAAGATTCAGGCCAGTTTAGAAAAAACAAGAGAATATACTTTTTCCAAAAAATAGATAAATGGGACTTCTATATTGTAAGCAGTGTTTCTGCCATGTATCTCTATAACGGAATTATAACCGATATTCTATTCCTGTGTTTTATTACACTACTCATGGTTGCCGCCAATATGTACATTGTGAAAAGAATCATAAAAAAGCTATACAGACCGTTGGAAAATGTTCTCTGTAAAATGGACTCTGTTGCCTCTGGTTCTTTAAAAACTCGTATTAATATTGATCACATGGGTTTAGATTTTATGAAATTAGCAGAAGGTTTTAATTCTATGATGAACAAAATTCAGGAACTCATGGAACAGGTAAAGTTGGAGCAGCACCAAATAGAGCAGATAAGATTTAATGCTCTGCAATCCCAAATACAACCACATTTTCTTTATAACACTCTTGACTGTATTCACTGGCAGGCAATGGCAGACGGAAACACAGAAATATCCACTTTGGTAAAGGCACTGGCCAAATACTATAGAATCTGCCTCAGTGAGGGGCATGATATCATATCTTTACAAAAGGAATTAGAACACGTTAAAAATTATCTAATCATACAAAATATGCGATATGATCATATTGTTAACAGTAAATTCGAGATTGATCAAACGATATTAGATTCCAAAATTCCGAAACTGACTTTGCAGCCGCTTGTGGAGAATTCTATATACCATGGTATAAAAATAAAAGAAGGAAAAACCGGAACAATTTATATAAAAGCACAACGGGCCCGTCAAAATATCATTATAAGCTTAGCTGACACAGGTGCTGGAATGTCACAAAAAGAAGTTAATAATATAAATGACCAACTCTCTCAGTACGATGACTCGTTTGGGTACGGTATAAAAAATGTCAATAAGAGAATTCAGCTTCTTTACGGTGAGGAATATGGTTTACAGTATTTCAAAAACATGTCAGGTGGGGTAACTGTTACAATCACGTATCCCTATTTAACAGAGATCAAAAAAGATGCAATGAGAGGAGATATGATTTATGTATAAAATTTTGATTGTTGATGATGAAAAGATGATACGTATGGGTATGAAAAATGCAATTTG
>DHNM01000043.1:1515-30404 GCA_002409525.1 Eubacterium sp. UBA5416 | reverse complement strand
ATGAAAAATGCAATTTGCTGGGATAAGTTAAGTATTGGTGAGGTATTTACCGCTGCTTCCGGCACTGGTGCACTGAATTGTATTAAAAAACACTCTCCGGAAATTATGATCACCGACATAAGAATGACAGAAATGACAGGACTTGAGCTTATTGAATCCGCCAAAAAGATAGCTCCCGATATTCGTGTTCTCGTTGTAACCGGCTACAACGATTTCGAATATGCAAGGAAAAGTCTGCGGCTGAACGTTCAGGATCTCTTTTTAAAACCGATCGATGAGGATGATTTAACCGATGCAATCAGGGAACAAGTAGGCTATCTGGAAAATACCAGGAACATAAAGAAGAACCAATTGCTAATTGAGCGAACGCAAGGATCTGCCCAGCAAAATAAACTGGAAGAAATTATGCGCAGCCTAATTCATACTCAAAAGCCAAGAAAAGATTCCCTGGAACAGCTACAAAATATATATCACTTTGATATCAATACAATGCTTAGGTTAGCTTTAATTGTACCGGAATTATCTATGGATTCTCAACCGGTTGGTAACGAATTAAGGTCTTTGTCGATTAAAAACACATGTATCGGTATGGTTGACGCAGAAGGCTCCGGAATAACCTTTGTTGATGGTAAGGGAATGGTAGCCATCGCATTTTTTGAATGCCAGGAAGATAAAGTTGTTTCGGAAGAAATTCAGCAATTATCAGCTATTCTAAAAGATGAAACCGATATAAAACCTAAAATTATAGTAGGCAGTGCGGTTCAGGGATTTCGCAATCTACATATTTCTTATAATGATGCAGCATATCTCCTCAGTAATGAAAAGAATGATGTCCGAGACATTATTCAAAATCTGGGAGCTGAAAGCAAAAGCAATTTATTTCTCGATGTCTTTTCAGAACTTAAAAACATCATGTGTACAAATATCGGGAATACAGACTATGTGTTAAAATCATTCGATACATTTACAAAAGCCTCTAAATCTTACAATCTTTCAAAAGCAATGACCAGAAGATGTTGTTTTGAATTAGCATCCTGTACTTACTATTCCTACCTGGAAAATTCGGGCGATACAGAAGTAAGCAGGTTAGATGCCTTTTTAAAGAATTTACTCACCTCAGACAAAGAAGAAGCCTGCGAAATAACCCGAATCTATATTTCACAGTTTCTGATGAAAAGCGAGGAAAATGGACATGAACTTATAATTGCTGCAAAACATTATATTACGGAGCACCTGACAGAGGATTTATCGGTATACAATATTGCACTGCATTTATATGTCACGCCCAGTTATCTGTCACATATTTTTAAGAGAAACTCTAAACAAGGGTGCAACGAATACATTACACGAAAACGTATAGAAAAGGCCAAATATCTGCTTGAAAACACGAATATGAAAGTCGGTAAAATAGCTATAATGATTGGATATCATGACACCAATTATTTTTCGCTTGCTTTTAAAAAACAGACGGGGAAATCCCCCAGCAAATATAGAGAAACTTTGCAGTAATAAGTCCTACTTACAATTTTCTCTATTCATCAGGAAACATTTTCTTATACTCGGGTGTTCCATCTAAAGTGGCAAAGTAGTCCTTCGGTGTCTCCGCACGTCGTATCACTTCAAAGCTCTGGTCTTCTTTCAGCAGGACTTCAGCTGATTTCAGCTTACCATTGTAGTTATAGCCCATGGAATACCCGTGCGCACCGGTATCGTGAATCACAAGGAGATCCCCCAGATCTATCCTGGGAAGCATACGGTCAATGGCAAACTTGTCATTGTTCTCGCATAGCGAACCCGTTATATCATATTTGTGATCACATGGCTGATCTTCTTTTCCCATCACTGTGATGTGGTGATAGGCTCCATACATCGCCGGCCGCAGCAGATCTACCGCAGAGGCATCACAGCCGATATATTCTTTATATATATGCTTTTCATGGATAGCCTTTGTGACAAGGCATCCATAAGGTCCCGTCATAAAGCGTCCCATCTCTGTGTAGAGACTGACATCTCCCATGCCGGCCGGAACCAGGATCTCATCATATACTTTGTGAACGCCCTTGCCGATGGTGAGGATATCGTTCGGAGTCTCATCCGGCTCATAAGGAATCCCCACACCGCCGGAGAGATTGATAAACTTGATGTGACATCCGGTCTCTTTCTGAAGCTTTACAGCCAGTTCGAACATGATTTTCGCAAGCATCGGATAATACTCGTTGGTCACGGTATTTGATGCCAGGAATGCATGAATTCCAAATTCCCCGGCACCCTTCGCTTTTAATATCTTAAATGCCTCGAAAAGCTGCTCTGTCGTCATTCCATATTTAGAATCTCCCGGGTTGTCCATGATTCCGTTACTCATCTTGAACAGTCCGCCCGGATTAAATCTACAGCTGATCACCTCAGGAATATGTCCGAGCGTTTTTTCAAGGAAATCTATGTGGGTAAAATCATCGAGATTAATAATCCCACCGATTTTGTCCGCATAAAGGTACTCGTCAGCCGGTGTCACATTCGATGAAAACATGATCTGATCTCCGGAAAATCCCATGGCATCCGCCAGCATCAGTTCTGTCAGAGAGGAACAGTCGCAGCCGCATCCATATTCACCCATGATTTTAATCAGTGTAGGGTTAGGGTTCGCCTTCACTGCAAAATATTCCTGAAACCCGGGATTCCAGGAAAAAGCCTGTTTGACAGCTTTGGCATTCTCTCGGATCCCCTTTTCATCATATAGATGAAAGGGGGTTGGAATTACTGCTGTGATCTCTTTCAGTTTCTCTTCTGTAACAAACGGCTTTTTCATCGAGTCATATCTCCTATCATTATGTTGTTATGGTATGTTATTTTGCCTGAACAATGTGAAGCATATTCGTAGCTTTGGTTTCACCCTTTACATCGTTTGTAGACGGATCTCCTGCTGTAAATATAATTTTCTCATCTTTCTTTACGTATCCTTCTCTTGTAACCAGATAAAGTGCGTGGGAGATAATATTCTCAGTTGTGTCTTCCAGATATCCTTCCACTGGTTTTACACCCCAGTACAGCTGCATCTTTCTTCTTGCCCACTCGTGAGGCGTGACAGCGTAAATCGATACACTCGGGCGCAGATTGGAAATCAGGCGCGCTGTCTTTCCGGTCATCGTTGGTGTGACAATACATGCAGCTCCTATATGCTCTACCATCTCGACTGCGGCGAATCCAACTGCACTTGACACGCTGGAACCTTCAATCACGGCTTTTCTGTCTCTGTATGTCTCGAACTTCAGATATTTCTCAGTTTCTTCGGCAACCTGTACCATCATTTCTACAGACTCAACGGGATATTTCCCCATAGCAGTCTCACCGGAAAGCATGACCGCGTCAGTCCCGTCATAGATGGCATTAGCGACATCCGCCACTTCCGCACGAGTTGGACGGGGGTTGCGCATCATTGAATCCAGCATCTGCGTCGCAGTGATCACCGGAACATATTTATGATTACATTTTTCAATAATTGTTTTCTGAAGATGCGGCACATGATAAGGAGGAATCTCAACACCCAAATCTCCTCTGGCCACCATGATACCATCAACCACATCGATGATTTCGTCAATATTTTTGACTGCCTCTGCACATTCGATCTTGGCGATGACATCAATGTGAGAGCCATTATGCTCTTTCAGAAAGTCCTTTATTTCCATGATATCTTCCGGTTTTCTGACGAAAGAAGCCGCAATAAAATCGATTCCCTGCTCTATTCCGAACAGAATATCCTCTTTGTCCTTTTGTGTGATAGCAGGAAGATTGACGGAAACATTCGGAACATTAATTCCTTTTCTTTCGCCAAGTTCTCCGCCGTTTTCAACTGAACAGACGATATCACTGCCGGATACTTCTTCAACTCTAAGTGCAATCAGACCATCATCGATCAGAATCGTAGCATCTTTTTTCACATCAGCGGGCAGTTCTTTATAGCTGACGGATACTTTATCGCTATTTCCGACAACATCCTCAGTTGTGAGAATAACTTTATGACCTTCCTTTAGTACTACACTTTTTCCATCTTCCAGTACACCTGTACGAATTTCCGGCCCCTTTGTATCTAAAAGAATTGCGATCGGTAGTTTATACTCCTTGCGAAGCCTCTTTAACATATCCATGCGGCTTTTATGCTCCTCGTAATCTCCATGTGAAAAATTAAAACGAGCAACATCCATTCCTGTCTTGATTAAAGCACTCATCACTTTTTCGTCATTCAGGTTTGGTCCCATAGTACAAACAATCTTTGTTCTCTTCATCTAGTTAGTCTCTCTTTCTTTAATATCATTTGACATGCTCATGAGTAAACAGGTGATCCTGGCAGTACTCGTAGTTTCCTTTGCATTTCGAGCAAAAACGGAACTCCAGATTTGGATCATCTTTTTCTGTTCTTCCACAGACAGCACACTTATGCGTTGCGCCCCCGTTTTTTGCCGGTCCTCTGGATACTGATTTTTTAAACCTGTTTTTCCGGTGTACTTCCCGTGGATTAATACGAGAATAATTTCTGGTCAGGAGGAAGAATACGATTACGTTCATCAGGGAACAGATAATCACGATTCTGGTCGCCCAGTTTCCTCTTATGACTGAATACAATAAATAAACTACGTCAACGACTGCAAGATACTTAATCTTAATCGGTATGAGAAAATAAAGCATCATCTGCAAATCGGGATATGTGAGCGCGAATCCGAGGAAAATGGAAAGACTGACATAATAGGTGCTGAACTGTGCCCCATAACCCATCAATGTATAGGCATCACCCACAACTGCATAAAGAATAAATGCCCCTATGACTGTCATGATCAGACCAAAGAATATATAAACGTTATAGAGAAATGACCCCCATGTTTTTTCCAGGACAGTGCCAAGCTGATAATAAGTGAACAACATAATCAGCGTAATCAGATTAAACCTGCCCGGGGGTATTAAAACCCAGCTCACCAGACGCCAGATCTGCCCGTGAAGGATCAGTCCCGGATCCAATGCCAGGTACCTTAAGACCGGCACACCTGTCTGCCCCAGAAGCTGCAGAACATACCCAATAACATACGTGATAATAATATACTGTGTTAAATTCCGGATCGCGTACTTTCCAAATTTGCGTTCCATCTTCCCTAGAAAATTCATATTAGTTTTCCACTTTCTTATGATTGATGTGATAACAAGGAGCTTTTTCAGGATACCACGGATTGCTCCGCAGTTCGTGCTCCCGCAATCCTGGTATCATTTAAACATGTTTTTCTTTGAAAACCACAATGCAACAACCAGACTGAACACGATAGAAAGTACAATAACTATCGTGAATCCATACGGATTTTCAGCCAGAGGCATTCCTTTCATATTCATATTCATACCATAGGCAGAATAGATAATCGTGGGAATTGACATCACAATCGTGATGACAGAGAGCGCTTTCATGACGATATTCTGATTGTTTGATATTACCGAGGCAAATGCATCCATCATGCCGCTCAAAATTCCACTGTAAATATTGGCCATCTCAATTGCCTGCTTATTCTCTATGATGACATCCTCGAGAAGATCCTCATCTTCCGGATATTTTTTAATTGCATCCACCTTCAGCATCTTCTCCAGCACCACCTCATTTGACCGGAGAGAGGTCGTAAAATAAACTAACGATTTCTCCAACTCCAAAAGCTCAATTAATTCCTTATTCCTCTGAGATTTTTGCAGATTCTGTTCAACCAGATCACTCTTTTTATCTATAATACGCAGGTACTTCAGATACACGCTGGCATTTTTGTAAAGTATCTGGAAAATAAAACGTGTTTTCATATGAGTATAAAAGTTTCTCACTTTTCCCTCCATGAAGTCTGTGAGTATCGGCGTATCTTCCAGACATACTGTTATGATAACCTTATCACCGACTATAATACTTAAAGGAATCGTGCCATACCAATCTTTGTCATTACGCTCTTCGATTACGGGAATGTCCACCAATATCAGCGTATAATGATCTTCAATTTCAATTCGAGAACGCTCTTCTTCATCCAGAGATGCCCGCAGATCCTCCTGGGCGATCCCATATCGGCGTGATACCTCGGAAAGTTCATCGTCCTTTGGATTCGTCAGCGCAATCCAGCTGCCGTCATCAGGTGTCTCTCGTGTCATAATCCGTGTCTCTTCTGATTTAAAAATCCTAATCATGTTATGTGTCTCCTCTCACCACTTGTAAAAGGGCAAAAAGGATCGCACGTACCCTGCCCTTTTATCTACTCTATATAGTTAAATTTATTCCACCATCGCGACTCAGGGGAAGGCCCGCTTTCCATAACAACACATCCTTTCAAAAAATACACCCATCATAGCATGTAACTTATTTACCTTTGTCCATTATAATCGTTGAAAATATGTTTGTCAAACCTTATAATCTAACTAGCAGAAGAAAAGGAGGGCTATAAGATGGCCGGTTCAACATACGGAACTATTTTTAAGATTACAACATGGGGTGAATCTCACGGAAAGGGAATTGGGGTTGTGATAGATGGATGTCCCGCAGGACTACCACTTGAGCGAAAAGATATTCAACTATTTTTAGACCGCAGAAAACCGGGCCGGGATCGGTATTCCACAACGCGAAAAGAAGGGGATGCGGTTGAAATACTCTCTGGAGTTTTTGATGGCTGCACCACGGGAACGCCGATCGCACTGATGATTAAAAATACGGATCAGCATTCTGAGGATTACAGTAAAATTTCCGATTATTACCGCCCGGGGCACGCCGATTACACATATAGTGAAAAGTACGGTTTCCGTGACTACAGAGGAGGCGGACGATCCTCGGGAAGAGAAACTGCAGGACGTGTTGCAGCAGGTGCCATTGCTTCCAAGCTGCTTGGTGAACTGGGCATCACCCTGACCACTTATGTCCGCTCGATCGGTCCTGTTGAAATTGAAAAATTTAATCCCGGGGAAATAAACAGGAATCCGCTGAACATGCCGGATCTAAAGGCGGCTGCACGTGCATCTGAGTATCTGGAAAAATGTCTTAAAAATCAGGATTCCTCCGGTGGGAGTGTAGAATGTATCGTACAGAATCTTCCCGCCGGAATCGGAGATCCTGTGTTTGAAAAACTGGATGCCAGGCTGGCGAAAGCCCTGATGTCTATCGGTGCCGTAAAAGCCGTTGAAATCGGCGACGGTACAAAAGTTTCCTCTGCGACCGGAAGCAGAAATAACGATGCATTTACCACAGACGAAAACGGCACGATAAAAAAGAAGACAAATCATGCGGGAGGAGTTCTCGGGGGGATCAGTGACGGAAGCGATCTGGTTTTAAGAGCCTCTTTTAAGCCGACTCCTTCCATCTTCTCTACACAGCAGACGGTTAATTCAAAAGGTGAAAATATTGATATCAGTATAAAAGGGCGCCATGACCCTGTCATAGCACCCCGTGCTGTAGTTGTTGTTGAATCCATGGCTGCAGTCACACTGATCGACAGCCTTATGACCGGCATGAGTTCCAGACTGTCCAGCCTGAAAAAGATATGGCGGTAATCACTGTATTCCCATTGGTGTAATCAGAATGCAGTTTGGTGTTTCCACTTTCATGGGCTTCCCCTTCTGAACCAAAACCTTTTTCTCGTAGTCGATCCTGAATGTGGTGATACTGTTTGATTCGTTGTTGACGACTGCTATGTGCTTATCATCTGGAAACATAGCGATATCTTTTGGATATTCACCGCTGATGGGCAGTGCAAATTCTTTGTCGAGCATGCCGCTTTCCGGATCGATGCTATACATAGCAACCGTATCATCACCCGCTGTGGATGTAAACAGATATTTACCATCATTCGAAAAACAGATGCCCGACGCCGCGTCATGTGCCCGATCGACATTGTCGGAAGTGGTGCTGATCGTCTGCAGCTTCTCAAACTCAGGCGAATTGTCACCCTCTTTATAGCTGAATACATCCACTACATTTGTCAGCTCAGAAATCAGGTAGGCAAAATTACCGCTTTTCGAAAAAACCAGGCGTTTCGGGCCCGATTCACGCTCGCATCTTAAGATATCCACCAGTTGAAGTTTATTCTTCTGCTTATTAATCCGATAGATCTTAACCTGATCGATTCCATTGTCTACCGCGCATAGATATTTGTTATCCGGTGTGGGAATCACACAGCTCACATGTGGGTGGAAGCTCCGCTCCGCCACACTGCCGAGGCCTTTGTGAAATACTCCATCCATCAGCCTGCCGAGACGCCCGTTTTGATGCGTTTGTACCACGGTCACCTTTCCATCATGATAGCCGGCCACATACAGGTAGCATCCATCCTGATCTACGGACAGGTAACATCCACGCATTCCATCAATATCCACCTTGTTGATCAGATCCAGGTCCCCATTGTTTTTATCGATTGAGAACACCGCGACACCCTCATCCGCTATAGAATACAGATACTTTCCATTTAAAGAGCGACAGATATGTGACGAATTTCTCACCGGTATCACTTTACGTTCTGTCAGGGTACCCCCTTCTACATCCACATCATACAGATGAATTCCTATACTGTTACCATGTGTATACGTTCCCACATATGCTACATATTTTTCAGCTGCGTCCTTCATTTGATATAACCCGCCTTTCCATTTATTCTGGATACACAAGCCGATCCGGTTTTATATCATACAATACTTCACTCAGGTATCTGTTGGCGACATATTTAGCCATGGACAGATTCTGGTCCAGATAGTTTCCGCAGTCTTTCGCCTTCGCTCCCGGAATTTCACCCTCGAAATCACGGATAAACTCAAATGTGTGAATAACCAGATCTACGATATCTTTCGACTCATAATCACCTGCAAGAATCAGATAGCATCCTGTCCTGCATCCCATAGGTCCAAAATAAATCATCTTGTCCTGCCAGTCGGGATCATTTCGAAGATACGTGGCCGCAAGATGTTCGATTGTATGAAGTTCAGCGGTATTCATAACCGGTTCATCATTTGGAGCAGTGATTCTAAGATCAAAAGTAGTGATCGTCTCCGCTTTAATGTGATCTTTTCTGGATACATAGATTCCCGGCTGCAATTTCAGATGATTTACTGTAAAGCTCGATATTTTTTCCATATTTCGTAGTCCTTTCTATTCTGTGATACAATCAACGGTAAACTTTAATCAGACGCAAAAATGATGTAATCTTCGTTCCCAGTGGAAAGTTTTTCATTTCTTCCTCTTTCGTCCCCGTGACAATCACAAAGAGCACCATGTATACCACAATTGCGACTACAATGGATATGATCAATGCTATGGACGGACGCCTCGTCAGTATAAAAAGTCCATGGTAAATGATCCATGTAATCAATCCCATACCGGCAGCTGCCAGAAATGGCTTTCCATAAGAATCTTCTATTTCATTTTTATAACCCAGGTAATTGCGAATTGCCCTGCCGTTTAGAATACACATGCTGACTCCAAATGCGATATTGACTATCAGCATTGCATAAATTCCGACTCCCGGAGCAATGAAAAGGATCAGCGCCAACATAACAAGATTGATCACCAGCGAAGCTGCCGCATTGTGAAGCGCTGTTTTCTGTTCCCCAATCGACTGCAGTACACTGTTCGTGATTGTCGACAATGCTGAAAATATCACGGATACTGCTCCAAATCTCAGGAGATTGCTTGCAAGGCGTGTGGACCCCGGGAAAAGGACACCCATAATCGGATGAGCCAGTACAGCTAATCCTACAGCGGCGGGAATACAGATAAACATGGTCAGTTTTATCGTCTCGCTGATCTGGCTATTAGCATCCTCTTTTTGTCCGGTCGCATAATTCCCGGATACAACCGGCATCATGGCAGAAGCACTGGCGGATGCCAGTGACAGAGGGACATTGATCAGCGTAATAAAGTAGTTGCTGAATTCTCCGTACTGTTCTGAAATCACTTTACTGCTGATTCCGTGAAATCCCTGGATACTGGAAAAGATATAGCTGTCCAGATAGGCACTTGCATTATAGATAAATGTAGTAAAAATAACGGGAGTTACCAACTGAAAGATAATCCGGAAAATTTCTCCAAAACTCTCCTCTGTTTCATTCTCATCTCTCTGCATCTGTTTATCAATCGTCTTTTTATTTACCAGATAAACAAAAATCATGAAGATTAAACCGACAAGCACACCTGCCCCGGTTCCCATCGTTCCGCCGGCTGCTCCATAGACGGCATGCGTTGTCTCATCTTTCGCAAATCCTTTGATCAGCAGATAACCTGCCAGAACACTGATCACGGCATTCATGATCTGTTCTGCAATCTGCGAAATCGAGGTGGGCATCATCGTGTTATGGGCCTGAAAGTATCCGCGGAAAACCCCAAGTATAGCCGACAGGAGAATAGTAGGAGCCAGAATCCTGAGAGCCAGAACTGCGTTCTGCTGATTTCTTGGAAGTAAAAATCTTCCGCCGAAAAAAGCAAGCAGTGCTGCGAGTCCGCCGACGAGCAGTGCGTAAAGAAGGGCTCCCTTAAACACCTTATGTGCATTTTTATATTGTTTCAGTGCCAGACGTTCCGATACGACTTTGGAGACTGCCATCGGTATACTATAGGATGATACCAAAAGCAATATGGCATACAGATTACTTGCATATGCATAATATCCAAGCCCTTCTCTTCCAAGTACCTGTCCCAGGGGGCGCCGATACAGCAATCCTATGATTCTGGAAACTATCGATGCCACCATGAGCAGTGAAGCATTTTTCATCAGCGTATTTTTCTTACTCATTGTCTAACTCCGTATCTATTGTATTTTTTAACCCTCACATCTTGATGTTCTCTATCTGCCAGTCTATGGGCGTAAGTCCATTCTCCTCGAGATACCGGTTTGTTTTGGAAAAGGGCCTGCTTCCAAAGAATCCTCTGTATGCTGCAAGAGGACTGGGGTGCGGCGCTTCCAAAATCAGATGTTTGGGATTATAAAGCATGGATTTTTTAGCCTGCGCCGGTTTCCCCCAGAGTATGAATACTATGGGCCGGTCCTGATCTGCGAGCAGTTTTATCGCCGCATCGGTAAACTGTTCCCATCCGATCCCGCGATGTGAATTCGCCTGATGAGCGCGCACAGTCAAAACTGTGTTCAGCATCAGAACTCCCTGCCGCGCCCATTTCTCCAGATAGCCGTTATTGGGTATGTAACAGCCAAGATCGTCTTCCAGTTCTTTATATATGTTTTCCAATGAAGGCGGAATCTCGACATTCGGTTTCACAGAAAAGGAAAGTCCGTGTGCCTGTCCATTTCCATGATAAGGGTCCTGCCCCAATATTACCACTTTCACCTGATCTAGCGGTGTTAAGTGAAACGCATTAAAAATATCGTCCGGAGGCGGAAAAACCCTATGTGTCTGATACTCTTTACCCACCTTGGTAAAAAGTTCTTTATAATATGGTTTCCTAAATTCTCCTTTAAGTCCCTTGGCCCAGGCTCCGCTTATCGGTGGCATAGTCTTCCTCTCCTTTGTTATTTCAATTCCGTCCTATCGGGCTGCATTCTCATACCCAATATCTAATTGTATCACAAGTAGCTCTATTTGTCATCGCCGGTCAGGCGAAGTACATCTTTTATTTCATCCACGCTCATGTCTAAAAGTGCAGATAGTTCCTCTACGCTGAATTTATCTTCGGATTCATCGGTAAGCGACTTGACTGCAGATTCAAGCTTTTGTACCTGTCCTACCAGAGCACCGTCTTCCAGGTCCTGTTGTTCCTGTGCCTGTATGGACGAAAGTACTGCCCTGTCAATTGAATCCAGAATCCATTTGCGGGCGTCCGGTTCATCGTGATCAGAAAGGCCTTCCATCGCCGATATCAGACCCAGATTTCCCTCCTGAAGCATATCGCCGACAGGAATTTCACTGCGATGAAATTTTCTCACCGAAGATATCACTTCCGGAACATAGGCTTCAATCAACCGCTTTTCGGCATCTTTGTTTCCGTCTGCTGCATCTTTAAGCAATTGTTTTTCTTCATTTTCAGACGCAAACCCATCTTTGGCCCCTTCCTGATAATCCTTTAGATACTCTTCTTCCTCTTCCGTAAGAGGGTCAGGAGACTTCTCCGCCACATATGGTACGGGGTTTTCCGGCTCAGTATCGATATCCTCTGGTCCGTTTTTTATATGAACGCCCTGTGACTGTAAGTACTCAAAGATGCTCACAATCTGATCTTTGTTCAGATTGTCTTTCCCAAAGAATTGCTTTATTAGATCATGATCTAAAATATTGTTGTTGTATTTCGCAAGTTTAATAATCTCGCCTAGTTTTTTTTGAAAGCTTTCTATGTTCATTAAAATATAATCCTTTCAAAACAGCTGATAAGCAAAGGCATATTACCGAATCATCCAAATGGTAATATGCCTCTGCCAAAAAATATTTATCCGGGTCTCAGTTATAGTTCACAATCTTTCCGAAGTCTTCTTTTAAAGAAGCACCTCCCACAAGGCCTCCGTCAATATCAGGCTGTGCAAACAGTTCTGCTGCGTTTTTCGCATTGACAGAACCGCCATACTGGATTCTGATCTTTTCTGCAGTTTCATCATCATAGATCTCAGACACGCAGGCACGGATTCCTCTGCAGACTTCCTCAGCCTGATCTGTGGTTGCTGTCTTTCCGGTACCAATAGCCCAGATCGGCTCATATGCAATCACCGCTGTTTTGGCCTGATCAGCGGTTACATTTAACAGTCCGACTTTTACCTGCTGACGTATGAAATCCATCGTCACACCCTGTTCTCTCTGTTCCAGCGTCTCACCGCAGCACATTATCGGTGTGATCTTGTGTTCAAAGGCTTTTAAGACTTTTTTATTCACATTTTCATTCGTCTCGCCAAAATATTCTCTTCTCTCAGAATGCCCCAGGACCACATATTTAATACCGGCATCGGTCAACATCTCCGGCGAAATCTCACCGGTATAGGCACCGCTTTCCTCAAAATACATATTCTCTGCGCCCACCTGGATATTCGTGCCGGCGGCTGCTTTTACAACAGGAACAATATCAATAGCCGGCACACAGAAAACGACATCAGCCTCGTCATTTGCAACCAGCGGCTTTAATGTATTTGTAAGCTCTACAGCCTGACTCGGGGTCATATTCATCTTCCAGTTTCCGGCAATAATCTTCTTTCTCATCTTTTCCTCCTTAAACTACCTCGCTAAGTGCCTGACGGGTTTGTTCGCACTTCCCAGGCTCGAAAACACCTCGCTAAGTGCCTGACGGGTTTGTTCGCACTTCCTAGGCTCGAAAATACCTCGCCAAGAGCGGCGAACTAAGTGAGCACTAAGCTCGAAAACACCTCGCTAAGTGCTTCACTTATCATCTGCTGCTGCGACACCGGGGAGTTCTTTTCCTTCCAGAAACTCCATGGATGCTCCGCCGCCGGTTGAAATGTGTGTCATCTTGTCCCCATATCCAAGGCTGTTGATGGCTGCCGCCGAATCCCCGCCGCCAATGATTGTAACTGCATCTGTATCGGCAAGAGCTTTTGCAACCGCTTCGGTTCCGACAGCGAACCTGGGCATCTCGAACGCTCCCATCGGTCCGTTCCATACAACGGTCTTTGCGTCTTTTACTGCATCTGCAAACAGATCACAGGTCTTCGGTCCGATGTCCAGTCCCTCCCAATCCTGTGGTATCTTACCGGCAGCAACAACTTTTGTATTAGCATCATTGGAAAAATTGTCCGCAATTATTGTGTCCACGGGAAGTAAGAGTTTTACTCCGTTATCTTTTGCCTTCTGAATCATCTTTAATGCATAATCGCAGTAATCCTCTTCCAGAAGAGAATTTCCGACTGTGCCGCCCTCTGCCTTGCTGAATGTATATGACATTCCACCTCCGATGATCAGCACATCCACTTTGTCCAGGAGGTTTTCGATCACGGAAAGCT
Organism: Eubacterium sp. UBA5416; assembly: GCA_002409525.1. Taxonomy (GTDB): domain Bacteria; phylum Bacillota; class Clostridia; order Lachnospirales; family Lachnospiraceae; genus Novisyntrophococcus. The sequence continues at coordinate 16,476 of DHNM01000043.1, read as the reverse complement.
TACTGGAGACTTTCGCACCGCCTAAGATTGCCACAAAGGGCCGTTTTGGATCATCTACTGCATTTCCAAGAAAATCAATCTCTTTCTGCATCAGATAGCCAACCACGTTGGTCTTCATATATTTGGTAACTCCGACATTTGAGCAATGTGCTCTGTGTGCTGTTCCGAATGCGTCATCTACGAAAACATCTGCAAGAGATGCGAGATCCCTGCTGAATGAATCCTCATTCTTTGTCTCCTCCGCTCTGTAGCGGGTATTCTCAAGCAGAACAATATCACCGTCTTTCATAGCCCCGACTGCTGCCTTTGCATTTGGCCCAACTACCTCATGATCGGCTGCAAATTTCACTTCCTGTCCCAGAAGTTCACTCAGACGAGCAGCGACCGGTGCCAGTGACATCTCCGGCAGAGGCTGTCCCTTCGGTTTTCCAAGATGAGAACAAAGGATTACTCTTCCGCCGTCTGAAACCAGTTTTTTGATTGTCGGAAGCGCAGCTGACAGCCGCGTTTCATCTGTGATTTTTCCGTCTTCAAGCGGTACATTAAAATCACAGCGAACCAGTACTTTCTGCCCTTTTACATTAATATCATCTACACTTTTTTTGTTCAGCATAATAATTCTCCTGTTCAATAAAATAAAGGTCCGGTCCTAAGAGAACCGGACCCCCTATGGATCTGTTTTTTGTTTATGATAACTCTGAGAAGTACTTAATTGTGCGAACCATCTGGCTTGTATAAGAGTTCTCATTGTCATACCAGGATACTACCTGTACCTGAGTTGTTCCATTCTCAAGAGGAAGAACCATGGTCTGTGTAGCATCAAACAATGATCCGTATGTCATGCCGAGAACGTCACTGGATACGATCTCATCTGTATTGTATCCAAAAGACTCATCTGTAGATGCTTTCATCTTTTCGTTGACTTCATCAACAGTCACGTCTCCATCTACTACCGCATTCAGAATCGTGGTAGATCCTGCAGGAACCGGTACACGCTGAGCAGCTCCGATCAGTTTTCCATTTAATTCCGGAATTACAAGACCAATCGCTTTTGCGGCACCTGAGCTTGCCGGAACGATATTTACCGCAGCTGCACGTGATCTTCTCAGATCACCTTTTCTCTGAGGTCCGTCAAGGGTCATCTGGTCACCGGTGTAAGCATGGATTGTGCACATGATACCAGACTTAATCTCTGCTAAATCGTTCAATGCCTTTGCCATAGGAGCCAGGCAGTTTGTTGTGCATGATGCCGCTGAGATAATTGTATCTTCAGGTTTTAAGATCTCGTGGTTTACATTGTAAACAATTGTCGGAAGGTCATTTCCTGCCGGGGCAGAGATAACAACTTTGCGGGCACCGGCATTGATATGTGCCTGAGCCTTTTCTTTTGAAGTATAGAATCCTGAGCACTCCAGAACTACATCTACTCCAAGTTCGCCCCATGGGCAGTTGTTTGCATCCGGGAACGCATAGATCTTGATGTTCTTTCCGTCTACCGTGATGGAATCATCATCTGATTCTACTTTGTCAGCCAACGCATACTTTCCCTGTGATGAATCATATTTTAACAAATGAGCCAGCATCTTTGGTGATGTCAGATCGTTAATAGCTACTACTTCATATCCTTCCGCGCCAAACATCTGTCTAAAAGCAAGGCGGCCGATACGTCCAAAACCATTTATTGCTACTTTTACTGCCATGATTTTTATTCCTCCTAAAGTGTTTAGATTTCATTGTGTTCTTCAGATTGTTAAAGAAACATCAACCTATTTACATTCTACCTAATTTTACCCAAAATTACAATACCAGATTCATAAATTCCGGTTTTTTCTGCCTGTAAACTGCATAATATGTGTATCCGCATCTCAAAAGCAGTTCTGATATACGATCAAACCCATAGGCAATCTGTTTGGGAGTATGCCCATCTGCGCCGATTGTAATCAATTCACCACCCAGTTCCCTGTAGCGTCTGAGAACCTCTTTTTTTGGATTCGGCAGTGCCCGGCGTGAGCGATACCCTCCGGTATTTACTTCCAAGGCCACCCCGTAATAAATCAGTCTTTTTAAAATGGCGTCGATCTCTGCACTGTATTCCGAATAAGAATACGCCCCGGCTTCTCCGTCGAGATACCTGGACAGATAATCCATATGTCCAAGACTCTGAAAATCATGGAAATTGTCAAGATTTTCCGCAGTCGCCGCAAAGTAACGTCTGAGCAGTTCCTTTTGATTATCCCTCGGAAAGGACCCGCCCGATACTGCCGGATCTTTTCCGTCCAGCAGATGCATGGAACCTATCACAAAGTCAAAAGGGTATTGGTTTACATAATTCGAAAGCCATTCTTTTAAATGCAGCTGAAGTCCCAGCTCAACACCCGCACGGACTTCAATCTTTCCTTCGTATTTCTGTTTCATACGCTCTATGCTTCGAAGATAAGGCTCGGTGTCAAGCTGAAATGCCTCTTTAGCACCCTCTTGTTGAAAGTCCAATCCGAAATCTTTATCGTAATGATCCGTGAAGCAGATATCGGTAAGTCCCAGAGATATGGCTCTTTGAACCATCTCTTCCATAGGGGTTTCACTGTCTGTGGAAAAACTCGTGTGCATATGGGAATCAGCGATCATAATATTGTACCTCCCCCCGCTACATATCCATCTCTATATAGTACCAGTGCCTGTCCAGGTGTCACGGCTCTCACAGCCTCCGGGAAATAGCAGGTCAGCTCATCCTCGCCGGTTCTTTTGGCCGTACAGGGCGCGCCCTTATGCCCATAACGTATTTTACCCGTGAACTCCATGGATTCTCCGACCGGCAGATCCTCAATCCCCATAAAATTCAGCCTGTCCGCCCTGACGGTATGCGAGAAAACATCTTTCTCGTCACCGATCACGACTTCATTCGTATCGGGACGTATCTCCAATACGAATATACGCTTTCCGGCTGCAATATTAAGACCCCGGCGCTGTCCGACTGTGTAATGTGTGATTCCCCGGTGTCTGCCAATGACACGGCCGGAAGTATCCACAAAGTTACCCTCCGGCATCTTTTTGCCCGTCTCCCGTTCGATAAATGACGCATAATCATTATCAGAGACAAAACAGATTTCCTGGCTGTCTTTCTTATGCGCAACCGGAAGACCGATTTCACTGGCTATTTCCCGAATCTGATCTTTATGATATACTCCGACCGGCATCACTGTGTGAGCCAGCTGATCCTGAGTTAGATTGTACAGTGCATAAGTCTGATCTTTCGCAGCTGTAACCGAGTTCTGGATTGCATATCTTCCGTTTGGCAAATGCGCAATCTGAGCATAATGACCGGTGGCAATGTAATCAGCCCCGATCGCAAGGCTCCTTTGTAAAAGGGCCTCCCATTTGACATAGCGATTACATGCGATGCACGGATTCGGCGTTCTTCCATGAAGATATTCATATTTAAAATACTCTATGACGTCCCTTTGAAACTCATCTTTAAAGTTCATAACATAATAAGGAATATCCAGAACTCTTGCCACTCTTCTTGCATCTTCAACCGCAGAGAGTCCACAGCACCCTCCGTTTGTCTCCAGAGAGCACTCAGCTTCATCCTGCCAGATCTGCATCGTAACGCCGATCACCTCATATCCCTGCTTTTTTAAAAGATAGGCCGCCACAGAGGAGTCTACTCCTCCTGACATTCCTACCACTACCTTCTTTGACATTTAATACTATCCTCTTTTTCCTTTGCTGCTTTACTGTTTATTCTCTCTGATAAAATCTTCGTAAAGAGGGGACATACTTCGAAGCCGCTCTACAATTGCCTTTATCTTATCCACAGTAATGTCAATATCCTCTTTGGTTGTATCCTCGCCAAGTGTCAGACGAAGAGAACCGTGTGCAGTCTCATGAGACAGACCGATTGCAAGCAGTACATGGGACGGATCCAGACTTCCCGATGTACACGCCGATCCACTGGAAGCTGCAATGCCTTCCATGTCAAGCATGATCAGAAGCGACTCCCCCTCAACAAATTGAAAGCTGATATTTACATTATTCGGCAGACGTTTCACACGATCTCCATTCAAACGACAGTATGGAATTTCTCTTAGAATCTTATCGATCATATAATCACGGAGTTCCGCCTCCTTCTTCGTCCTGGATATCCTGGAATTCCAGGCGCGTCTGGCAGCCACACCATATCCCACGATTGCCGGAACGTTTTCCGTACCCGCACGGCGTTTTCTCTCCTGCGCCCCGCCGTGGATAAAAGAACGGACTTTAACTCCCTTTCGAATATATAAGAAGCCAATTCCTTTCGGCCCGTTAATTTTGTGCCCGCTGGAACTTAGCATATCTATGTTACATTCATCGACATCGATTGGAATCTGGCAAAATGCCTGTACCGCATCCGTATGAAAAAGGATACCGTATTCTTTTGCAATTTTCCCGATTTCTTTGATTGGCTCAATCGTTCCAATTTCATTATTCGCATACATAACCGAGATCAGAATCGTATCCGGAGTGATGGCACTTTCAAGTTCGGCCGGATCCACCAGACCTTTCTCATCCACATCCAGATATGTGACCTTTGCCCCTCTTTCTCTTTCCAGATATTCACAGGTATGGAGGATGGCATGATGCTCGATTTTCGTTGTGATAATATGATTTCCTTTTGATCTGCATGCCTCATATGCGGCCGTAAGTGCCCAGTTATCGGACTCACTTCCACCTGCGGTAAAATAGATCTCCTCCGGGAATACTCCCAGTACATCCGCGATCTGGCTTCTTCCTTCGTCTACCGCCTCTTTGCTCTTTCCCGCGATTTCATAGATGCTGGAAGGATTCCCATACAGTTCACTGAAATACGGAATCATGGCATCCACTACTTCAGGTGCCGTCTTGGTTGTCGCTGCATTATCTAAATAAATCATACTGTCAATCTCCTTTAATCCATTATAAAGTATCACCGTCATCTGGTTCTGTCAAGGCCCGCTTTCACATACATTTATTCTAAGTATATAAAAATCAGGTGTATGATGTCACGCAGAAAGACATTGCTCTTAGGTACTATAATTCTCACCGGAACAGGGTTTTTAACTCGAATCATAGGGTTCTTTTATAGAATATTCCTGTCACATACAATCGGTGCCACAGGGATGGGCATTTTTCAGCTTTTATCTCCTGTCACCTCACTATGTGCTGCCATATGTATCGGTGGATTCTCGACCGTCATGTCCAGAACAATCGCCGCAAAAAATGCAGTGGGTTCCAGAAAAAATGGTTTTGACGTATTGTCTGTCGGAACGAGCTTCTGCTTGTGTCTCTCCGTTCTGGCCGCATTAGGCATCCGGACCTTCTCGGAATTTATTGCCGTACATATTCTGGGAGAACCGGAAACTGCAGGGATGCTTGACATCCTTGCTCTGTCGATTCCCGTGTCCACGATACATACCTGTATTGTTTCCTATTATTATGCCCAGAAAAAAACAGGAATTCCGTCCGTCGCTCAGCTGCTGGAACAGATCGTAAGGGTTTTCTCTTCCTACCTTGTATATCAGATCATGTTAGCCAGAGGAATGCAGCCGAACGCGACACTGACTGTGATTGGCATGCTTGCAGGGGAGGTCGCAGCCAGTCTGTTCACTTTAATTGCAATTACATGGGAATCTTCAAAATACAAGTATCATTTTCATCCAAATGTAATTAAAAATAATTTTAGAGAGCTTTTTACGCTTTCCTATCCGCTCACGGCAAACAGAATCTGTATTACCATGCTGCACAGTGTAGAGGCAGTTCTGATTCCAAGTCGTCTGCGTCTGTGCGGTTTGTCGAACAATGAAGCGCTTGCCACCTACGGCGTCATAACCGGTATGGCACTTCCCATGGTTCTCTTTCCAAGTGCACTGACCAGTTCCGTGGCTGTCATGCTGCTTCCAAGTGTTGCCGAAGATCAGGCCTCCGGAAATGATAAAAATGTGAATAGAACCATTGAAGCCACGATAAAATACTGCCTGATCCTCGGTATCTTCGCAGTCGGTGTCTTCTGTGCCTATGGCCAGTCCATCGGAACACTTTTTTTTCAAAATAAAGAGGCAGGAAAATATCTGCAGATTCTGGGATTTATAAGTCCCTTTTTATATCTGAACTCAACACTGACCAGTATATTGAATGGACTGGGCAAAACACGTCTTTGCTTTTATCAGAACATCGTGAGCCTTTCCATCCGGATTCTGTTCGTCCTGTTCGCCATTCCATCCTTTGGCGTTAAAGGATACCTCTGGGGACTTTTGTTCAGTGAACTTACCGCAAGTATTTTAAATATCACCTTTCTAAAAAAGAGTGCCAGTTTTTCATTCAATGCCATGCAGTGTATCTTAAAGCCATCAGGCCTGCTCCTGATCGCTCTGGGAATCAGTTTTGCCGCCGAAGGCATCCTGGAAAATTTTCTGCCAAAAGGCAGTATACTGAATCTGATCCTTGTCATTCTTATCATGGGAATCAGCTATCTTTCATTCTATCTTCCCACAGTGAGAAGGCTGAAAAATTAAGCTGTAATCACAAAAGCACGACTTTTGTGATTACAGCTTTATAAATAATTCCGAATGCTTTGCATGATATGCCAATGCAATCCGGCGCCTTCATATATTTCCATATATTTCTTTTGGGACATACGCCTGAACTTTTATTCCCTCCGGCAGATATTCCTCCGAAACCAGCTGTCCGCGGGATCGGAGCAGCGCAATTTTAGAGACCTCTGTATAAGGATAAAGCCGGTCAATGAATATCTCCTGCGATTTTATAATCTCCTCAAGGGTTTCTTTCAGCTCTTCCAGACCTTCTCGATTTTTTAGCGACGTTTTCAGCACATAGTCCGCGTGAGAATCGGTAAAGTTCTGTTCCACAGGATTTCTTTTATCCTGCTTGTTAAATAGCGTAATCACTGTCTTATCCTCAATCTGAAGCTGTTTTAAGGTATCATATACCACCTGCATCTGCTGTTCCATCCGGGGATTTGAAGAATCAACAACATGGATCAGAATATCCGCATACTTTGCCTCCTCCAGAGTGCTCTTAAAAGCCTCAATCAGATGATGAGGCAGTTTGTGGATAAATCCAACTGTATCAGTCAAAAGAACCTGCTGTCCTCCGGGAAGGTCCAGAACGCGGGTTGTCGGATCAAGCGTGGCAAACAGTCGATTTTCCTCGAGGACATCTGCCCCTGTCATCACGTTAAGAAGCGTGGATTTTCCGGCATTTGTATAACCCACAATTGCGCAGACTTTTGTCTGCTTTCTTTTTCTCTTTTCCCTGATCAGATCCCGGTGCTTTCTGACATTGTCAAGTTCCCTGCGAAGTGCCGCAATACGGTCTGTGATCAGCCGGCGGTCCATCTCCAGCTTTTTCTCACCCGGACCTCTGGTTCCGATTCCGCCTCCAAGTCTGGACAGTGATGAGCGCAGACCCACAAGTCTTGCCTGACGGTATTTCAGCTGAGCCAGTTCAACCTGTATCTTTCCCTCACTGGTTTTTGCTCTTGCCGCGAAAATATCTAAAATCAAAAGTGTACGGTCCATAACCTTACATTCCAGTTCGCCCTCCAGATTTTTCATCTGTGCGGGAGAAAGCTCGTCATCACAGATAATTCCGTCGGCTTCTCTGGCATACAATGTCCGGCGTATCTCATCGATCTTCCCTTTCCCCACATAAGTTCCCGGGTGAATCTCTTCGCGGTTCTGCACAATCTGTCCGACAACCCGGGCACCGGCAGTCTTCGCCAGTTCGGCGAGTTCCTTTATAGACCAGAAAACATCTTCTCCCTGTCCCTGTCCTGCGACTCCGACAAGGATCACACGCTCCTTTCTATGTTCCGATTCAAACAGCTCTTCCATATTCTCTCCTTACCGGCTCTTCAGGAATGTGCTTTCACGGACGGCCGCCTCATTTTCCGGATACTGCTGCAGAAAAGCGGTCATCTTTTCCTTCGCCTTGTTAAAATCGAGTTTTTGTTCATAGACGACAATTTCATTAAACAACAGATTTTCCTTATCTTTTTTATCTGCGGTCTCAAGCCCTGACTGTATGTTAGACAGGGCATCATCATATTTTTGATCTGCAATGTCGCAGAGTGCAAGACCGTTATAGGCAGCCGCCGATTCTTTATCGTCCTCCAGATAGTGCTGATACAGTTTTTTCGCAGAGGCCGTATCTTTAGACTTCTGATAGATCTGTCCCAGCAGCCAGACAGCATCTTCACTCCCCGAACTCACCGCTTTCTTTAAAACCTGTATGGCTTTATCATACTCCTGCAGGTAGTAGAAGATACGTCCCTGTTCATATTGCTCCTTTTCACCTTCCGGTTCTTTTTTCACGGCATCTTCAAGATATGCCGCTCCGTCCGCCTCACGATTCTCTTCCGAATACAGAAGATAGACTCTGATATAGTTGTTATATCCGGGATCTTTTGCAAGCGATGCCTTGAAATCGTCCTCAGCCTTCTCCTCTTCCTTCTGTTCAAGATAGATTCTGCCTCTCAGAAAATAGGCCTCTGCGTCCTCTTGCCCATCGATCAGTCCGGTATAGAGTTTTATCGCTCTTTTGGTATCCCCACTTCCCTCGCAGGCTTCGGCAAGATAATATCTGACATCGCGCTCAAAATCTTCCGACTTAAATCCCAGCTTATTCAGGCTCTTATTCAGATAAGTGACTGCATTCTTATAGTCCCCCATTTTCAGATAAGTAATTCCTATCAGACGGCTGGACTCCACTTCAAGGTCAGAGTCTTTCTCAGATTTCAAAAAGCTCGCCAATGCTGTGTTATAATCATTCTCTTTTAGTGCTTTTACACCAGAATCATATGCCCCGGTGTAATCTTTCGGCCCACAGGCAGACGCAAATACAAGCAGGCCGCTTAAGACCCCTATGATCATTAATTTCTTCAAGGTTTTATCTCCGATTATATTCAATCTGAAAGTATCAGATTCTCTTGTTTCATCACATCTATCACCCGGTCTACACATTGTTCACACAGCGTATTGTCTGAGGCTTCTACCATTACCCGAATCACAGGTTCTGTTCCGCTTTCACGAACCAGAATTCTTCCGTCATTTCCAAGGGTTCTGGATACTTCCTCAGCTGCTTCCAATACAGCCGCATTTTCCCGGGCTTCCCTTTTATTGGCCACTTTCACATTTTTCAGACACTGAGGATAGATTGTGATGTCTTTTGCCAGTGTATGAAGTGATGTCTTCTTCTCGAGAATTACTTCCATAACCATAAGAGACGTCAGAATCCCGTCCCCTGTCGAAGCATGTTTGCTGAATATAATATGACCTGACTGCTCTCCACCCAGAGAATAGCCGTTTGCCATCATATTTTCACATACATGACGATCGCCGACAGCGGTTTTTTCATAGTGGATACCCTCTCGGTCACACGCTTTATAAAGCCCCAGGTTTGACATGATTGTCGTGACAATTGTGTCCCCGTTTAATCTTCCCTGCTCTTTCATATACTTGCCGCAGATGAACATAATCATATCGCCGTCCACGACTTCTCCTTTTTCATCCACTGCGATACAACGGTCCGCATCTCCGTCATAGGCAAACCCCACATCAAGCTTATGATCCTTTACAAATTGCTGCAAAGCTTCGATATGTGTGGATCCACAGTTTTTATTGATATTCGTGCCGTCCGGATCATTGCTGATCACATATGTCTTTGCCCCGACGGCATCAAAGACACTTTTGGCGATGGAAAATGCGCTGCCGTTTGAACAGTCGAGTCCGACACGAATATTTTTAAAGGAACGGGTTGGAATAGAGATCAGATGCCCGATATAGCGGTTTCTTCCTGCTGCAAAATCGATTGTTCTTCCGATGTCTTTCCTTACTGCAAATGGAATCTTCGGTTTTTCCTCATCGATATAAGTCTCAATCTGCTCTTCAATTGCAGATTCAAGTTTCTGCCCCTGTCTGTTTATAACCTTGATTCCATTGTCATAAAATGGATTATGGCTGGCCGAAATCATGATTCCGCAGTCAAAGCTTTCAGTTCTCACAACATAAGACACACTTGGTGTCGTAGTCACATGAAGCAGATAGGCATCTGCACCGGATGCTGTCAGGCCAGAAGCAAGGGCATATTCAAACATATAGCTGGAACGCCGGGTATCCTTTCCGATCACGATCGATGCCTTGTGATCCTTTCCAAAATACCAGCCTAGAAAACGCCCTACCTGATAAGCATGCTCTACAGTCAAATTAATATTTGCTTCTCCGCGAAAACCGTCAGTGCCAAAATATTTTCCCATAATTATGATCTCCCTATATTTAATTATAAATTCTGATTTTCTCAGTCATACAGCTGTCTGCAATAAACGCCTTCTTTTATCAGTTCGCGAAACGCGTCTTTTACAGCTTCTTTATCTTCCTGATATGTAACTCCAAACCAATTGGAAGTGGTCTTTAAAACTTTTACCTGTGCTCTGTCTTTGTGAAGAAGTTCATCGATAAAAGTCGGCAAAAGATATTCACTCTTCCCGTCATCTAGATTATTTTCTAAAAATTCAACAAATCCCCGCCCGAGCTCATCTAAAAACTCCGGCTGCAGTCCCCACATATTCATGGATACCAGTGACTTGGGATCAAGTGGCGAGAAGCCATTCTCACCTTGTACTGCCGCACCCTCAGACGTCTTCACAATATCAGAGGTTTCATCAATCCCGATCAGGTTTCCCCTCTGATCGGTACGACAGATCCCACGGGTCACTCCTCCATGATCACTTAACGTGTTTTCTAACACAAATCCTGTCATGCCGATTGGCTGAACTCCCTGTTCTATAGTATGCTCACCGGCCAGATAATCGTGTAGCTTTACAAAGGGTTCTTTTCCGTAATAATCATCGGCATTAATGACGGCAAAAGGCTCTCGGATCAAATCTTTGGCACAGAGAACTGCCTGTCCTGTTCCCCAGGGCTTTGTTCTGCCTTTCGGTTTCTCAAATCCTGCCGGCAGATCTTCCAGTTCCTGGTATGCATAGTACACCTCAGTCAGTTTCTCTATTCTGTGCCCGATCCTCTGTTTAAAGTCTTCTTCGAGATCTTTTCGGATCACAAAAATCACTTTGTCAAACCCTGCTTCCAATGCATCATGTATCGAATAATCCATGATAACTTCACCATCGCATCCCACGGGTTCCAGTTGTTTGATCCCCCTGCCAAAACGGCTTCCGATTCCCGCCGCCATAATTACCAATGCTGTTTTCTTCATGATCTCCTCCTCATGTCTGTTCGGCGGTTCGCTCCAGATTACTAAGTTTTGCCGCCTGATCTGCCGCAATCAGGCTGTCAATCAGTTCATCCAGATCTCCGTCGAGTACTTCTGACAGTCTGTGAAGCGTCAGTTTGATTCGGTGATCCGTAACTCTTCCCTGTGGAAAATTGTAAGTTCTGATTTTTTCGGAACGGTCACCCGATCCCACCTGGCTTCTCCTGGCCTTGGCCTCTGCATCGTGCTGCTTTTGCAGCTCCATGTCATAAAGACGTGAACGCAGAACTTTTAAGGCTTTGTCTTTGTTCTTGAGCTGTGACTTCTCATCCTGGCACGAAATAACAATCCCCGTCGGAATATGTGTAAGGCGCACCGCCGAATCTGTAGTGTTGACACACTGACCGCCATTTCCTGAAGCACGGAACACATCGAATTTGCAATCTTTCATATCAAGATGAAAATCAATCTCTTCTGCCTCAGGCATGATTGCCACTGTAATCGTGGATGTATGAATCCTGCCACCGCTCTCCGTCTCGGGTACACGCTGTACCCTATGGACACCGCTCTCATATTTCATTCTGGAATATGCTCCGGCGCCATTAATCATGAATGTGACTTCCTTAAATCCGCCGATTCCGGTTTCATTGACACTGATCAGTTCTGATTTCCAGTTTCGATTCTCAGCATATTTTGAATACATGCGGTAAATCTGGGCCGCAAACAATGCTGCCTCATCTCCGCCGGCACCTGCCTTGATCTCAACAATAACATTTTTGTGATCATTTGGATCTTTGGGAAGCAGCAGGACCTTCAGCTTATCTTCTAGTTTCTCCGTTTTCTTTTTCGCGGTAGAAAGCTCCTCTTTGAGCATTTGGCGCATTTCCTCGTCTTTCTCATCTTCCAGCATGGAAATGCTGTCATCTATGAGCTGCTGGTTGTCTTTATATTCCTGATAAGCGTCCGCAACAGGCTGCAGTTCCGCCTGTTCTTTCATTAATTTCTGAAATCTGGCTGAATCATTGGCCACTTCGGGCTCAGCCAGCTGTCTTAAGATCTCTTCCAGGTGAATTGAAATATCATCCAGCTTATCAAACATAGGATTCCTCCTTTACTTTTCTTTTTAACCACTGTGCCGATGCCACACGGGGCAGACCGGCAAGATCATTGACGATCTCTATATTTGTATAGTTACTCTGTTTTAAAATATTCTTTACCGAATTAGCCTGATCATATCCGATTTCCATGACGAGACGGCCTTCTGCTTTGAGGAACGAGCGAGCCCTGTCTGCAATTTTTCTGTAAAAATACAGGCCGTCTTCATGTCCGTCCAACGCCAGGAGCGGTTCATGTTCACCGACTTCTTTCATCAGCCCTTTGATATCCTTCGTCGGAATATAGGGCGGATTGGCTGTGATCATGTCAAAGGTACCGCTTATCTTATCAAACAGATTGCTCTGAACAAAGACACAGTTGTCAATTTTCTGCCTTGAGGCATTCTTCTCTGCCACTGAAAGTGCCTCTTTTGAGATGTCACTGCCTTCCCCCGTCACGGATGCATGCCGGATCAGAGTGAGGATTATGCAGCCGCTCCCGGTACACAAATCCAGAACGTTCATCCCCGGTTTCAGGTATTTCAAAGCCTCTTCCACCAGTGTCTCCGTATCCTGCCTCGGAATTAAAACCGACTCATTTACAAAAAAAGGCTGATCATAAAACCAGGTCTCCCCTATCAGATACTGCAGAGGAATATGTTTTATTCTCTTGTGTATCAGATCCTGATACTCTTTCGCCTCAGACTTGTCCATGGGACGATTCATATTCAGGTAGTAAAAGTTCTTGTCAATATGGCATACATATTCCATCAAAAGCCAGGAATCCACTGACGCATCAGGAATCCCGGCCGCCTTCAGACAACTCTCACCATATTTTCTCCAGGACTTCAGTGAAGTCAGTAATTCTATCTTTTCATTCATATGCTTCGAAACCGATGTTGGATGATTCCATTTTCTCCGTCCTTCCGATTGATGAAATTTTATAAGAAAAGGGGCTGAGATTTTCCAACCTCAACCCAAGTCTCAATTTAAAATATTTTATTTTATTTAATACCATATTTCTTATTGAATTTCTCAATACGTCCGCGAGCCGCTGAATTTTTCTGCTGTCCTGTAAAGAACGGATGGCACTTAGAACAGATCTCAACGTGAATATCTTCCTTTGTAGAACCTGTAGTAAATGTATTTCCGCAGTTGCAGGTTACGGTTGCCTGATGGTAAGCCGGATGGATCCCCTGTTTCATTTTCTTTCACCTCTTCTACGTTATGTTATCTACTTGTGGCATTGCCACATAACTTCTTAATTTAAACAGCTTATAAATTATATCATGTTTTTTTTTTTAATGCAAGTGATTTTACACATTCCTCTTCCGGCGAATTCTGGCCACTACTTCCTCATTTGTCCTGGTACGGGCGAAGATATTTAGGAGATTCTCAGCAGCCTCATCTGACTTCATACCATTCAGCGCTTTTCTTATAATGTTCACAGCATCCTGCTCTGCACTGGAAAGAAGAAGATCCTCTCTCCTGGTCCCCGATTTTACAAAGTCGATAGCCGGGAACATTCTTCTTTCCTGAAGCTTTCGATCCAGGACGAGTTCCATATTACCTGTTCCCTTAAACTCTTCATATACCACATCATCCATCTTGCTGCCGGTGTCAACAAGTGCAGTTGCAAGTATCGTCAGACTTCCGCCTTCACGCATATTGCGGGCTGCTCCAAAGAACCTCTTTGGCATATGAAGTGCTGCCGGATCCAGACCACCGGACAGGGTTCTTCCGCTCGGCGGCACCGTCTGGTTATAGGCACGGGCCAGTCTGGTGATGCTGTCTATGAAAATGACGACATCTTTTTTGCTCTCGACAAGGCGTTTTGCCCGCGCGATCGCCATCTCTGATACTCTTCTGTGGTGATCCGGCAATTCATCGAACGTAGAAGCAATCACATCCACGTTCGGACCCACAATAGCCTCCCTGATATCTGTCACTTCCTCCGGTCTTTCATCAATCAGTACAATCATCAGATGCATCTCCGGATTATTCTTTAAGATTGATTTTGCCGCATCCTTGAGAAGTGTGGTCTTACCTGCCTTCGGCGGTGATACAATCATTCCACGCTGTCCTTTTCCGATAGGACTCACAAGATCAACGATGCGCATAGCCATGCTTCCGTCCGAGCGTTCAAGGTAAATCCTCTTATTAGGAAAAATAGGCGTCATATCTTCAAAATTCATCCTCCTGGTGCTTATACCCGGTGCCATGTCATTGATCGTCTTGACATAAAGCAGCGCTGAGAATTTTTCATTCAGCGATTTAATTCGGGTATTTCCCTTCAGGATATCACCTGTTTTCAAGTGAAATCTTCTGATTTGTGAAGGAGCGACGTAAACATCGTTTTCACCGGGCAGAAAATTATTAGATCGGATGAATCCATATCCGTCAGACATTACTTCCAGGATTCCCTCTACCTCTTCGCCGCTGTCCAGTCTTTCAAAATCTTTCTTTGAATGGTCTTCGCCGTCGTTTACAGGTCTGGAATGAGAATTTTGTGTATGATCGTTCTGTGAATCATGTGAGTTCTGTGACATATGTGAATTCTGTGTTGTATGTGAATTCTGTGCTGTATGTGAATTCTGTGCTGTATGTGAATTCTGTGTTGTAT
>DHNM01000043.1:0-1238 GCA_002409525.1 Eubacterium sp. UBA5416 | reverse complement strand
TGTGAATTCTGTGTTGTATGTGATAGCCTTGGAGCATGTGAATTTCGCGATGCATGTGACACTTGTGTTTCATTGGAATTCCGTACTGTATGTGTTCTCTGTGTATCTTGTTTATCCTGTGTCGGTTGTACTTCTTGTTCCTTCTGTGATGAATGTGCCGGCTGTGTATCTTGTGAATCGGAAACTGATTTCTGTTCTTCCTTCTCGTCTTCCTCCAGCATGCGTTGGATCAGTTCTTGTTTCTTAAGGGTTGATATCCTTTTTAAACCTCTGGCCTTGGCCAATTCTTTTAGTTTTCCAAGCTGCAAAGATTCATACTGTGCTTTTGTCATAGCAAAACTCCTTTATTCGATTAATTAGATTTGTCGCTTTCATGTCTTTGGGGATAGTATTCAATAGAAAAGATTATATTTATGATGCCTGCAGATTGCTTTGCTTTATATATTGTGGAATACGTATGGATTGTTACGCACTTCATGCTCTTACAATCATTATTATATCAAATTTTTTGGAAAATCTCAATAGCTTTGTTACAATTCTGTTACAAAATGCGGTCAGAGGGACTTGAACCCTCACGTCGTAACACAAGAACCTAAATCTTGCGCGTCTGCCAATTCCGCCATGACCGCTGACCTGAGAACGAATCGGATAACTGTAAATACTTCTCCTGTAATAACGAAAGCAAGCCTTCTCAGACTTGCTTTTATGAAGCATCGGGGATTCGAACCCCGGACAACTTGATTAAAAGTCAAGTGCTCTACCACCTGAGCTAATGCTCCCTGTATCAGCTGGGCTAGCTGGATTCGAACCAGCGTATGCAGCAGTCAAAGTGCTGTGCCTTACCGCTTGGCGATAGCCCAACGTTCGCCATCTACGGCAGGGTGGGTAATGGGATTTGAACCCACGGTCTCCAGAGCCACAATCTGGCGCGCTTGACCAGCTGCGCTATACCCACCATATTATTTTTGAAATAGAAACTTTTGTCTCCATAGGCAAAAAGCCAAACGTGCTTGAAGGGATTCGAACCCCCGACCCACGGCTTAGAAGGCCGTTGCTCTATCCAACTGAGCTACAAACACATAAGCGGGTGATGAGAATCGAACTCACGTATCCAGCTTGGAAGGCTGGTGTTCTACCATTGAACTACACCCGCAGGTTATCGGGGTGACAGGATTTGAACCTGCGGCCTCCTGGTCCCAAACCAGGCGCTCTAGCCAAGCTGAGCCACACCCCGAAAA
>DHNM01000072.1 GCA_002409525.1 Eubacterium sp. UBA5416 | reverse complement strand
GCTGGTGGTGGGCGGCACTGATGAGTCTGTCCATCTATGCGGGATCCATGCAGTATGTCGCGGTCGACCTGATCGCAGGCGGAGCATCTCTGATTACAGCGGCATTGATGACGATTATGGTTAACATCAGACATCTTTTTTACGGGATTACCATGCTGAATCGATATAAGAATACAGGAAAGGCCAAGCCATATCTTATCTATTCTCTGACGGATGAGACCTTTTCACTGGTGTGTTCGCCGGATCTGCCGAAATCGGTTGATCAAAAAAGGTACTATCTGTATGTCTCGGCTCTGGATCAGTGCTACTGGGTAATTGGAAGTATCCTCGGAGGACTGATCGGGAGTGCTCTGCCGTTTGATACGACAGGTGTAGATTTTGCCATGACTGCGCTTTTTGCAATTATATGGCTGGAGCAGTGGGAAAAGTCAGAAAATCATCTCGCATCTGTGACGGGACTTATAATTTCAATCCTGTGTCTGCTTATCTTCGGGGCAGATCAGTTTCTGATTCCGAGCATGCTCATCATTACAGCTGCTCTTATTGTAGAAAAGCGATGGCTGGAGGAAGAAGTGGAAGATGAGTAAAACTACATATACGCTGCTGATTATAGCGGTTATATCCATTGTTACGATTTTGATAAGGTTTCTGCCTTTTGCAGTATTTCGTAAGAGGACACCGAAAGCCGTTCTTTATCTTGGAAATGTATTTCCATATGCAATTATGAGTATGCTCGTTGTCTATTGCCTGAGAAATATATCATTTACCGGGAGCACACATGGTATACCTGAGATCCTAGCACTTTTAACTGTTGTAATCTTACACAAATGGAAACATAATACTCTTCTTTCAATTGTTGCCGGCACAGCAGTCTATATGCTGCTGATACAGATGGTATTCTGATGAACGACAGGATGATCTATAAAATTTACAATAATCTTCTGCACTGGTCTTGAGTACAGATAATGATGGTGCTATGATAGATATATCTAAAAACATCAGAACTGCGGGGATAAAAGAATCGGCGCAGTCTGTAGAAGGTATCACAGTTAAAAAGGAGGCAGTATCTATGGATTTTCATTTAAAAGATAAAGTTGTTCTTATCACAGGATCAACAGGTGGAATAGGACAGGCTTTGGTCAGAGCATTTGCGGCGGAGGGCTGTAAGCTGGCGATTTCTTCTACGAAACAGGAAAAGCTGGACAAACTGGTTCCGACTCTGGACATCGCACCGGAAAAGCTAAAGACTTCGGTTGTCGATGTGACAAAAGAAGAGCAGGTCAAAGACTTTGTGGAGGGAGCAGCCAGGCATTTTGGATCGGTGGACGTTATGGTGATCACCGCAGGGTATGAGGGAACAAGCTCATTGATCCAGGATCAGAAAATCGAGGAGTACGAAAAGGTATATCGTATCAACGTATTTGCCCCGATGTTCTGCATGAAATATGCGGCACAGCAGATGCTAAAGCAGGAGAGCGGAGCTATCGTTACGATCGCCTCTAACGGAAGCTTTACATGCTCACCGGGAATGGGAGCTTACTGTTCATCCAAACATGCGGTTGCCGGACTGGTAAAGAGTGTTGCGCTGGAACTTGGGCCTCATGGAATCCACTGCAATTATATCTGCCCGGGAGCTGTGGAAACCCCTATGATTCACAGAATCGAAAAGAAATCCTTTGGAGATTCAAAGACAGCAAAAGAATCAGAGGAGGTTTTCGCATCTCAGTACCTGGATCACCGCTATTGCAAACCGGAAGAGGTTGCAGACCTGGCATTGTATCTGGCATCTGATGTTTCTTCCCATATCATGGGATCTGGAATTCGTCTGGATGGCGGGATGGAAGCACTTAGCAGATAAATAATTTATAAGAATAGAAGTAATAAGGGCTGAGAAAACCTGAAAAAATGGTTTCTCAGCTTTTTGTTATAAAATAAGATAGAAAGCAATTGACAAATATAACCAAACTGAACATAATATTACTTAACAGGTAATAACGAGCGAATACTTTGCGGTTTTGAATGTATCAATATCTTAAAGAAAGGACGAGTCTCCCTGCTTTAACTATGGGGAGTGTCATGGAGGTAAGTGCACATTATGAGTAATTATATTGAATATAAAGATAAAGTGGTATTTCATCCGGGGTATTATATCAAAGAGATTATAGATGAAAGTGGTTTGACACAGGAAGATTTCGCAAAAAGAATGGGGACATCACCCAAAAATCTGAGCATCCTGGTACGTGGTGGGCAGAATTTAACTGTCGATGTAGCTGCAAGACTTTCAAGAATGCTTGGAACCACAATTACTTATTGGCTAAATCTCCAACAGATGTATGATGAATTGCGAGCTGAGAGCCTCTCTGACGAAGAACTAAAAAAAGAAAAAAAAGTCTTTAAATTATTGGATTATAAATATTAAAAAAAACTTTAACTTACCTGATTTACCAAGAAGAATAGAGGGAGCATACAACTGAGTTTACAGAAAGTAGAATTCGAGATTTTGCAAAAAAGATTCACCGAGATCCCGGGATCGTATATGGAAGGCTGCAGCAGGATAAGTATATACCTTATACGGAAACAGAGATGGGTGATAAACTCAGACATAAATATAGAGTATCTGTAAGAAGATAAATATAGATATTACAAGTAAAAAAGGCTGGAGAAACCAGTAAAAATTGGTTTCATCAGCCTTTTTGTAGTATAATGATCCAAAAGAGGTAGTTTACGAGGAGAGGATTATGGAAATTGATTACACAGGAGAAGCAGAGATTGAAAAACAGATGATTGATCAGCTGACGAGTGGTGACAGTCAGTGGACCTATCGCCCGGATTTGAATACAGAGGATTTGTTATGGGAAAATTTTTTTCAGAAGCTGGAGCAGAATAATGTCCGTACACTGCGTGAACACCCCCTGACGAACCAGGAAAAAGAACAGGTGAGGGTTCAGCTGAACTTTGTCAATTACTATGAAGCGGCGAAGTGGATCTCCGGTGAAAACGGAATTGCCAAGGTTCAGGTTCAGCGGGAAGACGCGTCGCTTGGAATCATCCGGCTTGAAGTTTTATGGCGGGATAACGTGGCCGGAGGAAAATCAAGTTATGAAGTAGTAAATCAGGTCATAAGGGAAAAGACGAATCCGAATGATGCCGATCGGAGACTGGATGTGACACTCCTGATCAACGGTCTTCCGATGATTCAGATTGAACTTAAGAATCGTTCCACGAGTTATATGCAGGCTTTTCGTCAGATCAAGAAGTATGACAAAGAGGGAAAGTTTCACGGGATTTATTCCACACTTCAGATGTTTGTGGTTTCGAATACAACGGAAACACGTTATATCGCAGCGGCAAAAGAAAATAAAATCAATGATCAGTTTCTGACAACCTGGGTAGATCGGGACAATCGACCGGTCGTCAGTCTCACAGACTTCACGGATCAGGTGTTGTCAATTCCCCGTGCCCATGAGATGGTCATGCAGTACTCTGTGATTGATGACAGCAAGAAGGCTTTAATCCTGCTGCGTCCCTATCAGGTACATGCCATTGAAAATGTAAAAGAGGCTAGTAAACAGCGAAAATCCGGATATGTCTGGCACACCACCGGAAGCGGGAAGACATTGACAAGCTATAAAGTGGCGCGTAATCTTCTTCAGATTCCATCCATTGAGAAGACAATTTTTGTGGTCGACCGAAGAGACCTGGACGAACAGACCACATCGAGTTTCCTGTCTTATGCGGAAAATGATACGATCGATATTAATGAGACAGAAAATACAGACAGACTGGTGAGACGACTCTACTCGAAAGACCGGACTGTTATTATCACGACAATTCAGAAGTTTGCTGTGATGAAGAAAAAATTTGAACAGGGAAAGTATCAGAGAGAGTATAAACGAATTAAAGGGCTGAATGTTGCGTTTGTCGTAGATGAGTGCCACAGGGCTGTGTCGCCGGCAAGGCAGAGAGAATTGGAGAAATTCTTTCAGAATTCTCTGTGGTATGGGTTTACGGGGACACCGATCTTTGCTGAAAACAAGAAGGAACAAAGAGGCGATCTGCCACAGACTACAGAAGAGCAGTATGGAGAGTGTTTACATAAATATACCGTGAAAGAAGCCATTCATGATAAAGCGGTCCTTGGCTTTCAGGTGGAATATAAAGATACGATGGGTGACATACCAGAAGATCAGAGACAGGAATCCTATTATGAAGATGAAGAACATATGCTTGCAGTCCTGGATTCAATTCTAAATCATTCAAGGCGGAAGCTGGGATTCCAGAATGGTTCCGGGAGAGCTTACGATGCGATTCTGACGGTCAAAAGCATCTCTATGGCACAGAAGTATTATGAACTTTTGAAGCAGGTAAAAGATGGGGAGAGCGAACTGAAGATTAGTGAGCGGACGAAGCATACAATGCCTGATTTTCCAAAGTTTGCGATTACCTATTCTGTCACGGAAAATGAAGAAGACAGTACAGGAAATCAGGACAAGATGAAGGCGGCGATGCTTGATTATAATGCTGAGTTTGAAACTCACTTTACGATCTCAGATATCCGTGCGTATAATACGGATGTCAACGAGAGGCTGGCTAGAAAAAGGGAGAAGTATACCTTCCGGGACCAGCAGCTGGATCTTGTGATTGTAGTGGACCGGCTCCTGACCGGATTTGACGCCCCCTGTCTGTCGACCTTGTTCATCGACCGGAAACCGATGAGTCCGCAGAACCTGCTTCAGGCATTCAGCCGAACAAACCGATTGTTTGATAAAGGAAAGAATTACGGCCAGATTGTTACCTTTCGAACACCGGATCATTTCAAGGAATGTGTCGACAATGCGCTGAGACTGTACTCAAATGGCGGGGAGAATGAAGTCCTCGCACCGACCTGGGAGGAGGAAAGGGAGAAATTTAAGCAGAAGGCCAAAGAGTTTAAAAGCATCGTACTTAATCCAACAGGTGAGCTTATAGAAGTAGAACATGCACCGGACGCGGCACTAAAGAGATATGCCAAGATCTTTCAAGAATTTGACAAACGCTTTTCTTCTGTTCAGGTGTATTCCGAATATGACGAAGATAAAGTGCTCGGCGAGGAAGGTCTTACCATAGATCGAATAGAAGAAAGCAGTGGTGTCTATAAGAATGTAATGGAAGAAATCAAAAAGAGAAACGTTGATGGTGATGGACCGAATAAAAATGATCCGCCAATTGATATCATGTATGAACTGGAATCCGTGAGGACAGATGAGATCAATTACGAATATATCCTGTCATTGATTCAGGCATTTGTTCCGACAGAACATGAAGAAGCACGGGAATTTAAAGATAAGGATATAAAGATCATCAGTGATTATATTGAAGAACTTCGCAAGAACAATCCAGGACTTGCGGATATGATCAATAATCTGTGGCTTCAGATTAAATTTAATCCTGAAAAGTATCGCGGTCAGTCTGTGACAAATATCCTTGATCGTATGATAGAGGAAGCCGTCCGGGAGAAAGTAAAAGATTTCTCAGATCACTGGTGTGTCGGATATGACGAGCTTCTATTTCTGGTTAAGAATTATAGTAAAGGCAGAACGAAACAGCGGGGAGAGCAGGAACTGATTGCATCAGAAAACTATTCCGATTACAAAGAACTACATGGTGAAAAAGCATTAAGTCTTTTAAAGTACAAAATAACCGTGAAGAAAATGTACCTGGAAATGATAGAAAAGGATATTGAGCCGTTGCAGAGACGGAGATAATTAATTATTTAAAGAAAAGGCTGAACACCTTCAGGTTCAGATGTCCGGCCTTTTCCTGTCATTCATAATTCATGGAGAGAAATATAGGCTTAATGGCCATGATTTCATCATATTCCTCCTGTTCAACAGAGACGTTAGAATTCATTGACTGTAAATCCTTTTTTAAGACTTCTAATGCGTGGTCGATTGTTTCTGCTCTTCCCTCCCGGATGATATCCACTAAACGTTGGCATACTACCGGATGTGCATAATGAGCCGGAAGTGGAAAATCCGGATAGCTGTCTACGAGAGATTGCAGAGAGTTTTCTGCATCCAGAAAGCGTTTTTCTATTTGAAGTTTTTGCTTTTTGGACGTTGGTAGTACATTGGACCCTGAAAATAAAAAGATGGCGGCAAGTCCGAATAGAAGAAAGTAAATTCCAAAACCGGCGTGAGTGATCAGTGCATAGATTCCATAAATAAGAGCAGCAATGCCAAAAAGTGTGATGAAAAGAGCTGCCCAGCTATAGGCGGGTTTTCTTTGTTCATAGCTACGCTTTAATTTGGCAGAATCGCTCATCTCTGTGCATAAGTCCAGATGTTTGTTAAGGTAAGAATCGCAGTCTTCCAGGATATGAAGATTCTTTTGAGCTTCACTGGAAAGTGATTTTTTCCTTTTAGCTCTTTTTTTTCGTTCTTTCTCCAGTAATCGCTGTTCAGCCTGTTCACTGTGCACTTTTATGTCAGGGTGATTTTGATTTACATATCTTATAAGATGATCTACATCCTCTTCTAATTTGAAGATACATTGTTTCTCTTCTCCGTCATCAAATACAGCAACCAGATAAGAAATTGATGCAAACATTCCCTTTTCTGTAAAGCCACCCTTGCTCATGGCAATTCGCTTGTAGATACGTTTTATGGAAGTGAAGGGAATATAATACCTGCGGTCAATATAGAAGCTGTTTAAGTACAGTGCTTTTTCCCCAACTCCACAGGGACCAAATCTTTTACAGTTTTTCTTATCTTCAATTAGAACAGATTCTGAAAGAGAAGATGTCCCCAGCTCTTTTGGTTTGAATATCATAAAAATCTCGCTTTCAAGATGTAAAGGTATTGAATAAGAGGGAAATACATTATTCCCCTCTTAGGTCTGCGTTACTTTTATACCGCTGCTTCCGGATTCTTATTTTGTTTCCTTGTTGCATGTAAGAAGATCCCCAGAAATACTACTGCAAGAATGATTCCTGCGGGGTATGCAATTGCTGTTCCGAGATTCAGACATTCTGGTGCAAATACGAAATAAGTCATGGAAACCGCACTCATAAACGTTGCGGGAACGGCTGTCATCCAGTAGTTCTTCTTCTGCTGGAACAGATACATACTTGCAGTCCACAATACGATCATTGCGAGTGTCTGATTAGTCCAGCTGAAATACCGCCAGATAATGGTATAATCCAGATGGCCGATAATAGCTCCGGCACCTAGAAGAGGTATGCAGAGAAGCAGTCGTGTGCTGTATTTACTCTGGTCCAGGCCAAACCAGTCAGCCAGTGTCAGACGTGCACTTCGAAAAGCTGTATCCCCCGATGTGATTGGACAGACAATAACACCGATCATTGCCAGCGCAATTCCGATACCGCCCATAGTCTTGGAACAGACATCGTAGATGGCGGCCGATTGACCATTTGCAAGGCTTGCGCCTAAGCCTGTGCTTAAACCTCCAGTCACTTTGTATATAGTACATCCTGCAGCCGCCCAGATTAAGGCAATAATCCCTTCTGCAACCATAGCTCCGTAGAATACAAAGTGCCCCTGTTTTTCTGATTTCATGCAGCGGGCCATCAGAGGAGACTGTGTTGCGTGAAATCCTGATATAGCCCCACAGGCAACAGTGATAAACATAACACTCCATATGGGAGTTCCATCGGGATGCATATTTCCAAAGTTGGACCAGATCTCCGGTATTGTAAATTCCGGTTTTACAAAAAGTCCGAGACCGACTCCCACAGCCATAACAATCAGACAGACTCCAAAGACAGGATAGATGCGGCCGATGATCTTGTCGATTGAAATGAAAGTGGCGATAAAATAATAAGCCAGGATAATCCAGAGCCATAATTCAGGACTTGCCAGAATCCCTCCTACATTTCCTTTTTGAAACAGGGTCACGATAAGCCCTGCGGGACCGACGGCAAATACAGTTCCTATCATAACAAGAAGAACAACACTGAATACACGCATGACATTCTTCATGAATTTACCCAGATAGATTCCGCAGACTTCTGAAATTGACGCACCGTTATTCCGCTCAGAAAGCATACCTGAGAAATAATCATGTACACCACCTGCGAAAATGGTTCCGAATGTAATCCACAAGAATACAACCGGTCCCCATAAAGCTCCCTGCAGAGCGCCGAAAATAGGACCGAGTCCTGCAATGTTCAGAAGCTGCACAAGAAAAAGCTTCCATTCGGGCATAACGACATAATCTATACCATCATTGATTTTTACAGCCGGTGTTTCCCGGTCGTCTGGTTCGAAGGTGTTTTCTACGACTTTGCCATATGTAAAGTAACCACCAATAAGAAGTGCCAGACAGATTAAAAAGCTAATCATTTAAAGATCCCCTCCTTTTAACTATGTGATATTTAGTTAATTATCTATTTACAATTATATGTCTATATTGAATAAAGTACAATAGTATAATGTGAGTTTCTTAGAGTTTCTTATTAAAAAGTCAAAATGTGACAAAAAAACTTCTTACCATATCATGCATCGCGGAAGCGTATTGACATTATCTAACAAATAGCGTAAAATCTAAACAGTTTGATGTAATTTAGTTAAAAAACGTAGGAGAAAAAGCGTGAATACCATGAAAAGAAAACTTGGAGATTTACTTATGCTGCAACAGGGAGTGAATCAAACACGTATTAAGAAAGATAAAGATTTTTATGGGTATGTGCTGTATGACCAATCTTCTTTTGAAGAGGACCTTATGACGGATACAGTGCCAAACAAACAGTATGATACTGATAAGAAGGAACTCATACTGTCTAAGGGAGATATTGTAATTAATGCGATGCAGCAGGAAGCAGCAATTGTCGGGCGGGTAAACGCCGGAAAGATACTGCCGACGAATTTTGTTAAAGTAATCTTTTTAAATAAGAATCTCGACAAGCGGTATTTCGTCTATCTTTTTAATGCAAACAAAACTTTTCAGAGACAAAAAGAGCGAGAAGTGCAAGGGACGGCAGCAGTGATGCGGATACCTATGAAATCGATCAAAAAGCTTGAAATACCATTCATTGGCATTGAGGATCAGAAAAAGATAGGGCTTGCTTATACAAGAATGATGTCATTGAAAAAGAAACAGCAAATTCTGATAAAAGAGACAGAAACTCTGACATTGCAAATTTTAGAGCAAAAAACAAGGGATAACAAAGGATAATGAGAGAGATGATAGAAAAACAAAAGAAACAGCCTGAAATCAGGTTCAACGGGTTCACGGATGATTGGGAACAGCGTAAGCTAGGGGAAGTCGTAAAAATTACGATGGGACAATCGCCTGATTCTAAAAATTACACAGATAATTCTAAAGATTATATTCTTGTTCAAGGGAATGCTGATATGAAAAATGGTCATGTTGTGCCTCGTGTTTGGACTACTCAAGTAACTAAAGAAGCGGATGTGGGTGACTTGATTTTGTCAGTTCGTGCGCCTGTAGGAGATATTGGTAAATCTGACTATCACGTGGTTCTTGGTCGCGGTGTGGCTGCAATCAAGGGTAATGAATTCATATTTCAGTATCTTGTAAAAATGAAAATAACAGGCTATTGGACTCGATACAGTACAGGTTCAACCTTTGAAAGTATTAACTCAAATAACATCAAGGAGGCAGAAGTTCTTGTGCCAATTGAAGTTGAGCAAGACAAGATTGGTAACCTTTTTTCCAACGTTGACAACCTTATCACCCTTCATCAGCGAGAGTATGATAATTTAAAGAGTCTGAAAAAAACATTATTAACAAAAATGTTTCCGAAAAAGGGAGAAAGCAAACCTGAGCTTAGATTTGAAGGATTTACTGATTCTTGGGAACAGCGTAAGTTTTCAAATCTACTTGACAAAAATGATGGAATTAGACGTGGACCATTTGGAAGTGCATTGAAGAAGGCCTTTTTTGTGCCTGAAAGTGAGTATGTTGTTTATGAACAGCAAAATGCTATTTATGACAGATATGATACTCGTTACAATATCACCGAGAAAAAATTTAAAGAGTTACATCGTTTTGCAATATTTCCTGGCGATTTTATCATGAGTGGAGCTGGTACAATTGGGCGGATATCTAGGGTCCCAGAAGATATTAAACAAGGGGTTTTCAATCAGGCGTTGATTCGCATGAGGATAAGCTCTGAAATCACTGATTCAGAATTCTTTTTACAATGGATGCGTTCAGATGATATGCAGCGAAAACTTACTCAAGCTAATCCTGCGTCTGCAATGGTGAACCTTGTTCCCATGTCGGAAGTTAAAGATTGGGATGTAATGGTCCCAAATAAAGATGAGCAGATAGTTTTAGGCTTGCTTTTTAGATGGCTAGATAACCTTATCACCCTTCA
>DHNM01000024.1:18887-23099 GCA_002409525.1 Eubacterium sp. UBA5416 | reverse complement strand
TCATAAGGGGTCAAATTACTTTTTTGACCCCAACACTATAATATTATAAAATGGTTAGAAAGAGATGATGGGTCTTTTCGCATTTCTTTCTATTGTTTTGCTAAAAGGAGTCATTTATTATGAATGTGCCAAATCATGTGGCAATTATTCTTGACGGAAATGGTCGGTGGGCGAAGAAGAAAAGAATGCCCAGAAATTATGGACATATGGTGGGGTGCGATAATCTCGAAAAGATCTGCTATAATGCCAGGGACCTGGGAATAAAATATCTGACGGTCTATGCCTTTTCCACGGAGAACTGGAAGAGATCAAAGGAAGAGGTGGATGGTCTGATGAACCTTTTTCGACGGTATCTGAAACGCTGTATCAAAAGCTCCAGAGAAAACGAGATGTGCGTCAGAGTCATTGGAGAAAAGACAGCTTTTGATGAGGATATCCAGGATAGTATCAAAACATTGGAAGATTATTCGAAGAATTATGATAAGCTGTATTTTCAGATTGCTTTAAATTACGGTGGGCGTGATGAAATTTTAAGGGCTGTTTCAAAGTTTTCCGCCGATGTCAAAGCCGGATTGAAAAGTCCGGATGAGATTACATCGGATGTGTTTGAATCTTATCTGGATACAGCGGGAATCCCCGATCCGGATCTTATGATCCGAACAAGCGGAGAGCAGCGTATTTCTAATTTTCTGCTGTGGCAGCTGGCTTATACGGAATTTTATTTTACAGATGTTTTGTGGCCGGATTTTGACAGGGAGGAATTGGCCAAGGCTATCCGGCAATATAATAACAGAGACCGAAGATACGGGGCGGTGAAGGGGGATGCAAAATGTTCAAAACAAGATTATTAAGCGGAATTGTGCTGATTCTGGCTGCTCTGTTAACCATCGGAACCGGAGGATACGTTCTTTTTGCCACTTTATTAATTGTATCATTGATAGGCGCTTCAGAACTTTTAAGGGCTTTAAAAGTTCAGGATGAAAAAGTGAATGGTATTTCTCTCGCGAGTTATATTGGAATTATCTTATATTATTTGACAATGACAGTAAATGCCTCAAGTCTGTCCGGTATGATGATTATTCTATCACTTATGATCATCATGTGTGTTTATGTTTTCACTTTTCCAAAATATCATGCAAATCAGGTGACGGCTGCATTTTTCTCAATTATTTATGTAGGAGTTATGCTCTCCTATATTTATCAGACCAGGATGCTTGAAGGTGGAAAATATCATGTATGGCTGATTTTCCTATGTTCCTGGGGGTCAGATACTTGCGCATACTGTGTGGGTATCCTCTTCGGAAAACATAAGATGGCACCCACACTCAGCCCGAAGAAATCAATCGAAGGTGCAGTTGGCGGAGTCTGCGGAGCGGCGCTGCTCGGCTTTTTATTTCAGCTGGTGACACATGGAGTATCTTATCAGTATGCACTGATCTGTGCGGTCGGAGCATTGATTTCCATGGTTGGGGATCTCGGAGCTTCTGCGATTAAGAGAAACATGAATATTAAGGATTATGGAAAATTAATACCGGGGCATGGCGGTATCATGGATCGTTTTGACAGCGTTATATTTACGGCACCTGTAATTTACTATCTCTCACTTTTTTTAATAGGGTAAGTTTCAATTGTGTTAGACTGATGTCCGAATTGTCTCTAAATCTGTCTATGTCGTAAGCAGTGCGAAAGGAAGAAAAGAAATTTTATGAAGAAAATTGTGATATTGGGTTCCACAGGCTCTATTGGAACTCAGACACTGGAGGTCGTGCGGGAAAATACAGACATAGAAGTGCTGGCTGTCAGTGCCCGCACGAATATCAAAAAGCTGGAGGAACAGGTGCGCGAATTCTCGCCGAAACTCGCAGCAGTCTGGAATAAAAAGCAGGCCGGTGAATTAAAAAGTGCAATTTCGGATACAAATACTAAAGTAGTATGCGGTATGGACGGTCTGCTTGAACTGGCTTCGATGAGCGGCGCCGATATTCTTGTCACAGCTGTTGTTGGTATGATAGGAATACTTCCGACGATTGAGGCAATCAAAGCGGGAAAAGATATCGCTCTTGCAAATAAAGAGACGCTGGTTACAGCAGGACATATCATTATGCCTCTTGCCAGAGAATATCAGGTTCGCATACTTCCTGTGGACAGTGAACACAGTGCGATTTCTCAATGCCTGAATGGTGAGAATAGAAAAACGATAGAAAAGCTGTTGATCACTGCATCAGGCGGCCCTTTTCGCGGGAGAAAGACAGAAGAGCTGCGCGATGTCCGCATGGAGGATGCTCTCAGACATCCGACCTGGTCTATGGGAAACAAAATCACAATTGATTCCGCAACTCTGGTAAACAAAGGGATGGAAGTGATAGAAGCCGGCTGGCTTTTTGATGTGGACCTCGACCATATACAGGTCGTTGTGCAGCCCAGCAGCACGATTCATTCCATGGTTCAATTTGAAGACGGAGCGGTCATGGCACAGCTTGGAACCCCGGATATGAAACTTCCTATCCAGTATGCTTTATATTATCCAGACCGGCGCTATAGAAGCGGTGATCGGCTTGATTTTACAACACTGACTCAGATTAATTTTGAAGTACCGGATACCAGAACATTTCGCGGCCTACCGCTTGCCCTTCGCGCAGCCAGGACTGGCGGTTCGATGCCAACCGTGTTCAATGCGGCAAATGAACGCGCTGTGGCAATGTTTCTAAACCGAAGGATAGGTTTCCTTGATATCTATGATATGATCGAGGGTGCTATGGACCGGCATAGGGTAAAGAAAAGTCCCACTGTCGATGAAATCTTAAGCGCCGAGGCCGAAACTTATGACTGGATTGAAAGCAGGTGGCATATTTGATTATTAACATTATTATTGCTATATTGATTTTCAGCATTGTAGTGATTATACATGAAATGGGACATTTCCTTCTGGCTAAGGCCAATCACATCACAGTGACTGAATTTTCTGTTGGGATGGGGCCGACACTTCTCTCAACGGTTAAGCATGAAACAAAATACTCTCTGAAACTGCTTCCTTTCGGAGGTTCCTGCATGATGCTCGGGGAAGATGATAATTCAGAGGCTGAAGGTGCTTTCAACAGTAAATCGGTTTGGGCACGTATGTCAGTGATCATTGCAGGACCGCTCTTTAACATGATTCTGGCTTTCTTTCTATCCATTATCATAATCAGCTTTGTGGGATCCGACCCGCCCAGGATTACAGAGGTGGAACAGGGCTCACCGGCTGCCGAGGCAGGGCTTAAAGAGGGAGATCTGATTACCAGTTATGAGGGAAGCCGTATTTCCATAGGAAGAGATTTATATACGAAAGTCAATCTGGATGGGATTCCTTCCGATAATATTACTTTGAGCTATAAACGTGATGGAAAAACGCATAATATTAAATATGTTCCGGACTCTGAAGAAAAATATATGCTTGGCTATACCTACAATCCCGGACAAGATGGAAAGGCAGAGGTGGTTTCCATTATGCCGGGATATCCCATGGCAAAGGCGGGGCTTCAGGTAGGTGATATTATCCTGGAAGTGGATAACACGGTGATTAACAGTAATCAGGAACTAGAAAAGTATATGAGCAGTCATCCGTTTACCAATGATTCTGTAGACATCACATATCAGCATAAAGACCATATTCGTGATGCGACCGTTACTCCGAAGATTACAAAGAATGCTACTCTGGGATTTGGGTTTAATCTCGGAAGAGAAAAACAGTCTCCGCTTGGGATTCTGAAATACAGTGTGAAAGAAGTTGAGTATTGGATTAAGACTACGGTTAAAAGCCTTGTAATGCTCATTACGGGCAAGTTTACGGTCAATGATTTGAGCGGACCTGTCGGGGTAGTAGATGAGATTGGAAAAACAATAGACAGTTCTAAAGCAGACGGGGGTTTCTATGTTGTAATGAACCTTTTGAACTTTACGATTTTACTTTCCGCCAATCTGGGTGTGATGAATCTGGTTCCATTTCCCGCTTTGGACGGCGGAAGATTTCTGTTTCTAATTATAGAGGCGATCCGGGGCAAGGGAATCAAACAGGAAGTGGAGGGCATGATTAATTTTGCAGGACTGATGCTTCTAATGGCTCTGATGGTATTTGTCATGTTCAATGATATAAAAAAAATCCTGTGATACCAGGGTCAAAAGACCATGCGTTTCATGCCGGCATGAAAAAGCATGGTTTTGGGACCCGAACAA
>DHNM01000024.1:0-18696 GCA_002409525.1 Eubacterium sp. UBA5416 | reverse complement strand
ATGGTTTTGGGACCCGAACAAACATGAGAATGTAGTCCGATAGGACGGAATTCGAATGTTTGCAGGATTGCGTGAGCACGAAGTGCGGAGCAATCCGTGTATCACAGTCATGCAAGAAGTCACAGGGAAGCCAGTGCTCTTTTCATGCTTGCATGAAAAGGCATGGTCTTGCATGGTTTTGGGACCCGAACAAACGAAAAAGCATAAAAAAGGTATGTGAATCATTTTTGAAAATGTCCCATTTATTCCAATTTCCTTGTTGACAACAAGCCTCTAGCCCTTAGAAACCCAGAAGATGCCCAGATGCCAATAAATAAGGTGAAACAGCCATCTGGGGCACAAGCATATCTAAGGGCTCACTCATTATCAACAAGCTTTCTCGGCATAAACGGGACATTTGGGACATTTTCATTTGGGGTAAAGTAGGACATTTTCATTTGTGCTTCACAGAACAAACGAAAAAGCATAAAAAAGGTATTGACGGATACTGATATGGGTGCTATAATAATTCTTGTCGCTTGACAAGAGCGAAGAAAAATACATATGCGCGAGTGTCGGAATTGGCAGACGAGCTAGACTAAGGATCTAGTGATTATTGCAATCGTACGGGTTCAAGTCCCGTCTCGCGCAGACAAAAAAGGCATCACATTGGCTGGGTCTTCCCCGGCGGTGTGATGCCTGATTTTTGCTTTTATGACAATTCTGCGATCCTGGTAACAGCGACATAGATTTCCTGAATCTTATACCAGGTAGGATAATCGATGATCCCTGTAGCAGGCAGACCGAACAGGGACTGGAAAGCCTGAACAGTAAGCTGGGTGCTTTCAGTGAAGGTTCCGTCTTGATTTGTGGATGGTATGCTGGAGTAGACTGCGGCGATGGCATTCAGCTGATCCTGAATCTGGGATACTTTTGGACCGGAGGAGCCGATATCAAGATTGTTGCCGGGCCAAGAAGCAGGGACTCCGGAAACTTCTTCTGCCGAGTTAATATACATATCCTGGCCATAGAAATTTCGAAGAATCTGTATTGCAGTGTAACCCTGATCACCGAGTGATTTTGAACCCCACTGGGTCATCCAGTTCGGGCAGCTAACTCTGTTTCCATCACAATATTGTGTTAGTATGGGCTGACGCACATTGGGTCTTGACAGATAATTAGAGAACATCTCATCAACAATTGTAGAAATACTGTCGTAATAATTACGGCCATGTATCCATTTATGATCATAGGCAGTAGAAGATGTGATGGTAAAATCATTTCCCGTGTTGCGATACCATTCAGTATATACTCTGTTCAGCGTAAACGACATGATGGCCAGAACATTTGCCCGGATTGTGGCATCCGGCCAGGTGGCATAGATTTCACTGCTGGCTACGTTTTTAATATAATCCCTGTAACGCTCATAGTAGTTTGACGCAGTGGGATCCTCCGGGGCTCCGTCATGGACCACGATGTATTCTGGAATGACGACTCTGCTCAGCACTATTTCACCGGTTTCGTTTGTCGGTTTTATCTCGTCCTCCGCAATCTTAGGGGGATACTCATAGTAGAGTGTGTGGGGCCCGATCACAAGATCCATAAAAGGACTTTCGGGAGTTTCAGGATTTAACTGAACCGGCTGGATAGCTGTAGAATTCGGCAGCAGCTGACATCCTGATATTTCAACAGGTTCATAGCCGCTGGCATTTACTTTTAGTGTATATTCTGAGTATGGCTGATTTTCATTTGGTTCCATGCTATAATCAACCGGCGGAGCATGAAGCTCTACAACAGGCGTGCGCCCATCGCTGTCTGTGGTGAGCTCTTCTAAAACACTGTCAGGATCGCCGGTGTAGGAGATGCTTACACTGGCCTGCTCTACCGGATGATTTTGGGGAAGGCTGTATACTTGTACCTGAAGGTTTCCGTTATCCACTTGGTCTGTATCCATTTTTTTCATGCAAAATAACCCGCGGTATATTAATTATTCTAATCTATGCATTTAAAAGGAATTTATTACAGATTGGGCTTTTAAAAAAAATGAAATAAAAAAGGAAATTTGTCATTTGCAGGGTATACTTAGTAATAGGAGGGATTGTGATAATTCTTTGGAGGTGTGTCTATGAATATACGAGAAAGCTTTGAAGAGCGGGAATTTCAGGAACTGAGCCCTTATGCGTCACACAGCAGGAATTCGAGAGGCCGTGATGTGTACGAGACAGAATGTGATATTCGCACAGTTTATCAAAGGGACAGAGACCGGATTCTGCATTCGAAAGCATTTAGAAGGCTGAAGGATAAAACCCAGGTGTTTCTTGCTCCTCAGGGAGATCATTATAGAACAAGGCTTACACATACCCTGGAAGTTTCGCAGACAGCCAGGACGGCGGCAAAAGCTTTGAATTTAAACGAGGATCTTGTGGAGGCCATTGCACTGGGACATGATCTTGGACACACGCCTTTTGGACATGCGGGAGAAGACGCACTCAATAAAGTGTGTCCGGAAGGATTTGCCCATTACAAACAGAGTATTCGCGTAGTGGAGTTACTTGAGAAGGACGGTCAGGGTCTGAATCTGACCTGGGAGGTCCGTGACGGCATATTAAATCACAGGACGGCTGGCACACCGCATACACTGGAAGGTCAGATTGTGCGTCTTTGTGATAAGATTTCCTATATTCACCACGACATGGATGATGCGAAGAGAGCCGGGATTATCACTGAAAATGATATCCCGATCACAATCCGCGTAGTATTAGGCGGTACGAGCAGAGATCGGCTGAATACGATGATTCATGATATCATTATAAACAGTATGGGAAAAGACTCCATCCGGCAGTCTGAAGAAATAGCTGAGGCTATGTATACGCTGAGACAATTAATGTTTGACAATGTCTACAATAATTCCACAGCAAAAAAAGAAGATAGAAAAGCAAAAAGAATGCTGAGCGAACTTTATGAATATTATATTGGGCATATTGGTGAAATGCCTGATGAATACCAGAGTTTGATTCTCGCGGGAGAAAAGGAAGAACGTGTGGTGTGTGATTATATCTCGGGGATGACAGATCAGTATTCTATGAACAAATTTAAAGAGCTGTTCGTGCCAAGGGCATGGGCGGTCTATTAGGAAAGAGGAGAAACATGCGCTATTCGGATGACTTGATCGAAGAAATCCGTCTAAAGAATGATATCGTCGATGTTATCGGTGGATATGTAAAGCTTGTGAGAAAAGGAAGCTCTTATTTTGGACTATGTCCTTTTCATAACGAAAAGACACCGTCATTTTCCGTAAGCCCGTCAAAGCAGATGTACTACTGCTTTGGGTGCGGTGCCGGTGGGAATGTATTTACATTTCTTATGGAGTATGAAAATTTTACATTTCCCGATGCGGTTAAATCACTGGCTGATCGTGCAGGAGTGAAGCTCCCGGAGATAGAGTATTCGAAAGAGGAGAAGAAGAGGGCCGATCAGAGGAACAGACTTCTGCAGATCAATAAAGAGGCGGCAAAGTATTATTATATCTTACTTCGAAATGAGAAAGGGCGTCAGGGAATTGAATATTTAAAGAACCGGGGACTTTCCGATGAGACGATACATCAGTTTGGACTTGGATATTCGGATAAATTCGGAGGCGGGCTTTATCAATACCTGAAACGACAGGGATATCCGGATGTGGATCTTAAAGAGTCAGGGCTTTTTAATGTGGATGAAAGACATGGAATGTACGACAAATTCTGGAATCGTGTAATATTTCCGATTATGGATGTAAACAATAAAGTGATAGGTTTCGGTGGGAGAGTGATGGGCGATGGAAAACCCAAATATTTGAACTCCCCTGAGACAAAATTATTTGATAAAAGCAGAAACCTTTATGGTTTGAATGCTGCAAGACTTGCCAGAAAGAAGAATCTTATTATCTGTGAAGGATATATGGACGTGATTTCCATGCATCAGGCGGGATTCAATCATGCGGTTGCCTCCCTTGGGACAGCGCTTACATCTCCCCAGGCAAGCCTTATGAAGCGCTATACCGATGAGGTTTTAATTATATATGATAGTGACGAGGCCGGTACGAGAGCGGCTCTTAGGGCCATCCCGCTTTTAAAAGAGGCGGGCCTGGCTACAAAGGTTGTGAACCTGAAGCCTTATAAAGACCCGGATGAGTTCATAAAGAATGAGGGACACGATGCCTTTGAGGAACGTCTGGTAAATGCCGAGAATAGTTTCCTGTTTGAGATGCGTATGGCAGAGAAGGATTATGATATGAATGATCCCCAGGGAAAGACTGATTTTCTTCATCATGCAGCGGGAAGACTTTTGAGTTTTGAAGATGAAATCGAACGTAATAACTATATCGAATCGGTTGCCAGGACTTATCATATTGAAAGCGACACCTTGTCTAAGCTTGTGGGAAAACTTGCTCTGAAGGGAGCCGGTATCGCAAAACGTGTGAGGCCAAAATCCGGTATTCATTCCAATCAGGAAAAGGAAAGCGGAAGTGATAAAGCCCAGAAACTGATGCTGACCTGGATCACATCATATCCGGGCATCATGCCCCGGATTACGGATTACATATCTCCGGAAGACTTTACAACCGGTTTATATCACAAAGTGGCAGAGATGGTATTCAAACAGTACCATGAAGGTGAGATAAACCCGGCCAGACTGATCAGCAGGTTTGATGACAGTGATGAGATAAGAAAGGTCACGGCTCTGTTTAACGCTGTGATACCTTTGAACTCTGATGCAGAAAAAAGTCAGGCTTTAAGCGATGTGATATGTAATATGAAAGAGCATAGCATCAATTATCGCTCTGCACACTTAGATCCCACAGATATGCGGGGATTGCAGGAACTGATGAGTGACAAAAAAGCACTCGAAGAGTGGAAGGAAAACGGTGTAAAACTGCATATTTCCTTTGACTAAGGATAAAATATAAACAGTATGTGGAAGGATGGAACATATATGGAATTCGAAAAAGAGAAATTCTTGGAAAAAATGAAAAGTCTTGAAAATCTGGCGAAAAAGAAGAAGAATGTTTTGGAATATAAAGAGATTAATGACTGTTTCAGGGACATGCCTTTGAACGCAGAGCAGATGGACAAAGTATTCGATTACCTGGATGCAAAAAACATTGATGTACTGAGAATTTCCGACAACGGATCTGACAGCGATGATGATATTCTGATTCTGCCAAATGATGATGACGATGACGATAAAAAAGAGGATGAAGTGGATATGAAAAAAATCGACCTCTCTGTCCCGGAAGGTGTCAGCATCGAAGACCCGGTTCGTATGTATCTGAAGGAGATTGGTAAAGTTCCGCTATTGTCTGCAGAAGAGGAGATTTCTCTTGCCAAGAGGATGGAACAGGGAGACGAAGTAGCAAAAAAACGTCTCGCTGAAGCAAACCTGAGACTAGTGGTATCCATTGCAAAGAGGTATGTGGGAAGAGGAATGTTGTTTCTGGACCTCATCCAGGAGGGAAATCTGGGACTGATCAAAGCAGTGGAGAAGTTCGATTACCGCAAGGGATATAAATTTTCAACTTATGCAACCTGGTGGATTCGTCAGGCGATCACTCGGGCAATTGCAGATCAGGCCCGTACGATAAGAATTCCTGTTCATATGGTAGAGACAATCAACAAGCTTATCCGCGTATCCAGACAGCTCCTTCAGGAACTGGGACGTGAACCTACCCCGGAAGAAATTGCAAAAGAGATGGAATTACCGGTAGACAGAGTCAGAGAGATATTGAAGATATCTCAGGAACCGGTATCTCTGGAGACACCAATCGGCGAGGAGGAAGACAGCCATCTGGGTGATTTTATACAGGATGATAATGTACCGATACCTGCGGATGCAGCTGCATTTACCATGCTGAAAGAACAACTGGAAGAGGTTCTGGGAACTTTAACGGACAGGGAACAGAAAGTACTCCGCCTGCGTTTCGGACTTGATGACGGCCGTGCAAGAACCCTCGAAGAGGTCGGAAAAGAATTTAACGTCACAAGAGAACGTATACGACAGATTGAGGCAAAGGCGCTTCGGAAGCTGAGACATCCCAGCCGCAGCAGAAAATTAAAAGATTATCTGGATTGACAGGAATATGACCATGCAGTTATCAAAAAGACTTGCAGCTATCGCCGCTATGGTCACAAAAGGAAACCGGGTCGTAGACGTCGGCTGTGATCATGGCTATATTCCAATTTATCTTATGACAAAGGGGTGGATTCCGAGTGCGATTGCCATGGATATCAACCGGGAACCTCTTCTTCGGGCTAAGGCGAATATCATGGAGCATGGTCTCTCGGACTACATAGAGACCCGCCTGTCTGACGGGGTTTCTTCTCTTGATGCTTTTGAAGGTGACACGCTTGTGATTGCGGGAATGGGCGGACCGCTGATGGAACGTATACTTTCTAATGGAGCAGATGATGTCCTTTGCAGCTTTCGGGAATTTATCCTGGAACCGCAGTCGGATGTTGGACATTTTCGTTTGTTTCTCATGACACATGGATATGGAATTATCTCTGAGAATATGATATTGGATGGGGGTAAGTTTTATCCTGTCATGAAGGCGGTTCATAAAGAGTCAGAGCCGCTTAAACCGGAGGAACTTGAATATGGTCCGTGTCTTTTAAGGAATCAGGACCGTGTTCTACATGAATATTTATGCCGCGAAATGAGGAGTACCCGGCAGTTGATTTCAAATCTTCAGAAAAGTCAGAGCGGAGCTGCCGCAGAGCGGATTAAAGTACTGGAACAGAAGATAAATCTTATAGACCTGTCAAATGACTACTACTGTACGCATATCGCAGAACGATGATTGCAGAAATTGTAAGGAGGGTATCATAGATGGAGCAGAAAACTTATCAGGTAACAATTGGCGGAACGGTGAAATCATACCCCAAAGGAACACCTTTCGGGGAGATTGTGAAAGAATATGATCGGGGCCGGGATCTGCCCACTCTTTTAGTTTTTGCAAATGGATTCCTGAGAGAACTTCATAAACCCCTGCTCGAAGACTGCATTTTGAAGCCGTTGAGCTTCAAAGACAGCATCGGATATGAGTCTTACAGGCGTAGTATGACATTGCTGGTTTTAAAAGCCATATATCATGTAGAAGATTCCAGGAATATAGAGAAGGTTGTCCTTCACTTTTCCGTGGGCTCAGGTTTTTACTTTACGATTAAAGGAAATGTCATCCTGAATGAAGATTTTCTGTCAAAGGTGAAGGCCTACATGCGGGAACTTGTCAGTCAGGAGATACCGATTGAGAAAAGAAATATCAGTACAGTCAATGCCAGAGAGAGTTTCGCGGAACATGGTATGTATGACAAAGAAAAACTGTTTCGATACCGTAGAAGTTCCGGTGTCAATATCTATACTCTCGAGGACTTTGAAGATTATTTCTACGGTTTTATGGTATGGAATACAGGCTATTTGAAATATTTTGATCTCTGCCTTTACGATGAGGGCTTTGTACTTCAGATGCCAGGCAGAGACAATCCAACTGTGATTCCGAAGTTTAAAGCCTCACCTAAGATCTTTATGGTTCAGAAAGAATCCGAACACTGGGGTGAAAAACTGGGTGTGGACACCGTTGGCGATTTAGATGAATCCATCAGCAAGGGAAATGTAAAAGAAATCATACTTATCTCAGAGGCTTTGCAGGAGGCCAGAATATCGAAGATTGCAGATCAGATTGCAAAGAAACGTCATGTAAAATTTGTTATGATCGCGGGTCCGACTTCTTCCGGAAAGACAACGTTTTCTCACAGACTGTCCATCCAGCTTTCTGTTCATGGCCTGAAACCGCATCCTATATCAATGGATGATTTCTACGTTAACCGTGTGGATACACCGAAAGATAAAAACGGTGAACTGGATTTTGAAAGTATTGATGCGATTGATATCCCTCTTTTTAACAAAAAGATGCAGGCACTTCTGGACGGTGAGAAAGTTGAGATGCCAGTTTTCAATTTTGTATCGGGTGAACGTGAATATCATGGAAATTATATCGCACTCGGTGAAGATGATATCCTTGTTCTGGAGGGAATTCACGGGCTAAATGATAAAGTCAGCCATATGCTTCCCGCTGACAGCAAATTTAAAATATATATCAGTGCGCTGACACAGTTAAATGTCGACGAGCATAACAGAATCTCAACGACGGATGGAAGGCTGATCAGACGGATTGTCAGAGATAACCGAACCAGAGGAATCAGTGCACAGAAAACAATTGCCATGTGGAATTCCGTAAAACGGGGAGAGCTGCAGAATATCTTTCCCTACCAGGAAGAAGCCGATGTCATGTTCAATTCCGCACTTTTATACGAGCTTGCAGTTCTGAAACTCTATGCAGAGCCGGTGCTTTTTCAGATTCCTGAGGATTCCCCGGAATATATGGAGGCCAAGAGACTTCTGAAGTTTCTGGATTACTTTGTGGGAGTTCCAAGCGAGGATATTCCTCAAAACTCCATATTGCGGGAGTTTGTGGGAAACAGCTGCTTCGATGTCTGATGTGGCCTCTGGACAAAAAAGAAATTTTGTGATAAGATTTAAAAGTTGTACAAGTAGAGTATGTAATCGCAGCTGATATATGCCGAAAGGCGTCAGGTGAGGAAAGTCCGGGCTTCACAGGGCAGGATGCCGGATAACGTCCGGTGGAGGTGACTCCAAGGATAGTGCAACAGAGATATACCGCCTGCCGCGTATGCGGCGGGTAAGGGTGGAAAGGCAGTGTAAGAGACTACCGTTCTTCTGGTAACAGAGGAAGCCATGTAAACCCCATCCGAAGCAAGACCGAATAAAAGTGAAGTGGCTGCCCGTCACGCTTTTAGGTAGGCCGCTTGAAGCTGCTGGCGACAACAGCTCTAGATAGATGATTACGCAAGACATAACCCGGCTTACCGCTCTGCTTGTATTTTGATATACAATTTTTGATTACTGAATTTCCACAGACTGACGGTGCAGATATTCTGCTAAAGGCGGTTTGTGGAAATTTTTATGCACTCGTGGAAAGGACGACATATCATGCAAAGACTAAACAATATTATTCTGGCTTCTTCCTCGCCCAGACGAAGAGAACTGCTTAACCGGGTCGGCATTGCCTGCCGTGTGATTCCGAGTAATTTTGAGGAGAAAATCACATCAAGCGTTCCGGGGGATGTCGTCAGGGATCTGTCTAAGGGTAAATGCCGTGAGGTATCATCACGGATGAAACAAGACTGTATTGTACTCGGAGCGGATACGATTGTATCGGCAGATGACCGGATCCTCGGAAAACCATACGACAAATCGCAGGCGAGAGAAATGCTGCATATGTTACAGGGGAATACACATCAGGTGTATACCGGCGTTACGATCATCTGGAGAACGGCTGAGAGGATACTGAAAGAAACTACATTTTTTGAAAGGACAGATGTCACGTTTTATCCCATGTCAGAAAATGAAATCAAAGAATATCTTAAGACAGATGAGCCTATGGATAAGGCAGGTGCTTATGGAATCCAGGGAGTATCGGCAGTTTTTGTTAAAAAAATTAACGGGGATTATAATAATGTTGTGGGACTTCCTGTAGCGGCGGTCTACCAGACCTTGAAGTCTGCCAGTGAAACCTACGATTTACAAAACAATATTTCATAATAATTCTACGATTTTATGACTTGAAATACACAATATATTGTGGTAGGATTGATTAAGAAATCAATATATAGCAGAGAGGATAGAGTTTAATGGAAGTACAAGAGTGGCTGGGAGAAGACAATCAGCTGGGAGCTGATATCTGGAATAAAAAGTACCGTTATGAGGGTGAGTCATTTGACCAGTGGATCAAAAGAATCAGTGGCGGAAATGAAATCATAGCCAGGTATATGAAGGAAAAGAAATTCCTGTTCGGAGGAAGAATTCTCGCGAATCGCGGTCTGGAATATAGAGGGAGAAAGATCACATTGTCTAATTGCTATGTCATTGAGCCTCCGGATGATGAGATTGAGAGTATCTTTGACTGTGCCAAAAAATTAGCGAGGACCTATAGCTATGGGGGAGGCTGCGGAATAGATATATCCGGACTTTCTCCTAAGGGAGCGAAAATTAATAATGCCGCTAAAGAAACTACAGGTGCTGTCTCGTTTATGGACCTTTATTCTCTGGTCACTGATCTGATCGGACAAAACGGCAGGAGAGGGGCACTTATGATTTCCCTGGACTGCTCACATCCTGATGTAGAAGATTTTATCAACATTAAAACAAATCTGGATAAAGTGACAAAAGCGAATATATCTGTACGTATCTCGGATGAACTTATGAAGGCAGTAAAAAACAATAAAGATTTTCGCCTTCATTATACCAGGGAAGCTACAGGCGAAACAATTGAGAGGTACGTCAACGCAAAAGATCTCTTTCAGCAAATAGCTGAGACTAACTGGGATTACGCGGAACCCGGTGCTTCGTTTTGGGACAGAGTTCAGAATTGGAATCTTCTCTCTAATACAAAAGAATTCACTTTCGCAGGTGTGAATCCCTGTGCGGAAGAGCCTCTTCCGGCAGGCGGAAGCTGTCTTCTTGGCAGTGTAAACCTTGCGGAGTTTGTCGATAAACCATTTTCCGAAAATGCTTCTTTTGACTTTACAGGATTTAAGGAATGCGTAAAGGCATCTGTTACTGCACTGAATGAGGTTCTGGATGAGGGAATGGATCTTCATCCTCTTCCGGAGCAGCGGGAGAGTGTACATGACTGGAGACAGATCGGACTTGGAATCATGGGACTTGGCGATATGCTGATCAAACTCGGACTTACATACGGGGATGAGGAGGCAGTAAAAATCTGTGATAAAATCGGATTTGCGATGGCGGATATGGCAATTGCACAGTCCGCCCTGCTTGCAAAGGACGAGAGTGCTTACCCGGGATGCAATACACAGGAAGTCATGGAAACACCATTCTTCCTTCGAAATACATCGAAAGCCACAAAAGAACTCGTCAGTAAATATGGTATTAGAAATTCACAGCTGCTTACGATTGCACCTACCGGAACACTTTCTACGATGCTTGGAATTTCCGGAGGAATTGAGCCCATCTTTGCGAATTATTATGAGCGCAAGACAGAATCTCTTCATGGAACGGATGTTTACTACAAGGTATATACAAAGATTGTAGAGCAGTATATGAAAGAACATAAGCTTACTGACGACAGTGATCTGCCGGATTACTTTGTCACGGCTATGACGCTGGATTACCGTCAGAGAATCGAGATGCAGTCGATCTGGCAGGAGCATATTGACGCTTCCATCAGTTCTACAGTTAACGTGCCAAACGAGTTCACCGTAGAGGAGACAGAGGACCTTTATCTCTATGCCTATGAAAAAGGATTAAAGGGAATTACGATCTTTCGTGACGGCTGTAAACGTACTGGAATCCTTACTCCGGAAGAGGAGAAGAAGGGAGCTGTTGCAGGAGAGGGACTGAAACGTGGAGATATCATCGAAATTAACGATGACATCATTGGCAAGAAAAGAAAACTGGTCACCGGCTGCGGAAGCCTGCACTGCATCGCAATGTTTGATCCTTATACAGGTGCACTGCTCGAGACTTATCTGAGCAAAGGCTCCACCGGCGGATGCAATAATTTTATGATCGGACTTTCGCGTATGATATCGATCAGTGCCAGAGGCGGTGTCGATATCTATACAATTATTGATCAGTTGAATTCAACCGGATCCTGTCCGTCTTACAGTGTTCGACGAGCGACAAAAAAAGATACAAGCAGAGGAAGCTGCTGCCCGATGGCTGTGGGAAATGCGCTGCTGGATATGTACAATGAGGTTCAGGAGGAACTGAAGAACAAAAAAGGCGGTGAACCTCATCAGAAAGTGGCTGCCAGAGCGCCGAAGCCAAAGGCGGTAAAGGGTGTTTCACACAAAATTATATGTCCGGAATGTGGGGAACCCCTACAGTCTGAAGGCGGATGCACAATTTGCAAAAACTGTGGCTGGAGCAAATGTATGTAAGTTTTCCTTGCATTTTCTTCTGAGAAGTTATACTATAGACCAAGGTAAAAATTACAAACTTTTTAGGAGGTATATATGCGACATTTGATGAGCCCTCTGGATTTTTCTGTGGAAGAACTGGATCAGATGATGGATCTGGCTGCCGATATCGAAAAGAATCCAAAGAAGTATGCACACGCATGTGACGGAAAGAAGATAGCCACGTTATTCTATGAACCAAGCACCCGGACAAGGCTGAGTTTTGAGACAGCGATGCAGAATCTCGGCGGAACTGTAATTGGATTTTCGTCTGCAGCATCCAGTTCAGTCTCGAAAGGGGAGAGTGTGGCTGATACAATCCGTGTGATCAGCTGCTTCGCTGATATTTGTGCGATGAGGCATCCAAAAGAAGGAGCTCCGCTCGTAGCTGCTGCCAATTCCCATATTCCTGTGATCAATGCAGGCGATGGCGGACATCAGCACCCGACGCAGACACTGACTGATCTGATGACGATTCGCTCATTAAAGCACAGATTAGACGGGCTTACAATTGGTCTCTGCGGAGATCTGAAGTTCGGGCGTACGGTCCACTCTCTGATCAGTGCACTGATTCGCTATACAGGGGTGAAATTTGTGCTGATTTCACCGGAAGAACTTAAGATCCCGGATTATATCCGCGAGGATGTCCTTAGGGCAAATCATGTGGAGTTTGAGGAAGTGATCAGACTCGAGGATGCACTTCCAAAGCTTGATATTTTATATATGACTCGTGTTCAGAAGGAACGTTTCTTTAACGAGGAAGACTATCTGAGAATGAAGAATTTCTATATTCTGGATGAAGAAAAGATGAAACTGGCGAAAGATGACATGTATATCCTACATCCGCTTCCACGTGTCAACGAGATCTCTGTGGAAGTTGATAAAGATCCCAGGGCTGCTTATTTTAGTCAGGTTCAATATGGTGTTTATATTCGAATGGCGTTGATTCTTACACTCCTGGAGGT
Organism: Eubacterium sp. UBA5416; assembly: GCA_002409525.1. Lineage (GTDB taxonomy): Bacteria > Bacillota > Clostridia > Lachnospirales > Lachnospiraceae > Novisyntrophococcus. Next base: position 5,714 of record DHNM01000024.1, on the reverse strand, counting down.
GAAAGTATGTTAAATGTCGGAAAGATATCAGAGGGATTTGTATTAGATCACATCGAGGCAGGAAAAGCTATGACAATCTATCATGACCTTGAGCTGGACAAACTGGACTGCACAGTTGCGATCATAAAGAATGCCAGGAGTAATAAGATGGGAAAAAAAGATATCCTGAAGGTCGAGTGCCCTGTGGACATGATGGATCTCGACATTCTGGGTTTTATCGACCACAACATCACAGTGAACATCATCGAAGATGGTGAGATCTCCGAGAAAAAGGAACTTCATCTTCCGAAGAAAGTGGTAAATGTCATTAAGTGCAAAAATCCACGCTGCATCACCTCGATTGAACAGGAGCTGGATCAGGTTTTTATACTATCTGATTCCGAAAAGGAGATTTACCGCTGCCAGTATTGTGAAGAAAAATATCATGGAAATGAGAAATAATGTCTGATTTAGGAAAAATAAGGAACGAAATAGACTCTATTGATGGTCAGATACAGAAACTGTTTGAGCGCCGTATGAGCCTCACAAGTGAAGTGGCTGAATATAAGATTGAAACGGGAAAACCTGTATTCGATCAGGAAAGAGAAAACGCAAAATTAAAGCAGCTCAGTGAATCTGCTTCCGGTGAATTCAATGCAAAGGGGATCTGTGAAATTATCCGTCAGACCATGTCTATCAGCAGAATACACCAATATCAGCTTCTTGCCGCTCATAAGGACCTGTTCTCGAACTACATCCGGGTGGATTGTCTGCCTGTAAAAGGTGTTAAGGTAATCTATCAGGGACTCGAGGGAGCTTATGCTTCTGAGGCGGCGAAAACATTCTTTGGAGAACAGGTACAAAACGTACATGTCGACACGTGGGAGGAAGCCATACGGCTTGTCGCAGAAAAACAGGCGGACTATGCGGTAGTTCCAATAGAGAACTCGACGGCCGGGATCGTTCAGGATATCTATGACCTGATTCTTGAATATCCCGTGTATATTGTGGGAGAACAGATTCTTCCCATTGAACATGAGCTGCTGGGTCTTCCCGAGGCAGATATATCAGACATAGATACGGTATATTCTCATCCGCAGGCTCTTGCCCAGTGTAGAGAATATCTGAAAGTCCATCCGGACTGGGATCAGAAAAAGCTTTTAAATACCGCTGTAGCTGCCAGGAAGGTCGCCTGTGACTGTGATATTCATCAGGCTGCCATTGCCAGTCACTCAGCCGGGGAGTTATTCGGTCTGAAAAAGCTGGAAGATAGACAACTGTCTACCGAGACAAACTCAACCAGATTTATCGTAGTTTCTAATCAGAATTATATCGTGAAAGGTGCAGATAAGATTTCCATTTGCTTTGAGCTGCCTCATAAGAGCGGTTCCCTTTACAGTACTTTATCAAATCTGATCTATAACGATTTGAATATGACCAAAATTGAATCACGCCCTATCCGTGACGGAAATTTCGAATATCGTTTTTTCCTCGATTTTGAAGGCAGTATGGCAGATCCTGCAGTGAAAAATGCACTGATCGGAATTCGAAACGAGGCCGATAAACTCCATATACTGGGAAATTATTGAGAAATTTTTGCATTCGTTTCCGTATGTCTTGCAGGCAGAGAAATCTTCCACTTTCCTATACGATATGCCGGCCGTTCACCTTCACCGAATACATAATAATCAAGGCTGTCGGCAAAAATAATTCCGAATCCTGACAGAAAAAACCAGAAGAGTGAATATAGGGGACAAACCAGCCCTGCGAGTGCGCTCATCCATAATCCACTGTAGTCCCACATGCGGATATCCAGTACAAATAACGCAAAAGTTCCGGAAACTAATTCCAGACATGTGATGACAACAGCACCCATCAGCATTTTAAGAGGAAGCTGCTCTGTATTTTGAAGGACTGTGGAGATTTCTGATAGGGCGATCATAGAGAGTCCTCCGACAATTCCCATAAGACGGTAGCTGTATCCTCTGAAAGTGACTTCTATCGACAAGTAAATACAATATCCCGTCAAAAAGAGTATCAAGTTCTTCATTAACCAATTTTTTCGGTTGTTCATAACGCTGTCCTTTTTATCCTTTCACGGTCACTTTTTTTGGGTCTAAAGAATTTTTTAACATTAACCCATTTATTATGTTATAGTTTTCTCCATTTGAGCACAAAATATAAATGTAATAAATGGATGTGTAATCATTTGTGTTCTTGACGAAAATGACGGTCTCTGATATGATATACCTACGAGGGGTATGTACCCCGGGAGGTGATATATATGGCTGAAGAAGCGCATTGCTGCTGTGTGAAAACAAAACACAGAGAAGAGGAAGAATACAAAAAGCTGATTAATCGGCTGAACCGGATCGAAGGTCAGGTTCGAGGCGTCAAAAGCATGGTCGACAACGACAGATACTGTGTAGATATTCTGACACAGGTAGCCGCTATTCAGTCCGCTCTGAACGCATTTAACCGTGAGCTGCTGACAAACCACATCAAGACATGTGTTGTGGATGATATAAAAGACGGCGATGAAGCAGTCGTTGATGAACTATGCGATACAATTAAGAAACTAATGAAATAATGAGATCAATATGCAGCCTGCAAGGGAAAAGGAGGGAACGATGAAAGCTTATGAAAGACTTTTAAAGTATGTAGTGATACCTACAGCGAGTGACGATGACAGTGAAACTGTCCCCACCACAAAAGTGCAGTTTAATCTTGCCAGGGTACTCGTGGATGAATTACAGAAACTTGGATTAAAGGATGCCAGGGTGGATGACAAATGCTATGTCTACGCAACACTTCCGGCGACGGGAGGCTGTGAAAAGGCACCTGCAATCGGATTAATTTCACACATGGATACCGTGTCTGATTTTGCGGATCATAAAGTAAATCCACAGATTCATGAGAATTACGATGGCAGAGATCTGGATCTTGGAGATTCAGGAAGAAAACTGGAAGTAAAATTATTTCCGCATCTTGCTGATCTAAAAGGCAGGACACTGATCACTTCTGACGGAACAACAATTCTGGGAAGCGATGACAAATCAGGCGTCGCCGAGATCATGACTATGCTGGAACGCATCAGGAAGGAAAACATTGCACATGGAAAGCTGTGTATCGGGTTTACGCCCGACGAAGAAGTAGGAGCCGGGGCGGATCACTTCGATGTAAAATCCTTTGGCGCTGATTATGCATATACAGTAGACGGTGGCGCTGAAGGCGGAATTGAATATGAAAATTTTAACGCAGCTTCCGCAAAACTTGATATCACAGGAGTAAATGTTCATCCGGGTGATGCGAAAGATATTATGGTTAATGCTGTATCTGTGGCTTGTGAGGTGCAGTCCATGCTTCCAAAGGAAGAAACTCCGGAAATGACGGAAGGATATGAGGGATTTTTCCATTTGCTGAAGCTGTCAGGTGATGTTGCCAATGCTCATATGGAATATATCATACGCGATCATGACCGTGATAAATTCGAAGAGAAAAAACAGCTCATTGGCCGGATAACTGATCAGATGAATGAAAAGTACGGCGAAGGCACGGTAAGCCTGAAACTAAAAGATCAGTATTATAATATGAAAGAAAAAATTGAACCCTGTCTTCATCTGATTGAAAATGCAAAAAAAGCTGCGAAAGCTGCCGGAACAAATCCAAAGGTAGAAGCTATTCGCGGTGGTACGGACGGAGCCAGATTAAGCTTTATGGGACTTCCCTGCCCAAATCTCGGAACCGGAGGGTATGCGTTCCATGGTCCGTTTGAACATGTAACTGTAGAAGGCATGGATATTGTAGTGGAAATGCTGCTTCAGATTGTAAAGATATATTCAGATCTTTCCTGATAAAGTTATACCTTCTCATTTGCCCGGGTTAATGTAGTGAAAATTCAGTTTTTTAAAAAAACTTGAAAAAAGGCTTGCATTTTCCCGAGAAATGAGTTATTATAATTGAGCAAGGTAGATTGGTCAAGCGGTTAAGACGCCGCCCTCTCACGGCGGAATCAGGGGTTCGATTCCCCTATCTACTACTCAGCTGAAGGCATAAGCTTTCAGCTGTTTTTTTACATAAGGGAAAGGGGTTTTCAGGTGGCATTTAAATCGACAGAAAAAGAGAAAGCCTCACTATTTCGCCGTCTTTGCAAGATGGTGTTTCTTGTATTACTGGTATTGAATGCAGGATGTGCTTCAGAACAGTCATTCAATTCAGAGGTACAGGCAGTATCACAGAAAGATTCACACGCGCAGTATGAAGCAGAACCACCGCTGGAAGTGCATTTCCTGGATGTCGGTCAGGCAGACAGCATATTGATTAAGACATCTGACGCAGCCATGCTGGTCGATGCCGGTAAGAATGAAGATGGAAAGAATGTTGTATCCTATTTGCAGCAGCAGGGAATTGTGCGGCTGGATTATGTGATCGGTACACATCCTCATGAAGACCATATCGGCGGCCTTGACGATGTGATTCGTTCGTTTGAAATCGGGAATGTCATACTGCCTGAGAAAGTTCATACATCTAAGACCTATATGGATGTTCTCAATGCAGTCCAGGACAAGGGACTTGAGATTACGCAGGCAGATATCGGGCAGGAATACCGGCTTGGTGACGCGAAGTTCACTGTTTTGTCACCGAAACCAGATGTTGACTATGGAGATAATCTGAACAACTGGTCGGTTGGGATTAAACTGGTGTATGGAAACAACAGCTTTGTCATGACAGGCGATGCAGAAGGGCCTGCAGAAAGTGATATCGTAAGTTCCGGTATAGATCTGAAGGCTGATGTGTGGAAGTCCGGACATCATGGAAGCAAAACATCCAATTCGGAAGAAATGTTAAACGCAGTGGCTCCGGCATATGCAGTGATCAGCTGCGGGGTGGACAATCAGTATGGACATCCCGATCAGGAGGTTTTACAGAGATTCGCACAGCACAATATCCAGGTATTTCGAACAGATCAGCAGGGCACAATTATAGCGTCCAGCGACGGTGCGCATATTTCCTGGAATGTAAACGGTGCTCCTGTAACGGCAGGAGGCGTATCTTCCCAGGCAGAAGTCAATACCGATCAGGAGAAGGAGAATACAATATCAGAGGAAAATTCATCCGGGGCTGAGCAGGATCCTATCGTGCATATTACGAACTCAGGAACAAAATATCACGTGGCCGGCTGCAGATACTTAAAAAGCGGTGATATTGAAGTCAGATTATCGGAAGCACGCGACAGGGGATTAGAGCCTTGCAGCGTTTGTAATCCCCCTCAGTAACTATTATGATTGCAGGAGGTGTAGCAAGTGAAACTGATTGTGGATCGATTGGAGGGTAATATAGCAGTATGTGAGACAGAGGATAAAAAGATGCTGAATATACCGGTATCTGAATTTGAGTCTTGTCCCGTTGATGGTGATGTAATCGAGTATGATAACAAAAAAGCAATGATCCTGGATGAGGAGACAAAAAGGAGAAAAAAAGCTGCAGAAGAACTGTTTCGTAAATTGTTGAAAAAATAATCACAATTTATGAAATTACCTATTGACAAAAGGAGCGTTTTAATAGTATAATAAGCAAGTCGGTTAAGGGAAGCAACATAAATCGACAGCGAATTAATTGGGATCTTAGCTCAGCTGGGAGAGCATCTGCCTTACAAGCATAGGGTCATAGGTTCGAGCCCTATAGGTCCCACTAAACCGAAAGGTTTATGCCGGCGTGGCGGAACAGGCAGACGC
>DHNM01000050.1:98482-98690 GCA_002409525.1 Eubacterium sp. UBA5416 | reverse complement strand
CCTGCATGGGTTTATTATGAAGCAGAGGTTAAGAGGTAAGGAGGTGCTATTATGGAAAATGCAATTTCAAAACAAAATACTTCAGCAAAAAGAAAAAAGGTAATAAAAAGTACAATAACCTATATTATTCTTTCAGCCATTGCCGTTTTAATATTGCTTCCATTTTTTTGGATGCTTTCAACGGCTTTAAAAACTAATGCAGATATAT
>DHNM01000050.1:63563-98286 GCA_002409525.1 Eubacterium sp. UBA5416 | reverse complement strand
TTTAAAAACTAATGCAGATATATTTGAGTGGCCTCCTGTGTTGTTTCCCAAATCACCACACTGGGAAAATTTTGCTAATGCATGGAAAGCACTGCCTTTTAACAAGTATTTATTAAATACGATTTTTGTTGTAGTACTTGGTATGACAGGCGAAATAATTAGTGAAACTATTGTTGCTTATGGATTTGCAAGATTTAATTTTCCGGGAAAGAATATAATATTTTTTATACTTCTGGCTACAATGATGCTTCCTTTCCATGTTACTTTAATACCAACTTTTATTATATGGAAAAAGCTCGGACTTGTAGGCACATTTGACCCATTAGTTCTTAGATCATGGACAGCTTGGGGTCCCTTTTATGTATTTCTTTTACGACAGTTTTTTATGGGAATACCAACAGAATTAGATGATGCTGCTGAAATAGATGGAGCTTCACCTATGCAAACATTTTTTCACATAATACTGCCTCAAATAAAACCAGCATTATTGGCTGTTTGTGTATTTGCTTTTAAGGGATACTGGAATGACTTTTTAGGGCCACTTGTTTACCTTACAGATATGGATTATTATACTATGAATATGGGAATGTATTTCTTTATGGGTGGAGTCAGTGAGGCACCAAAATGGAATTATTTAATGGCAATGTCATCTATTGTTGCATTACCAACTATTCTTTTATTCTTCTTCGCTCAAAAATATTTTGTAGAAGGAGTAACATTTACAGGATTAAAAGATTAATAATTATGTAATTTTCCAGGAGGGTATAAGTATAATGAAGCTTAAAACAATAAGTGAGTTATTAGATTCTTATAAATCAAATAATAATAAGATATTTGGAGAAAAACTTATATTTAAAGGAATTGAAGGTAAGGACGTTTATAATATAACAGCTCCTTTTGAAGATGACGGAGATTTAGTAATTGCAGGAAGAGTAGAAGACAGAAATTGTGAGCAATCAAAAGTTAAATTTTTTATAAATAGGGATGGAGTTTGGATACCAAGAACAAATACGGTTGAATTTGATCTCCAAGATCCTTTTGTTACCTTAATAGATAGTGAATTGATTTTCGGCGGGGTTGAAATCCATCCCCATCCCATTATTAAAGGTGCATCAGGGTATAAGACAGTATTTTATAGAGGACAGAACATAAATAGCCTGAAGAAATTTACAGAGGGTCCTGAAATGATGAAGGACATAAGACTTGTAAAACTCATTAATGGAGAAATTGGTGTATTTACAAGGCCTCAAGGGGAAGCAGGCAAAAGGGGAAAGATTGGCTTTACTAAAATAAAATCCCTTGAAGAATTAAATAGCGATGTTATTAGTATGACACCCTTGCTAGAAGGGCAATTTGCTGATGATGAATGGGGAGGTCCAAATCAAATCCACATATTGGAAAATGGTTTGCTGGGAATATTAGGCCATATAGCTTGTTTTGATAATGAAGGAAACAGACACTATTATTCTATGGTATTTGCATATAATGCAGATACAGATGAAGCTTCAGAAATAAAAATAATAGCTGCAAGGAGTGATCTGCCAAGAGGAGAAGCTAAAAGACCAGATTTAGAGGATGTTATTTTTAGTGGTGGATTAGTGAGGCTAAAAAATGGAAAGGCAGAGCTATATTTAGGAGCAAGTGATGCAGAAGCATATAAAGCTATAATTGATGATCCATTTGCAGAATATGAGAGATAATTGTTTAAGGAGGGCTACATGTTTAAGCTTAAAAGATTAACAGAAAAACCAATTTTAATGCCAAATGAAAAAAATGATTGGGAAAAAGCTGCAGTTTTTAATGCAGCTGCTATATATAAGGATGGTCTTGTCCATATGTTTTATAGAGCATCCGATAATAGCTTTGTGCTTGATAGTGACAGACCTGAAGAAGAACATAAATTTGTATCTTCAATAGGATATGCTATTAGTGAAGATGGAATAAGTTTCAAGCGTTTTAATGAACCTGTTATAGTTAGTGAAAACGAACAAGAGGCATGGGGGACAGAAGACCCAAGGATTAGTGAAATTGATGGGACATATTATATGCTTTATACTGGATTTGGTGGGAAGGACTGGAACAATTTCAGGATAAGCCTTGCTTATTCAAAGGATTTAAAAAATTGGCATGGGCACAGAGTGCTTATTGATGAACCTAATAAGGATGCAGCACTACTTCCGCAAAAGATTGATAATAATTTTGTAATGTTTCATAGAAGGATGCCTGACTTGTGGATTGGATACTCAGAGGATTTAAAAGAGTGGAAAAATCATAAGATAATTATGTCCCCAATTAAGGGCACATGGGAAAGCAAAAAGATAGGTATTGCAGCACCGCCTATAAAAAGAGAGGATGGATGGCTTCTTATATATCATGCTGTGGATGATAATAATGTCTATAGATTGGGCGCAGCACTTTTAGACTTAAATGATCCATCTATAGTAATTCATAGGCAGAAAGAACCTATACTGGAGCCTGAGCTATCTTGGGAAAAAGAAGGACTTATTCCTAATGTAATATTTAGCTGCGGGGCAGTCGAAATTGATGATAAATATTATGTTTATTATGGGGCTGCTGATAAAACCATAGGTGTTGCAGCTATTGAAAAGGATAAGGTTATATTTTAAAAGTGCCAGGCACTTTAAATCATTCATAATAAAAGAAGATTACGAATTACGAATAATATAATCATTAGTAGGGAGCGGTCTTGACCGTTCCGCCCCCCAAATTCAGATTGCCCTGCAGATGCCATAGAATGGAATTGCCACCTGGGTGTTGGCACTGTTACATCCCCCAGATTTCGCTCGTTCATCAACGGAACGGTCAAGACTGTTCCCTACAACTAATTCTCAATTCTACATTTTACATTATAAAAAATGTTTCGCATTTTCTAACAATCGTTCACTAGTTCACTTGCCACCTGGCACTTTTATAATGAAGGACTTTTGGAGCTACTGATTACTCCGCATGCCAGCTTTCTTCCTGAAGCACCTGCGGGCTGGGTTCTATAATCATCAGGGTTTTCATGTATAATTACTGATTTTCCAATTACATCATTAACTTTAAATTTATCGGTAAAAAAGCACATAGATGCAGTCCCGTGATTAGAAAAGAGAACAGGAAAATCCCCTGCATGATTGCCGTGAGGCTGATTAGTAGGATTCCAGTGGCCTCCAGCAGCTTTAAATGGATCATTTGGATCGCCAACTTCGCAGTTCCCAAATTCGTGGATATGAAATCCATGAGGACCAATTGGTGGATTATTTCCTGAAGCAGGTTTATAATCAGGAAGACCTATAACTGAAACGCATACCCATGTGCCATTAGGTACATCAGTAAAATATATTACACCTTTAATATCTGGTGCATAAGGTCCTCCTTTTATAGCAGCAGAGGCAGTTGTTGTCTTACTTTCACTTCTGTACATATTAATTGCCGTAGGATTGTAAAGCATATAACTAAGCTGAGGTAAATACACTGGAATCATATTGTTAAACATCATCCACCATGGGTAATAGTTTTCCATGTAAGGATACAATTTCATAACCTTCTTTCAAAATATTAATATATTTTTATAGTATGCTTGTTAAATAAAAAAGGTAATATTATAAAAGCGGAACTTATGTATGATGGAGTTTTGAAAATAAATAAATTATATGAGATAAGGTGAAATTATATATAATTTAGAGGATAATATAGTTGGTGACGTTTATGGTATATAGTAATAGAAGAAGAAATCATATTCATATTATTAGGCAGTATAATAATGAAGATATGGAGTATACAGGAACAAGGCTTGTAATATTTTTAAAGAAAAAGGGCAAGCTTATTTACGACTTTGATGATTTTAAAGAGCACAAATATAAAAATCCAAAAGATAAGAAAAATTATAAAAGTAAGTGGAAAATCCAGCCCTGCAGTATTGAAGGAATAATAAAAAAGACTATGACAAACTGCAGTGAGGATGAAAAATATTTTATGGAGCATATAATATATGAATCAGATAAAATAGATATAGAGGACTATATAGATAAAGTGCTTTTGGAAGAAAACTTAAGTATAACGTCCTAACATATGGTAAAAAATGCTCCCTTTCAAGCAAGCAAGTTTTTATTATTTAACTTGTCTACCTATAAGGGAGCATATCAATGCAATAGCCTCAATTCTCTCTTTAAACTTTACTTGCTGTTAATTTGTGTAGTTATAAAAGTTTATAAACTATAGCTTCATAAGGTTTTAAAGCGATATTGCTTATATCTTTATTTTCATCATCATAGTTACTCAATATAACTTCTGCCTTATTATATTTTATTCCGTTTGGAAGTATAAACTTCTCATTATTTCCTTTTAAATTAATAACTACAAAAAGTCTTTCATCACCTAATGTTCGCATATAAGAAAATACATTTTCACATACTTCAAAAGCCTTAAAATCCCCATATACAATAGATTTATACTCTTTTCTCATTTTAATAAGCTTTTTATAATAATAAAAAATTGAATTTGGATCTTTAAGAGCTTTTGCAACATTTATATCTTTATAATTAGGATTCACTTTTAACCAAGGGTCATGTTTAGAAAAACCAGCATTTAAAGTATCATCCCACTGCATTGGAGTCCTTGCATTATCCCTGCTGGACTTATGAACAGCTTCCATAAGTGTTTCTTTAGGTATCCCTTCATTTAATTTTTCATGGTATGCATTAAGAGTTTCAATGTCATTATAGTCCTCTATACTATCAAAGCTTACATTTGTCATTCCAATTTCTTCACCTTGATAAATATATGGTGTTCCCTTTAGTGTATGCAAAACTGTAGCAAGCATTTTTGCAGATTCTACTCTAAAATTTTTGTCATCTCCAAAACGTGAAACCATTCTTGGCTGATCATGATTATTCATATAAAGGGAATTCCATCCTTTATCCTTTAATGCTTCCTGCCACTTAATTAATACATTTTTAAAATCTTTTGCCTTCCAAGGAATTACGTCCCCTTTGCCGCCTTTGCCTTCATCTATTCCCATAAGCTCAAACTGAAATATCATATTAAGCTCTTTCCTGCTTTCATCCACATAATCTCCTGCAATTTCTGGAGTTACAGAGGGAGTTTCTCCTACAGTCATTATGTCATATTTTGAAAGCACTTCATGATTCATTTCCTTTAAAAATTCATGGACTCTTGGCCCATTTGAATAATATTTAGATCCGCCCATTTTATCATCAGGAAAATCTTGATCCTTTGAAATGAAATTTATTACATCCATTCTAAAGCCATCAATCCCCTTATCAAGCCAAAATTTCATCATATCATAAATTGCTTTTCTTAACCTTTCATTTTCCCAGTTTAAATCCGGCTGCTTTTTTGAAAATAAATGAAGATAATACATGTCGGTGTTTTTATCATACTCCCACGCAGAACCTCCGAAACATGAACCCCAGTTATTCGGAGTACTCCCATCTTCTTTCGGATTTTTCCAGATATAGTAGTCCCTGTACGGATTATCTTTTCCTTTACGGCTCTCCACAAACCATTTGTGTTCATCTGATGTGTGGTTTACCACGAGGTCCATCACAATACGGATGCCTCGGCTGTGTGCCTCTTTGAGCATTTCATCAAAATCGGCCATACTTCCGAATTCATCCATAATATCACGGTAATCACTGATGTCATATCCATTGTCGTCATTGGGGGATTTATAGACCGGTGACAGCCAGATCACGTCAACTCCCAGAGTTTCCAGATAATCCAGACGGCTTGTAATCCCTTTCAGATCTCCAATGCCGTCTCCGTCACTGTCCATAAAGCTTCTCGGATAAATCTGATATACAACAGCTTCTTTCCACCATGCTTTATTCATCAATGTCACCTCCATTGTCATGTTGGTACCTACTTCTTCAATGCGGTCCATTTCAGATACGCATTAATAAACAGATCAATATCTCCGTCCAGTACAGCGTTTACCTGTGCAGTTTCTTCATTCGTCCGGTGGTCTTTCACCATCGTGTATGGCTGTATGACATAGGAACGAATCTGGTTTCCCCAGGCGATATCCGTCACTTTACCGCGGATTCCTGACAGTTTTTCTTCCTGCTCCTGCTCTTTTTTCAGATACAGTTTTGCCTTCAGCATCTGCATCGCCTTATCTTTGTTCATATGCTGTGAACGCTCATTCTGACATGTCACCACAATTCCCGTAGGAAAATGAGTGATTCGGATCGCAGATGATGTCTTATTAATATGCTGTCCGCCGGCACCGCTTGAGCGATACGTATCAACACGAATATCCTCATCCTTTATCTCTACATTAATGTCGCCTTTGATATCAGGCATCACATCGCATGATACAAAAGATGTCTGGCGTTTTCCGTTTGCATTAAACGGGGAGATTCTTACCAGTCTATGCACACCTTTCTCGGATTTCAACAGTCCATATGCATTTTTACCATTTACCTGAAATGTGATCGATTTAATTCCCGCCTCTTCACCTTCCAGGAAATCCAGTTCTTCTACCGTAAAGTCTTTTTTTTCTGCCCAGCGTGTATACATGCGGTAAAGCATCGAGCACCAGTCCATGGCTTCTGTTCCGCCTGCCCCGGCATTTAATTTCACAATCGCATTCACTTCATCGTATTTGCCGGACAGTAAGGTCTTAATACGCAAATCCTCAAAATTCTTCTTAAATGCGGAAAGCATTTCTTCAATGTCCGGTATTACGCCGGCATCATTTTCCTCGTATCCCATCTCAATCAGGGTTTCTATATCTTCCCTGGCTTCGACAAGTTTATGATAGGTGTCCCTGTCTTCTTTGAGACTTCCCAGCTCTTTCATCATTTCCTGAGCCTTATCGGGATTATCCCAGAAACCGGGTTCTTCCATCTTTCTTTCTAGTTCTTCAATCCTCTGCTCTTTGTTAGCGAGGTCAAAGTGAATCCCTCACTTCCACCAATGGTTCCTCAAAGGAACTCAGTTCATTCTTAAACTGATCTAATTCAACCATTTGCTTCACCTCTTTCTGATGTTATTTTATATAATGATGAAGGGGTCAAAAGGGATTCTGCCCCCCTCACTTCGTGCTACTCTAGTATACATGAAAAATACGATCTACACAAGCAAGTATGCAGTCCATTGATTTATGACAGGCTTACATTTACGCCCTCATTGCATCTTTTTTTCCATGACACTGTTTATATTTCAAACCGCTTCCACACGGGCATGGATCATTTGGATAGATTTTCTTTCCGGAACGCTGATAAGTCTGCTTGGGACTTTCCCCCTCTTTATTGGTCCCCGTTACCTTTGCTACCTGTTCCCTCTCTACCTTTTCTTCTACACGAATATGATAAAGCAGCCGCAGGGTGTCCTGCTGAATAGCGGAAATCATCTCATTGAACATATCATAGGCACTCATCTTATATTCGACTCTTGGATCACGCTGTCCATAAGCCTGAAGACCGATTCCCTGGCGCAGCTGGTCCATGTCGTCAATATGACCCATCCACTTTTGGTCAATAACCTTCAAAAGGATGACACGTTCCAATTCACGGATCTGCTCCTCCTGCGGAAACTGGTTTTCTTTCTCTTCATATACCTTGACAGCTTCTTCTTTAATCTTCTGCTTCAGCTCATCCTTTTTCATCTTTACAACATCTTCGCTTTTCAGCGGCTCCACAGGGATGATTGGGATCAGAAAAGCATTCAGTTCTCCCAGATCCCATTTCTGGGGATCTGCATTTTCTCCAATGAACATGTCCACTGTATCATCAATAGTATCATAAGCCATCTTGAGTATCGAGTCACGCATGTTTTCGCCATCCAGTACACGGCTTCTTTCTTTATAGATGATCTCTCTCTGTTCATTATTTACCTGATCATAATCAAGGAGATTTTTTCGAATTCCATAGTTATTCGCCTCAATCTTTTTCTGTGCTTTCTCAATTGCGGAGGAGAGCATCTTATGTTCAATCTGTTCGTTCTCGGCAACACCAAGCGATTTGAATACACCCATCAGCTTTTCAGACCCGAACAGACGCATCAGATCATCCTCCAGCGAAATATAGAATCTGGATTCGCCCGGATCACCCTGACGTCCGGAACGGCCGCGCAGCTGGTTATCGATACGTCTTGACTCATGACGCTCTGTTCCGATGATTTTAAGTCCTCCGGCCGCTCTGGCATCATCGTCCAGTTTAATATCTGTACCACGGCCTGCCATGTTAGTAGCAATCGTAACGGTTCCCGCCTCACCGGCATGCGATACGATTTCTGCCTCAAGTTCATGGAATTTGGCATTCAGAACCTGATGTTTGATTCTTTCCTTTTTCAGCATTCTACTGATCAGCTCAGAGGTCTCGATCGTCACCGTGCCGACAAGAACCGGCTGATTCTTCGCATGGGATTCCTTGATTTCCTCCACAACAGCATGGAACTTTTCTTTCTTTGTCATGTAAACAGCATCATCGTTATCCACTCGGATCATCGGCTCATTGGTAGGAATCTCAATAACATCCATTCCGTAAATGTCACGGAACTCCTGCTCCTCAGTGAGAGCGGTACCGGTCATACCGGATCTTTTCTCAAACTTATTAAAGAAGTTCTGGAATGTGATTGTCGCAAGAGTTTTGCTCTCTCTCCTGACTTTCACGTGCTCTTTTGCCTCAATTGCCTGATGCAGGCCGTCTGAATAGCGGCGTCCCGGCATAATACGTCCTGTAAACTCATCGACAATCAGAACCTCGTCGTCTTTCACTACGTAGTCTTTGTCGCGGAACATCAGATTATGTGCGCGGAGAGCTAAGATAATATTATGCTGGATCTCCATGTTCTCAGGATCCGACAGATTTTCCAGATGGAAGAAATTCTCAACTTTCTTGATTCCGTCTTCTGTCAGTGTCACAACCTTGTCTTTTTCGTTGACAATGAAATCTCCGGTCTCTTCGATCTCCTCACCCATAATCGCTGTCATCTTTGTCATCTCGCCGCTGGCTTCACCACGTTCCAGCTGCTGGGCAAGGATATCACAGGTCTCATACAGTTTGGTGGACTTTCCGCTCTGCCCCGATATGATAAGCGGTGTTCTGGCCTCATCAATCAATACTGAGTCAACCTCATCGATGATCGCATAATACAACCCTCTCTGTACTAGCTGTTCCTTATAAATGACCATGTTATCACGCAGGTAGTCGAATCCAAGCTCATTATTTGTAATATAAGTAATATCGCAGCCATAGGCAGCGCGGCGCTCATCATTGTTCATGGGATTTAGTACAACTCCGACCGTAAGGCCCAGGAATTCATGAACTTTTCCCATCCACTCGGCATCCCTCTTGGCCAGGTAATCATTAACCGTTACGATCATGACGCCACGCCCTGTAAGTGCGTTCAAATAGGCGGGAAGTGTAGAAACCAGCGTCTTCCCTTCTCCGGTTTTCATCTCAGCGATACGTCCCTGATGCAGGATGATTCCACCCATGATCTGTACTCTGTAAGGTTCCATATGGAGGACACGCCTGGCTGCTTCACGCACCGTTGCATATGCCTCAACAAGGATGTCGTCCAAGGTTTCCCCTTTGGACAGACGTTCCTTGAAATTTTTTGTATTCGCGCGCAGCTCTTCATCAGATAGTTTCTGCATATCCGTGCGCAGCGCCTCAACTTTATCCACCAGCGGCATGATACGCTTTAGTTCACGCTCACTGTGAGTTCCAAATATTTTTTCTGATATTTTCATGAATTTTATACACTCCTAATATTATCATACCGCCTATTCTAACACTTTTATATATGTTTAACAATGTTTTTGTCGCACTTTTCATATATAGCTTTAAGGCGGTCCATCACTTTCACAAAAAGGACTGGCGCCACAGCGTCAGCCCCTCTCCTATACATGGCCAGTTCAGTTTTCCGGTTCGATCAATCCATACGTATTGCCTTTTCTCTTGTACACCACGTTTACTTCATTCGTCTCTGCATTGCGAAATGCAAAGAAGTTATGTCCTAAAAGTTCCATCTGAACGCATGCATCTTCCGAAAACATAGGCTTCATGCCAAATCTTTTCATTCTGACAATCTTGATCGCTTCATCTTCCAGGTCATCATCTTCAATAAATTCTTTTTGGAAGTTGCTCACATCCTGTTTTTTATCGATGAGCTTATTTTTATATTTTCGAAGCTGCCGTTCTATGACTTCTTCTACCAGGTCAATGGATACGTACATATCATTGCTGACCTGTTCGGAACGAATGAGACGTCCCTTTACAGGTATTGTAACTTCGACTTTCTGTCTATCTTTTTCAACACTCAAAGTTACGTTGACATCTGTGTCAGGAGTAAAGTATCTTTCAAGCTTTTTAAGCTTATTGTTAACAGCAGAGCGGATTCCCTCTGTGATATCGATATTTTTTCCACTAATGATAATATTCAACGCCGTCAACCCCTTTAATTGTATTTTACATAAAAGCTATTCAACCGCTTTTAGTAAGTACCTTAATTATAACAACCCTGTTTCATCATTGCAATAGTTTTATAGAAAGTTCACTTATCTGTGTGCATTCTGACCCGGATATCATTTCCCTTTACTTCAACCTGCGAGTATGATCCATTGATCAGCGGCATCATGGGCGGGAGATGTCCCAGATCCACATCCATCACGATCGGAACATTTAATATATGTAGGACATCGTATACAGCATGGTATTGGTTAAGACCCAAAATCTCTTCTCCGAAGCAATATGGTCTTCCTATCAGGAATCCTTTTGCGCTCTTAAACCAGCCGGCATGAAGCATCTGCCAGAGTGCTCTTCGGATATCCATGGGATTTAAATCGCAGGATTCCAGGTACCAGATTACTCCGTCATCGCGATATTTTCTGTTAAATGCGGCCACGTTGTCGTATCTGGTCCCTGTCAGATTTCTAAGACAATCCATACAGCCGCCGAGCAGCCGTCCCTCCATGGTAAAATCTTCATTTTCCGCAAAAACTTTAAGTATTTTTTCCTCCGTGACATGATAAGGCATAAGCGGATGTTCCTGATCCTTTTGAGACTCCTTCTCCCACATATCATAGCCTGTCATGGTGAGCTTTTCCCCGCGCAGAAGTCTTTCGGCATCGCAGATCGCCGGATGCCAGGGCTCCATGCCAAAAGACGGAGCACAGGGTCCATAGATTGAGGCGACATCACAGATCGTAGTAAGCAGAAATGTGAGATTTGTGTTGTCAGAATAACCCATAAACCATTTGGGGCCAGCTTTTTTGATTTTCTCAAAATCCACATAATCCAGGATCTCGCACATCAACTCTCCGCCTCCGCACGAGATCAGCACATCATTCTCATCAGAACAGTAATACTTGTTAAATTCCGAACCGCAGAGCTCTGGTGTGTTACTGATCCCAACCCCTCTGCCTTCATAACAATTTGGTCCCAGTTCTAACTGGTACCCCTTTTCCCTCAGAGCATGCATTGCATGCTTGAATGCTGTCTGATAAGGCTCAATATTGCATCCAAAAGAAGGGGCAACAAGCCCTATTGTCCCTCCATTTTTCAAAAATCCGGGATATCTCATAACATCTGACCTCCATTTCAATCTCTTTTGATTCATGATACCACGGACCACTCAGGACTTGTCAACTGCAAAGATGAATATCACACAATAAAAGACAATAATGATTACTCCTGCTACAAGTCCTGCCGTCTGTCCTTTCACAAAGGGCATAAAAACAACAGCGGCTATCAGGCATATCAAGACAAACAAAGAGGAATATGGAAACCCCTCCAGTCTTAACTTATCATCCGGTTTCCCATGTTTTCCACGGAAGCGGATATGAGAAGCCATAATCATGATATATACAAATATCGATGAAAAGCCTCCGGCACTGACAAGAAAAAGGTAAACTTCCGGCATCAAAACTGCCGCAAAAAGTGCCAGGAGCATAGCGCATCCAGAGAAAATGATTTCTCTGTACGGCACCTCTGTTTTCTCATCTAAAAATGCAGGTGCAAATCTCTTTGACGCAAGTGTGCGGATCATCCTTCCGACACCAAACATGGACGCCAACATCGTGGAAAGGATTGCTGTAATCAATACCACGTTCAGAATATTGCCTATCCAGCCAAAGCCATATCGTCCCAGTGCAGCCACCATTGGGCTGCTGTCACCTGCGATTTCATCCGTAGGAATCAGAAACAGAATAACTCCCACAGAAATAATGTAAAGTGTCAATAGTATGGCGACGACGATATGAATGGCCTTCGGAACAGTCTTCCTGGGATCTCTGGCCTCAGCCGCTGCAAGTCCCAGAACCTCAAATCCAGAATAAGAATATATGACCAGAAGCAGGCTTCCAAGGAACCCTTTCAATCCATTTGTGAAAAATGGTTCCGTAAAAAAGGCCGGGCGGCTATACCTAATACTGCTTCCCGTATGGTTCCCTTTTATAACACCAAGAATTAGAAGAACTCCTATAACAATAAATGCTGCAATCGTGATGAGTTTGACTGCGGCAAGAATACTCTCCAGTTTACTCAGTCTATCCGCTCCCAGCAGATTTACACTTGTCACGCCTATGATAATAATGCTTCCCAGGAGCAGTGTGGAAACATCCGGAAACCAGTTTTTTACCAATATAGAGATAGCAGTTGCCTCGCTTGACATTGCAAGGACAATGCCTGTCCAGTATACCCAGCCAGTCACAAAACCTGCCATTTGGCCATAAGCACGTTGTGCAAATACCTGGAACGACCCGGCTCCCGGGTCGTTAACTGTCATCTCAGAAAGTGCAAACAGAATATAATAGACCAAAGCCCCACCCAATATATAAGAAATGATAATAGAGGGTCCGGCAGAATGTATCGCGACAGAAGAACCTAAGAAAAAAGAAGCCCCAATCACGGATCCAACCGCCATCATAGACAGCTGCCATATCGACAGGCCTGCTTCATGTTTTTCCTTCATCCATAAACCTCCATACAAAACAGCCGCTCTGCTAATTGCATAACATTGTGCTTAGCGGGCGGCTGTCTCATCGTTCTGTTAACGATTATTAGTTGTATTGTTATCCGGGGTCGTATTTGGATTATTATTTGTGTTGTTATCATCTGTACCGGTTACATCATCCCCGAGATCCTTGACTCCCTGACCGACACCTTCGATGCCTTCACCGACACCATCGGCAACATCATCAGCGCCATCTTTCAAATTATCGCCTGCAGTGTCACCATTCTCATCTCTGTTCTTTGTGTTGTCGTTGTCATTATTTGTTCTGTCATTGTCGTTTTTGTCAGTATCGTTTTTGTCAGTGTCATTATTGTCAACTCTGTCATTATCATTTGTATTGTCGGTGCCATCCGTGGTAGTATCGTTATCAGTGCCATCTGTGGTAGTACCATTATCAGTGCCATCTGTGGCATCATTTGTTCCATTATTATTTCCGCATGCTGTAACACCTGTAAGCATAACTATCATAAGAGTGCCAATCAACATTTTTTTCATGTGTTTCATCATAACTCTCCTTTACTAATTTCAACTTGATAGGAGTAGTATGCGAAAAAAATCTGGAATTATTCAGCAAATAATAATACGTTGATCGAAGGGGCCATTAATCTGCAATGACATCACTCATATCATAGAGTCCGGCTGGTTTCCCGGCCAGATATCTGGCAGCTTCCAGTGCGCCTTTGCCAAATACGCCTTTTGAACTTGCCTGATGGGAGATTGTAATCACCTCATCCGTTCCGGCAAAGATCACATCGTGATCACCCGCGATCGTTCCTCCACGGACAGAAGAAATTCCGATTTCCTTTGAATCCCTTTCCTCGTGCCTCTGGCTGCGGTCAAAACAGTAGTGATACTGGTTGTCCATCGCCTGATTCAGCTGATCTGCCAGAGAGATTGCCGTACCACTGGGTGCGTCTTTCTTTAATCTATGATGTTTTTCTACTATTTCCATATCGAATCCCGCCGGTGCCAGGACCTTTGCCGCATCCCGGATCAGCTTAAACAGGACATTGATCCCAAGTGACATGTTTGCAGAGCGGAGAATCGCCGTCTCCTTGCTTGTCCTTAAAACCAGCTCCTGCTGTTCATCGGTCAGCCCGGTTGTGCAGAGTACCAGGGGCAGTTTTTTCTGCCCGCAGTACTCCAGTACACTGTTTGTAGCTTTATATGAAGAAAAATCAATCATAACATCCGCATCAACCTTGCAGTTGAAAATGTTTGTATAAACTGGATAACTGTGATCTCCTTTCCCCGAAACATCTACTCCTGCCGCAATTTCCATGTTGTCATCGTCGGCAATTAAATCGGAAATCACGTGTCCCATATGTCCGTTGCATCCATTCATAATTACTTTTATCATAAGAGTCCCATATCCTTCATTGTATTCTGCAGCAGTTTCTTATTTTCAGGCTCCATCTCGCAAAGCGGCAGACGAAGCGGTCCCACATTCCGGCCCTGCAGATTCATGGCAGTCTTTACCGGGATAGGGTTTACTTCGCAGAACAGGGCTTTGCACAGCGGCATGACATCTATCTGCATTCGTGCACTTTCGCTTACATTCCCTTCGAGATAGCTCATGACCATATCATGCATATACTTCGGAGCAACATTTGACACAACAGAAATCACCCCGGATCCTCCAAGTGAGAGAATCGGAACAACCTGATCATCATTTCCAGAGTAAAGATCAACCTCTCCATTCGTCAGATGCATCAGCTCCGCTGCCTGAGAGATATTTCCGCTGGCTTCTTTTACTCCGACAATATTCCTGACATTCCTGACAAGATATGCCGCCGTCTCCGGCTGGATATTGCATCCTGTCCTGCTGGGGACGTTGTACAAAATCGCCGGAATAGAGATCGAATCTGCTATCTTTGTAAAATGCCTGATCAGTCCTTTTTGTGTTGTTTTATTATAGTAAGGTGTGACAAGAAGTACTGCATCAGCGCCGGCTTCCTCTGCCTCCATCGATGTTCGGACCGCCGTGGCGGTGTCATTCGAGCCCGTACCTGCAATCACCGGAACACGGCCGTTCACCTGTCTGATGCAATGGCGGATTGTATCCACATGCTCTTCATGTGAAAGTGTAGATGCCTCTCCTGTCGTGCCGCAGATGATAATCGCATCTGTGCTGTTTTTAATCTGATCTTCGATAATCTCGGAAAGCTTCTCAAAATTTACGTCCCCGTTTTCCTTCATAGGGGTTATTATTGCAACACCTGCTCCTTTAAATACAGCCATAATTTTCCTCCTTATTGACAGCAGTGCTTATGATTCCGTTTCTTTCTATTATATATATGTTGCCCACGGACCACATGGCACTATGTGTGCCTGTACATCCCGCGGCATAAAAAAAGAGACGGAACCATGTGTGCCGTCCGTCTCTCGTATAAACCTATTCCATATACATGGGATAGCACTCCACCTTGCGATGACAGTCGTGCCACTTTTAATGTCACGCCCAAGAAACATAACCCAGTGTTATATCCTTTCGGCATCTCTCCCTTTCTGCTGTCTTCCTCTGCTTCTGGAACATCCAACATCATACTATTGAAAAATGCAACCTCTATCTTCAATCTTTAATTAACTTTATGATAGCATCTGACCTCACTGTTGTCAAGGAAATTTATAAAACTACCGCTGATCTCATCCCTCGTCTGCGTATTCCAGTTTGCTCACGGATACTTCATATGCCACTCGCTTCTCTGATTCCGTTTCGCTGAGACGCTTGACATATTCCCGGCTCTGGATTCTGCCCCAGATTAAAACGTGTCCACCTACAGTAAATGCAGAAGCAAACCTGGCATTTCTTCCCCAGCAAATACAAGGTATGTAGTCTGATTTCCCATACGGGCGGTTGACTGCAATCAGCAGATCGGCAATTTCTCTGCCAAGTGGTGTCTTACGGTATACAGGAGGTTTACATATGTAGCCATCCAGATATATCTGGTTGGTTTTAACGGATTCATCTTCCTCCTCCACAAAGGTGATTTCCCGTGCAAAGACTGACAGCACCAGACGGTTTTTCTTCTCCTCATGTCTGTTGTAAGATCGGAACTGGCCTGTCACAAGTATGTATTCGCCTTCATAATCCTGTGTCACATCGATCAGTCTCTCGGATATCATAACCGGAATGACATCCATGGCATCACTCAGACGCTTAACCATGACGTCTACCAGATAGAATCCCTCCCCGAATACCTGATGACTGAATGTGAACTGTGACGAAACCTCTCCCAAAATCTGTACCTGATTGTTTTCAATAATCTTATCTGCCATGAATAATAGTTCCCCTTTCTCTTGTTGGTATCTTATATTAAACATATTTATTCACCACAAATGCATCTTAGAACAACTATTTTTTTGTAATTTCTTTCCCTATTCAAATCCGACATAATATGCTATACTACGACCGTGTAGTTTGACGGTATAGAAAAGAAGGTAAATATATGAAAATCAAAAGAAATGATGTAAGAAACGTCGCTATCATTGCCCATGTAGATCACGGCAAAACGACACTGGTGGATGGACTGCTCAGACAGAGCGGTATCTTCCGTGCAAACCAGGAAGTAAAAGACCGTGTGATGGATTCCAATGATATTGAACGGGAACGTGGAATAACGATCCTGTCCAAGAATACGGCTGTAAATTATAAGGGGACTAAAATTAATATCATTGATACACCCGGACATGCCGATTTCGGTGGAGAGGTTGAGCGTGTACTAAAGATGGTCAATGGTGTGATTCTGCTCGTTGATGCTTTTGAAGGACCCATGCCGCAGACAAAATTTGTGCTGCAGAAAGCATTAGATCTGGATCTAAAAGTAATTGTCTGTATCAACAAAATTGACAGGCCTGAAGCGAGACCCGCTGAGGTCGTGGATGAAGTATTAGAACTGCTCATGGATTTGGACGCATCCGATGAACAGCTAGACTGTCCATTCCTTTATGCTTCTGCTAAAGGTGGATTTGCTCTCAATAATCTCGACGAACAGCCAAAAGATATGTCTCCGATTTTTGAGACTATCCTGAATTATATTCCTGCTCCTGAGGGAGATCCTGATAAAGGCACACAGGTACTGATCAGTACCATCGATTATAACGAATATGTTGGCCGTATCGGTGTCGGGAAAGTAGACAACGGCAAAATCAAGGTGAACGAAGACGTTCTGCTGTTAAATCATCATGATCCGGACAAAAAAGAACGTGTAAAAGTAAACAGTCTCTATGAGTTTGAAGGTCTGAACAAAGTAGATGTTCAGGAAGCAGGTATTGGATCCATCGTTGCAATATCCGGAATTCCAGACCTTCATATCGGTGATACCCTTTGTGACCCGTCTGATCCGGAAGCCATTCCGTTTCAAAAGATATCAGAACCCACCATCGCCATGAACTTTATGGTAAATGATTCTCCGATGGCCGGCCAGGAGGGAAAGTATGTCACATCACGTCACTTAAGAGACCGTCTCTATCGTGAGCTAAACACTGATGTCAGTCTTCGTGTGGAAGATACAGATACTCCGGAATGTCTGAAGGTGTCAGGGCGGGGAGAACTTCATCTCTCTGTTTTGATTGAAAATATGCGGCGTGAAGGATATGAATTTGCAGTGAGTAAAGCCGAAGTACTCTACAAGACAGATGAAAGAGGCCGTAAACTGGAGCCGATGGAAATCGCCTATGTTGATGTACCTGAGGAATTCTCCGGTACTGTCATTCAGCGTTTAAGTGAACGTAAAGGAGAACTTCAGGGGATGAGTCCGACAAACGGCGGCAGCACAAGACTTGAATTTGAGATTCCTTCCCGTGGACTGATTGGTTTCCGCGGTGATTTCATGACTATGACAAAAGGTCAGGGAATACTGAATACCATGTTCAATAATTATGCTCCATACAAAGGAGAGATTAAATACAGAAAGCAGGGTTCCCTGATCGCTTTTGAAAGCGGCACATCCGTTACTTATGGTTTGTTCTCTGCTCAGGACCGTGGAACTTTATTTATCGGTCCGGGTGAAAAAGTCTACGCCGGTATGGTAATCGGACAGTGTGGAAAAACCGAAGACGTTGAACTGAATGTCTGCAAGACAAAGCATCTGACCAACACCAGAACTTCATCTGCAGACGAGGCATTAAAACTGACACCTCCGAAGATACTCTCCCTTGAACAGGCACTGGAATTCATAGATACAGATGAACTTCTTGAAGTTACTCCAAAGAACCTCCGGATCAGAAAACGTATTCTGGACTCCCGAATGAGAAAACGTTCTGCCTTAAAGTAGATATGATCCACTCGCCTGACAGAAATACCCGCAAAGGGGCTGCCATACCGGCATTAAATCAGCCGGTGCGGCAGCCCCTTTTTACAATGTTTTCTACTTTTCTGAGTCTTCAATATATAATTCGGGATGTATGCGTCTGTCTCTGAACTCTGCACAGGCTGTGTACAGAACATCTGTTGAGGAATTGATGGCAGTCTCGCAGGAATCCTGAATTACACCTACAATAAATCCAACTCCCACTACCTGCATTGCAATATCATTCGGAATACCGAACAAACTGCAGGCCAGGGGAATCAGGAGCAATGAACCCCCGGATACTCCTGAAGTACCCGCAGCACTCAAAGCTGACAATACGCAGAGAATAATGGCAGTTAAAAAATCCACCTTGATTCCAAGGGTATTGGCTGCTGCAAGAGACATGATTGAAATAGTAACCGCTGCACCTGCCATATTTACAGTGGCACCAAGCGGTATGGAGATCGCGTATGTATCCTCGTTAAGTCCCAGCTTCTTACATAGTTCCATGTTGACAGGAATATTGGCTGCGGAACTGCGGGTAAAAAATGCGGTGACACCACTGTCCTTCAGACAGGTAAAGACCAGGGGAAAAGGATTTTTTCTTATACAGATAAAAGTAATAATTGGGTTAACAACCAGGGCTACAAAAAGCATAGTCCCTACCAAAATAAGAATCAATTCTCCATAGTCTAATAAAACACTCAGTCCTTCTTCAGAAATTGTGGTAAAAATCAAGCCCATTATACCAAAAGGAGCACAATTAACTATCCATTTGACTACTGTAGAAAGGGCATCGGAGATATTTTCAAGAGCACGTTTTGTCCCGGATCCTGCATTTCTGAAGGCGAGACCCAAAATGACCGCCCAGGCCAAAATTCCAATATAGTTGGCATTTACAAGCGCATTCACCGGATTGTCTACCAGATTCATCAAAAGGTTAGTCAGTACCTCTGTCACACCACCCGGAGGTGTAACAGAGGCAGTATCCACCTTCTTCGAAAGAGTGATTGTAATCGGAAATATATAACTGACTGCCACAGCAGACATAGCCGCCAGCAGATTCCCCAGCATATAGAGTACAACAATAAATGTCATATTCGTCTTCTGCCCTTTTACCATTTGAGACAGTGCACTCATAACAATGAAAAATACCAAAAGCGGTGCTACTCCACGCAGCGCACCGACAAACAGATCTCCAAGTATCGTGATTGCTGAAGCCTGCGGTACAACAAGTCCAAGTATAATACCGATGATTAACCCACAGATAATCCGTTTGATAAGGCTGATACGATTCCATTTGTTAAACACTTCAATTACAGGATTAAAAATTTTTTTCATAGTTTCTATCTCCCTTTATGATTTTATCACTTAACGGTTTTTGTCCGTCACAGTTTCCTTAGTCAGGTTCTTATCTGTGAAACCATAATATGTAACCCCGGCCTCGGTCTGATAGCCCCTGGAAGCTGCCAGATCTTTGACCGTGACCAGATCATACCCTCTGTTGATCAACTCCGGAATGATCGTCTGACAGGCAGTCACGGAGGTTTCGTGAATATCATGAATCAAAACAATATCCCCGCCACTGACCTGATCCAAAACGGCTGATGTTGTGGCATCTGCATTTTTCGTTTCCCAGTCCCTCGTGTCCAGATCCCAGTACCAACAGGATCTACCCGTCGCCTGTGCCATCTCTTTCGTGTATTTCCCATATGGAAATCGAATCACATCAGCCCCGGCCCCGTTATTATACTGCGCAATCAGCTGATCTGTCTGATCAATCTGCTGCTTTGCCACATCCGGTCCGGCTGCAAGCAGATCAGGGTGATCATATGAGTGATTCCCCAGCATACATCCAAGCTGTACCATTCTTGGAATAGTGTCTGCACCATACCGATTTACATTAATTCCCTGCATGAAAAATGTTGCCTTCGCATGATTCTTCTGAAGTATATCCAGCAGTGTATTGGTGTAAGGTCCCGGCCCATCGTCAAAAGTCAGCGCAATTACTTTCTCCGGATCTCTGTCCGGATCATAGATCCCGTTATCCTGAAAATAATAACCTTTTCCTCCGATAGCTGTCCACCCTATATCCAGGTATCCATCGCTGCCAAAGTGATAGTTCTGACCATCAATCGTCAGCCATCCATTCGAATAGAGCTTTTTGGAATCTGTGGCATACCACCATCCGTGACCGTCTGCCTGCCAGCCGGGAACTTCATTTACAGGAGACATGGAATCCGGAATCAAAGCTTTTGACGCATCTCCGCTTCCATCCGCCTGGGGATTCGTTCCGGCCTGTACCTGAATCACCGGTGCTTTTTTTTCGTCTGTACTGATGCCTTCATGTTTTGCGAATGGCTCTGCCACCTTCCAGCCTGCCGTTACAATCACAAGTGTCACAAGTACACAGAAAACAACCTTCATACAGTTTTGAAGCATTGCCCTTCTTCGGTTACGTTCTACAATTTTCCTAAGTTTTTCCTTATCCATATTATCACCAAATTATGTATTTAAATTTCATGCACCCGTAAAACGCACGATTTCTTATCTCTAATATTATCATACCCGTTCAGCCGACAATATGCAATTACATTTCTGTTAAATGTATAGATTTCGACAGGCTTATCTTTTATTACGGTTCCTGTATTCTATCGGCGAGAAGCCATAATGCCTTTTAAACAAGACGCTAAAGTACTGAGCATTTGTATAGCCAATCTGTTCTGCGATCTCGTAAGTCTTAAAATTTGTCTCAGTAAGTAGTGTAGCTGCATGCTGCATCCTCACTCTAATAATATAATCACTTATATTCAAACCTGCATTTTTCTTGAAAAGAGTACTCACATAGTTCGCCGATAAATGAACCTGATGAGCAATCTGCTCCAAAGATAAGTCTATTCCAGAATAATTCTCATTGATATAGTTTTTAACTTTTCCGACTAATTCCTCTGTCGTTTCCTCCGCTGACATTTCAGGCCTGTAAATTAAAACAGGATGCTCTTCTTTTTTATATACTTTATCCAGAATATCTCTCAATTGGTTAACCTTGATTGCTTCCATATAGGAATCATACACATGTTCAATTGATTCATACCATCTTCCCATTCCCGCATATAGATAAATGCTCTGATTTCTTTGAAGTTTTTCTATCTCTGTTTTCAACATATCTATAAACTCATTTTCATAACTTATGGGGCCGCTTATCAAAACAGCATTTAAATACTCTTTTCCCTGGAAAAAGGAAATATCATATCCCGCATCATTACATCTATTCTTAATAGCATCCTCTATTGCCTGAAACCAAACTTTAGTCTGTACTATAAATTGTATTTCATCCATCGTCTCCAATGATTCTATTTTAAAGGAAAGGACAGCATAACATTTTTCAAACAAATTGATATTCAACTCTTTTGCCTTAGCATATACCTCATCGTGTGTCATCTTGTTACAGCAAATCTCTCGATAAAATTTTTTTCTCTCCAGTTTAAGGCTTTGTTCTCTCTGCCTCTCATTCTCTGTTTCCATATCCAGCTGGTTTATTGCCTTCTGCACTGCTTCTAACACAGTTTCTCTGCTCTCATATTTTAACACATATTGGCATACACCATATTCTAACGCCTTCTTAGCATATTCAAATTCCTCATATGCAGTTAAAAGAATAATCTTGATCTTAGGATACAGTCTGCTGACAATTTCAGTAAACTGCAGCCCACCCATGATAGGCATCTGAATATCAGTGACAATAATCTGAGGCATTATATCTTCTATCTTGCATAATGCCTCTTTACCATCTTTTGCCTCGGCTGCAACTTCAATTCCATGACTTTCCCAATCTACCTGCTCCACCAGACTTTTGCGAAGAATCAAATCATCATCTACAATCATTATCCGATACATCATAAAACCTCCTAGAATCTACGGGAACTTCAATCTGGATCTGAGTATAAACATTCCTGATGCTATCTACTGTCATTTTAGATAATTCCCCATAAAATCCTTTTAACCTCATGTAAACATTTCTAAGTGCAAAGCTTCCCTGATCTCCCGGAGCTATCTCTTCTTTCATGATGTCTTTCCTCAAACAACTTAATGTATTCTCGTCCATCCCGACACCATCATCAAAAACTGTCAGAGTAACTACCTGATCCTTTAATACACCGCTGACTAATATCATCCCTTTCCCGTTCTTTGGTTTAATTCCATGATATATAGCATTTTCGACCAGAGGCTGAAGCAGCATGCGTGGTACACGAAGTTGTTCTATATCATCTTCTACTTCGAATGAATAATCAAATTTATCCCCATATCTGAATCTTAATATTTTTAAATAGTTCTTTACCAACTCTATCTCCTCATTCAGTGAAATTATAGTGTTTCCATTTCCCAGGCTATATCTGTAAAACTGTATCAACGCTTCACACATAGCAGATGCCTCTTCTGTTTGATTCAATTCTATTAAAGCCCTTATAGATCCCAATGTGTTATACAAAAAATGAGGTTTAATCTGAGACTGCATGATCATAAGTTCAAGATTAGACTTTTGTTCCTGTTCCTCCTTTACCTGACATAAAAGTCCGTCAATTGTTTCTTTTAAATGATTCAGTCCTCCCGCCAGTGTTGTCAATTCAGCTCCCGCCTTTACATCAAATACAACATTCT
Source organism: Eubacterium sp. UBA5416 (assembly GCA_002409525.1). Lineage (GTDB taxonomy): Bacteria > Bacillota > Clostridia > Lachnospirales > Lachnospiraceae > Novisyntrophococcus. Next base: position 75,346 of record DHNM01000050.1, on the reverse strand, counting down.
GATCACATTCAAATTCCAGGACCTGGTCAGAAAGTTTTTTGACTGGCTGAGAAATATACCTTGAACTGATAACAGATACGAGAAATGAAAGCAGTGCAGCTGCAAAAACAATTATAATAAAAAAGATTCTGACATTTTTTAATGTGCTGTATAGGTCAGACCGTGGTGTAACTGAAACCACCGACCATTCATTGATTTTCAAAGATGAATAATGAACGTAAAGAGTCTCAGCTTTATCTTTTGCAAGAAAGGACAGGTCCCCATCCCCTTTACGCTTTAGTATTTTCTCCATTTGCTCCTTTCGAAGTAAATATTCTTTTCCTGAGTCAGGCATTAAGTATCCATCAGAGCTAAGGAGAAGAATATATCCATTATCACTGATTTTATTCTTTCCCATTAAATTCTTAAAGTAATCCGCCTTGAAGTTTATAACCATTAGAGCAGCCTGTTCATTTTTACTATTTTGATATGGGATAACCAGAGAAAGTACCTCTCTTGGAATCTTTGTAGAAAAGACTTTATCTTTATGCATATTTATCCAGTGTGGGCGATCATGTTTTTCTATATTCAGATTGTTATACTCAAGTTCTGAATAGTCATAGACCATATCATAATATACGTTAATGCGATTTTGATATATAGTCTGAAGAGCAATCGAATCAATGGCTCCATCACTATCATTATAGATATCCTGCATCTTTTTGTGTACCTCAACCACATCATGATACTCACTATGGCTTGAATTTACATTATACGAATGATTTACAATACGCCAAAAAGCCAGCGAATTTTTTAGCTCACTGCTTTTCCCCAATATAGAACCAAGTTTGTCATCTACAATATCTGCTGTCTGCCTGGTTGTACCTGCAATAAGTGTCCTGGCATTTTTTTTCACTTGTCTTGTCCCCTGCAAGAGCATCATAATGCCAGAAAGTAAAACAATACAGATGGTCGCAGGCAAAAATGCTTTTATCACCTGACTTTGAAAAGTATTTCTTTTTTTTCCTTTCATGATTTCAATCTTCACCGCTCTTTTCACTGAAAACAGGGACACACCCGTGTCCCTGTAGTAAATAGTAAATGGTTTTTGTTTTATATTTTACTGCTTCACAGATTCTTTAAAATCCTTATTGGCTTCTTCTAAAGCTTCTGCCCATCCATTGAGCAGCTCCTTAGGTGTCATCTCTTTTGACATAACCGCCTGTATATTCGACTCCATATCTGATTGAATATTAGAATAGGTCGGCAGATAATAAGGCGTGTCATTAAATTTTACATTATCATTCGACTCTATGTCAACCCCAACACTCATATAAGGTGAGTCTTTAAAGAAGGGATCATTTACAGAATCTAAATTAGCTGGTATTTCACCATAAAGCTTACAATATTTTGTATTCGCCTCTTCGCTTAGATAAAGAGATATCACTTTCCAGACAGCATCTTTATTCTTTGACTCGGAATTCATTGATAACCCAAGAGGCATCAGTCCGGGATGTACTACATATCCTTTTTCACTTGCAGGAAATTTTGCCGCCTGGAATTTTGAATTATCTTCGCCAAATGCCTGTACCATGGACGACGCCGATCCCAGGTTATGAACAACCATACCAGCTTTTCCAGACTGGAAGGAATTTGCAATATCAGCCCAGCCTTTTGTGAGATCATCTTGTGCTGTAACCACGTTATAACTGTCAACAAGATATTTCTGGACAAACTCAATATTTTTAGGATCATTAATCGTAGATTTACCATCCTTTGTGAAATAGTTGGTAATTCCAGAATATGAATACATAAGCATCTCGAGCGTATTGGCGCTTCCTGCTCCGCCTCTGATGCTAAGCCCATACTTATCATTTGCGGTATCCGTCATCTTTTCTGCAGCTGTAAAGAAGTCGGGCCAGGTTTCTGGTATATCCATACCTGCTTCCTTTAGCCAGTCAGGGCGTACCCAAAGGTTCCAGGTCTGTGAACTGTACGGTAATGCATAGAGCCCCTTTCCACTGGGATCATATGTCTTATTGGACTTAATCAGATCTGGGTTGATTTTATCTTTTTCGTCCCACTTTTCAAAATAAGGAGTCAGATCTTCATAATAGCCATTCAGTACCAGTTCAGGTCGAAAATCATTTGTGATGTCGGGTGCAGTCCCTGCCTGGATTGCAACATCGAGCTTCTGTCTATAATCACTTAAGTCACCGGGCACCCCTAACATATCAAGTTTAATATCAGGATATACTTCTGTCACATAATCTGCAAACCAGTCAAAAAATTCCTGTCGTTCTTCGGTCACCGCTGCGGCCCAAAAACTGACTGTTGTCTGCCCGTTTTTATCATTTGTTTTCTCTGCCTCACTTTTTGCTTCCGGCTTTGAATTATCACTCCCACATCCTGTCAGCATACTTCCTGCTGCCAGTACTCCCGCCAATGCCGCAGCCACAATTCTTTTCTTTTTCATTTCAATAAAACCTCCTTTTGTTAACTATAGTTTCGTGAATGCACTCAGCCTTTAACGGCTCCGGCACTAAGACCTGCCACCAGATACTTCTGTATAAATGCAAACAAAATAACTGGTGGAATTAATGCAATAACACTTCCTGCTGCCAAAGCAGGATAATTAATTGAATACTCTCCAATCATCGTTTTTAATCCTACAGGAATCGTAAACTTGGCCTGTGTCTGAATAAAAGTAAAGGCTACAAGAAACTCATTCCAACAGCCAATAAAAGTAAAGGCACTAACCGCAACAATTCCCGGTTTTAACATGGGAAGAAGTATCTTAGTCATAACTGTGATTCTTGTAGCCCCGTCCACCATTGCCGCTTCATCCATTTCCTTTGGCACGCCATCCACAAAACTTCGCATTAATATAGTGTTGAACGGAGCCTGAAGAATGATATTAAAAATAACAAGCGCTACTGGATTGTCAATTAATTTTAAAGTTTTAAAAACTGAAAATAATGGAACCAAATATAAAATAACTGGCATCATTTGTGTTCCAAGCAATAGCAGTGTAATAAGCGACTTCCCTTTAAACCTGTATCTGCTTAAAGCATAAGCATTACATATGCAAAGACAGACCACTATAATAACAGATGAAACTGAAACAATAAGGCTATTCTTGAAATAAGTTGAGAATCCACTTTTATTCCAGACATATCTGTAATTACTGAAATTCAGATGTTTCGGAAGATAGTGTAATGTCTCCGATTGAAATTCAGGTATTGTTTTAAAAGAAGTTGATAAGGCCCACAAAAACGGGATCAGCACAGCCACCAACACCAGCAACAGAGGAATATACAAATAAAATACTCTTGCCAATGTTTTCTTCTGTTTTCTATTCATGATTCTCACCTCCAAACCCGGTCAGTTTCATATAAATGAGGGCAAATACAAGCAGAATAAGAAAAGCAATCACACCTATCGCCGATCCATATCCGTAATTTCCTTTTATTATAGCAGTCTTCATCATATAAATTGGCAGAGTTGTCGTTTTATCCATCGGCCCTCCGTTCGTCATAGTGAAGATCATATCAATAGAGTTGAATTCCCAGATTCCTCGAAGGAGCGTGGCAAAAATGATACTTTCTTTTAAAAAAGGCAGTGTAATATATACAAAGTTTTTTATAGGCCCACATCCGTCAATCGCGCTGGATTCATAAACATCCTCCGGTATAGACTGAAGACCTGCCAGAATATTAATCGCAAAGAAAGGGACTCCCCTCCACAGCTCTGCAACATTCACGGCGGGGAAAAATGTTCTTGAATCAGCGAGCCACGCAATCTTTTTAGAAGTAATTCCAGTTTTCATAAGAATATCATTGATTAAACCATTGCTTTGATCATACATTAACGTCCATAGCATAGTGACAAGCACCCCGGAAACAGCCCATGGCACTAGAGAGACTGCTCTTGCCGCTCCCCTGCCTTTAAACTTCTGGTTTAAAATCAATGCTACAATCATCCCCAGGATCAGTTGTCCAAGTACCTGGATCAGCACCCATTTACCAGTGATCACTAATGAGCTATAAAATTTAGGATCATGAAATAGCTTTACAAAATTTTGAACCCCCGCATAACTGTCTTTCCATGCCTGTGTGAGGTCATAGTTTTGAAAACTAAGATAAAAAACTCTCCCGATCGGAAAAACCAAAAATGAAATAATCAATATAAGTGTAGGAGCCATCAGCAAATACGGAAGCTTCTGATGGCCAGATGATCCGTCACTTTTCAGTTTCATATAATCCTCCTTTTTTACAAAACGTCAATCTGTGCATCAATATTAATATTATATATTTTATTTTGTGCAACCTGATATCTATATCATAGTTGAAAAAGAATGAAAATAAAATAAAGGATTCTTGAATAGTTGTTTGTTATTCTACAATTCTAACAAATACTCAAAAAAACCCTTTATTATTTCTTTACAATATCAAATGTTAATAATCCCAAGGTGTTCAAGCAAAATTTTGGTACCCATCAAAACAAGGATAGCTCCTCCGGTGATTTCGGCTTTTGTTTTTAGCTTTAAGCCGAACCTGTGTCCGATGTATACTCCTGCGACAGAACAGACCAGGGTAACAGCTCCTATAAAGGATACAGCCGGAAGAATCGCAACATCTAAGAAAGCAAAGGTGATTCCCACGGCCAGAGCATCAATGCTGGTGGCAACAGCGAGGACAAGCATTGTCTTCGGAGCCAGTTCTTTCTTCTTGTCCCTGCAGCACAGCTCATCTTTCTCATCTTCCGAACAGGCCTCTACAATCATATTTCCTCCGATTAAGCTCAAAAGTATAAATGCAATCCAATGATCGATGGCTGTGATCTGCTCTCGGAACTGGGCTCCCAGTATGTATCCAATCAAAGGCATCCCGGCCTGGAATATTCCAAACCACAATCCGACTGTCAGTGCATCTTTAAACTTCAAATCGCTTAGGCATAAACCCTTACAGACTGCCACCGCAAATGCATCCATTGATACCCCCACAGCAAGTATAAATAATTCTGTCAAGCTCATAATTTGTATCCTCTCGTTTTTTTCTTATTGGCGTCAAAAAAGACTCAGAAGAACTTCTAAAAGCTCTCCTGAGTCTCGTCATTTCAAGTAATACCAGATTTTCATCATTGTGTTGATATCACTACAGACATTCTGCCGACTACTCCCTCAAAGGAATATATAAACGGTATTTTACCGAAAAGCCGGCTTTTTGTCAACCTTAATTTTCCTGTCGGTTTTCTCGGGCTTTTTCATCCCAGTAACTGCAGTCGTTTCTTCCAACAATAGACGATGTAAATGGTGTACCGTCGTTTTTCTTATAGTGACTGGTAGCCTTGAAAACACATTTTGAACCCACATAGAGAATTGGAATGTTGGCAAGCACAATTAATATATTTCCCAGATCCGAAAAAGCCCAGAGATTTCCAAGTTCAAGACCGGCAATATTACACAGAATGCCAAATGCCATAGTGAAAATTGCCAGAAACCGGATGACATTGATAAACTTTCTGCTCTTGCTGATTCTGTTGGCAACAATTTCAGAAAAACTTACCATGCCAAGCAGTGTCGTATAGGCGAAAAGGCAGAAACACAATGTCACTAGAAATGCCATGATTGAATTAAATGCCGTTCCCGGAGTCAATTCTGCCACAGAAGCAGTAAACTTGGGCAGCTTGTCCATCTCTGCCCAGGCTGCGGCATTTGGTCCCAGCCAGCTGTGGGCCATAACGACAACAAATCCGGTCATGGTACAGATGACAATCGTGTCCAGGAAAACGCCGAGTGACGCGACCATTCCCTGTTCACAGGGATGTCTGGCATCTGCAGCGGCTGCAGACATCGAGATGGTTCCCTGTCCGGCTTCGTTTGACATCAGTCCACGCTTTACTCCTTGTGCCAGAACAATGCCAAAAACTCCCCCGAATACAGCCTTCGGTTTAAATGCACCTCCAAATACACTCGTGAAGAAAAACGGAATTCTGTCAAAATTTACGAAGATCAGGACGAGAACCGTTATAATATAGACGACTGCCATTACAGGTACCATTTTATCCGTTATCTTCGATACCTTTTTAATGCCTCCAAAGGCAATCACAGCCGTGCCGATCACAACGATAATGCTGATTATATAATAAAAAGATGACTGTGAAACAAATCCTTTACCTGTCGCAATCTCCCCCAGCCTGCCAATAGAGGAGACTACATTGAATCCCTGGGCAGGCAGACAGCAAAACGCGTATAGAATATAGAGGACCGATAGTGCAATACCAATCCACGTTTTATTTCCCAGTAGTCTTCTTCCGTAGAACGGAAGGCCGCCCACATACTCATCGTCTTTCTTTTCTTTAAATATCTGGGCCAGAACCGCTTCCATGTAAGCTGTAGCCATTCCGAAAAACGCAGAAACCCACATCCAGAAAAGCGCACCCGGTCCTCCGACGGCAATAGCCCCCGTGACACCGAGTATATTACCGGGTCCGACCCTCATCGCTGTACTCAGGAAAAAGGCCGCCAAAGGTGATATTCCTGTTTTTACATTTCTCTTTTCTGTCAGCACATTGATTCCCTTTTTAAAATGAGTGACTTGAATAAAACCCAGCTTAAAAGAAAAGTAAACCCCAGATCCAACCAGTAATATAATAGAAAATGGCAGGCTTCCCAAAACCGGTATCTTCGCATACCACTCAAAATTTGTTGGAAATTCCCATAAAAAGTCAGATAACGGCCCAAAAAAAGCAAAACAGTTGTTAATAAATTCAATAATTGTCTTCATCATCTCTTCTCCCCTATTTTTTATCTCTTTTTCTCATTTAAAACCGGTATGATCCCTTCATCAAAAACCCACTGTCCATTCTCTTTCGTAACGCGGACTTTTAACTTTTCAATGTCGGAATAGTTTTTCTCTTTGTAGAAAAAGAAAAAGCGTCTTTTCACCTCTTGTATGGTATACCGCATTTCGATTTCAGCGCTCATCTTGTCATCTTTATTCTTAACTGAGGTGGTCACTCTCGTGACACTTAACGTTGTAATACCGGCTTTTTTGTTCGTAGAAAACTCTGATTCCAGATTCTTATAAGCTGTTTTTGCAGGTTTTTGATCATCCTCCGAAACATAACCGCTCACTTTTGAAAATGGCCGGTGAACGGATACTGCTTTAAAAAGATCATTGACCGCCTGTTCAGCCCGTTCGCCGATCTCTCGGCCCGATTCATTGCTCAGCGCCAGCTCCGGAACAACCTCCACTGAGTTCTGATCATCAATCTCGAAAATGCCCTGATAAGTATCCTTACCTGTTTCTTTCAATTCTATTGTATGATTTCCGCGGAACATATAGGGAATTTTATATACGGCTAGATTTCCATCTTTCGAATCATTATTATCTCGTACTTTTCCGGTAAGCCTGAGGCTTTCTATCACCGGATTTTGACCCGAAGTCCCGGGGCTCTCTGCCGGTAAACTTTGTTTCGGTGTTTCCAGGTACTCATCTGAAAGAGAAATGCCATCTACAGTAACTGTAGCCTGCCGGGGTACTGTCAGCTTTATATCCTTGAGATAAAGATCCTCCGGAAGGACGTACCAGTTGTGAAACCAGTGTAAAACGCTCTCCCCCTGTGTCATTATTAGGTTCTCTGAATACGCCTCTCCATCACCTTTCAGAGAATAATTAACCTTATAAGTTGAGCGCTCCTCATCGCCTTGTTTCTTTCGCAGTATATAGGAAGTTATTTCCTTTTTCCTGTTTTCTTTTTTTGTTCCTTCCTCCTGATAGGAATTTGCATTTACAAAGATCTTCCTGCTAAGAAACTTCGAATCCGGGAATCTGCAATTGTCATACACTCTGTTCCAGTCTTCAGAAAATTTTGCCTCATAATACGCCCTTGCTGTTTTAGCAGGACCATACAGATAACTTCCTGTCATATAAAAGACAGCAAGCAGTAGACATAAGGCAGTCCCGTTTATAATCACCACACGGATCCAGAGTGGAAGTCTTAGGAAAGGGTTTTCTTTCTTTTCTTTGCCTGCATTCTTTTGTTTTTCCCTGCTATGTTTCAAATTCTCTCTCCTTTAATCCGGCCGCCCTGATGAACGATAGGTGTTGACATTATCATTCACCTGGCGGTAGACTTCATCTTCGTCATAATACTGTCTGTTATCGTTTCTGAAACTGTTGATCGTTGCGTTAACTGCTTTTCCTCCAGATGGCTGAAACAGATACAGGCAGATAATCATGGCCAGTAAAAATCCGTTTATTATCATCAGCAGAGCATTCACTCCCAGCTTCAGGCCACTCATTCCATGAATCTCTGTTATCTTTTTCACCATATATTCCCCGCTTTCTATAGATAAGTCAAGCTCTTAGATATAGTTTATAGTCTTTTTTAGAAAATGGCAAGGAAAATCCGAAAAAGATGCCATCGCTCATGCAATGGCATCTTTTTCACTAAAAAACATATCTGCTTTTAATTATTCAATATGACTGTGGTCTCCTGGTCATCTTGTTTATCACTAGTCTCAGGTGTTTCTTCGGTTTTAGCCGCACCGGATTCATTTGCTTTTGACTTCGCTTCTTTTGCTTTCACAGCCTCGGCGGCTTCGGTTTCTTTCTTTTCTTTTTCCGCCTTCTCTTCCGCAATCTGGTCTCCAAGTTCATGGTCACAATCCAACTTTATATCCCTGTAGGCTTTCATTCCCGTACCGGCAGGAATCAGCTTTCCGATCAGAACATTTTCTTTCAGACCGATTAGTCTGTCCACTTTTCCTTTGATGGCTGCATCAGTCAGTACTTTCGTAGTCTCCTGGAAGGATGCCGCAGAAAGGAAGGAATCCGTAGCCAGAGATGCTTTTGTGATACCGAGTATCTCCTGTGTGCCCACAGCAGGTTCTTTTCCCTGGCGGATCATCTCCTTATTGGTATCTTCGAAGTCAAGGGCATTCGTAAGAGTACCCGGAAGGAAATCGGTATCTCCGTTCTCTTCCACACGGATTTTCTTCAGCATCTGACGCACAATCACTTCGATATGCTTATCATTAATTTCCACACCCTGGAGACGGTAAACACGCTGCACCTCCCGGAGGATGTAATCCTGCACCTCCCGGACTCCTCTGATTCTTAAAATATCATGGGGATTGATACTTCCCTCTGTGAGCTCCTGCCCGGCAGTCAGGGTATCGCCGTCATGAACCTTTACTATTGAACCATAAGGAATCAGATAAGTCTTGGATGTACCTTCTTCGTCATCAGTTACTGTAATTTCACGTTTCTTTTTGTTGTCTTTGATCGCAGCACGGCCCTTGATCTCTGTAATAATAGCAAGACCTTTTGGCTTTCTTGCTTCAAAGAGCTCCTCAACACGTGGAAGACCCTGTGTGATATCTCCGCCGGCCACACCGCCGGTATGGAATGTACGCATGGTCAGCTGAGTACCCGGCTCACCGATAGACTGAGCTGCAATAATTCCGACAGACTCACCGACCTGAACGGTTTCACCTGTTGCCAGATTCATGCCATAACACTTTGCACAGATACCGACGTGGGACTTACATGTAAGAATCGTACGGATTTTGACACGCTTCAGGTGATCTCCATTCTCATCTACACCGTCTTTCATAACTTTTTCAGCCCGTTTCGGCGTAATCATTTTATTTGCCTTTACCAGGACATTTCCATCCTTATCTTTAATCGTCTCACAAGACACACGCCCTGTAATACGCTCCTGAAGACTTTCAATCTCCTCCTTGCCATCCGCGAATTCTTCGACGTACATGCCGGGAAGATCTTTTCCGTCACTGCAGTCGACTTCACGGATAATCAAGTCCTGAGACACATCAACCAGACGTCTTGTCAGATATCCGGAATCGGCGGTACGAAGAGCCGTATCCGAAAGTCCTTTACGTGCCCCATGGGCAGACATAAAATACTCCAGTACGTCCAGTCCCTCACGGAAATTGGATGTTATAGGCAGCTCAATCGTATGGCCGGTTGTATCCGCCATCAGTCCACGCATGCCGGCAAGCTGTTTGATCTGTTTATCCGAACCACGTGCACCGGAGTCTGCCATCATATAGATATTATTATAAGGATCAAGTCCCGAAAGCAGCGCATGTGTAAGTTTGTCATCCGTATTTTTCCAGGTCTCTACAACCTCTTTATAACGCTCTTCATCGGTAATCATACCACGCTTATAGTTTCTGGTGATCTTATCCACTATATTCTGAGCCTCTTCAATCATCTGAGGCTTCTCAGGCGGTACAGTCATATCAGAAATTGATACGGTCATAGCTGCAAGCGTTGAATATTTATAGCCCATAGCTTTGATATCATCCAAAACTTCTGCCGTCTTTGTAGAACCGTGATTATTGATGATCTTCTCAAGAATCTGTTTCAGCTGTTTCTTGGCAACCATAAAATCAATTTCCAGAAGAAGCTCATTTCCCGGAATTGTTCTGTCTACGTATCCCAGATCCTGAGGGATAATCTCATTAAACATGAAACGTCCCAGAGTGGAATTCACGTTCGCATGAATCGGATTGCCATCTGCATCCTTTCCATATCGACGAATAGTGATTCTAGACTGCATTTTCAAGTATCCGTTTTCTTTTGCCAGAATTGCCTCATTAAAACTCTTGAAGAATTTTCCTTCTCCGATTGAACCCGGTCTCTCCTGCGTAATGTAATAGATACCAAGTACCATATCCTGCGAAGGGACAGCAACCGGTCCTCCATCGGACGGTTTCAGCAGATTGTTTGGAGATAGCAGCATAAATCTGCACTCAGCCTGGGCCTCGACAGTCAATGGAAGGTGAACCGCCATCTGATCCCCGTCGAAATCGGCGTTAAACGCCGTACAAACCAGCGGATGGAGTTTAATAGCTTTACCCTCTACCAGGATAGGCTCAAATGCTTCTATTCCGAGACGATGCAGTGTAGGTGCCCGGTTCAGCATAACAGGGTGTTCTTTGATTACATCTTCCAGAACATCCCACACCTCATCCTGCATTCTCTCAACCATCTTTTTTGCATTCTTAATATTATGGGCAGTTCCGTTTGCCACAAGTTCTTTCATGACGAACGGCTTGAACAGCTCAATTGCCATCTCTTTTGGGAGTCCGCACTGATAGATCTTAAGTTCAGGACCAACCACGATAACAGAACGCCCCGAATAATCGACACGTTTTCCCAGCAGGTTCTGGCGGAAACGACCTGTTTTACCTTTCAGCATGTCAGAAAGAGATTTCAGTGCACGGTTTCCCGGTCCTGTGACCGGACGGCCACGGCGGCCATTGTCAATTAACGCATCCACAGCTTCCTGCAGCATACGTTTCTCATTTCGGACAATAATATCCGGAGCACCGAGATCCAACAGTCTTTTCAGGCGATTGTTGCGGTTAATAATTCTGCGATACAGATCATTTAAGTCGGATGTCGCAAAACGACCTCCGTCCAACTGAACCATAGGACGTAAATCCGGCGGAATAACCGGTATTGCATCCAGTATCATCCATTCCGGGCGGTTCCCGGATTCACGGAATGCCTCCATAACTTCGAGGCGTTTGATGATACGGGCACGCTTCTGCCCTTTGGATTCTTTTAACCCCTTCTTTAATTCCTCTGCTTCCTTATCCAGGTCAATTGCGGTGAGTAGTTCTTTGATAGACTCAGCTCCCATTCCGGCTTTGAATCCATCACCATATTCCTCGCGGGCTTCCTGGTATTCTCTCTCAGTGAGCACCTGTTTATACTGAAGTCTTGTATCACCGCTGTCCAGTACAATATAACTGGCAAAATACA
>DHNM01000050.1:38220-63366 GCA_002409525.1 Eubacterium sp. UBA5416 | reverse complement strand
CCCATACGGGACGGAATTCCCTTAAAATACCAGATATGAGATACCGGAGCCGCAAGTTCGATGTGTCCCATACGCTCACGGCGCACACTGGACTTTGTCACCTCGACACCACACCGATCACAAATTACACCTTTATAACGTATCTTCTTATATTTTCCGCAATGGCACTCCCAATCCTTCGTGGGTCCAAAGATACGTTCGCAGAACAGCCCGTCTTTCTCGGGCTTTAATGTTCTGTAATTGATTGTCTCTGGCTTTTTCACTTCACCATATGACCATTCATGAATCTTTTCCGGGGATGCAAGACCGATCTTAATTGCATCGAATGTCATCGGTTGGTAAGTTTCTTTATTTACTGTTTCTGGCATCTAAATACCCCTTTCACGATTTGGATGTGCATTAATCATCCTGTTCTTCGTCAAATTTGAGATCGTCTTTTTTTTCATCATCGGCTTCTTCGACGTCAATTATCTCGTCTCCGCTAATTTCCTTTTTGCCATAACCGTATGAGCCAAAATTTTCTTCTTTATTTGTATAGCGATCGCCTTCAATAATAGCGCGCATATCAGTCTCGCCGTAATCCTGTGATTCTCTGAGTTTTACCTCATTATCCTTCTCGTCCAGAACCTTCATATCAAGGCCTAATGACTGAAGTTCTTTGAGCAGCACCTTAAAGGATTCCGGTATTCCAGGTTCCGGTATATTCTCACCTTTAATAATTGCTTCATAGGTTTTTACTCGTCCCACTACATCATCAGACTTTACAGTCAGGATTTCCTGCAGTGTATAAGCTGCGCCATAGGCTTCAAGTGCCCATACCTCCATCTCTCCGAAACGCTGTCCGCCGAATTGTGCTTTACCACCCAGCGGCTGTTGTGTAACAAGAGAATACGGGCCTGTAGAACGAGCATGAATCTTATCATCTACCAGATGATGGAGTTTTAGATAATGCATAAATCCGATCGTGACCTGAGCATCAAAGGATTCGCCGGTTCTTCCGTCACGCACTGACACCTTTCCATCCCGCTGGATCGGAACCCCTTTCCATTCTTCTTTATGGTCAAGGTGTTCATGTAAATACTCATACACTTCGGGATTCAGATTATCCTTGTGCTTTTTAGAAAACTCTTCCCAGCTCGTATTCACATAATCATTAGCCAGTTCCAGTGTGTCCTGAATCTCAGCCTCGTTCGCTCCATCAAAGATCGGAGTGGAAATGTTAAATCCAAGAACCCTGGCAGCCAGTGAGAGATGAATCTCCAGCACCTGTCCGATATTCATACGGGATGGAACACCCAGTGGATTCAGTACGATATCAAGCGGGCGTCCATTTGGCAGAAAAGGCATATCTTCAACAGGAAGTACACGGGATACAACACCTTTGTTTCCATGACGTCCTGCCATCTTATCACCGACAGATATCTTTCTCTTCTGGGCAATATAAATCCTTACTGCCTGGTTAACACCGGGTGACAATTCATCACCGTTTTCTCTGGTAAATACTTTGGCATCTACAACGATACCATATTCACCATGGGGTACTTTCAGGGAAGTATCACGGACTTCTCTGGCCTTTTCACCAAAGATTGCACGGAGAAGCCTCTCTTCTGCCGTCAGTTCCGTCTCACCCTTCGGGGTGACTTTTCCGACCAGGATATCCCCGGCACGAACCTCTGCGCCAATTCGGATAATTCCTCTCTCATCGAGATCCTTTAACGCATCATCGCCGACACCGGGAACGTCTTTCGTAATCTCTTCCGGCCCCAGCTTAGTGTCACGTGCCTCTGCTTCATATTCTTCAATATGGACCGAGGTAAATACATCATCCTGTACCAGTCTCTCGCTTAAAAGAACAGCATCCTCATAGTTATAACCTTCCCAGGTCATAAAGCCAATCAGAGGATTCTTCCCTAGAGCCAGCTCGCCGCGATCCGTAGACGGACCATCTGCGATCACCTCGCCCGCATCTACGTGGTCTCCCTTAAATACAATGGATCTCTGGTTGTAACAGTTGCTCTGGTTACTTCGCATGAATTTCGTTAGGCGATAGACATCTCTGGTTCCGTCATCATTGGTCATGCGTATTTCATTCGACGCTGAATAAGTAATTGTGCCCGGCTTCTTTGCCACTACGCATACACCCGAGTCAATCGCTGTCTTCTCTTCCATACCTGTGCCGACAACCGGCGCCTCTGTAGTGAGAAGCGGAACAGCCTGACGCTGCATGTTAGATCCCATCAATGCACGGTTTGCATCATCGTTCTGCAGGAACGGGATCAGTGATGTCGCCACCGAGAAAACCATCTTTGGCGAAACATCCATGTAATCGAACATCTGACGCTCATACTGCTGTGTCTCATCCCTGTAACGTCCTGCAACATTTTTATTTATAAAATATCCATTTTCATCAAGCGGTTCATTCGCCTGAGCGACATGGTAATCATCTTCCTCATCCGCCGCCATATAGACAACTTCATTCGTAACGCGCGGGTTCATAGGATCTGATTTATCTGTCTTTCTATAAGGCGCCTCAATAAATCCATACTGATTAATCCGTGCATACGATGCCAGTGAGTTAATCAGACCGATGTTAGGTCCCTCAGGAGTTTCAATCGGACACATCCTTCCGTAATGGGAATAGTGAACATCACGGACTTCAAATCCTGCACGATCCCTAGACAGTCCACCAGGCCCGAGCGCCGAAAGACGTCTCTTGTGTGTCAGCTCTCCCAGGGGATTGTTCTGATCCATAAACTGCGACAGCTGTGAAGAGCCAAAGAATTCTTTGATAGCGGCAGTCACAGGTTTGATATTAACAAGCGACTGCGGAGAAATACCATCGATATCCTGTGTTGTCATTCGTTCGCGGACAACTCTTTCCAGTCTTGACAATCCGATTCTGTACTGATTCTGAAGCAGCTCGCCTACCGCACGAATACGGCGGTTTCCCAGATGATCAATATCGTCAGAATTTCCGATTTCATATTCAAGATGCATGTTATAATTAATAGAAGCAAAAATATCTTCCCTGGTAATATGCTTTGGAATCAAATCATGAATATCGCGGGCAATTGCTTCTTTGATCTCCGAGATCTCCGTATTATCTTCCAGGATCTTTTCCAATACCGGATAATAGACATCTTCTATCACTCGAAGTTCCTGAAGCTCTTCTTCAGAAAGATCGACCCAGTTCCTGATGTCAACCATCATATTAGAAAGAACTTTTACGTCACGATCCTCAGTTTTAATCCATACAAACGGAACTGCAGCATTCTGAATCTCAAGTGACTGTTCCGGGCTGACCTTTGTACCCTTTCCGGCGATAATCTCTCCGGTCTGCGGATTTACCACTGTTTCTGCGAGTTCATGGCCTCGAATACGATTTTTAAAGGACAGTTTTTTGTTGAACTTATGGCGTCCGACTTTCGCCAAATCGTAACGTCTCGGATCAAAGAACATAGAATTAATGAGGCTCTCTGCGCTCTCAACCGCGAGCGGTTCACCGGGACGTATCTTTTTATACAATTCAAGAAGACCCTCCTGATAATTTTCAGAAGTGTCTTTGCCAAAGCTCGCCAGTATCTTCGGCTCTTCCCCGAAAAGATCAATAATCTCTGTATTCGTTCCAACCCCAAGCGCACGGATCAGAACCGTAATCGGAACCTTTCTTGTTCTGTCAACACGAACATAAAAGATATCTTTAGAATCCGTTTCATATTCAAGCCACGCACCACGGTTCGGAATCACAGTACAGGAGTACAGCTTCTTTCCCACCTTGTCATGTGCTATAGAATAATATATACCAGGGGAACGTACTAGCTGGCTTACAATAACACGCTCTGCGCCATTGATTACGAAAGTACCTGTAGCCGTCATCAATGGAAGATCGCCCATGAATATCTCATGCTCGCTGATTTCATCTCTCTCTCTATTATACAACCTTACCTTCACCTTTAACGGTGCTGCGTAAGTCGCGTCACGTTGTTTACATTCTTCGATGGAATACTTAACATCGTCTTCGCACAGAGCAAAATCTACGAACTCCAGACTCAGCTTACCACTGTAATCTGAGATTGGAGAAATATCATCAAAGGCCTCACGGAGACCTTCATGGATAAACCAATTATAGGAATCTTTCTGAACCTCTATCAAGTTGGGCATCTCCAAAACTTCCTTTTGTCTCTGGTAACTCATTCGCATACTTTTTCCGCTGGCTACGGGACGCATTCTGTTTTTCTCCATTGACGTTTCACCCCTTGTGTGTTTTAATATTTATTATAACCATATACCTTTGAGTGCGTTTTGTTATATAAGCAATCTCCTAGGCATACCCTGCCATAATAGTGCATCCCTTACACTATCACAGTTTGTCAAGTATGTCAACAGGAAATTATACATTTTTTCATGAGAAAAAACCCGGTAAAATCTGGAAACAGATTTTACCGGGTTTTGGCACCTGCTATTACTTAAGTGTAACTTTAGCGCCCTGTTCTTCCAATTTTGTCTTGATCTCATCAGCTTCTGCCTTAGTTGCAGATTCTTTGACAACCTTTGGTGCAGCATCAACGAGACCTTTTGCTTCTTTCAGTCCAAGTCCTGTAATTTCACGGACAGCTTTGATGACCTTAACCTTGCTCGCTCCGATTTCTGTCAATTCGACGTCGAATTCAGTTTTTTCTTCCTCAGCTGATGCGCCGTCTCCTGCTGCCGCAACTGCAACTCCCGCAGATGCGGATACACCGAACTCATCCTCGCAGGCTTTTACCAGATCATTTAATTCTAATACAGATAATTCTTTAATCGCATCAATAAACTCAGCGGTTGTTAACTTTGCCATTATCATTTACCTCCAAATGTATTCTTCCTTTAATTGTTATTCTGCTGCTGCTTCATCGCCTTTAGATTCAGCGATCTGTTTAAGCACACGAGCAAAGTTTGCGACAGGTGACTGCATACTTCCGAGCAATCTTCCAAGCAGTTCTTCTCTTGAAGGGATTGTGGAAAGTGCTTCAATGCCAGCCTTGTCATAGTAGTTTCCCTCTACACAGCCTGCAACCAGCTCAGCATTCGGAGCTGTCTTGGCGAATTTTGCAACAATTCTTGCCGGAGCTGTCGCATCATCTTTTGAAACTGCAATTGCATTCGTTCCCTTGAGATGTCTGCAGAGCTCTTCATAAGAAGTTCCCTTAAATGCAAAACTCATCATTGTGTTTTTATAGACCTTGTAAACGACGCCGGCTTCTCTTAAGTTTTTACGAAGCTCTGTGTCTTCCGCAACTGTAAGTCCGCTATAGTTTACCAGTACTACAGATTCTGCGTCACTGATCAGATTCGAGATCTCATCAACAATCGGTTTTTTCTGTTCTACTTTTGCCATGATTGGTGCACCTCCTTATAGATTTATCGTACACGCTAAAAAAGTCCTGTTCACACAGAACAGGACTTAAAATTCTTTATCTAAAGAACGTCTATCCTCGGCAGGCGTTGTAACCTTATGCCTAACGGCACCTGCTGTCTTCGGCGTGATACTAGTGTATCATACCATACAGCTCATCGGATGTCAACAATATTTTCCGAATTTTTTCTGCTGCTCAGCTGTTCAGATATGCCATCAGATTATCAAACTGCTCTGACATCAGGTCATACCCATGCCGGTAAAACGCCATCAGCTTTTCGTAATTCGTTTCCGCCCGTCCCAGCGGATTTGTCTGTGGCCGGATAAGAAATATCTTTCCTTCTTTTTCAAGCTCTTCTGCCTTCTCGACAGATTGATTATACACCTGATAACGGTTTTTAAATGTCCTGTACAACTTAGGATAGTCTTTCAGAATACGGGCATATAGTTTCTTTTCCGCTCTGCCGAATGGTTTCTTCCGATATCCTGGATTTCTGGTGAGTATAACAACATTTTTATTGTTTCCATAAGAAAGCATTCTCTCAAGCGGAATTGAATCTGAAACGCCCCCGTCCAGATATGGCGTCCCTCTGATGTCAACCACCTTGGATACAATCGGCATACTGCAGGAGGCACGGCAGATTGTCATCAGTTTTTCCCGGTCCCGTCTGTTATCCATATATTCCGCCCTGCCTGTAAGACAATTCGTTACGACCCATTCCCCTTTCATCTGTGAATCTTTGTATGTTTCATAGTCAAAGGGATACAGGCGTTTGGGATATTCACCGAATACCATGTCCATATCAAAAAGAGTGTGTTTTTTCAGAAAAACAGAGGCTCCCATATAATTATAGCCGTCTTTTTTATCTTCATGAATGATGCAGTCCCGTGAACGCCCAATCTGGCGGGAAATATAATCCACACCATTGCAGCATCCGATAGATACGCCCAGTACATGGGAAAGATAGATGTCTTTCTCCATCAGATAATCTAAAACTCCGGCTGTGAACACTCCTCTGGTTGCACCGCCTTCTAATATCAGACCTGCATGAATCATATCTTATTCATCTCCTAACAAAAATAATCACATATATTCGAGTTTAAAAAAGACTGAGTAGAAAAGCCTACATCAGTCTTCTTTAAACACTTTATTTATTTATGCAAGGTTAACAGGGTTAAGCTTCACACCCGGTCCCATTGTGGGGGTGATTACAACACTCCTTAAATACTGGCCCTTCAGTGTGGAAGGTCTGGCCTTGTTAATTGCACCCATCAGCGTATGGAAGTTGTCCGCTAACTGCTCCTCTGTGAAAGAAGCTTTTCCAATCGGCACGTGAATGATGTTTGATTTATCGAGGCGGTACTCAATCTTACCTGCTTTGATTTCATTTACAGCTTTTGTAACGTCCATGGTTACCGTTCCGGCTTTCGGGTTTGGCATTAAACCTTTCGGCCCGAGGATTCTTCCCAGACGTCCAACAATTCCCATCATATCCGGTGTAGCTACAACTACATCGAAATCCAGCCAGCCATCGTTCTGAATTCTCGGAACAAGATCTTCAGCTCCTACAAAATCAGCTCCGGCTGCAGTCGCCTCATCAGCTTTCGGGCCTTTAGCAAATACTAAGACGCGAACAGTCTTGCCTGTTCCATGAGGCAGTACAACAGCACCGCGAATCTGCTGGTCCGCATGACGTCCGTCACATCCTGTACGAATGTGCGCTTCAATTGTTTCATCAAAATTTGCTACTGCCAGTTTTTTAACTGTGGCAACAGCTGCTTCTGGATCGTAAAACGCTGTACGATCAACTGCCTTTGCAGCCTCTACATACTTTTTACCGTGTTTCATCTTCTATAACCTCCTAGTGGTAATTGCGGGAATTTCCCTCCCACGTCTCTTTTTTTTCGGGTCAAATTGAATTGATCTTACTCTTCTACTGTGATACCCATGCTTCTTGCTGTTCCGGCAATCATGCTCATCGCTGCTTCGACAGATGCCGCATTCAAATCAGGCATCTTTGTCTCTGCAATCTCACGCAGCTGATCTTTGGAAACGGTTGCAACTTTTGTCTTATTCGGAACACCCGAACCAGATTTCAGACTGCAGGCCTTCTTCAGTAACACAGCCGCCGGAGGAGTTTTGGTTACAAAACTGAAACTTCTATCTGCATATACAGTGATTACAACAGGGATGAGCACATCACCTTTATCGGCAGTTCTGGCATTGAACTCCTTTGTAAACTGTACAATGTTAACACCGTGCTGGCCTAAAGCCGGGCCAACCGGCGGTGCCGGCGTCGCTTTACCAGCCGGAATCTGTAGTTTGATATATCCTGTTACTTTCTTTGCCATATTAAGGCACCTCCTATATTGTGGTAATTGCGGGAACTTCCCTCCCACGAGTCATGCGGTATCACATCTAATACCGCAAGTCTCTTAACTAAATCTTCTGAACCTCTGAGAAACTGATTTCCACCGGAGTTTCCCTGCCAAACAGTTCAACATTGATCGTGACAACCTGTTTTTGTTTGTTGATGTCCAAAATGACTCCTGTTGTCTTCTCCCAGGCTCCGCCTGTGACTACAACAGCGTCGCCTTCTTCCAGATCGACCACTACATCTTCGGACTGCTCCTGCTCTATCAGACCTAATGAATTAATCTCAGTCTCGGTAAGCGGTATCGGTTTGGAGCCCGGACCGACGAATCCGGTCACACCTCTGGTGTTTCTCACGACATACCAGGTATCATCATTCATGACCATGTCTATGAGGACATAGCCCGGGAATAGTTTTCTCTGTACCTGCTTCTTTGTTCCGTTCTTCACTTCTATCACTTCTTCAAGAGGAACACGTACTTCGACAATCTGGTCTTCAAGATGTCTGTTCTCAATTGTCTTCTCTATGTTGACCTTTACTTTATTCTCATAACCTGAATAGGTATGAACAACATACCAATTTGTCTCTGACATTGAATCACCTTTGCCCTTACTTCAGTAATAAATTCACCAGTTCAAAAGACACACTGTCAATCCCTGCAATCAAAAGACACATAATCACAGAAATTACCAGAACAGCAATCGTTTGCTTTACAAGACTCTTCTTATCTGTCCAGACAATCTTCTTAAACTCAGATTTTAATCCTTTGAGCCAACTTTTCTTGACTTTCTTTTCTTTTACCGCTTCTGACATTCTATCACCTCTGTATCACACATCAGTAGAATCCAGTTATTTGGTTTCTTTATGAGTTGTGTGTTTCTTGCAGAATCTACAATATTTCTTTGTCTCCATTCTGTCGGGATGATTCTTTTTGTCTTTTGTCATGGTATAATTACGTTGTTTACATTCCGTACATGCCAATGTGATATTTACGCGCACGACTTCCACCTCCACTGTATCTTTGCATATTTGATGAATCTCTTCATCTTTGTCAATCGCTTTTTCATACATTCACAGGGATGCCGCCCTGATTTGTGCATAAAAAAAAGACCTTCTTTCACGTCACTAACTAAATATATCATGCGTTTTTTTGAAAGTCAAGCCCTTTTTCATTTTCCGCATTTTCTATTTTGCTGCCGCCCTGCTTCATTTAAATGTTTACCATTTTAGTATATTTATTTTCAAAACCCATTGACATTATAAATGAATGCGTTATAATGTTAAGCAAGTAAATAGTTAAGCTCTTAAATAGTTTTAACTAACCAGGAGGTGAACCATATGGGGAGTTCTTTAAAGGATAGTTTTCTAAGTGCTTCCTTTCGCTTTAAGAAACTGGATGCATGCTATCCTTCGCACTGCTGCATCTCATTAAATGAATGGGTGATCATGGATAAGATCACAAACGGATGTGTATGCACAAGCAGCACATTAAACACCACGGAGATTCAGACCTGCATACAACTATCCCGGCCGGCAATTTCGCAGATTCTAAACTCCCTGGAAAAGAAAGGATATATTATCCGTGGCATAGATTCAACAGACAGGCGAAAGTTATACGTAACCGCAACGTCAAAAGGAAACACTGTATTAAAAGAGGCCAAAACTTCCTATGAACAAGTGTTAAACGAAGTGGTTTCCGAGTTTGGTGAAGAAGATATGTTTCATATGATAGATTACCTGAACCGCCTCGTAGACATCTACGAAACGGTAGACAGTAACAATAGAAAGGAGTGATCTGACATGAAATGCCAGCATTGTCATGAAAATGAAGCTACACTTAGCTTTTTAGTAAACTGGATGGGAGTGGAACAGGAAGTTCATCTTTGTAACGACTGTGCCGAGAAATTCAGACAATATGCAATCGCCGCAAAGCAGCAGAATGCATGGAACCAAATGGGAGGAAACAACTGGATGTATATGCAAAATCAGACGAAGGCAAGGGATATCGGGGAGAGCCCCTTCTTACATGCCGCAAATGAAGATATAAAGAAGAAACGCCGGCTGAATGTCTTAAAATACCGGCTTGAACAGGCTGTAGAAAAAGAACAGTACGAAGAAGCCGCGAAACTTCGTGATGAAATAGAACGAGAGAAAAAGGAGGCAATGATATATGAGTAAACAATCCCTTGGCAAAGAATCCAAACTCCTGCTCAAGGATGCTGTGGGTATTGCCAACAATATGGAACACGGTTTTGCAGGCAGTGAACATATACTTCTTGCCCTCGTGGGCAAAGCCCGTAAAAACAGCAGCGCAGCCGGAGCTTTGTATAAAAACGGCTTTGATGAACAGCTTATCACAGATCTGATAAAAACTTATGATGAAGATGCGGCAAAAGCTTCTAAAAGTTTTCTGCTGCGATTCAGCACGGAAGCAGATCAGGTCTTAGAACTTGCTAAAGAACAGGCGGATAAACTGCACCATGACACAACAGATCCGGAGCATATACTGCTTGCAATACTTCTCCAGAAGAACTGTGCCGCCAATCAGCTGCTGACATCTGCAGGAGCAGACTGTGATAAGATGATCAGTGATCTCATGAACACGATGGGTACACAGTGGCCGCAGGCGATGACAAAACCAGAACAGAAGGAAAAGGCCGAGACGAAAACGCTGGAGCAATACAGCGTGGATTTCACCTCAATTGCAGCCGCGGGCGGATTCGATCCGGTCATTGGACGAGATAAAGAATTAAAAAGAGCAGTCCAGATTCTCTCCAGGAGAACGAAAAACAATCCGGTGCTCATCGGTGAACCCAGAGTTGGTAAAACCGCTATCGCGGAAGGCCTGGCTCAGCGTATATCCGAGGGGCTGGCTCCCAATAATCTTCTGAATAAGAGAATACTCTCACTGGACCTCAGTAAGATGGTTTCCGGTACAAAATACCGTGGTGACTTTGAAGAGCGAATCAAATCCTATCTGGATGAAGCCAAAGCCGCCGGAAATGTAATTATTTTCATTGATGAACTTCACACCCTGATCGGTGCCGGTGCGACAGAAGGCGCCATGGATGCATCAAACATCCTGAAACCCGCACTCGGAAGAGGTGAAGTTCAGGTGATCGGATCCACGACTTTAAACGAGTATAAAAAATACATTGAGAAGGATGCCGCTTTCGAGCGCAGATTCCAGCCAATTATGGTAAATGAGCCTTCCCGGGAGGATACGCTCCTAATTTTGAAGGGAATTCGTGAGAAATATGAACAATTCCACGATCTCAAGATCACGGATGACGCTTTAGAAGCCGCTGTCGCTCTTTCATCCCGTTATGTTTCGGACCGATATCTCCCGGATAAGGCAATTGATCTGATCGATGAGGCCGCGGCCAGTGTCAAAACCGACAGTATTACGGTACCCCCTCACCTGCGCAGAATGGAGAAAGAAATCCATCAGCTGCAGAGTAAAAAGCAGGAGGCAGTAGGTGCCCAGAATTATGAGGACGCAGCCAGGATCCGTGACCGTCAAAAAGAGCTCCGTGACCGCCTGGATTACCAGAAAAACCTGTGGACCAGTTCAAAGACCCACGAGATTGGTGCGGAGGATATAGCATCTGTCGTGTCATTGTGGACCGGGGTTCCTGTGACCATGCTCACCGAGAGTGAAAGCCAGAGGCTGATGAAGCTGGAGGATACTCTTCACAAACGTGTCATCGGCCAGGATGAGGCTGTCTCAACAGTGGCAAAAGCAATACGCCGGAGCAGAACCGGAATTCGTTCGCCCCAGCGCCCGATTGGAGCCTTTCTGTTTCTCGGCCCGACCGGTGTGGGAAAGACCGAATTGTCCAAAGCACTGGCTGAGGTTATGTTCCAGGATGAAAATGCCATCATTCGAATTGATATGTCGGAATACATGGAGAAATATACCGTTTCAAAACTGATCGGATCTCCTCCGGGATATGTTGGATATGAAGAGGGCGGGCAGCTGACAGAGCGAGTAAGACGCAAACCTTACAGTATTGTTCTCTTTGATGAAGTCGAGAAGGCACATCCCGATGTATGGAATGCACTTCTGCAGATCATGGACGATGGCAGACTGACTGACGGCCAGGGCAGAACCGTAGATTTTAAAAACACAATCATCATTATGACCTCTAATCTCGGCGCAAAGGAACTGGCCTCAAGGAAAACACTCGGATTCGCCTCCTCAGAGGAAGCATCCGATCATCAGGCCGGCGAGGAAATGAAATCCGGAATCAGTAAGGCTGTTAAAGAAACATTTCAACCTGAATTTCTGAATCGTCTGGATGACATTATTATATTCAACCAGCTGGATAAGAAGGTAATTCACGCAATTACACTCAAGATGTTAAGAGAGCTGCAGGACCGCTCCAGACAGCTGGGATTCACCCTCGAGGTGGACGATAAGGCCGTGGATATTCTATCCGAAAAAGGATTTGATCCATTATACGGAGCACGTCCTCTGCAGCGTGTCATACAGTCAACACTGGAAGATGCTATCGCAGAGAAAATGCTGGAAGGCAGCCTCGACCACTCCGCTTTGACCGTGACCGGTAAAGACGGAAAGATCGAAGTCACTGTGAAGAAAGAGACCGAAAAAATACCCGAAAACGTTTCACCTGCAAAGAATTAGTTCTGTTCAATCGATAGAAGCCGTGTCATGGATACATATCATGATGCGGCTTTTTTCGCTTTCATTTGTAACTTTGTACCTCAGGTGTTACACTATTCGATAAGAAAGGATGTGTTTTCTATATGATAAAGATAAACAAGACAAGACTCAGGGAAAAAGTCAGATCCTTCAGCAGATTTGGTGATAATGGGAATGGCGGAATTACCAGGCTTTCTCTCTCAGAGCCGGCATTACAGGCAAGAAAAGAATTAATCTGCCGATGCCGGAAGCTTGGTATGGAGATAAAAACAGATGACCTGGGTGATATATACGCCATACGGAAAGGAACTGAAGATCTTCCTGCAATCGTGATGGGATCTCACCTGGACTCTGTTGTAAACGGAGGAAACTATGACGGTGTTCTCGGCGTACTTACCGGCCTGGAAGTGATTGAGACGCTCTGCGCCGGCAACAGACCAACCCGTCATCCCGTCGGAGTGATGGTATGGACAAATGAAGAAGGCGCAAGGTTTGACCCTGCCATGATGTGTTCCGGTATTGTCACAGGACATTTTGATAAAGATACCATGATGCACTCAAAAGATCCCGAGGGCGTCTGTTTCGGAGAAGCCCTTGCAGAGAGTGACTTCGCGGGAAGCAGAGAAAACCGGCTGAATCCAAGGGACTATGCCGGATATCTTGAACTTCACATCGAGCAGGGTCCTGTGCTGGAAACCATGAAGAAAGAAATCGGCGTTGTATCCGGTGTCGTCGGAATGGTAAACTATGAATTTACTGTCACCGGTGTCTCTGATCATGCGGGAACTACTCCGCAGAAAACCAGGAGAGACGCCCTGTATGCTGCCTCCGGGGTGATCGTAAAGCTCTGGGATGAGCTTGAAAAGATCGATGATGAACTCGTATTTACGATGGGAAGGCTAAATGTTCATCCTAACGTCCACACGGTCATTCCGGATGAGGTCCGATTCACTCTCGATGCAAGACATCAGAGTCCCGGGATCATACGAAAAGTTGTGGAAGTAATTAAAAACCTGCCTCATGAAGTAAAGGGATGTTCCGTCGAGGCGAAAGAGCTCTGGGCAAGAGACACCGTTGAGTTCGACAAGCCGTTCGTAGACGCCGTCAGAGATGCTTCAGATGAACTCGGCTGCTCATACCTTGAGATGTACAGCGGTGCGGGGCATGACGCCCAGTATGTGGCAGGATATGTGCCCTGCGGCATGATCTTCGTTCCCAGTCATAACGGCCACAGCCATTGCCCGGAAGAATATACCCCGATTGAGCTCTGTGCAAATGGTGCAAATGTAATGCTGAATGCACTGCTGGCACTGGATGTAAAAAAATCATAAACTGCTTTATAAATGCTTCATCTGGTTTTCACAGTTTATTGAATTTTCCATCACAATTTACTCACAAATGTCCCGTATAATAAACTCATAAATTAAATAAAGAGTTTAGTGGTCGTTGAAAGTCAGAGAAAAGTCAGAGATAGATGACTGCCTTACTCATTTAATATAGATATTCTTTTTCATACCTGCCGGGGATCACAGATCCCCGGCTCTCCTTCTGTTTAAAGATAAAAGCAACAATATATTGTACAGTTTTTATTGCAACCCCGGCAGCTTTGACGTATGATAGCCTTAACAGATGCATGTATCTTATCTTAATATACAAGAGGAGGATGGTTTAATGAAAGCAGCAGTTTATCAGGGAAAGCAGGACTTGCGCGTGCAGGACGTTCCACTGCGCGAGCCGAAAGATGATGAAGTTTTGATTCAGGTGAAATTCTGCGGAGTATGTGGTACTGACATCCATATTTTTCATGGTGACGGAGGTGCCTTCGAGGTGAACCCTCCGCTGATCCCGGGACATGAGTTTTCAGGTGTAGTCAAAAAGACCGGTGCAGATGTCACTTCCGTCAAAGTCGGGGACCGTGTAACCGGAGATCCGAATGATACCTGTGGAAAATGCTATTACTGTAAGAATGGGAAGGCACATTTCTGTACGAATATGATCGGAGTCGGGACAACGGCAGACGGTGCATTTGCAGAATATGTTATTACACATGAAAAACAAGTCTATCCGTTTTCTGACAGCTTAAGCTTTATGGAGGCTGCCATGGCTGAACCGGTCTCCTGCTGCCTGAATGGTATCGATCTATGCAATATCAAAGTGGGTTCATCTGTACTGGTCATCGGAGGCGGACCAATCGGCATGATTATGCTTCAGCTCGCAAAACATGCAGGTGCAGCTAAACTGATTCTGTCAGAACCTGTAGAAGAAAAAAGGATCCAGGCTTTAAAGCTTGGTGCCACGAAGGTCATCAACCCTCTCGAGGAAGACGTTCAAAGCATACTGGATGATTACTGTGAAAATGTAGATGTCGTCATCGAATGCGTTGGAAATATCCATACACAGGAGGATGCTGTTAACTTCGCAGGCAATACAGCTACAGTCATGTTCTTCGGTCTTGCTTCTCCCGAAGACAGCTTTCCGCTCAGACCGGATCTCGTCTTCAAAAAAGAGCTTACTATCACCTCTTCTTTTATCAATCCCTATACATTTAAAAGAGCGGTCACAGTTCTTGAGTCACATACGATAGATGTAAAAAGCCTGATCACAAATATCGTCCCGCTTGACGCAATTGCAGATGTATTTACAAAACCGGAATACCGCAGGACCGGAAAAGTCATGATTAAAGTATCCGATTAAGTTCCGGATAAGGCTTACGAAATATCTTTTAAAAGATCCTCATACGTGGGAATAGGGACAGCATTTATAAAATGCTGTCCCTAAATAGGAGAAAGTTTGAAGAAAATTTATATCAAATTGTTTAGTTATAAGTTTATTTATTTTGACTCTCTGATGAGATCTCTCAGTCGTTCGATTGGAATCGATCCGACACTTTTATTAACAATTTCCCCCTCTTTCAGTAGGAGCAGTGTCGGTACACTCATCACCTGATATTTCTGAGCGAGCTCCATCTCCTCATCAATATCCACTTTATAGAACGCTACATCTGAGAATTCTTCAGAAGCCTGTTCTACCACAGGGCTTAAAACCTTACATGGCCCACACCAGGTTGCGAAAAAATCAATCACTACAAGTTTCCCTTTTTCATTAATTGCTTCATCAAATTTATCTGTTTTTAATTGTGTTACTGCCATATCGAATACCTCCATTTATTTTAATTTTTCATTTGTACTAGTATCTCTTGTTAAGTATAGAATAATACAATCACAGCTTTTGTTCTGTGAGTTAGTCACATATAATGAGGTTGGGGTCAAAAGTAATTTGACCCCAACAGGGCTTTCCAATTTAATTTTATTGTGCTAAGATAGCCTTGTTACATAATACTAAGAAAGGAAAGAGTCAGATAAATGAATGATAATGTAAACGGCCTGATAAGCCAGAAAAATATCGATGCTCTATTGATCACTGATCCGTATAATATGCGTTATATCAGTGGCTTCAGAGGAGGAGAAGGCGTTTTATACATTTCCAGAAATCAGCACGTACTGATCACAGACTCCCGTTATACGGAAGCTGCCGGTAAGGAAAGTGACTTTACAGTAGCAGAGGAAAACAGAGAAAACCCCAGAACAGAACTTCTGAGTAAATGTATCAGTCAGGATCATGCCAGGTCTCTTGGATATGAAGACTGTTCCATGCTGTGCAGTGATTTCGCTATGTTTAAGAAAAAACTGAATGTGGAGACATGGGTTCCCATGGGTCAGACGGTAAACGAACTTCGCCAGATTAAAACCCCGGAGGAGCTTGATTATCTGAGAAAGGCAGAAAGTATCGGAGACGCTGCATTTACAGCCATGCTCAACTTCATAAAAGAAGGGCAGACAGAACTTGAAGTAGCCGCACGTCTGGAATATGAGATGAAAATGAATGGCGCAGAAGGGTTCTCGTTTGATTCCATCGTTGCATCCGGAATTAATTCTTCCATGCCTCACGCTGTTCCAAGTGAAAAGAAACTGGAGAACGGTGATTTTCTCACTATGGATTTCGGCTGTATCTACAAAGGTTACTGTTCAGACATGACAAGAACCGTAGTGATTGGCAAAGCAGACAGCAGGCAGAAAGAAATCTATGATATCGTTCTCCGTGCCCACAAAGTATCCATGGCCGCTGTTAAACCCGGCATGAAGGGCTGCGAGGTAGACAAGGTTGCCAGAGACCTCATCACGGAAGCCGGATATGGAGACTGCTTCGGACACGGACTCGGTCACAGCGTCGGCCTATACATCCATGAGGAGCCGCGTTTCTCCATGACCGATCAGACAGTCCTGAAGGCAAATATGATCGAAACCATAGAACCGGGAATCTACGTACCGGGATTCGGCGGTGTCAGAATCGAAGACATGATCCTGATCACAGAAGACGGATATGAAGATCTCGCTCATTCACCAAAAGAATTGATAGAATTATAAAAACAAAAAGCCGCAGTCCCAAATGATTCAGGGACTGCGGCTCTTTGTATTACTCCGCTTGATCACAAATTACTTGTTTTTATCAGATATTACTCAACGACTGTAGCAACACGGCCTGATCCGACAGTACGTCCGCCTTCACGGATAGCGAATGTAAGACCCTGCTCCATAGCTACAGGATGAATCAGTTCGATTGTCATCTCTACGTTATCGCCGGGCATGCACATCTCTGTTCCTTCCGGAAGAGTGATGACACCTGTCACATCAGTTGTTCTGAAGTAGAACTGAGGACGATAGTTGTTGAAGAACGGAGTATGACGACCGCCCTCATCTTTCGTAAGAACATAAACCTGAGCCGTAAACTTTGTATGGCAGGTTACGGTTCCGGGTTTTGCAAGTACCTGGCCTCTTTCGATGTCTGTTCTCTGAACACCGCGAAGCAGAGCACCGATGTTATCACCTGCTTCAGCCTCATCCAGAAGTTTACGGAACATCTCAATACCTGTTACAACAGTCTTACGTGTCTCTTCTTTGATTCCGATGATCTCAACTTCTTCATTCATATGAAGTGTACCACGTTCAACACGTCCGGTTGCAACTGTACCACGGCCTGTGATTGTGAAGATATCTTCTACAGGCATCAGGAATGGCTGATCTGTTGCACGCTGCGGATTCGGGATCCAGCTGTCAACAGCATCCATAAGTTCCATGATCTTGTCTCCCCATGGTCCGTTCGGCTCTTCGATAGCTTTCAGAGCGGATCCCTGGATAACAGGAGTGTCATCTCCCGGAAAATCATACTCACTGAGCAGTTCACGGATCTCCATGTCCACCAGTTCCAGTAATTCCTCATCGTCAACCATGTCACATTTATTCATGAATACTACGATATAAGGAACACCTACCTGACGGGACAGAAGGATATGCTCCTTTGTCTGAGCCATAACACCGTCTGTTGCAGCTACAACAAGGATAGCACCGTCCATCTGAGCAGCACCTGTGATCATATTCTTTACATAATCGGCATGCCCTGGGCAGTCAACGTGAGCATAATGTCTTTTCTCTGTCTCATATTCAACATGAGAAGTGGAAATAGTAATACCACGTTCTTTTTCTTCCGGAGCCTTATCAATGTGATCGAAATCAACAGTAGCATTTCCGGGAACTCTTTCAGATAAAACCTTTGTAATAGCAGCTGTCAATGTTGTCTTACCATGATCAACATGTCCAATGGTACCAATGTTGCAATGGGGTTTTGTTCTTTCAAATTTAGCCTTAGCCATTTTAAAATTCCTCCTTAACAATATCCCTCATACGGGCTTTTAAATTTCTTTATTACGTAACCTGCTACCCTTGATTATATTGCATAATCAAAGGTAATGCAAGTATGTTTTTGTCTTATCATTCTATTTGCTTACAGCAGACAGAACTTTTTCCTGTACAGACTTCGGAACCTGCTCATAACGGTCGAAGAACATAGAGTAATTACCACGGCCCTGTGTCCTGGAACGCAGATCTGTCGCATATCCGAACATCTCACCCAGCGGAACAAATCCGCGGATCATCTTTCCTCCGCCAATGTCATCCATTCCCTCGATCCGTCCGCGGCGGGAGTTAATATCACCGATAACATCTCCCATATAATCTTCCGGAGTGGAAACTTCCACTTTCATAATCGGCTCGAGAAGCACCGGAGATCCCTTGCGCATAGCATCTTTAAATGCCATAGAACCGGCGATATGGAATGCCATCTCTGAGGAATCGACCTCATGATAGGATCCGTCATATACGTTGGCGGCAATTCCCACTACCGGGAATCCTCCAAGAATACCGGCTTTCATAGCCTCCTGAATACCCTGGTCAACTGCCGGAATGTATTCCTTCGGAATAGATCCGCCGACAACTGAGTTTTCGAACTTATAGGTTTCTTCATCGTTCGGGTCCATAGGCTCAAACTTAACTTTACAATGTCCATACTGTCCACGTCCACCGGACTGTTTGATATACTTGCTGTCAATATCAGCCGGTTTTGTGATTGTTTCTCTATATGCAACCTGAGGGGCACCAACGTTCGCCTCAACATGGAACTCACGCAGCAGACGGTCTACGATAACCTCAAGGTGAAGCTCACCCATTCCGGCTATGATTGTCTGTCCTGTATCCTCATTCGTATGAGCACGGAACGTCGGGTCTTCCTCTGCAAGTTTTGCAAGAGCTTCACCGAGTTTTGTCTGACCGGCTTTTGTCTTAGGCTCAATTGCCAGTTCGATAACCGGATCCGGGAATTCCATAGACTCGAGGATTACCGGATGTTCCTCATCGCAAAGTGTATCACCTGTGGACGTAACCTTTAGTCCGATTGCTGCGGCAATCTCACCGGAGTACACAATATCTCTCTCCTGTCTCTTGTTCGCATGCATCTGAAGAATACGTCCGACACGTTCTTTCTTATCTTTTGTAGAATTATATACATAAGATCCGGCTTTCATTGTACCGGAATATACTCTGAAGTATGCCAGTCTGCCTACAAACGGATCAGTCATGATCTTAAACGCAAGAGCCGAAAAAGGCTCATCGTCAGAAGAATGTCTGACTACTTCATTCCCTTCCATATCAGTTCCGTCGATTGGCGGAATGTCAATTGGTGAAGGCATATAATCAATGACAGCATCCAGAACTTTCTGAACGCCTTTGTTCTTATAAGCTGAACCACAGCATACCGGAATTGCGGTGCCGTCACAGGTAGCTTTTCTCAGAACAGTTTTCATCTCGTCCTCAGACGGAATATCATCCTCCAGATAGCGCATCGTCAGGTCGTCATCCAGCTCGCAGATCTTCTCAATCATCTCAGAACGGTAAAGTTCAGCATCTTCCTTCATGTCATCCGGAATCTCTTCAATCGTGATGTCAACGCCCTTTTCATCATTATAGATGTAGGCCTTCATTTCCATCAGATCGATGATACCTTTAAAGCTATCCTCTTTTCCGATTGGCAGCTGAAGTATAATTGCATTTTTCCCTAATCGAGTCCTGATCTGGTCTACGCAGCCGTAGAAATCAGCGCCCATAACATCCATCTTATTGACAAATGCCATACGAGGTACATTGTAGGTATCTGCCTGACGCCATACATTCTCAGACTGAGGCTCGACGCCGCCCTTTGCACTAAATACACCGATTGCTCCGTCAAGTACACGTAAAGATCTCTCTACTTCTACAGTAAAGTCAACGTGACCGGGAGTATCAATAATGTTGATACGATGTTCCAGAGCGCCCGGCTCCGGCACACCTTCCTTCTCGTGTGTCCAATGACAGGTGGTGGCGGCTGAAGTAATTGTGATCCCACGTTCCTGTTCCTGTTCCATCCAATCCATGGTGGCAGTTCCTTCGTGAGTATCACCAATTTTATAATTAACACCGGTATAGTACAAGATGCGTTCGGTAAGAGTTGTCTTACCTGCATCTATATGTGCCATAATACCGATATTTCTGACTCTCTCTAATGGATAATCCCTAGCCAAAATTTTTTCCTCCTGTTTTAGTATAAAACGAGTCCGATTCGGCTGTAAGCCAAATCTTTCTCACCTAAAACCTGCATCGATCAAAATCTGTAATGGGCAAATGCCTTATTAGATTCTGCCATCTTATGCATGTCTTCTTTTTTCTTAACGGATGCGCCTGTATTATTCATCGCATCCAGAAGCTCATTGGCCAGTCTGTCTTCCATCGTCTTTTCGCCCCTCTTACGAGCATAAGTCGTAATCCAGCGAAGAGCTAATGTCTGGCGTCTGTCCGGTCTTACCTCAATCGGAACCTGATACGTAGCCCCGCCGATTCGTCTTGCTTTTACTTCAAGAACCGGCATGATATTATTCATAGCTTCTTCAAATACTTCAATAGCTGGCTTTCCAGCTTTTTCTTCCGCTTTAGCAAATGCACCGTATACAATCTTCTGTGCAACACCTTTCTTACCATCAAGCATAATGTTATTGATAAGTTTGGTTACCACTTTGTTTTTGTACAACGGATCTGCTAAAACATCTCTCTTTTGAGTATGTCCTTTACGTGGCACGTTACTTCCCTCCTTAATCATAATCCGATTAGATCTCAGGTACTCACACATAAAATGTATGTTCGCACTGGTAAATTCTCTATTAACCTGCAACCGTGAAAGGTCAAGGAATACCGTACAATCATAGATATCTGTGATACAAGAAAACTCGAATATTAGTAAGCCTGCTAAAACCGCAGACTAAAGACCCAGGTTATAATTATTTTTTAGGTCTTTTAGCACCGTATTTGGAACGGGCCTGTTTTCTGTTAGCTACACCTGCAGTATCCAGTGTGCCACGGATAATGTGGTATCTTGTACCTGGCAGGTCCTTAACTCTTCCTCCACGAATCAGGACAACACTATGTTCCTGAAGGTTATGTCCTTCACCGGGAATATAACTTGTCACTTCGATACCATTGGAGAGACGAACTCTGGCGATCTTTCTGAGCGCTGAATTCGGCTTCTTAGGTGTTGCTGTCTTTACCGCTGTGCAAACTCCACGTTTCTGTGGTGAAGACAAATCGGTTGTTCTCTTTTGCAGAGAGTTAAAGTTTTTCTGCAGAGCCGGAGCGGTAGACTTTTTAGATGTAGTCTGACGTCCTTTTCTTACTAACTGATTGAATGTTGGCATTCCATTTCACCTCCTGATAGAATCTCCGTATTAAAACGGGGTACCCGGTTGCTTACTTTCTTATATAAAATCTGCGCACAAAAAGATCGTACATCTATGCACGCTCAGATATTATATCCTTTAAAATGCCAAAAGTCAAGGTTTTTTTCAATTCTGTCAGTTTCTGTTATTTTACGAGTAAAACTCCGAGAGCACCCGCTCCCAGCGTAACCCAGATCGGATTCACATTCTTTTTGTGCACAGCATAAAAACTCAGCACTGCAATAATAAGAGACGGTATGCTGATGACCAGTGGATCAGAGATCGATTTTGGCATTTTCCCCGCTTCTATAATAGAGGTTCCGATAAAAAAGATCAGTGAAGAGCACATGATTCCCATCGCTGCCGGCCTGACTCCGCGGATCACTTCCTTTGTAATGTCATTTTCAGAAAATTTCTTTAGCAGGCTGCTAATAATCAGCATCAGAATAAAGGATGGCAGTATGACACCTATGGTTGATAACACAGCTCCCGGTATTTTTCCAATCTGATACCCCACATACCCTGCAGCATTTACGGTTACAGACCCGGGGGTCAGTTCAAACAGACCAATCAGATTGGCAAATTGCGTCTTTGTCACACGCCATATTCCTGACACTTCTTTATATAATAAGGGAATGATCGCGTAGCCTCCGCCAAAGCTTATAAAACCAAGCTTAAAAAACCTCAAAAACAATTCAAGTATTAGCATTTGCTTCCTCCCCTTTCAATTCATAATTCTTTGTACTCTTCGACTCGCTTCTTCTCCTTTTTTCTGTTTTTTCAGCCTTTACCGCTGTATCCTTTTTATCGTTGCTCTCATTTCCTATTCTCTTACGTATCAGGTATTTGTCATATTGATAACAGATATAAGCAAGACCAAATATAGCCCAGAACACATAGGCAGTTCTGTAGTTGATCGCTGATATTGCTAAATTACTTCCTAATATAACAGCTGTCCCGATTTTATTTTTATTTGCCAGGAAATATAGGAACAGCGAACACAGAATTCCGCAGGCAATAATGTAAATAAAGTTGATATCAAACACTTGAATTGCAGCAAAAGAACCCGCCATAATCACCAGATCAGCCTTAGACTGGAGTACATGGCGGCGAAGATCAAACAGTGCGCTCAAGATCAGGCCTGCCACCGCGGCGCGTATCCCTGTAAAAAAACGGTCCACATATACATTGCCATCAATCAGCGGCTGTATTCCGACAAACAGAGCGATGCAGAGCATAGGGGCCAGCGCCGCACCCAGTATTGCGAAAACCGCCCCTTTGATCCCTGCCATAGTTCTTCCGAGGAAAGCCGCACTGTTGATTGTCAGACTCCCCGGTACGGACTGTGATATAGAGATGATATCCATCAATTCGTCCTCCGTAAGCCAATGATGCTTAAAAACCAATTCCTTTTTAAATAGAGGAAGCATCTCAAGGCCTCCCCCAAATGTAAATAATCCAATTTTAAAAAACACTTCAAATATCGATAATAATTTTTTCAAATCAACATTTCCCCTCTTTTCGTTTTAAGCTTCCGTGACTGTTTTCAGTTGCTTCCCGTTCCTGTTTATGCTACTATTATATATAAAAATATCATAATGTTAACTTATGATTAATTTACCAGTCATAATTATTCGTTATACGAAGGGAAATGAGGTGATTACTTGATTGACACAAAACTATATACACTGCTCGCTGTAGTCGAATATGAAAGTTACACGAAAGCTGCGGAACACCTGTCACTGACACAGCCGGCCGTGACTCAGCACATCAAGCAATTAGAACAGGAACTGCATGTGAAACTGTTCAATCGCTCCGGAAACAGGATAAAGCCAACCAATTCAGGGGATTATGTAATTCGATATGCGCGAAGGAATATCGCTTTATACGAAAGAATGAAGCAAGAACTTGCCGATGAAAAGAGGCAGATACGGCATCTCAGAGTGGGCATCACACACACGGCTGAGAGCAACGCTGTAGTGGAGGTTCTGGGAAAATACAGTTCCCAGAATCCGGGAACTAATATAAAAATTGTTACTAGCTCTATAAATAATCTTTATGACATGTTAAAAAATTTCGAGCTGGATCTGGCTGTCGCAGAGGGGAATATCTCAGACCCCAGCATCAACTCTCTTCTTCTTGACACGGATTCTCTGGTTTTGGTTGTTTCGAACAACAACCCACTCGCTAAGAAGAAGATGGTAACAATCAATGAACTCAAAAAACAGCCGTTAATCCTTCGAAGTTCAAGTTCCGATACCCGGAATCTGTTCACGGCAAACCTTGAAAGCCGCAATATTTCACTCGATGATTTCAACGTCATTCTTGAGGTAGATAACATCGCTACCATCAAAGATCTGATCCGACGGGGTATCGGCGTTTCAATACTCGCGCGCAGCGTTTGTCTGGATGAACTGAAGAAGGGAAAAATCACGGTTCTGCCGATTGAAAATCTGAGTATGATCCGAGAAATCAATATCCTCTACCATAATGACTTCAGGCATATGGATATTCTGCAGAATATCATGAAAGAATACAACAAAACCGTGAAACATTATACTTCCTGATCCAATATTTTATATAGAAGTTTATACAAAGTCTGTGCTTCTTCTCTGGTCAGCGGGATACATCCTTTCATCTTGAGAGGAACTTCCGCTGCCCTTTTCTTTAATTTTTCCCCTGCTTCTGTAATCGTTATAATCACCGAACGTTCGTCCCTGCCGGAACGCTTGCGTGTGACATAACCTTTTTTCTCAAGACGTTTTAATAGCGGTGTCAGCGTTCCGGAGTCGAGATGCAGGTATCTCCCCATCTCCTTTACGCCGATACTCTTATGCTCCCAGAGAACCATCATAGAGATATACTGTGTATATGTCAGATCAATCTCATCAAGATAAGGTTTATAGCGATTCACTACCTGTTTTGCAGCCGCATAAAGCGGGAAGCACAGCTGGTTTTCGAGTTTTAAAATCTGGTCATTCATGAGAATGTGTCCCACTGACACGTTTTGCAAAAGCCTCAGCCTGTTTCAGATCATCTGCATTCGGATGTCCACTGTTGACCATCAGAAATTTTCCTTTGCACTGAAAAGCATCGCCGATAACCGAAATGCCCTTCGGGTTCAAAATTTCCTTCACTTCAGGAAGTGCCGACTTTTTACCTGCAGCTGTACCAAATACGGCAACCCTCTTCACCTGGTCCTTTTTCAGGCCGGATAAAAAGTCACGGAGCTTTCCATCAATCTTGCCCGCGTAGATAGACCCTCCCACAAAGAGAATATCAACCGGTTCTGTGAGATTCGCCTCTTCAACGGAAACTGCTTTCGCAGAGGCCCCCTTTGCGACCGCTCCGGCAACCTTTTTCGTATTACCACCCCTTGAAGCATATACAACTTTGTTCATTTAAAAAATCCTCCTTAAATTATTTGATACCAGGGTCAAAAGGTCCTGCGTTTCATGCTTGCATGAAAAAGCATGATCTTGGGACCCGCAAAAACATGAGAATGCAGCCCGATTAGGGTGGAATTCGAATGTTTTTAGGATTGTGAGAGCTCGAAGAGCGTAACAATCCGTGTATCATA
>DHNM01000050.1:0-38043 GCA_002409525.1 Eubacterium sp. UBA5416 | reverse complement strand
TACTTTTGACCCCAACACCATTATTTCACTGTAGTGATACCATGACCTTTTTTTGAATCTCGGTAATTACAGCAGTTTTTCTATATCAGAAGCAATATCTTTCGGTTCCACTGTCGGCTCAAAGCGGTCTACTACATTTCCCCTGCGGTCGATGAGAAATTTTGTGAAGTTCCATTTGATCTGATCATCGGTATATCCGTCTTTATATCTTCCCTTGAGCATAAGCTCCATGCCCTTTGCCTTAACACCTTTTCCAAGACCTTTAAAGCCTTTTTGTGAGGTCAGGTACTTATAGAGCGGAATCGCATTCTCTTCACGTACTTCTACTTTACCGGACAGAGGGAAAGTAACCCCATATCGTACAGAACAGAATTCGGAGATATCCTTTTCATCTCCCGGTTCCTGTCCCATAAACTGATTACAAGGAAAACCGATCACTTCAAATCCCTGATCTTTGTATTTTTTATATAATTCCTCAAGGCCCTTATACTGCGGGGTAAAGCCACATTTACTTGCAGTATTTACAATCAGCAGCACCTTTCCCTCATACTCAGACATCTTGACCGGTTTCTTCTCAATTGAAGTGTATTCGTAATCATAAACTGACATAATAAGACCTCCTAAACAATTTTTATCAATTAAATTGTTCGCAATCATTATAGGTCTGTTACGGTCTCTATGTCAAGGCATCATCTATAAACTTTTTATTAAAATATTTGTATCGATCATATACTTTTCATGTTCCGGGGATAATACCTATTGTAATGTGTCACGTTTATTGTATAATATATGTGACAAAAGGGAATGTGCCAGGTACCCGGAAGCTGTACCTGGCACGATGAAATTAACCCCATCAGAAACTCCCGCAAATCTCCAATTCCTGGTTTTCACTGTCATAGGTAAAGAGTTCGGTTCGTGTCCGTTCATCCCAGCTGTGGCTCACCTGTGTCTTTTGACCCGATATAACTGTGATCTCTATTGCTTCCACAGGTCTGGGAAGACGGATCCTGGTAAATACTTTCATCCTATCGGCAGCTTTTACCCTCACAGTAAAGCCGTCTTCTCTCTTATCAAGTGATAACACCCTTGCAGAAGTTCCGATGATTCTCCATTCCTCATCCTTTATCTTTCCATAGTCAAAGAGGATCGTATTCTCACCCTGCTGCAGGCTTTTCTTTTGAATCACCCGATAATCCGATGTCAGCATGTCGGAATAAAGGCCTTCAAAAGTTGTTTCATCTTTCAGGTCTGTTTCATCCATTGCATCCGCAATCAGATAAGGTCCTCTGTGAAGTGCCAAACAGTTTGTATACTTCCAGTCGCACCCTGCATCAGACAGGAGTTGTTTGATCCCGGAACGATACCTGCATGTATATTCCCGGTTCAGGCAGAGCTCTGCCGGTGCCGCTTTCCGGATCATCACCTTTCCCTGTCCCGACCGGTAGATCTTTTCTTCCGGATCCTGTGGCAGTCCCAGCGAGAGGAACAGGTGCTGTGCGGGAGTCTGATAGGGTGCTTTGGGGTTTCGGTTCCACCAGGCATCCATTTCATGATAGGGATCCCTGTCATCTCCGATATAGACAAGGATCCCTCCTTCCTTTACCCAGGAGGCAAGTGCATGATTGACATCCGGCGATTCCGGCTTCATGTACTCATAACTCAATACAAGCATCCGATAGCCGTCAAAGTAATCCGGATATCTTCTGATATTGTCGAGGAGTGCCGGCCGGACAGGAAGTCCATACTTTAAAAGAGGCAGTGCCATGCCATAAAACTGGGGAAATGTTCCGCCGGCGATAAAAGCGCGAAGTAGGTTCTCATCGTCTGCAATCTCCCCCATGAGCCTGCGACTCTCTTCCGTGCAGTCTTCTCCTTCATGCATTCTTCTTGTCAGATCTTCCAGTTTCTGTTCCAGCTCCGTGTCTTTTTCATCTTTTATGATCCCATCCGGAAAACTTCTCTGGTAAAGTCCGGAATCCGCCATCAGGATTCCGACTTTTTCTGTAAATCCATCAAATTCATATTCCTCCTGATCCATATCGCCGAGCATCTGAATCATGCCGGCGAGCAGGGTAGCATAAGACTTGGGTATTTCCTTCGCTCCTTCCATCCTGTCCGTCGGTATCGTTCCGCCGGCAAGCCCGGCTTTCCTTGGAAACACCCCGTCGAACACTCTTTTTGGCCAGGGGCAGATCTCATAATGGGATACACCCGGATGAAGAAGTGATGCCGTGACTGTCTTCAGGTAATTTCTCCGGTAATCCTCCCATGTATATTCCGGACTATCTTCAATCGGATCATGAAGAAACCACATCTGTCTTCCCGTGCCTTTCACAAGCTCCTGCATTATTCCATATTCCAGATATGCCGTCTCGAATGTCCTCTCTTTCACCACGCCCTCATACACGTTAGCGGAGCGGCTGGTTCCCGTCCAGACCTGTGCGATATATCCATCCACACAGGGAATTTCAATCAGTTTTCCCTCCGGACTGATAATCTTCCACTGTGTATAATTCAACAGACTGTGTGTCGGCACGTAGAAACGCAAAACTCTTTTATAGGTCACAAGTGCGTATTCCTTTAAAGCATTTCCCAGCGCTTCAAGCGTTCGTGCATAGAGATAAGCTTTCAGTTTCGAGCACTTATACCTCGCGTCCAGACAGCTGTCGGGTGCCTGCCAGGATTCTTTATAATACAAAAGATATTCCCTTTGAAATGCAGTAGAATAACCGCCCCGGTCCCAGAACTCCGGTTCTTCCATATGGATCGCCTCCACGCCGGCATCCACTGCTTTTTTCAGTTTCTCCGTCAGATATTCGGCAAAGGAAACCGACGGACTCATATATGGCACTTCTTTCCCGTGTTTAATATGATTTCCACTACGGTCCATCTGGCTCTCATCCCAGTGATTTCTCCCGTCGAATTTGCCATACAGATAATCCTGATATTCACCCCACGAGATCCCGGTCATAAGATGGACCCTATATCCCTTGTCTTTATATTCCTTCACACGCTCTGGCATATCATCATCAATGCCGTAAACCATCACAAAATCACACTGCAGATCAATATTAGGCTGCCAGTGCTCGCGCTCCTGATATCCGGTCAGTTCCTGTTCGCGTCCTCTTACATAAGCCATTGTGATTCTCCTTTCCTTGCATTCTGTAATCTATATATATCTAACAGTTTTCTTTGAATTTCAGGATATGTCCAGTCAATTTTAGTTAAATCATCGTAAAATTCAATTCTCTCGATCTCAAAACCCTCCGGTATACGATCAAATTCTTTAATTTCAGCAGTAAATAGCATGCCAAAATTTTCCTTTTTGTTATTCACTACTCCATCAAATCCTACAATTGAGTAGGCCCCTACTTCATGTAATATGTATTTTATAGCACCAGATTCCTCATACAATTCTCTTCTGGCAGTATCTTCAATCGTCTCATTTTCCTCTCGATGTCCACCTGGAAATTCTAATGTATCACGTTCTCTATGTTTACATAAAACCCATTTTCCTTTATATCGTGCAATAATAACTGCAAACTTTAATTGTTGATCACATACACTTTTAACAAAATTAAATTTAAGCATACCTATCTCCTCATCAAGGCATTCTCTATTTATACAATC
The DNA here is from genome assembly GCA_002409525.1 of Eubacterium sp. UBA5416. GTDB lineage: Bacteria > Bacillota > Clostridia > Lachnospirales > Lachnospiraceae > Novisyntrophococcus. The sequence goes on along the minus strand of DHNM01000050.1, from coordinate 34,413 downwards.
CAGCCTGTGCCTCAAACATCGTACAGTATTCCCCGTTCATCGCCATCAATTCCTCGTTGGTTCCTTCTTCGGTGATTTCTCCATCGTCCAGCAATATAATGCGATCAGCCAGTGATGCAATAGCAATGCGGTGAGTAATGATAATTCCAGTACGGTTTTCAAGCAATTCCAAGATTCAACAAAAGTCCTGAAAGAATTGTATTTTTCCATGCTTTCATCTGCAGTTTAAAATCCTTCATTCTCAGGTCTTTAAATTGTTCACTCAATGTCGATTTCAGATATTCATAATGATTATATTCTTTTAACTCAAGTGAGGTCGTTCTATCCGTAAAGACGGAGGAGAAATACTCCAGTCGCCGGCGGCTTTTGCTGTTCTTCTGATACCAGGCATGGATTTCTTTCCCGTATTTCGACGCTATAAACATAATCGGAACAGCTAACAGGACAACCACTACAGATACGATGATGTTATAATTCAGCAGCAGAATGAACGTACCTGCAATCTTAATTACGCCAGAAATCAGATCCATGATATTCTCATACAGATCTACTGCTGCATTTCCTGCGGAGCCATCCATGCGATTGATTAGATCCAGATCCCCACTGTTTTCAAAATGAGAGTATTCAAGTCTCGAAATCTTTTCAATATTGTTAGAATCAAACCAGTAATTAAGCCGTTGTCTCAAAAGGAAATCACAATATCCCTCAACAGGTTCTTCCACCGCCTGAAAAACATAAATACCCGAAATCATGAACAACGAACCGATCATGGTCATTCCTGCATTGTTCGCCTGAAAAGATGAGATAATTTCATCAATTAGTTCCTGGAATACATAGGCGGTCAATGGCAGGGCAATTCCTGTCGCCAATCTAAATAACGCCAATATAATCGCAGCAAGCCTTCCTTGTTCCAGCACAAGCAGACTAATCCTTCTTTTGCTTTTATATTCCATAAGAATCTCCGTACAAAGAAAGTTAACATCTGTTAAGCAATGAGGGGGTCAAATAAATTTGACCCCCCTATGATAATCATTCACGTTTTCAGATCAGCACATCATCTCTGGACTCGGCACATTTATTGACATATTCCATGAAGTCCTTAAAGATTCCGTTCTCCTGAGTCAGAAGATATTTCTGATAGTCTTCGAGGATGGATCTCGCCTCATCTTCGGTCTTTGCAAAATAAGCCCTCTGCTTGTAATCCTCCTGTGTCGTACCCTCGAAGGCGAACTTTTTCACTTTTTCATAGTCTTTATATCCAAGTGCAAGACCATCGATCGGGTAGCCTTTGATCTGTTCCACCGGCCTTGCTTTCTTGTATTCCGTCAACTCGGGCGGCTCAGAATCCGCATCCCCGGCATTGGCTTCACCCCACCAGGTCACCTTTTTATCTGCCTGAAGAGTACGTCCCAGGATATATCCAATTCCTTTGTCACGAAGTTCGACCTCTATCCCCTGGTCTCCCGCTTTCTTTTTCTCAAGGATTTCCGGTTTCAGGCGAGGCTGACCCGCATCATTCAACTCATACGTATCTCCTTCCACACCATATTGGCACAGAAGCGCTCCCTCTTCGCTGTTTACGTAATCCAGATAAGTCAATGCTGCCTCCAGATTTGAACAGCTTGTCGGGAAAATAATCCCGGGAGATCCCTGACGCCCTTCCTGCTCATACTGTTTTAATGGAGTTCCGTCGTTGTAATTCATGGGACCAACAGGCACATAACGCATCTCCGGATGCGAATTATACAGCCCCGTAGTTTGTGTCGCTTTGATCACCGGACTATATTGTGAAGCCGCAAAGAGTGCGGTTCCGTTTCCGACTTTTTCCTCCGCCTGAGAATCAGAGTGCTTAAAACATTCTACGTCAAGCAGGCCTTCATTCACCAGTTTCCATGTAAACAGGCCGCGATCAACCCATCCTTCGGTCAGCGGTGTATATTCGATCTTGCCATCTTCCCCCTTTTCATAATCCGTTAATTTCTTTGCGCTGAAGCTTTCTGTGTAGCGGGAATAATCCCAGCCGTCATGGAAGGTCGTAGCAACCATACAGTTATTACCATTTACATCTTTGAACCCATGCTCTTTTGCTTTTTTCATAAAATTATACAAATCATCTGATGTTTTGACCGACGTCGGATCTACACCCAGTTCTTCCGGTACATCACCTCTCACGAAAACGCCATACCCCCAGTTGGTTGCATCTGCCAGATCACCGGGTGTCTCTTGCGGAAGTATATACCTGTGCCCATCGAATTCTTTATAGTCCAGATCATTTTCAAGATAAGACTGAGAGACGATTCCCACATCATATGAATTCTTCAGATTCGGATAATTCGGCAGCGAATCTTCAATAGGAAGCAGTCTTCCTTCTTTGGCTGCCTTCTTCACGATCGCAGTTGTTCCGCTGTCACCACCCCAGTAGGGAACATTAATCATATCCGGCATATCTCCGGATGCGAACATCAGATTCAGCTTCTCGTCCTCATTCATCATAATGCCTTCAAACTCAACGGTGACCCCGGTCTTCTCCCTGATCTTCTTTGCCACAACGTTGTTGTACTGGTCGGCGGCAGTCTTAAATCCTCCGTTCCAGCAGACCAGCATCTTCAGCTTCACGTCATCAAATTTCTGGGGGCCGCTTTTCGCCGTACTTTTTGACTTTGCCTGCCCTCCGGCCGATTTTGCCGCTTCACCTCCGCCTCCACAGCCGGGAAGCAGTGTGACAGCGGTTACACCTGCAAGTATGATACTTAACAATCTTCGTTTCATATTCTCTCCTTTCCTATGCCTTTGATAAATTTAATGATTCAGTCCTGATTTTTCCCGCCATGATCAGCCCTTGACGGATCCGATCATGACCCCCTTCACATAATATTTCTGAAGAAATGGATAAACCACGACAATTGGCATCGTAAGTAACATCACAAACGCCATCTGCAGTGACTGTGATGTATAACTTGTCATTGCGTTCATACTCGTCTCCTGCCCGGCCTTGATTGTAGAAGACACGGTCGCTTCATTTAATAACTTCTGCAGCAGAGTCGCCGCCGGATAAAGATCCGCATTACTCTGATAATATGCACCTGTAAACCAGTCATTCCACTGTCCCACACCGATGAACAGCGCCAGAGTTGCAAGCACCGGCTTTGCTAGCGGAAAATAAATCCTGAACAATATCGTCACGTCACCGGCTCCGTCGATCCGCGCTGACTCCCGAAGTTCCTGCGGTATGTTGTCAAAATACGTTCGCAGCAGCAGAAAATTGAAAAAGCTATAGATTCCCGGGATTACGTACAGCCAGAAACTTCTTGTCAGGCCAAGATCCCGAAGAAGCATATAGTAAGGAATCATGCCGCCGCTGAAGATAGAAGTAAAGTAAAAAAAGAATGTAAAAAATGTTCTTCCCGGCAGTGTCTTTACGCTTAATGCATATGCAATCAGTGCCGTCAGAAACAATCCGATCACAAGGCCCAGAATTGTCCTCGCGACAGATATGCCCAGGGAAGTGAAGATTCGGACATCTTTGAATGCCTGTGCATAGTTCTCCAGTGTAAATGCACGGGGCCATAGATAGACTCCTCCTTTTGCAAAGTCCCTGCCTGTATTAAACGAAGCAACGAGTACATACCAGAATGGATAAAAGGTGATAAATCCAAAAAGGCCAAGAAATATGTAGTTGAAAACCATAAATACCTTTCGGGATTTTGATTCTTTTATTTTCATCGACAAACCTTCCTTTCTTTACATCTTCAAAAGATACTGACTTCCGTAAGCTTTTTAGAAACTGTATTTGTAATCATCATGAGTATAAATGCAAATAACGATTTAAAAAGCCCTATGGCCGTCGCATATTCGAATCTTCCGTAGCTGAGACCCGTCTTCAATACGAAGGTATCGAGGATCTCTGAAATCTGATTGTTCGCAGGCTGCTGCAATAACAGAATCTGGTCAAATCCGGCGTTCAGTATCCCGCCTACGGCAAAGATAAACATAATCCCAATTGTGCCCTTTATAGACGGTAACGTGATGTGCCAGGTACATTTCAGATGCCCTGCTCCGTCTATCATTGCCGCCTCATAAAGCTCCTGGTCCACACCGGAAAGCGCGGAGAGATAGACGATTGACCCCCACCCGGCGTTCTTCCAGATGTCAGAGAGAACTACCATGGGATAAAAATACTTTTTCTCTCCCATGAAGAAGATTGCCTCTTTTCCTAATTTTCCGCGAATATCATTCACAATGCCGCCGTATGGCGTGAAGATCACGGTCAGAAGACTGACAACAACGACCCATGAAACAAAGTTTGGAAGATAGCTCATCGTCTGAACGGTTTTCTTGAATTTCTTTCCGTTTTTTATCTCATTTAAGAGCAGTGCCAGAATAATCGGCGCCGGAAAACCAAAGAGAAGTTTTAAGCCACTGATCACGACTGTGTTCTTCATGACAGTCCAGAAATCAGGCGAATGCAGAAATTCTCTGAAATTAGCAAGTCCCGCCCAGGGGCTTCCCATGATTCCAAGGCTGTAGTCGTAGTTCTTGAACGCCAGCAGCGCTCCATACATCGGATAATAGTTAAATACCAAAAGTGAAATCACACAGGGCAGAATAAAAAGATAAAGAACCTTGTGCCTCTTGATATCTCTCCAGACTTTTCCGGATGGCCGCCGGGCTCTGCGCACAGTTGAACTTGTGTTTGACATATATGTCTCCCTCCTATTCTCGTTTATTAGTTATCCTGTCCATTATATTAGGTTAAATCAGAACTAATGTATATGTACTTTTCTCATTACGCCTATGTACTTTTTTCATTTCTTTCATAATTAGTGCATAAAGCCAGCCATACATCCGCAGAAAGAGGAACGTTTTGTCAAAATCATTTACTTATGATGTTCTGAATTCATTTGCAGTAACTCCCACACATTCCTTGAACCTCCGCATAAAGTAACTGATACTTCGAAATCCGCATTCTTTTGCCACCTCACAGATTCCAAGCTGTGTTTCCTTCAACAGCTTCTTGGCATAGTTGATTCTCAGCTTCGTAATATATTTTGACAGTGATATCTCATATTCCCTGTTAAATGAAGTGGAGAGATAGCCTTCTGAAATACAGAACTCTTTGGCCAGATAGTTTGTTCCTATGTCTTCCAGAGAGAAGTTATCATCGATATATTGTTTTACATGGTGCACGATAGAATGCATATCCGTCGCATCCGTATTCCACTCTTTCATTGCCAGCGTTATAGTCCTGCACAGGCTTTCAACCAATTCCTCACGGTCCTCGAATTCATCTATAATCGCCCCTGACATGTACTGGGTTCCGAGCAGTGAAAGAACTTTTCCTCCGGAATTTTTCATGCAGACACGTGCCAGTATTCTCATAAGCTCTGTATAAACCATGCGGATATGTATACTGGAATCATCTTCAAAGATTTCCCTGACAACATTCAGTGCTTTCTTCACATCACCGGATTTCAAAAGTCTTCGAAGCAGTCTGATCTCTTCCTCCGGCAATAATTCAGACCCATAAGACTGAAAATCTTCCCAATAATAGATCCGGCTGTAGTGTTTTTGTTCTTCCTTCCGTGAAAAGCGAAGATCCAGTGTCTGCCGGGCCTGATTTAACATGGAACTTGTGACACCTTCTCCGGCAGAGGACATGCCGGCCACCATCGTATCCTTTGTCTTACACTTCATTTTTTCAAACAACTCTTCTACTTTGTTCTTCAACTCTGGTTTATTTTGCGCCGAACAAATCAGCACCGTCTGGCTTACTGATGCAGGATCAGGAAAATAAGCTGTCCATGGCGTACTAAGCTTTTCAAGACACCTCATCCGGTTCATCTTTTCCCTTCTGTCGGATGCTTTTCCTCTTATTCTGACAATTCCAATCTGATAGTACCCGGCCCCTGTCGGAAAGAGTTCCTGCTCTCCAAACCCCAGGTTTCCTCTCATCCCACATAGGAAGGCAGTCAGCTGAGCCTCCAGGCGATCATTTAAAGCGGTTCCCGGCCTTTTCGTATATTCTGACGCACGATCTGCCCTCCGATCCAGCACCCTCATCAAAGTCTTTGTAAGCTCCTCCTGTCTGACAGGCTTTAAAAGATAATCTGCAACTCCCAGAGAAATGGCGTCTCTTGCCAGATGAAACTCAGAATATCCGGATACCAGAACTGCATCCATATCCGGCATCTGCTTCTTTGCCTCTCTCACCAAATCTATTCCATTCATCTCACCCATCGCAATGTCTGTGATCAGAAGATCCGGACGATATCTTTTAATATTCAAAAGCGCGTCCTCCCCCGAAGAAGCCTCCATAATCCACTTAAACTCCAGGCCGCTTCTGCTGACTTTATACAAAATATCAACGCAGGCCAGTTTCTCATCGTCAACAACCAATACACCCAACATATTTCAAATCCCCTTTCCCTTGAAAAAAGGAAGATGCAGCGTCACACAGACACCTTTGCCTTTCCCGTCACTGTTAATCTCTAATCCATAGTCTCCTTTATATTGCATCCTTATTCTTGCGTGAACATTCTTAAGACCGATATGTCCTTTTTTACTATTTCCCTGATCATCTTCTTTTACATGCGCCTGAAGTGTCTCTTTGATCTTTTTCAGCTCTTCTGCAGAAATTCCCTCGCCATTATCCTGTATGGCGATCAAAAGTTTCTGCTTCTCTTTTCTGGCACGGATATGAATGAATCGTTCCCGGTCTGCCATATGATTCCGGAATCCATGCTTAAACGCATTCTCCACTACCGGCTGCAAAATCAGCTTTGGCAGCGTACAACCTTGAAGTTCATCGGGAACTTCAAGCTTATAGGTAAACATTCTTTGATAACGGATATTCTGGATATACAGATAATCAGATACATTCTTTAATTCATCTTTCAGTGTCACTGTCATCCTGGTGATATCTGAAGAATACCGGAACATATCGGAAAGAGCGTCAACCATCTTTACCGTTGAATCTGCGTCTTCCATACCGGCCATGGCAGAGACTGTATTCAGGGTATTATAGAGAAAATGAGGGTTAATGCAGGACATCAGTGCCTGCTCTCGTGCTGTCACACTCTGCAGTCTTGCACGATACTCATTCTTAATGGAAATTAAAAGGCGCACCATCAGCAATGCCAAAAGCAGAATTGTCCCGTAAATCTTATATAATTCTCTGCTCTTATTCATTTTTCTGGCGTTGAACAGGAATACGATCTTAGCATCAATCTGATTAACTTCTCCTGTCAGAACACGGATTTTTTCCTTCTTTCCTCTGACAGTAATGCTGATCTCTCTCGGAATATCCTTACCATTTCGGATTTCCTGATAAATTTTCTCTACCTCTTTATTCTCTTCTTTGAATGTGTTATACACGATTTGTCCGCTCGGACGGTCGATGACAAAAAGACCGCCGTCTGTATCCGACAGAGGCCGGAATATACTCGACGTATCAATCGTGATTGACTGTGCACAGTAATCATTCTCATCTGTCTCGCCACTGGAACTATAGCTGCTGATCCGGTTTGCGATAGTCAGCTGATTCGTCGAGGTGAGATCGGAATATTCGTACCACCAGACAGGTGCACCGTCGTGAAGTTTTAAATACCATGCTTCATTCCTTACTTCATCCAGGTCCCAGAAAAAATATCCGTCCGCAGGCAAGTGTGTATAAAGTCTGTGACTGATCACTTCTCCGGGCTGATACAGAAAAAATGTCACCTCGCGGATCCTCCGGGACAGGTCATTTCCGACAGAAACCATATCCTGACGAGTGAGGTCATCACGATAAATATGATCGCGCAGCTCTTTATTCATGGATACAACCCCCATTGCCGTCATATAACTGCTCAGTTTTTCATCCACATCCTCAAGATATGTCTCTGTTGATTCCTTCTGCATCACGTAGACTTTTTTCTTTGCAGAATCCATATAATTTTGTACCAGATAGCCGATCCCCACAGATGCAGCTGCAACAGCCAGAATTGTAACTGTCAGCATTCCCCGCAGCGATTTGAAGTTTTTTTTCATATGTATCCAACCCCTCGCCATTTTATAGCTTTTACTATAGCACAATTATATATCATATTCAATATTCCATATATTTTATCATATTTTTTGTGAATTTATGGCGATTAATGATATAATGATATCTATATTGCACATTAAAAAATTGAGGCATGAAAGTTACAACTCTCATGCCTCAATCTCATTCAAATTATACGCTCAAAAGATCTCATGACTCTTTCTGAAACAGAAATCTCAGATACCGCACAATTGTATATATAACCAGTACTACTGCAATTACAGTTTCAACCGGGACTATATACTTCAATGCCGGAATCGGGCGCCCCATCTTTATCAGACATGCCATCAATTGTTTCGATGCAATCGCGCTGATCACAAAGGGGAATGTAAATGCCGCAATGCTCGGATAAAAAGGAACCTTCAAATAAGTAACCGCTTTGATCAACGAAACTATGTACAGAACAGATGCCAGCACATACATTGCGATCAGAAATCCGTAGGATTTTACAGCCACCGACTGAATATACCCTGCCACACAAAGGCTTGCCGGCGCGGCATAGATACAGATCAATGGTTTTGCGGGATCCGGAATCTCCGGATACTTCACATATCGGATTGTCACAAGTACCAGCAGTGCAATCAGTGTAAGAAATCCAAACCAGAATGCCGCGGTTCCGATTCCGGTTTTTTCATAGGCCGGTGCCGTAATAGATGCCACGACAATCCCGACATATACGATAAAGTAGCTGGCATAAACTTTCGGCATCTGCAGCCTGCAGATAAACTTCACCGTAAAGTAAACGATCAGTGCAATATGTAACAGGATTGCCACAATCCACACAATAAATGCGGCCTGTCCCGCCCATGGCCTGATATAAACGCTGAGCAGCATCAGAGCCATGGGAAATGTTCCTGCAACGCTCGCCATGATTGGATTCTCCAGATCTTTTTTCACACTGTCCGTGAAAAATATCATCTTCAGCAGAAACAACAGAAGAAAGATTCCGGCAATAATTCCGCATAGATAACGGACTCCTTCCGAATAGCTCTGCAGAAGATTTCCAAGCGCAGCTGTCCCAAGGGCCACACCACAAATCGGCAGGGGGACTTTTTTAATTAAGTTCTTCATAATATAAATCAAGCCTCCTGCAGCGTCTTCTGTTCATCCAGATTTGTAAGGCCAAGTTCCCGCACGATAATCTGAGCAGTCTTCCATGCACACATGCCTGTGAAATGAATACATTGTTCTTTGTGTTCACCTTTGCTCATATCGAATCCCCTGGTCAGAATCCGGCAACAGACCGCATTCTTCCCGTTTTCTTTCTGAAACCAGTCGTGCAGTTCGTTTGTCAGTTCCATACACTTTACTACCTGAGGATCTTTCGGTCCCTTTTTCTCGGTCCTTCCGAAAAACAGTCCCAGTATGAGAATCCCGCCGTTTAAGGCCCCGCACATACATCCCGAATGACCGGCGCCGACAGCCATACCGGAAGCCATGGCGATTACCTGATCCGGGACATCCAGCTCAAAATTATCTTTGATTGCGGATACAAGCGCCTCACAGCAGAAAAACCCCTCCCGGAAATTATTCTCCGCATCTTCCTGTACTTTTTTCAGACTTATCTCTTGTTTTACATGCATAATAGCAATTGTCCTTTCTGTTTTTGACACAACTATATATTAACTTTATCATAATCAGAAGGTGTAGGCAATCGCTATACTCAACAAAAAACAGCGCTGTTTTTTGGAAGTTATGTGTTCAGTCTCTGGCTGTTTTCATAAAACCCTTCCCAGGGATTCGGATCTTTCAGTCTCCTGAGTGCTTCTTCCATCGTGATCCCATTTGGTTTTACGTCATCTAACTCATCCCATGGAATCGGCATCGATATTCTGGCCCCTTTTCTGGCACGAATTGAATAGGGCGCAACACTTGTGGCACCTCTCCCATTACGAATCCAGTCGATAAAAATCCTGCCTTTTCTCTTTGCCTTCCTGACATTACTGGTATAGCGATCCGGCCATTTCTTCTCCAGAACCTCGGCAGTCTTTCGTGCAAAATCCGAAAACGCTTCCCAGCTGGCACCGGTCTGAAAGGGGACAACGATATGGTATCCCTTTCCTCCGCTGGTTTTCAGGTAAGAGGTAAGGGAAAGATCATCCAGAATCTTTTTGACATCCAATACACCCTGACGCACACGTGCAAGATCCATTCCCTCATCCGGATCCAAATCAAATACCATTATATCCGGTTTTTCCAGGTTATTGACCCTGCTTCCCCAAGTGTGAAACTCAACCGCATTGTTCTGTACCTGAAGGATAAGATCATGTAAGTCATCAATATACAGATAATCAGATTCATCTCCGTCATTTTCAGTGATATGAAGTACCGGACTCTCTTTATCAGCCGATGCCGGATGTTTCTTGAAAAAACTCGTCTGTGTGATTCCTTTCGGACAGCACACCAGGCTTAAAAGTCTTCCGCTTACATAGGGAAGCATTCTTTTCGATACTTTCGTATAGTATTCGGCCATCTCTCCCTTTGAAATATGGTCTTCCTCGAACATCAGCTTATCCGGATGGGTGATTGTTACACCCCCGGCCTCTTTCCGTACGGCAGTCTGCTCTTCACTTGAAGTATCCACCTGTTCATCTTGTATCTTTATACGAACAGAAAGCGGGTCTTTATCCGTACGCAGCCCAAGAAAACTTGCATGACGCAGAATGTGTTCTTTGGTCCACTGAGCAAATTTAACTTCTGCAATCAGTTCCGGTTTTACCCACGTTACGCTCTCTCCTGATCTGTTCTCCGGGGCAGATTGAAATGGAGAATCTTTTCTTTTTATCGTCGAAAACTCCTGTAGAAGCTTCTTTATATCCTCTTCCTTCAATCCGGTCCCCACCCGGCCAGTATAAATCAAGCGATCCTCCTGATAAGCACCTAACAGCAGCGAGCTGATTCCTCTCGGGCTGTCGTTACGGACCGCATATCCGCCAATCACAAACTCCTGTCGCTTCACACACTTCACCTTCATCCAGTCACCATTTCTTGTTCCGCTGTAGACGGAATCCTCTCTTTTGCCTACAATACCTTCCATTCCCAGTTTCTCGGCAGCGGCAAAACTCTCATTTCCCATATCCTTAACATGACGGCTGTAGTATAGATTTCCCGGTGCCTGTTCAAGCAGTTTTTCAAGTTTTTCCTTCCTTTTTGAAAGTGGCTGATTCCTGATATCCTCGCCGTCTAAGGCAAGAAGGTCAAATACAATATAAGTTAGTTTTTTATGTTTTTTATCCCTCATATAATCCTGAAGTGCCTGAAAATCAGTCTTGCCTTTCGAATCTGTCACTGTCATCTCTCCGTCCAGAACCATGGCCCTGCCTTCAGCAAGACTTACAATGGACTGTGCAATATCAGAAAAGCGCCCGGTTGCATCCACACCGTTTCTTGTCATCAGACGGACATGGTTTCCTTCAGCAAATGCCACAATCCGGTAACCGTCATACTTCATCTCATACAGCCAGCCTTTTTCTTCCGGTATTTGATGTGCGAGTCTGGCAAGCTGAACTTTCGTATATTGAAAAGGGTTTTTGGTTATCTTCTCTTCGGTTCCCTCCTCGATCTGTGCCATCGTTCTGCCTGTTCTTACGCTTGTAGTGAAATCCGAAAGTTGAAAATCCATGCCGGCATACTCGTCTTTTTCCTTTATTAAGAGCCAGTTATCCGGCTTTCGTTTACTTTCGGACTTCTGTTCTTTCTTTCCCTTCATCCGAATCAGGGCCCACTTTCCCTTCAGACGTGTTCCCTTCAGATTCATTTTCAGCTGACCACTTAAAAGGCCCTGTTCCATATCTTCCCGTGGCTCCCAGAATCCCTCATCCCAGAGCATGACTGTTCCGCCGCCATATTCACCCTTTGGAATGGTGCCCTCAAAGTTCCGATACTCAAAAGGATGATCTTCCACATGAACCGCAAGCCGCTTATCACGTGTATCATAGGAAGGTCCTTTTGGCACCGCCCAGGAGAGCAGAACGCCATCCCATTCCAGGCGAAAGTCATAATGATCATGACTCGCCATATGATGCTGAACTACAAATCTGAGACCATCCACATGAGCTCTTGTCGAACGCCCGGTTTCACTTTCAGGCTCATAAGAACGGTCAAAGTTTCTCTTCTTCTGGTATTCATTGGTTTTATCCATAGCAAACCTCCCTGTCATACACAGGTTATCACACTCAGTGTATTTATCCAAATCCAGGTCTTTCTTATGCCGTTTCTTTTTCCTTTTTCGCCTCTGCAACGCTTGCCTTTAACGCTTCCATCAGGTCAATCACCTTAGAAGGGCCTTCATCCGGTGGTGCAGCCACTTCTTTCCCGGAAATCTTGGTTTCAATCAGATCCCGCAGTTTCGCCTGGTATTCATCCTTATACTTTGAGGGTTCAAAGGGCGTATCCATCGAATCGATCAATGTCTTCGCCATCTTAAGCTCCTGATCAGAGACTTCCGGCCTGTCATAGGACTTTTGAAGTTCTTTTACCTCATCCGCATAATACATCGTGGATAACAGCATCCCATTTTCCCTGGGGATGATCGCCATTAAAGTATCTTTCGTCCCCATCACCGTCTTTCCGATTGCGATCTTCTGCTCTGCCATCAAAGCAGCCCGTAAGAGTTCAAATGCCTTCTCTCCTCCGGTTCCCGGAACGACCTGATACGTCTTCTCATAATAGACAGGCGAAATCTGATTCAGATTTGCAAAATGAAGGATTTGAATTGACTTTTCCTTCTCTGTCTTAATCTTTTCGATTTCCTCATCGGTAACTACGACAAACTGATCCTTGTCATATTGGTAACCCTTCACGATATCCTTCGATGTCAGTTCTTTTCCGCAGTGTGCACAGGTTTTCTTATAGCGGATCCGGCTGTTGTCTTCCTTATGCAGCTGATTAAAATGGATATCGTGATCTTGTGTCGCTGTGAGCATCGCTATCGGGATCGCGACCATCCCGAAGCTGATCACTGATTTTCTTGAGAACATAATGATACACCTCCGGTCATAGTGTTTCCCAGCAAACACCGTGATATGCAGTCACATAACCAGTTGCCTGCGTATTCTCAAAACCAGTCACGCACAAAACCCCTGTACTGCTAATTTTCTTAGCGATCCAGGGGGGTATTATAATATAATCTGTTAATTTTTTCGAACGTCTAAGCCTTGAATTGCATTATCATACGTCCACTGTTTAACTTTTGTCATATCATTGGTGCGATAATAATCAGCGATTAACTCATTCCATTTGTCCCACCTGTCTAAGGGCACATTGATTAGCCCAGCACCACCGTCAATCATGATTTTATTGGCGCTTAAAGTGGCAGTTCGTTTGTTACCGTCCCAAAAAATTTGTTGACGCATATTAAGGTACATAACCGTCAAGGCTTTATCAGTCGTACTTGTCTGTAAATCAGCCAATATTTGTTGTAAGAATGTTTGTTCCTGTTGTAAGTCGCCAGGAACTAAGGCGTCTTCAGCAGCCACTACTTTATTGATTTGCTTTTCCATTGACAAGCTTAAGGTTCCAGATTGAGTCGTTACATACTGCCAGCCACGTTTTAAATTAACAATCGTTAAAACATCTTCCACTGGCACACCTGCAACGCTCATACCGTCCATGATCGTTTGCGTTTGTGGCAGAGTTGTATTAACCCCCTCAAAACGAGCATTGGTATGCACTAACTTGATAAAATTCGACCGTGCAAAGCGTCGATTTTCTTCGGGCGTAAAATTATACCTGTCCGCATAAAGTTCCATATCCATTCATCTCCTTACCACATCAATTTTCACTGACTAAAAAATAATAACTATATCGTTTATATACAATTCTCCAGAAACAAAATTGGAGAGGACCCTCAGATCCTCCCCAGGTTGCAAGCCCCACAAGCATCTGCAACACGATCACTGATGTTAGTGTACTCGACTTTGAATTTCGTGTCAAGAATTAAATCATCAGCCTAATCCAGTATATGCTTTAAAAAATATATGATGCCAGGGTCAAAAGCTCCTGCGTTTCATGCCCACGTGAGAAGTGAGAAGCCATGTCTTTTTGTCCTGTATTCCAGAAATTTTTCTTGACAAATCCTCTCAAGTGTTTATACTGTATATATATGTATATATACAGTTGCTATTCTTACGAAAGGATTTCTTTGATATCAAATGAAAATTATCGTATCGAACCGATCGGAACTGCCGATCTATGAACAGATTAAATCGCAGATCAAGGAGGCAGTCTTCTCCGGAAGTCTGACTGACGGTGACATGCTGCCTTCCATCCGTCAGCTTGCGAGGGATCTGAAAATCAGTGTCATCACAACCACCCGGGCCTACAACGACCTGGAAGCGGAAGGATTCATCACCAGTGTGCAGGGCAAGGGAAGCTATGTTCTGCCGCAGAATAAGGAGATGACACGCGAAAATACACTTAGAAAAATTGAACTATCCTTAAATGACGCAATCGTCACAGCAAAGGCCGGGGGCGTCACAAGGGAAGAGATCATCCAAATGTTGAATCTATTATATAAGGAAGAGGAGTAAAAGATGGAATATGTATTAGAGGTTAAGAACCTGGAAAAACACTATGAACATTTCTCCGTGAAAAATGTTTCTTTCAAGATACCGAAGGGATATATCATGGGATTTATCGGCCCGAACGGCGCCGGAAAGACAACAACGATCAAAGCCATTCTCGGAATGCTTAACATTTCCGGAGGAGATATCAACTTGTTTGGAACTCCTGTTCATGGTAAAAACAGTCACTTCAACGAACAGATCGGCATCGTGATGGATTCACCCTTCTTTGTTGAAGACTGGAACGCATCCGATATCGAAGCGGCCGTTGCGCCTTTTTACCCGCACTGGGACAAGGGACACTATAAGTCCCTGCTTAGAAAGTTTTCGATCGATCAGAAGAAGAAGCTGAAAGATCTCTCCCGTGGAATGAAAGTCAAACTCATGATTTCTGTTGCCCTCTCTCATCGCGCCAGCTTTCTGATCTTAGATGAGCCAACCAGCGGGCTGGATCCCGTCGCCCGTGAGGAGCTCTGTGATCTGCTCAGTGAATTTGTGACAGACGAGAACAACAGTGTTCTTTTTTCCACGCATATCACTTCAGACCTTGAGCGGATTGCGGACTATATTACCTTTATTCTGAACGGCGAAATCATTTACACCGGGACAAAAGATGAACTGCTGGAAACCTACTCTCTTGTCAAAGGAAGCCTTCCGGAAATCAGTAAAGACCAGAAAAAGCTTCTGATCGGCACACGAGAATACAGTACAGGATTCGAGGCAATGGTAAGGACTTCCGATATCCCAAAACTGCCGGATCGTCTGTTAACGGAGCCGATTACACTTGATGAGATTATTGTATTCATGAACAAGGAGGGAAAAAGCAATGAATAAAACTCTATCGTTTTTAAAGTTGGATTATGTGACACTGCGCCCTTATCTGAGTATTAAAAATCTAGTTATCATGCTGGCCGCCTCATCACTTTTTACGATCGAGTCCAGCACGACCCCGATTGCCATTTTTATGATGTACGGCTTTATCTTCAGCTCTTACTGTTTTGCGGCGGGAGATAAATGTGACATCGATGAGCTATATGTCTCCCTGTCAATCTCGCGAAACTCGGTTGTCACCGGACGGTACTTGTTCATACTCTTACTGAATCTCTGCTTCGGCATCCTTGCCTATGCTTCGGCACTTTTGATTCCTCTTTTCCTGCATAAGTCGAATGAACCAAAAGAAGCCTTGTTCATGACGCTGATCCTGTTCTTCGTCCTCAGTTTTTTTAATTTGATGCAGCTTCCTGTATTCTTCAAACTGGGATATGCAAAGGGAAAAGTAAAGGCATATACACCACTGATTGTTCTGGCGTTTCTGCTGGTATTGATCTCCCGCTATTTAAAAGACGCTGTAGCTCCTGTTACTTCCTGGATTGCTGAGAACCGCGCCCTTTCCATATCCGCAGCGATACTGATCTGGATGCTGGCAATATGGATCTCGCGTAAGGTCGCACTGCTGTTTTATGAGAAGAGAGACTTTTGAAAACGTTACTTTTTTGAGTTTACTATCTTATGATTATCCTCCAATTATTTTCCCAAGACAAGAATTACCAGAGGTTCATAAACTTAAATGTTCCTCTGGCATTTCCACTGGCTGGGAAGAATATCTGCTCCACTTTTTATTTTTTGCGCTGTTCAAGGCATGAAACATACCCATTCCAAGACTAGATACCTTCTTCGTTTATATATTTTTGGAATTCTAATAGCTATCTTCCAGGCATACTCCCAATCTGAACTGAACTTCATTCGAACCTTGTTTTCTATCTGCCTGCTAATTTACATCTTTGAGTTGAGAAAAAGAAATATCAAGAACTATAAATGGATTATATGTGCTTATATCATCTATCAGATTTTAGTCTGTATTATTAATGCTATTATTATTTTTCAAAGCAACTCTTACTCAGAAGAGTTTTTTATTTATTTGTTACCGGCACTCATGGGAAGTATCTTTGCCCTGGATGGCGGCCTGGTATATGTTACAGCTGGTCTGATAATATATTTTTTTCAAGATAGCAAAATTATATTATCTGTAAGCTATAGTCTTGGTGTTTCAATTTATACCTTCTTAATGGCATATCCGATTATTCCTGTGGTTCTCGGAAAAATCGGAACCCTTAACTTTTTGGGCGAAATAATATCTGATTTCTTACTGTATCTTCTGGAAGTAATTATAGGAATTCAACCCATGCAGATGAACCCCAATCTACTTCACGGAAGTTACCAGTGGATGATGATATTCGCTCTCCCCTTTATGTTGTTATATAATGGAAAGAAAGGGCACAGTATGAAATGGTTTTTCTACATATTCTACCCAGTTCATATTATCCTCTTTTGGTTCATTTCACATTGTTATTGACCCATCATATTGAGGGATTCACAAAGCGGCGCCGGGCACACATAATAAATCCGACATTCTAGAATACACCTTTAGACTGTCGGATTTACTAAGTTTTGCATTCCGATCTTCATCTCAATAATTAAGCTTTCTCAATTGTTTCCACTTTTATTTTATTATTATCTATATTTTTTCGAAAATAATAAAATGTAATATGATCACCCGGTTTTAAATCACTTATTGAAATCTGTGGTTTGGAGCAATCTAAAATCCATTCTGTATCACACTCAATATAATCATTCGCTTTGATCACCCGTAGTATAATGGATTTTTCTCTGGAGTTAATCTGTAATATCTCACCCGTATTATTCCACCAATGTGTATCATCGCTTTCCCCTACTCTTGTTGAATAAGAATTCTCATCGTTTGAATAATTATGCTCATTATATAGATTCAAGATATGCACAAAGAGCATACATAAAGACAATATAAGCAATATAATTATTCCTATTTTCTTTCTAGCCATTATAACTCGTTTCTTTTATCTCCCCAATTTGCATAATTCAAATTTACATAACGTACATACCCGTACATAATCGGAAGTAAAATATTGAACAATTTTTTATTTTTTTCATATGAACCTTCTTTTTTTTCTTAAAACTATATTTAAATTTATCAATTCAATATTATCATACTCTAATTATGTTGTAAATGTTTACCTTGACTTTTTTACTATTGTCCGAGGCGGAAAGTAAAAGCATATACACCTCTGCTCGTTCTTACTTTTTTACCTGTTTTGATCTCCCATGAGATTGACTGATGTTTTATGAGCAGAGAGGCTTATGAAAATTTAAAAATTCTGAGTTTACGCGATATGCAAATTATGATATAATCTGCCTATAAAGGAGGTGTTTTCATGCGGTCATTACAAGAAACTATAAGACCATCAGCTGATTTAAGAAACCACTATAGCGAAATTTCCCGGCAATGCAGAGAAGAAAATGAGGCCGTAATCATTACAGTAAACGGTCGTGGAGATACCGTGTCTCTCGGTTATGAGGAATATAGAAGGATGAAATCCCGCATTGAACTCTTAGAAATTCTTGCTGAAGCTGAAGATGATGTGAACAACAATAGAGTTGCACCAATCCAAGATACCTTTGATGATCTCAGGAAACTCCTGAAGGTAAATGATCATGACAAAATATAAAGTTCAGAGAACCGATACCGCAGATGACGGACTTCATCAGATAATTCTCTCTATTGCTGAAAACTTCGGGGTGAATGTCGCCCTCGAGAAACTGGAGAAAATCGAAAAGCAGATCCTTCTAGTAGGGGATACTCCACAGAAGGGTGCTAGTCCCCGTTATATGGCCTTGCGCCGTCAGGGATACAGAGTTTTGATATGTGAAAGGGATCTTATCTTCTATAAAATAGATGAGGCAGAGAAAACTGTTATAATTTATGCCATTGTAGATCAACGTCAGGACTATCTGAAGATTATCAATGGCCTGTAAAAGAAAATACATAATTATCCAAAATAATAGATCCGAAATTCTAGATTACCGTCTTAGAACTTCGGATCTACACTTTTTTACACTACAATCTCAAAGATCCGGTTTGAAACGGCAGTATTTCCATCTTCTTCTGTAATAAACCCAAACATACGGCCGCCATTCACAGAAGGATCATAGACAGTAAAAGGATAAGTCTGTCCGTTAAACAGAATATTCTGCAGTATGCGGCCCAATTCCGGATACTCGGCAAATGTTTGATCATGTCATCGAACAGCGTACTGGGATGCATCAATACCACTCTTACCGCTTCCACAATACCTTCTCGTGTCCACGCCGATCTGACTTCCGTGATATTCATACCGGTTTTATGATCACTCTCATATTCCAAAAGCATTGACGCGATATCTTCCGCTGAAAAGCTCATGTCTACAGAGAAATTGGCGGCAATATTCCATGGACTGTTATACTGGAGCTGTTCATCCTTATATTACAGTTTAACATTGATGATAGAGAGAAACAAGTTACTAAATCATATCCGACAATTCCCGTGATATCGTATTTCCCCAGAAAACGCCCTTATCTGTGAGCTTATATTTATCATTACAAAATTTTACATATCCCTCATCCATAAGCTGCTGCCTGTATCTCTGGTATTTCTGCTGATCTCGATATAATGTTTCATTTCCCGGAAGGAACAGGGTCTGGATATCGCCTTTGAATCGGGTGATCTCATCGTATTCCGGTCGGAACAGCATTCCCTTTCGTGTGTCAAAGTGTTCGACACTCTCCCGGTATTTATCCAGATTGATCTCGTTCATCATCATCAGATGATTCACGGATCCGCCGGCCCCTGCGCCGAGAGGCAGAGTATCCGCCGCGCGATGGCGATTCATGATATAGCGGTATTGGTCACCCTTTACCATCTTGGTGAGTTCCAGGAACGAATATCCTGCTGCTTCCATAGTTTCTGCAATTTCACGAAACATCATCTCGTCCGATCGAAGGTCCTGTGACAAATCAATCCGGCTTCCCTTCATATCGA
The DNA here is from genome assembly GCA_002409525.1 of Eubacterium sp. UBA5416. Lineage (GTDB taxonomy): Bacteria > Bacillota > Clostridia > Lachnospirales > Lachnospiraceae > Novisyntrophococcus. The sequence goes on along the minus strand of DHNM01000050.1, from coordinate 14,876 downwards.
TTAGAGAATACATAGAAAATCCATCCAGCTCAAGCTCTTGGATGCTCTCCAGATCCCGCCTTAGATCATCTAATGTCTGCCCGGCGTAATTATAGATCAGATCCATGCTGAGCGTGAACTTTCCCTGATCTTTCAGGTATTTCAATTTCTGATATGCCTTCTCACCGCTTCCAACCCGGTTCATCCGAATCCGTTCTTCATCATTGAAAGTCTGAACTCCCACAGAAAAACGGTTTACGTGGTTCTCCCCGAGAACCGTAATCTTCTCCTCAGTAAGCTCTGTGACAGTCGTCTCCACCGTCACCTCCGCGTCTTCTGTGAAGCTCAGATTTGAAAATAATGCCTGCAGAATCTCCCGAAAAGCTTCATCGGAAAGCATCGTCGGTGTCCCCCCGCCGAAATACACTGCGTCAAAGGTCTGGCTTTGTATATATGGAAGCTTCGCATAATTTTCAATCTCCTTTACAACATACCGGTGATAATCGGGTTCCGCATCCTGAAGGCTCCGGCGCATATTGCAGAAAGAACAGATCTTTGGGCAAAATGGCACGTGAATATAGATCGTTCCATTGCCTCTGTCTTGTTCCGGACTTGTCAGATACTGTGACACCGGCCTGGGACCGAGGGCATACTTTTTCCCTTCCGCCATTGCACTGTGATGTGTCTTTATTCTTTTTTCAAACATATGCTCTGCAGCCTTTCTTCGAAGAGTTCCCCTGCCACTGCAAGATCTGCTTTCGAGGGATGTCTGGCCGCAATCTCGTACCGGCGGAGTTTCTCATCTGTAAGTGCGTGAAAATGGTCCTTCGGCATGCTTTTAAATGCTTCAATGATCTGATCGGACAATTTTCCCTGACAGATATATCTGCAGATCACCTCATTACTATCCTTCACGAGATCTTCTCCTTTTTTCAGTGCTTCATACGCATGATCGGAATCCGGCCAATATCCAAGTGTGGCAAAGATTCCGATCTTTTTGTCACACAGTTTCCTTAGGAATTCCGCTGCTTCCTGACTGGGAGCGCCTTTATCGACCCAGTACCCCACCAGAATCACATCGTAATTCTCTGCATTTGAAGCCTCTTTGATTGGAAGAATTGTTTTATTCTCAGAAGTCAAAGCAGCGTATATCGCCTCTGCCAGTAGCTTTGTATTTCCACTTAAGCTGGAATATGTAACTAATATTTTCATTAACCTGCTTCCTTTCGTAATTGTATCGGTATGATGTATTTGCAGTGATTGATCGGACAGTAACGGATAACCACGTTAATTCCATAGATTTCATGTAGATTCTTCTCGGTAATTCCGCCTTCCACGTCCCCGACATAACGGACTTCGCCGGATTTCAGTATGATCAGCTGATCGCTGTACTGGATTGCCTGATTGATATCGTGAAGTACCATGACAATTGTGATACCATAGTTCCGGTTTAATTCCTGAATCAGATTCAAAACCTCCATCTGATAGGCAATATCCAGATAAGTCGTAGGCTCATCGAGGAAGAGAAGATCTGTCTTCTGTGCCAGAGCCATGGCAATCCAAGTCCGCTGCCGCTCTCCTCCTGAAAGTTCCGAGAGATTCCGGTCTCTCATATCGGATATATGTGTTGCCTTCATTGCCCAGTCAATCTGTTCCTGATCCTCGTCTGTTCTTCCTTTCCAAAAGGACTGATGCGGAGCACGGCCATATCCGACCAGATCCTCAACGCTCAAATCTCCCGGTGCCGTATTGTGTTGATGAACCACCGCTATTTTCTTTGCAATCTCTTTTTCCTTCATTTTCAATACGGACTGATTTCCCAGAATCACCTTTCCCTTCTGCGGAAGAAGCTGCCTTACAAACAGATTTAAAAGCGTTGATTTTCCCGATCCATTCGGCCCCAGTATCGTTGTGATCTTCCCCGATTCCAGGGTCAGACTAATATCATTCAAAAACGGGCGTTCCCCGTAAGAAAAGCACAGATGTTCAGCTACCATAATTTTTTCCTCCTTTTCGCAGAAGATAGAGAAAGAACGGTCCTCCAAGGATAGACATCACAATGCCAACCGGAATTTCATAAGGTGCCGTAACCGTTCTCCCGAGGGTATCTGCAATCATTAAAACACAGGATCCGAGCAGCGCTGAAAACGGGATCAGATGTTTATGGTTAGATCCGACGAGCAGACGTGAGATGTGCGGAACCACAAGTCCGACAAAGCTGATCACACCGACATAGGATGTGGCAACACCTGCCAGGAAAACTCCCACAGCCGAAATGAGGATTCGCTGAATATTCGGATTATACCCCAGACTTCTTGCCGTCTTATCACCAAGGGCCAGAATATTACAGTTTCTGTACAGAAAAAGAGAGAGCACAATTCCTACCGTAATAAAAACCGCACAGTACCGAACTTCTTTCCAGATTTTTCCACTGAGACTTCCGTTCATCCAGTTTAGAACACCGGCAAGTTTATCTGAATTCAGAATGTTCATCATACCGGTTATCGAACCCAATACCGCATTGACAGCAACCCCGGCCAGGATAATACGGATGGCACTGATTCCGTTCTTCCAGGCCATAGAATATACCAGAATGCAGGCGAGCGCGCCACCCGCAAAACCCATCACAGGGATCAAAAAAGCTGCTCCCGGACGATACAGCATCAAAAACACGACCATGACACTGGCTCCGGATGAAATCCCGGTCACTCCCGGATCGGCCATCGGATTCTGCATAACCGCCTGCAGGAGAACGCCGGAGACAGACAGAGCCGCTCCGATGAACACCGACATGACAATTCGGGGAAGCCGGATATCTTTTACAATTCCCATTGACTGATTGTCAATGCCGGTGATCGTCCGGAGCACATCACGGATCGGAATCCCGGAACTTCCGACGGCAACTGCTATAACAAAAGTAACTACCAATATCACTGCGACAAGAAGAAACAGAAAAATGATCCATCCCTTTTTATCATTCCTGCGTTTCATAAAAAATCTCTTCCAGTTTCTCGATGGCATCCGGTGCCAGAAGATTCGCGCTCATTCCGAAATAAGAAGTCTCCAGGGTGATGACATGATCATTCTTCACGGCCGAGAAATTATTCCACGCTGCGTTTTCAGAAAATTCTTTTTCAAATGCCTTTTTACTCTCTTCCGGATTCGCATGTGTCATCAAAAGAATATAATCTGGATTCTGTTTTGCGAGATATTCCATATCGACCGGCATGAAACCACTCTCGGCATCCTGAATCACATTCGTACCTCCCGCACGCTTCACCAGATCTCCGACATATGACTTTTCCGTAGCCACCTGGAATTCACCGGACACGCCAAAGATAATCAGGACACTCGGTGATTCCTTATCTTTGACTGAATCGGAAACTGTATCCGTTCTTGTCTGCATATCATCCGACAGTTTTTCGGCAGCCTCACTAGTCCCTGTCTGCTCTCCGATCAAATCGATGCTTTCCAACAATCCGGCAAAACTGTTCAAATCAACGAATTCCGACGGGATATTGACGGCATCGAACTGCTTCTTCAGTGTGGACTCCAGAGTCACAACAGAGAATACCATCGTGGGATCCAGTGACTTGATGACCTCCATATCCGGTGACATCGGGTTTCCAACTTCTGTGGCATCTTTCATCGAATCCGGCAGATCATAGGATGAGGTGGGAACTCCGACAACCGGAACCTTCAGTGCATCCAGGATTTCGGCGATCGCAACAGAAGTAGCCACGATTCTCTGTTCCCCTGTATCCGTCTGACTACTGCCCTTCCCGAATTCTTCAGATTTTTCCGAGGATGAACTGCTCTCCGATTTTTTAGTTGCCGATGAAACGGTTGTGGAAACATCTTTTGTATCATTTGTATCATCCGTTGCATTACTTCCACACCCGGCCAGTGAAACTGCCAGCCCAAGGGACAAAACAGCTGCAATTATTCTTTTCATATATTCCTCCTACTGAAATTTTGATTATCAGTTAGTTATTACTAACATGGATGAGTATATCATGTTATAATAGAGAAAAGTTTTAATATCATAACCTTATTTTTCATGATTGTATCGGATTACACGCGAAAGGAGTCAGCTATGAATCACAAATATATGAATCAGACAGATCTTTTTATCCTTCTTTTTAATGGAGAAGTGGAAGCCGCAAAGGATCTTTTTGAAAAACGTTTCTGGCAGTATATGCAGGAGTCCTTCTCACGGGAATGGAAGGATTTCCTATATGCCACAAACTCAGGAATTTATTATTACATCTTATTTCAAGAAAACGTCAGCCTGGATGAATGCTGCAGTAAAAACTTCGACCGTATCCACACTGCAGGACTGAATACCGATAACCTGCTCAATGTCGGCCAAGGCATGATTCACAGTTACGGATACTCAGCAGAATACCTGATCAAACGTGTAAAAAATCCCTGCGTGCGGCATGCAGTTTTGTATATCCATCAAAATCTTTCAAAAGTGATCTCGCTTGAAATCCTGGCCCGGGAAGTCGGACTATCCAGAAACCAGCTCTGCTCCTCCTTTCGGACGGAGACGGGGGATACTGTCGGAAGTTATATCAGAAAGAGAAGAATTAAGGTCGCAAAAGAACTTCTGAAAGATACAGATATGGAAATGCAGATGATAGCGGAATACTGCGGTTTCCAATCTCTCTCTTATTTCTGCACCATTTTCAAGAAAGAGTCTGGCTGTACTCCACTTCAGTTTCGAAAAAGCAATTAATGTGGATTTGCAACTATTTTTTACACTGATTATTGTATAATTCCCCTTGTTATGTGCATGTTTCTATTATACAATGATGATAACAAATACGGATGCTTTGCCTGAACCCAGGCAATCCTCCAAAGGAGGTTTCCTATATGTATCGAAAAATCAACGATTTCCTTCATACCTGGAAGGAAAGCAGATTTCGTAAACCCCTGATATTACAGGGTGCCAGACAAGTTGGCAAAACCTACTCCGTTCTGGAATTTGGCCGTACACATTATGAAAATGTCGCCTATTTTAACTTTGAAACGGATCCTAAACTTTCTGAGACTTTTGATGAAGATATCAGCCCGGATTACCTGATTCCGATTCTGTCACACATTGCAGGACAGACCATCATAAAAGAAAAAACTCTCATCGTGTTTGACGAAGTACAGCTCTGTGAGAGAGCCTTGACTTCATTAAAATATTTCTGTGAGGATGCTCCGGAATACCACATTGTTGTAGCCGGCAGTCTGCTTGGTGTAGCTGTCAATCGTTCCAGATTCTCGTTTCCGGTTGGCAAAGTGGATATCAAAACTCTTCACCCTATGGATATGGAAGAGTTTCTTCTGGCATTAGGTGAAGAAAGTCTTGTGACTCAAATCAGAAAGCATTTCGACTCGGACACACCGATGCCCTCTGCCTTACACCAGTCTGCCATAAACCTCTACCGGCAGTATCTGATTGTAGGCGGCATGCCTGAATGTGTAACACAGTATATCCAGACAAAGGACTATATCCTGATCCGCCATACGCAGGATACTATCCTCACTAGCTATTTAAACGACATGAGTAAATACAACACGCAAAATGAAATAAAGAAAACAAGACTGGTCTATGACAATATCACGGTACAGTTGTCCAAGCAGAATACTCGTTTTCGATATAAACTGATCAAAAAGGGCGGACGTGCTTCCGAATTCGAAAATGCAATTGAATGGCTGACGCTGTCGGGCATTGTCTCCCAGGTCTATCAAGTGGAACAAATCAGGAAACCTCTGGAAAATTACCGCAATATCGATGCTTTTAAGATCTATGTCTCTGATCTCGGGCTGCTCTGTGCGAAAAAGGATCTGGCGGCTAATGATATCCTTTATATGGTGGACGAAATCAACGATTTTAAAGGAGGGATGACCGAAAACTATGTGAATACACAGTTGATCAGAAACGAATATAGAACGTATTATTGGCAGCCTTCCAGCCAGACCGAAATCGACTTCATTATTCAACGGGAAGGCAGACTGATCCCGATCGAAGTAAAAGCAGCTGATCACGTACAGTCGCGAAGCTTGCAAAACTACATGAACAACTACCAGCCAAAATATGCCATCAGAATTTCCTCCAGGAACTTTGGCTTTGAAAATAAGATCAAAAGTGTGCCCATTTACGCTGTGTTCTGTATATAAGTTTTGCGGTTATATTCGTATAAAGGCTTTTAATTTTTTACTTTTGCGATATACTATATCATAGGAGGTGGTTTACATGATTCAAAGATCTCTCTATACAGATAAAATTATGGCTTTTGCAGATACACCATTTGTAAAAATTCTTACCGGAGTGAGGCGTTCCGGGAAATCTACCATTTTAAAGCTGCTGATGAAAGAGTTCCGGGAACGGGGCATTGCAGATAAGCGTATTATATACTTCAACTTCGATTCCCTGGAATATGAGGATTTCAAAACCGCAAAAACACTCTTTACCAGGATTAAACAGCTTCTGACAGATGGAAAGAAAACCTATTTGTTCCTGGATGAAATACAGGAAGTTGAATCATGGGAGAAAGCAGTGAACTCTCTCATGACCGATTATGATGTTGATATCTATGTCACCGGCTCTAACTCCAGAATGATGTCTTCCGAAATATCAACTTACCTTACCGGACGTTATATCTCTTTTAGGATATACCCCTTGTCCTTTTCAGAATACCTGACATTCCGGGCAGAATATGGTGCAGAAATATCAGATACACATTCCGAATTGTCTAACTATCTGAAAATTGGTGGTTTCCCTGCTCTGCATTTACAGAAGTATTCACTCGATGAAGCATACACCATCGTGCGGGATATTTATAATTCTACCATCTTTACAGATATCGTGAAACGAAATCAAATCCGCAAAGTCGATCAGCTGGAACGAATCGTACATTTTGTATTCGACAATATCGGGCAGACATTTTCAGCCTCTTCTATTTCTAAATATCTGAAAAGTGAAAAGCGAGGTCTTGACAATGAAACAGTTTACAGTTATCTCAGTAAGCTGGAAAGTGCTTATATTATCCACCGTTGTTCCAGATATGATATTCAGGGCAGGGAGCTGCTAAAAACACAGGAGAAATTTTATCTTGCAGATCCGGCTTTCCGATATTGCGTTCTCGGATATTCTCCTGACAGTGTTGCTGCCATGTTAGAGAATATTGTGTATCTGGAACTGCGGCGCAGAGGATATGATGTATATGTCGGAAAGCTGGACAACACAGAAATCGACTTTATCGCTGTTAAACAAGAAAACAGAATATACATTCAGGTGACCCAGCAAATAAAGTCCTCACAGACAGAAAAGCGTGAATATGGAAGACTACTGGATATTCGAGATAATTACCCAAAATATGTTCTCCGAACAGACGAATTCGCAGGTGGAAATTACCAGGGGATCAAGACCATGCATATCGCAGACTTTCTTCTCAGCAGCGAATATTAACCGAACTTCCCCGATTGCTCTTTTTAATCACAACCTGTCTGTCAATCCGCTCTTTCAGTTCACTGACGTGTGAGATAATCCCCACGAGGCGGTCTCCGTCGGCAAGCCGGGACAGTGTCTGGATCGCCTGCTCCAGAGACTGGTCATCCAGAGCGCCGAATCCTTCATCGATAAACAAGGTATCAATCTCGACACCTCCGGCATGCCCCTGAATCACATCGGAAAGTCCCAGCGCCAGCGACAGGGATGCCTTGAAGGACTCTCCTCCGGACAATGACTTTACAGAACGGAGACGTCCGGTATAGTGATCCATCACATCAATATCCAGACCTGTCTGTGAGCGGAAATCAATGGCGTCTTTACGGCGTACCAGTTCATAGCGGCCATTCGTCATCTCCCGCAGACGTTTATCTGCTTCCATCAGAACCTGCTGGAAATAAGCGGCCTGAACATACTGTTCAAATGCCAGCTTCTGCTTTCCGGACAGCTCCCCGTTCGCTGTCCTTGAGAGATCCGAAATCAGAAGGTACTTTTTCGTATAACCCGAGAAGTTCTTTATCACCTTTTCCAGTGACTTTAAGATCTGTTCATTATTGCCCAGCCTGGAAAGAACTATTTGAAGGTCACTGTCGATCTTCTTTTTCCCCTGTTCAGCCAAAACTTTCTGCTCCTGAAGTTTATCCAGATCCCGTCGTTCTTTTCCCTTTGTTTCAGCCTCTAACCGATTGAATTCCTGCCGGACAGATTTCCACTCATCTTCGAATTTCTGAATTTCTTTTTCAATCTCATGAATCTCATCTTCTGTCTTCAGCGCACAGTGATAAGCCGCCTCATCCGCAAACCCAGCCGCAGTCAGTTTCTCCTGATAGTTTTTTAAAGCTTCTTTCCCTGATTGCTCCGTCTCAGTGTGTTGCTGCACTTTATCACCAAGTATCATCCGGCCGCTGTTATAAGCATTTCGAAGGTCATAGAACGTATCCTCAGCCTTTTTAAAAGCATCTTTCTTTTCTCTGAGTTCCTTTGTCCAGGTTTCTTTCTGTTCTTTCGCCTTCTGCCTGTCCTCATATTCGAGAGATGCCTGTATATTTTTTAATTCACCGGTTCTGGAATCCACCTCGGAGGAGATGCGTGTTTTCTCTTCCTCCACCTCTGTTCTTCGATTCTCATTCTCCTGTAATTGCCGTTCTGTGCGGGAAAGTTCTTCTTTACAAGCTTTTTTGTCTCTGATTTTAGCATGGCAGTCTTTTAGGTTCTGTGCGTTCTCTCCGGCAAGCTTCCTGCAGTTTTGTAATTCTGCGTCCAGCAATTCAGTCAGTTTCGAGGATACTTTCTGTTCAACTTTTCTTTCTTCCCGGACATCCTCTTTGTCTGCCTCCGGGAACAGTTTTTCTACCGTTTCCCTCAATTGTCCTTCGGCAAGTTCAATCTCAGCTTTCTTTGCCGCGGCCCTCTCGCTGCATCTTTGCATTTTTTCACGAGAAGTTTCGGATTGTTTCTTGAGCTTCTGCAGCGTTTCTTCGCTCGGAGCACCGTCCGCGATCACAGCTTTTTCCGGGTGTTCCATAGACCCACAGACCGGGCAGGGGACTCCGTCTTCCAGTTTCTCTGCCATGATTCCCGCCTGTTCCCGATAGAATGCCCTTTCACTTTCATGATAGATCCGGCTGTCCTGTTCGAACCGCCTCTCCGCTTTTTGAAAATCGTTCTGAAGTTTTCCACATGACTGCCTCATATCTTCGAGGTTATCCACATGACTCTTCACATCTTCCAGATCTTCAGTCCTCGAGTGAATCCGTTCCGCCTCCTGCTCACATTTTTCAAGACGTACTTCTAGACTCGTCATCTTGTCAAGTTTTTCATTTATCTCTTTCTTTTGATCTTCATGCTCAAACTTTTGTTTTAGAAGTCTCTCCTGCTCAGCCTGGAGATCTGCTCTCTTCTTTGTGAGACTTTTCAACTGTCCCTTCAGCAGATCTGCCTGATCATATGCCGGTAACGCCTTTGTCAGACGATCGATCGCCGAGGCAAGTATCTCACGTTCCGGTTCTTTTTTTGTCTGCTTCTGATATTCTTTTTCCAACCGGTTCAATTTCTCAGACAGAACTGAATTTTTCTCTTTCAGTGAATCAATCTCACCGGCCAGTCTCTCCGCATCCTTTTTCTCGCGGAGAGACTCTCTCTCCAGAGGATAGATCGTATACAATGCATGTTTTGCGTCATCCAGATCTTTTTTCTGTCTTTCATGCCTGTCCATATAGTTCCAAAGCTCATCCTGTCTTTTCTCTGCCGCCTTCCTCTGCTCAAACAACTGATTCACTGCAGATGCCTCAGCGATTACCGTAATCTGATTTGACAGCTTTTCCTCTGAACTTTTGAGTTTTTCTTTCAGCTCATCCTGAAGATTCCTATCCTTTTTGATGAGTTCTTTTAATCGTTCCAAAAGTTCATCGGAATCGTGGATGGATGCCTCTTCCAGTTGTCTGTGATAGGACTCGCCCCACTCACCCTCCGGGCAGGATACAAGAGAAAAACACTGCAAAATTTGTTTTTCCGCGTCTTCACAGCGTCTTCTGGCATCTCTTTCTTTATCTTTTAAGAGACGTCCGGCAGACTGATACAGCCGGGTACTGAATACCCGTCGGAAGATATCTCCCCGCTCCTTACTGTCCGCGAGAAGAAGTTTAAGGAATTCTCCCTGAGCAAGCATAGCGATCTGTTTAAACTGCTTATAGTTGATTCCCATAATCTCTGTGATCTCTGCAGTCACATCGCGAAATCCGGTGATGACAGTTCCATCCGGCATTTCCAGCACGGCGTCGGCACTTTCCGTTGTCATCCCCTCTCCGCTCTTTTTCGGGCGGAGGTATCTCGGATTGCGGGTGATCTTATAAGACCTTTTTCTGTGCAGAAAGGTCAGCTCAACATAAGTTTTCGTATCCGGTTTGGCGAAATCACTCCGCATCGTATCCGATGTGCGGATATCTCCACTTGCCTCCCCGTAGAGTGCAAATGCAATCGCATCGAAGATCGTTGTCTTCCCCGCCCCGGTATCCCCGGTAATCAGAAATAATCCATGACCGTCGAATGCCGTAAGATCCAGTTCTGTCTGATCCGCATAGGGGCCGAATGCGCTCATCGTGATATGTAATGGTTTCATCTGTCTTCACCTGCTTCCTCGAAGATATTCTCCATGACTTCTATCTGTTCATTTGTCAGATCCACGTGATTCTGCAGTTTATAAAAATCCGAGAAAAGTTCCATCGTATTCTTTTTCGCCGCCTCCAGGGCATACGCATCCTGTTCTTCGGATATCGACCGGCTTCTCTTGTTGTCGAAATCGAGCACCATCAGATTCGGATATACCTTGCGTATCTGACCAATGGCATCATAGATTTCATTTTCATCGGTGAGCGTGGCATGAATGTAATCTTCCGATCCTTTGGAATCCTCTCTTCCCACACGCAGGAGTTCCTCAATCGGCCCTTTAATCTCCCGGAGATCGCGAAGCGGTTTCAGTGGAAGCAAATGATACTGCACATCGTCTTTCTCACCCAGATCAATCATCACCACAGATTTGTGATGCCTGGCCTCTGAAAATGAATACTTAAGCGGTGATCCCGCGTAACGGATGGTATCTCTTCCGATTCTCTGCGGCCCGTGCAGATGTCCCAGTGCCACGTAATCAAAAGCGTCAAAGGCAGAGGCATCGATATTGTCCAGACCTCCAATTGACAGGAGCTCTGAATCTGACCGCTCGGGATTCTGGCTTCCGGCACTTATAAACTGATGCGCAATCAGAACATTTCGCTCACTCCTGTTAATATCTGCACCCGCTATCACCGCTCGGAGTGCTTGCTCATAGGTCTCAATTGTATCTTCATAGTAAGGTCTTACGGCTGCCGGTTTTACAAAGGGAAGCATATAGATATTCACAGGACCCTGTTCATCGGTAAGCGTGAATTTCTGAAGATGTCCATAAAAAACTCCCGCAATATAAAGTTTATTGTTCTGCATGATCCGGCTTCCAAAACCGAGACGCTCCGGCGAATCGTGATTTCCGCTGATCATAAAAACCGGATGACCATAGGATAGTAGTTTTGTCAGGAACTCATCCAGAAGTTCCACCGCCTCCGCCGAGGGCTGGCTTTTATCATAGACATCCCCGGCAATTAAGATTCCATCCGGATTTTCCCTCTCCACAATATCAAGAACCTGCCCCAGGATGTAACGCTGATCCTCAATCATACTGAATTCATTGACCCGTTTTCCGATATGAAGATCGGCTATATGTAAAAATCGCATGTGCTCACTCTCCTACTCTTTTATGTTTTAAAAACCTTCATTGCAGTAAACCGGCTCCCCGGCTCACTGGTAAGTGAGATCCCGGGGAGCCTTATATCTGACACAATACTTACTTTTTCGTTAAGCTACCTTATTATAGTCCATGACAGATATTTCCTGCATCATCTGCTTAGCCATGTTAAACATTTTTTCAAGCTGTTCCGCTACATCATCGGAATAATATTTTTCACCGCACTGTTCACATTCTTCACAGGGAACATTCTTTATCACGACAATACATCCCTTATAATTTACTACATGAGTTATAAGACTTTTTTTCATAGTATTACATTTACAGAATATGCACATAATCACTGCCTCCTTGTCTTTAAATCCTCCATAAACTATACCCGTATAATAGATAACTGGGATGAGGAAAATCATCAGACCTTGTATTTTTATCATAGCACAAATATTCTATTGAGACAATAAGTGTATATAAAAGATTCGCAAATATGGCTTTCACAATGGAATTGCAGAATTTCACTTTTTATATTGACTATAAGTGCAAATACCCTTATAATAAAATACGTTGTCTGACGTATTCAGATGATATTCATGGACCCGGAGTGGTATCGAAGTGGTCATAACGAGCCTGACTCGAAAACGAGCGACCACTTTGGAAGCACTCCACCGAAAAGCCTTGATTTCAAGCGGTTTATCGGGTATCATTGAAAAGTAAATATCCCTTAGTTCTCTCCATCAGTTCTCTCCTTTTTCTGAGGTTGTATTTTGAACTGGTGTGGAAGATAAATACACGGAGAGATGTCCGAGTGGTCGAAGGTGCGACTCTCGAAAAGTCGTGTTCCTCACGGAACCGTGGGTTCGAATCCCACTCTCTCCGCCAGAGTTTTCAGCTCACAAGAGGTTACAGCCTTTTGTGGGCTTTTTATGTACCTGGCGTATCCGTATTGTGATACGCCGTTTTACTTTAGATGATAACTTTCAAAGCACTGCTTAAACCGTTTACCATAGCATCAGCAGATGACAGCTTGGAATTGTAGTCCAGATGTGCATATACATTCGCTGTGGTAGAAAAATCACTATGACCAAGCCATTCCTGTATCTGCTTCATTGGTACACCGTTGGAAAGCAAGAGCGAAGCACAACTGTGTCTGAGGTCGTGAAAGCGTATTTTTCTCAGGTTGTGCTTTTCAAGCAGCTTTGGAAATGTCGATGTCAGATAGTGTGGAGATATGAGCGTTCCCATTTCATCTACACAGATGTAGTCCAGATACCGCTTGTCGTAGCATTTACCGCATAGTCGCTTATATTCTGCCTGTTGCTCCTTTAGGGCCAGCAGCTTTTCTCTGAATACAGGTACAAGTGGGAGCGTTCGCATACTCGACTTGGTTTTGGTGGTGTCCTGTGCAATTTGAATATGCTTACCATCAATGTTACAGGAAGTAACGGTGTGTTTGATGGTGATGGTGTTGCTGTTGAAGTCAATTGCATTCCACCGCAATCCCAACACCTCGCTCCTGCGAAGTCCGTAAAATGCTCCCAGAAAGATGGGAACTTCAAGTTGTGAGCCTTTTGCCGCTGTAAACAGCAATTCAACCTCGTTGCTGTCATAGAAGCTGCCAACAAAGGTGTTTTTCTTGGGGCGCTCTACCTTATCAGCGGGATTGGTGTCTATCAGCTCAATCTTAACGGCATACTTGAGTGCCTTATGGATATTTGCGTGATAATGGATAACCGAGTTTGGTTTAACCCTCTTTAGCTGTTCCATATAAAAAGCTTGAATGTCTGTCGGTTTTAATCCGTTCAGTGTAACACCTGTTGCCTTGAAGTGCGGGGCAATGATGCTCTTAACCATATTGCAGTATGAAGAGTAAGTTGTAATCGCAATCGTGGGCTTTACCACCTCCAACCATTGAAGCAAGAAGTCTGAGAAAAGAATACTTTCATCAAGTGGCGTTTCTGGCGGCACAAAGGTCTTTCTCGCGTCCATCAGCATTACTTCGGCTTTCTTCTTGTTCCCCTTGACGGATAACTTTGTCGGAAACCATTTTGTTTTTCTTTTGCCTGCGGCATCGGGATAGCTTAAAACAATATAAAAGAATCCCTTTTTTTCTTGCAGATGTCCTGCTATCATAATATAAACCTCCTTTAATGTAGCACCAATGGACTTCTGCTGTTGACCATCTATATTATATAAATCATCAGCAGAATAGTCCAATGTGCAAATTCAGGAATTTGTAACAGATTGCATACCTAATCGCAGATATGAAAGAAGGTGGGCTTTCGGTACTCTGTATGATCTGCCCACCTTTAAATGTTCTATTTTGTTTTCACGAAGTAACTGATAACCTGTTTTGCAGCTCACTCCAAGAGCTTTGCTCATTTCCTCAACTGTCAAAATATCTGGATATTCTTTCAGAATAGCCCTATAAACATCATTGAAATTCATATGCCCCCCCTTTCACTGGGTATCTGGCATTTTGGAATACCGATACTGATAAGCAGGGGCGTATTGATAGATTGCATGCAATAATCATCAAGCTGTGTGAGCTGTTCTCCAAGCCGCTTCTTATCAAGGGTACGCAGTTGCTCCAACAGGACGATAGAATCGGCAGGCAATCCCTCAACTCCTGATAAATAGAAGTGTGTAGGCTGCTTGTGTTTGGTCTGCTTGCTCGTGATAGCAGCAATGATTACGGTAGGACTGTGCTTATTTCCTATATCATTAGAAATGATAAGTACAGGGCGTGTGCCGCCTTGCTCTGAACCAATAATAGGGTTAAGCTCTGCGTAGTAGATGTCACCACGCTTAATTGTTCTTTTCATTGTATTTGACCTCCCATCTGAATTTAGGCAGAGTAGTTATGCCTATGTAGCAGCCAAACACAAGGAAGTATTTAAGGTCGGGAGAGCATAAACAAAGCTCTGTTCCAATGACCGCCTTGTATTTGGCTTTATGATGAAAGCATCTCAATTTGTCCTCGACACCCCGAAGATGCTAATGCGTAATAACGCAGGGAAGTCACCAAACGGTCAGCAGCGAACTGACTCCACGGGAGTTTCACCCCGACTGTCGTTCTGACAGAGCCGCCCTCATTGCCTGCGACGGTTTTATCACGCTCGGACT
>DHNM01000052.1 GCA_002409525.1 Eubacterium sp. UBA5416 | reverse complement strand
CTAAAGCTGACTTGTCCACTTCATTGGTATGATCTGCCGTTTCTTTGAATGCTTCCAGTGCTTCTCTCATTTTTTTCACAGCTGTTGCAACATATTCCGGAGAAATTGCTGGATCTCCTTTATCTACCAATGCTGTCTTTGCATCAGCGATAGAAATCTCTAGTTTTTGAATCTCTTCCTGGCTATATATGTCTGTTTTTTCTTTTTCCTGTTCTGCCTCTGCTATGAGAGTTTCTAACTCCTGATACAGTTCTTCTTTCGATTTGTCAGTTTTCACCTGTAGATTTTCAATTGCAGCCCGAAGTAGTTCCTCCTGTGTATCAATATCTCTCTGCAACGCATCTTCGTTCATCAATACCTTTTGAGCATTGTTCAGCTCATCCTGGAATTTATTCCATGTCTGATCGGTATAATCATTCTGCTGCACGCCTTTGTACTGATCATATAATTCTTTCAAAGCTGCTGTATTGTTTCCAACTCTGGTCAACTTAAGAAAGTCTAAAGGAATCACCCAGTCAGTACTTGCCTCATTTTTTCCTGTTACAGTATATGTAAACCGATGAGTTCCTTTTGTAAGTGGAATTTCTCCAGAATCTTCGATAAGCAGCTGTTTCTTTGCATTATACATATCTACAGGTTTATTCAACTTCGTTCCATCGGCATCTATCTGAACAATTGACCGGTTATTTGCAGCCAGATACTGTGTTTCTACTTTATAAACGCCTCCTTTTGGCACTATTGCAGTGATAGTCGCATAATCCCCTTCTTTACCGGCATGAACTTTCAGCCAGCCACCGGCACTGGCACCATCATCGTATATACTGGCTTTCAGTCCATCCTTAAGTTTGTAATTAGACTCTGCCTCTATCGTTTTTTCAACCTTTCCTTCGATCGGAGATAATGCTCCGTCTTTCATTACGAGACGTACGCACTGATATGCCGGAACCAACACGGAGACTTTTCCATCTGAGTTTTGCAATCCTTCAAAATCTTCTTGTTTTACCCATTTATTTTTCTCATCATAATATCCCACCTCTGCAGATTTTATATCCTCTACACTAGATAAATTATTAATTGTAAATGAACTATCTTCTCGATTCGTTAATAGCGACAGCTCATTCTTGTCTTTGCTGACAGCGATACCTACGCCATTTTTGCTCGTATTAAAAGTGAGGTCTTTATTTTCTTGTTCACCGACTACTTCATTCTGGCTATAAGTATCATCAGATGCTGAAGATGTACCATTAAAAAACATCAGCTGATTATTTCCTCTGAATCCAGGCATAATTGTAGCCAGATCATAACCTATTTTCTTTAACATATGATTTGTTTTAAACAAGTTCGGAATTACCTTATCAATAGGTGAGAATGTTTTTGTTCCCCTATCATAAGTATAAATTTCACACCCATCACTACTGGAAGCATCATAAATGGTCGTATATGCACCTCCGGATAAAGATGCAAGAACATCCTCTTCCAAATATAGTCCTCCTGATCTATCATCTTTCTGACCTAATTCCATCATCATTGTCAGGTTCTTCCCCTGTGCAAACTGCTGGTCTTCTGCGCCTTCCATCGAAAGCTGTGATGGAGTTTTACGATAATGATCGATACCAATAAAGTCAATACATGTGCCCTGATCCGAAGCTCTCATCTTTTCATTATATGAAACGCCTTCAACATCTGCATTTTCGTCTAGATTGACCCTGGTCCAGACAGGATAATTAGATCCCTTTACAGCTTTAGCCAAATTATTATTATACTCCCACATGGTAATTTCTCTAAATTCTTCATCGCTGACTCCAAGTTTATCTGCTTTTGCTGTGCAGATATCACACATACAGCGTTCCGTTCTCTTTCCACCATGTATTCGACCCACTCCGGGTTCATTAGACAACTGACAGCCGATGACTGTATCATCACCGCGTTCCGCGATATGATCAAAGACTTTTCGAACTGCTTTTGCCTCTTTCGCCCTTAAGGCTTCATCATTCTTACACATAATATAAGCATAGATTCCACTGACAGCAGTTTCATCAAACTTCTTATAAAGTGGTTTTCCATCCGTACCGATTGTCTTTTGATAGTTATTTAGTGCCCATATAGGTACTCTGCTATCTGAACTGATGGAGCATGTGTCTGTCCCAAACCAAAGGAGTTCAAATTTTAAGCCTGCATTTTTCGCAAAATCAATTGCACGATCAAGATATTCAAAATTAAATTCATCTGAATTTGCATAGATCAATTTTGGTGATACATCTCTTAAACTGTCACCTGTCCCAGCAGTATCATCAGTGTCTCCAAAAATAATCGGTTCACCAGAGACATTAGTTTCATCCGTACCATCACCATCCTGAAGGACAAAACTAACCGTTCCATCAGATGCATTTTTCGAGGTTTTAAGATATTCTGATACATCAAAATCATAATAATGAGTGGTTCCCGCTTTTATCCAGTCATTATCAGGAGATTCAGAAACTAGTTCTGTTCCTTCACCTGTAATCTCATAACCGGAATGTGCAGGAGCAGTATCCCATGTGATATCCTGCATTGTCCATTCATCGTCTGAAATACCATAAACCTTTATTTTCCTTTCTTCACTAAGTTTACTCTTGCAATATAACCTAATCTTGGCACCATCAATCTCTTCCTGGGTCATATCATCAATCTTAAATTTCATATACCCTAGAGATTGTTCTGATTCATTATTATTATATCCAACCCTAATTCCATCATCAAACCTATCATCTGCATGCTCACCACCTGAAACATACGCCGTATCTATTGCCTTTGCTGTATGGTTCGGCTGAATATCTGTCCATCTAATCTGGCTGTTTGCCACTGTAAAACCATCATCAGCCACTTGTTGAAACAAGTTTTGAAGCTGTTCGTCTTCACATGCGTAAGATGGATCATCTCGCAGCTTATCAATTCTAATTTGAATTGCATTATACCAAAATGGCTCCCCTCCTACCTCTAGGACAGTCGGACGCTGATAGTCCTCTTTATCAATTGCAACTGAAGAAACATCGCCTACATCACTATCAGTCGCATAAGCCGGAACAGAGAATATTGATGTTGTTGCCATAACCGTACAGAGAATTGCACTGCCCATGCGATTACAACGCTTTTTTTCGGTATACTTACTTTTCATACTTCTTCCTCCCTATTTATAGTCTTATCAGTAATTTTATCAATAATTAAGGAAGACAAAAATATAAAAATCCGACATATTGATTTAAAAAAAGCGACTAGTTTGATATTAATTTAGCCTTTTTATACAATTAGCAAATATCAAAACATTTTTCACTCCTTACAGCACATCCAAAATCTGTATAATTCACAAATTCCGCTTTTATGTGAAGCTTCAAACCGAAGTGTTACATCAGCCAGACCCTTTATTTTAGATAACTGCACAGTCTGTATATTTATATCTTTTCCCTCAAGAGTAATTTTTGCATGTACCTTTCCGTTGATTAGTACATACAACATTCCTCCACAGATAATATTCCTTTCAAATGTAAGCGTCCATGTATGTGCCGTAATTCCAAAATCAAGATAGCGGTAGGATGCGCTGCATCCACTGGTAATCCGTACCATAGGATGGAAATTCTCTTTCTCTGTAAAAAAAGCACCCCCTGTTACTTTATACGCCCATGCTGCCTGTGTCTCTTTTCTCGGATTCAAACTATAGGCAAAACCAGATGAAGTCATTTCCGTTTGTTTGATCGTTCCATTTTCCTCATCAACACGAATACGCTCCACCCTGGCCCTTCTTGTGTATTTTGAATCATTGGATGAGGCATGATAGAAAATATACCACTGTCCTTTTATTTTCAGGATAGATCCATGGTTATTCCAGGTAGAAGGATCAATTCCTGTATTATCAATGATCCGCCCACTTCTCAGATAAGGGCCTGTAAGCTGATCACTGACCGCATAGTCTAAAGAGGTGGGATTTTCCCCTCGATTGGGCCATGTATTCTTATACTCACTTGCATAAATGATACAATATTTTTCACCAATCTTCCGAAGAGAAGAAGCTTCATGAAATCCTTCTTTTCCATCTTCATTAGAAATCAATGCATCGATATAGGTTGTCTCATCCAGTGTGCACATATCTTTATTTAACTTTGCCATATGACATCTGGCTTGTCCCCAGGTATAAAAAAAAGCGTCTCTCTCCTGAAACACAGATGGATCAATTCCTTCGATCGGTTTTCCTCCCATGGTTACCTGTTTCGCATCTGTAAAAGGTCCATAAGGTTTTCTGCTTTTTGCAACCCCCTCTGTGCCATCAGAAAGGCAAAAATATAGATAATACCATTTACCTCGTCTAACTGCATCTGGTGCCCACAAAAGACCGTCTGACCAGAATACTCCATCGGAAACTCCCTCCCCCTCATATTCATCTGTGGATGCAAGAACCGGCCCATGGTCCGTCCATTCTTCAAGATTATCAACTGGAGCTGAATATACATGGAACTTGTGGCTGCAATATTCCCCGCCGAACATGTCCTTTGAGCCATACAGATAGACTCTGCCTTCAAATACCTTTGGCTCTCCATCAGGAATATAAATATTCAAAGGTAGAAAAGGATTTGCAAAACCTGAATGATATACATTGTTCATTGATGTCTCCTTTCCAAAAGGAAAAACCACCTGGCACTTTTAAATTCTGTACCAGCCGGTACTTCCTTATTATTTTACACTTATATTTCGAATAGTGACATTTTCACAGTACTGTAAAGAAATGCTCTGTTTTTGAGAAGCCTCCGGAATTCCGAGCCTGATATCCTCAAAAAGAATGTCCCTAAGCTCATGCCCGGGCTCGTCAAAACCACATAGTTCTATAGCCTCGCAAGGAAACCATTCCTTCTGTTCTTTGACATATCTTCCTGCGATCTGTATGCGTTGGAATGTACAATTTGAAAAGACAGGCGGAACCGGAGCACCAATACCGTCATCATTATATTCCACAGAATGAAAGAGAATTCTGGCGGTGGAACAGTCCCGGACAATAACATTGCGAATATAGCCGCCACGCTTTTTTGTCCCTTTGATTTCGATTCCACAGCGAGACTGCATCATATCACAGTCCCAGATATAAACATCTTCCACACCACCGGACATCTCACTTCCGATTGTAATTCCATGACCACAGGCACTCTTACAGTCAAAAATCCTGATATGACTGCAGGGTCTATTGATCTCATTGCCTTCCGGATTCTTTCCGGATTTAATTGCAATACCGTCATCTCCCGTATAGAACGTACAGGCGAATATCGTACAATTTGTTGAGGAGTCCGGATCCCATCCATCCCCATTCCACACGTCCCTGGAGTAAATTGTACAATGATCTGTCACAATATGATCCGAGTAAATCATATGTACATTCCAGCTTGCAGCATCTTTCAATATCAAACCAGATATTGATATATTCTGGCAATTGCTGATATTGATCAGTCTCGGACGGGCACGTCCGGGAATGGTCCACGGTTTTTCGCACTCATTAATTTTATCCCCTAAAGAATCCAGATAGTCCTTTAGATTTTCCGTTTCATATTCAATGACTTTTTCAGCCAGATGTTTTCCGCCACTGGCAATCGTCCCTTCTCCACGTATAACCACGTTCTGACAGTTGTACCCACTGTTACGATTCAGCTCACCCAGATTCAGAAGACTGCTGTAACACATCATTTCCTGACCTTCGAAACGACTGGGAATCTTGGGAAGATAGTCCTCTCGGTTGTCCGTACCCTGCAAAGTAGCATCTTTATCAAGGTAGAGCTCCATATTGCTGTGTAACTTGAGAGCAGCTGTCATAAAAATTCCTTTAGGTATGTACACCATACAGTCTTTTGTACAATCATCAATCGCCCTCTGGATTGCCCGGGTATTCATCGTTTTTCCGTCACCAATAGCGTGATAGGGCTCTTGAGATATATCCAGAACTTTCTTCTTGCTTTGTGTCCGGATTTCAATACTGTTTGAGGAGACCTGCCGCTTACCCCTGATCCAATTTACCTGTAAGTTATAAGTGGTATCCGATTTTAAATCTGTAAGAATATAATGAGTCTTTTGATCAGTGCCTGCTAAAGACCTATTCAGAATAATCTGGTACTTGTCACCATCCGAAAAATCTTCCGGTTTGTCCCAGAATATAGTAATTGAAGATTCCGTTGTTAAATAATTAATGGCATTTATCTGATCCATGATTTTCCAGAATCGTGTTTATAATTCCTTAAACACTTTACCTCCTTAAAGTTTTGATTTTGACTTTTTTCTTTCTGTCTCTTTGAATTCCTTTGGTGTTACTCCGGTATACTTTTTAAATACCTTGGAAAAATAATTAGAGCTTGAATAGCCAGTATGCATTGCCACCTCAGTGACAGACCATTTCTTATCTTTCAATAGAACTTTTGCTTTTTCCATTCTAGTTCCCTCAATATATGCTGTAAGATTAATTCCTGTACGTTCTTTGAAAAGTGTAGACAGATAGCTTACATTGAGTCCATATTTCTGTGCAAGTTCCGTCACATTCAGAGACTCAGCATAATTTCTTATAATGTATCCCTTTATGGATAAAACCGCATCCTTCGCCTCCTGCCTTTCTACTAGATTCAGCAATCGGATTACAAGGTTCTTTAAACGCTTTTTCAAATTCTCTGCTGTATGATACTCTAGCAAATAATCTTTGCTTCGAAAGTCATGGAACATAATGTTGAAATCCGAATCATCTCTCACCTCCTCCGGTAAATGTCTCAGAAGCATCAGTATCTCGTCAATTCCTTCTTCCAGCTGTAAAACTGTACTGCTTTTGTCCACAAGTTTATCTATAATTCCAAGCAGCCCCTCTTCAACTCTTTCATACTCGCCTCTCATAATCAAACGATCAATCTGTGACACTTCATCTCTGACTGCCGTCCACCTTTCATCGGAAGAATTATTTTCCCAAACAGAATTAATAATCAGCTTTTTTTTCGGATAAAACAGTTTTCTCTTCAGATAACAAATACTTTGTGAAATCGCTTTTCTAAACTCATCCCGATTAAAAACTTTGGACACAGCTGCCGTCAGTTCTGTCTGACATATGGTCTCCAGTACTGCCTCCGCACAGCTGATCCCCGCTTCCTGGGTATTATCTTGAGAATTAATCAGAAATACATAGCAGTCACTCCTGGAACAATTGCGGAGGTAGTATACCAGGGTATTTTCGCTTTGTACTGTCTGGCTTTGCAAGGCTGTCTCTATTCGTCTTCCAATATCGTCTTGTTCTTCGGCATAGAATGCCAGTGATACGGCGTAGGGGTATTGTAAATCGCTGCCCAGTTCAACATTTTTTAACTTGCGAATCCGTCTAGCGAGTTTGTCTTCATCAAGTCGGTGTACCAGTGTATTCAGGAGCTTTTTCATCTCTTCTTCATCTATAGGCTTTAACAGATAGGCTCCAACCCCCAGCCTGATCGCAGTCTGGGCATATGAAAAATCGCTGTATGCACTCATAATCACGTAATTGACATCCGGATGTTTTTTCTTTGCTTCCTGAATAAATGCCAGCCCGTCCATCTTCGGCATTCGTATATCCACCAGAACAATCTTTGGACAAAACTCATCCATTAAAGTCAGCGCCTCTTCCCCGTTTCCGGCCTCTCGGATATCTGTGATTCCAAAACTTTCCCAGTCAATTCTATTTTTGATGCTTTTCCGTATATACTTCTCATCGTCAACAATCATCACTTTGTACATTGTTTTCCTTCCCCTCCTCTGGTTGATCACATAAGAAAGGAATCTTTATAACAATGCAGGTTCCTTTTCCCTCTTTACTGAAAATTTCTATAGAATACCCCTCACCATAGTAAAGCTTTGAGCGAAGATGGACATTTAAGATCCCCAGGCTTTTATACTGTTCAATATATTCCAGAGGATGTTCACCCGTCTCTTTCAGACGTTTATTTAATTCATTCAACTCTTCTTTTCTGATACCTGTACCATTATCGAAAATCATGATGCAGACTTTATCATCCTCTTTCTTAATCCGAATTCTAAGCATTCCCCCTGAGTAAGTCTCACTAAGTCCATGGGACACTGCATTTTCCAGCAGCGGCTGAAGTGTGAATTTTAATATGCGGCACTGCAGGCATTCTTCGTCAACATCGTAGAATACTTCAAATCGATCTTCAAACCGTATCTTTATGACGGTCACATAATTTTTAATCTGTTCCAGCTCATTTTTTATTACAGTCACATTCTCGAATCGCGTATTATAGCGCAGCATCACACTCAGACACTTGCTAACCTTGATTACTTCCTCGTCCATTCCTTCGCTCGCAAGTCCCATGATGGTTTCCATAATATTGTAAATAAAATGTGGATTTATCTGTTGCTGCAAAGCCTTTATTTCTGCTTCTTTTACAAGAAGCTGCTCCGACTCCACCCGCTTTACAAGACTGTCGATCCGGAGCATCATATCATTAAATTCCTGAATCAGTATACTGATTTCATCTTTGGTATCCGGCTGTACCTGTGCTGTCAGATCTCCACTCTTTACTTGTTCCATCCCTTTGACCAATCTTTTAAAATTCACTGTGATCACAGTAAAAAACTTGTTTGATATCAAGGCTGTAACAGTTAGAATAGAAAACAGGATCAAACCTAAAATTGGAATCATCTTGTTTTGGTTCCTCAGGATTTCCTCCTTGGAACTCGCCAGGCAGAGATGCCATTCTGTACTCTTGGATGTCCCGTATGTAACCATGTATTTCTTTGTATCAAGGGTCCCCCCTTCTCGTTCATCCAGCATATCTTCCGGAATCCTGATCCTCATTTTGTCATAAAACAGGACACTTCCCTCACTATCCAGGATTGTAGCACCTGCAATTTTGCTGAAGCTGTGTAGAAATCTTTCTTTGAGATAGTTCATGTCTATATCAATTTTCAGATATCCAACCACATTTGGACTATAAAGATCTTCAATTTTATAAACACAGGACTGGACAAAGTCAGACACATGGTCGTCAGTGTTTTCAATGAGAACTTTTTTTTCACTTGTCCATATGATTTCCTGATACCAGTCAGTATATCGATAATCAGGAACAGTAATCGGTCTCTCCTCATCTTCTATCGAATACTTACCAGACCAATTCCCTGTCTTATAAAAACTCACCTTCAGATCCGGCCTTGAAAAGTACTGCTGACTTTCAATTCCCCGCAGCAAAGCCATATCTGACGCAGTATCTTGATTGTTTCTCATAAACCGTATGATATCCCGGTTATATATGACCGCATCAGCGATATTATCTACATCGTCAAAATATTGCTGCATCATGGTAAGATTCGAGTCCATAAGGTTCTGGCGTAGATTTTCCGCTTGTTTCATGGCATTGTCACGCATAATCCAATATAAAAAAACAGCTACTAAAAGATTTGACCCTATAATGATAAGAATCAAATATTTTGAAAATTTATAAGTGATTGTCTGGTTTTGCTTCATCTTCCTATCCACGTCCTTACTCTTTTTGGAGAGCTTCAAGTTTTTTTTCGATTTCCTCAAAAGTATAATTTAGTTCTTGTTCTCCCAGCATATACAATGTCACTTCATTCTCCATAGCTTCCACTCCTGCATTATGCAGAACTCCTACCGCAGTTTCGGCAGGCGGTTTATCTTCATCCCGCAGGAAAAGCTCTCTGTGAATAGGAATTTTGGTGCTGTTTAGATATGTTTCCTTAACAAGTGAGGACTGCCAGGCTGGAATTGTGCTGTTCCCGGCCAGTATTTTTGCTCCACGCTCTCCGGAGCAAAACTTCATAAACCGATAAGTTTCCTCTGGATGTTTTGTAGCTTCCGCCATTGAAATTACCGCAGTGTTATATATATGGGTATTGCCGTTTCCATCCCAGAGAGGCATTTCTGCCACGTCGTATGTTATTGACGTCTGCTGTTCTTCAATCTCACGGTTTAAAACATTGGCCTCACTATCTTCTCCAAAGTACATCCCCAATCTGCCCTCCAAAAACAGTCTGTCATATCTTCCCCAGTCTCTTCCTGTCCAGTCAAAGTATGGAAAATTCTCTGTCAGCTCATAGGTAAATGCACGACACCATTCGGCAGAATCACGATATAGTTTCAGATCTTCCTCCCTGAAAGGATCGGATGCACCTCTGATCTTTGCCGGAAGCATCCACCAGGAACCGGGTACTGCAAATCCTAATGTCCCGTAGATTCTTTTATTATCCGACCATCCCGTTAGACTCCCTGCCGTCTGTTTATAATCTTCCCAGGTCCATCCTTGTTTTGGATAAGACACATTTAGGCTGTCAAATAGAGTTTTGTTATAATACACACACATCTTTCCCATTCGATATGGAATCATATAATATTCTCCATCTGCATCCATATTTTTATACCATTTCTTGTAATACCTGGCTTCATCTGTATCTGCATACCATTTATGAATGTCTCTTAGTATTTTTTTATTTTTCCATATCTCAGCCTCTCCTGCATCCGGGAAAAAAATGCAGTCGGCCGCTATCTTCTGATCTTTGATTCGCATCATCTGTTGTGTATACTCAGATTCGGGAAACAGATTGATGTTTATCGATACGTTCGGATTCATATTCTCATATTCCTCTACCAGAAGATTTAGATTTTCCTTTTCCCCTTGAGAAGCATACACTTCAAGTTCCGTTTTCCTGCTTGTTTTCTCTTCGGGTTTTTTCGAATTTTTGTTTTCGCACCCCCATAGAGAGAAGATTGCAATGACCGTAAGCACCAGTCCAAATAATCGCTTTGTCATTTTTATCACCCCGGGTTTTTTGTTATAGTATATACTCTTTTTCCTGAAACTTCCATTCATCTAAAATTACAATTCTAGGGAGCAATTAAATATTGCTCCCTTTTATATATATAAATATGGAATTATCCTTTCAATCCATTGGTGCTGATACCCTCTACTATATTTTTCTGAAAACAGAAAAACAACAGAACAGGTGGCGCAAGTGTTAAAACTCCCATTGCGAACATCGCCCCCCAGTCTGTCATGGATGTAGGGTCAGAAAACAGCCGCAGTGCCACAGATACTGTATATTTCGAAGGCGAACTCAAATAGATTAAGGAACCGAAAAAGTCATCCCATTTCCAGTAAAACTGAAAGATGACCGATGTAGCAATCGACGGCTTAATCAGAGGCAGAATAACTTTTCTATACACCATGAAGCTTCCAGCCCCGTCCAGGTATGCTGCTTCATCCAGTTCACCGGGTATGGAACGTATGAACTGCATATGCTGGAAGATAAAGAATGCATTACCAAACCACAGTGGAATAATTAAAGGAAGATATGTATTCACCCATCCAAATTTATTAAACATGATATATTGTGGTACCATAACGACCTGTGCCGGCAGCATCAGGGAAAGCATCACTGTAAGAAACCAGAATCTCTTAAACTTAAAGTTCATTCTGGCAAATCCATAAGCGACAAACGGGCAGACAATCACTGTACCAAGTACACTCAGGATAACTACCCAAAATGTATTCAGGAAAAATCGGGAAAATGAGATTCCGCCAAATCCTTTCCATCCATTGGCATAATTTTCAATCTTAAAATCTTTTGGAATCAGATTCGCTGCATCTACAAATACCTGCGAGCTTTCCTTTAGGGAACTGGAAATCAGCCATAAGATAGGATAAAGGGATGTCACAGCAAACAATATACATACAACATGAAATGCAATACTTCCGATTCGTTTTTTTCTCTTCATTTACTTTTTTCCCTCACTTTCATAAAAAGCCCAGGCATCTGAGCTCTTGAATGCAAATGCAGTAAAGACAAGAACGATCACAAGTAAAATGCAAGACAATGCAGACGCATACCCCATCCTGAAATCTTCAAACCCCTGTTGGTACACATAGAGCTGGTAAAAAAGTGTTTTATTCATAGGACCGCCATTCGTGACAACAAGTCCCTGTGTAAATGTCATAAATCCATTGATCATCTGCATAATCAGATTAAAGAATATAATCGGTGACAGCATCGGAAGTGTAATAGAAAAGAAACACTGAAACTTATTAGCCCCGTCAACTGTTGCAGCCTCATAATAGGACACGGGAATATTTTTTAACCCGGCCAGAAAGATCAACATCGGTGAGCCAAATTGCCAGACAGCCATCAGGATCAGAGATCCAAGAGCTGTTTTCGGATCAGCTACCCAGGAAATATCAGGGTGAAATCCCGTAACCAGTTCAATCAGGGCATTGAATGCACCTTCCCTGGAGAATAAATTTCTCCACATAACAGCCACGGCCACACTTCCACCAATAATAGATGGTATATAGAATAAAGTTCTGTAGATCCCGATGCCTCGTCTCTTTTGATTGAGCAAAAGAGCTACCAGGAGTGCAGCTATTAACTTCAGTGGGACAGAGACCAGTACATAAATAAAGGTTACCTTTAGAGCAGCAATAAATTTCTGATCCCCGGTAAATACTTTCAAATAATTTTTGATACCTGCCCATTGTGGAGTAGACAGCAAACTGTAATCGGTGAAGGAAAAATAAATCAAACAGACAAACGGTATCATGGTCAGGAATACAAATCCGATTATCCAGGGGGCAATATACATATACCCGCCGTATTGCTCCTTTAGCTTTTTTTTGTTCATAAAAATCCTCCGTATTTATTTTTATACCAGAAAATCCGCTGTCAGCGGATTTTCCTGATACCGGCACAATAACTATATTACATTACCCTATCTTAGCGGCAGCAGATATTGCATCATAAGCTTCCTCTGGGGTGACATCTTTATACATCATTCTCTCTTCATATTCCTCAAGCATTTTCTGGATATCATTCGTCCCTTCCATAGCCGGCAGATCATTGGCAGAACTATAGTCAACGGCTTTATCTGTAATGGCAGCCACTTTCTTCTGATCATCCGTAAATGTACTCTCCATACTCTCACGAACTTTATCAGAAGCC
Source organism: Eubacterium sp. UBA5416 (assembly GCA_002409525.1). Classification (GTDB taxonomy): domain Bacteria; phylum Bacillota; class Clostridia; order Lachnospirales; family Lachnospiraceae; genus Novisyntrophococcus. The sequence continues at coordinate 3,036 of DHNM01000052.1, read as the reverse complement.
GGCATCCCACGTTCCGCTTTCATAAGTTTGTTTGCTTCCTCGTCATTGATCAGAAAGTCAATAAGTTTTGCCGCGGCTTCCTTATGATCAGATTTGCTGGACATACATAGATGAAGTGATGCCGGAACCATTGTAGCAGTTCCTTCTGCTGCTCCCGGCAGGAGAATCATCTCCAAATTCTTCTTCGCTGCATCCGCAAAATTGCCATATTGGGATGCCGGAATAATATTGACTGCCGAATCTCCTTTTACAATACTGCTGTCTTCCGGGCCATTCTCCCCCTCTGACACATCATACGGCGGAATCAATCCCTCGTCGGCCCATCTTAATTTCATATTGTAAAAATCAACATATGTTTCTTTTGAAAATCCAATCAAACTGTCACCTTCTGAAGCAAAAACGGTTTCTCCCTTCTGCCTGCACCAATACTTAAACACATCGCCCTCATTCTTGAGAAAGTCCGCGGCTCCATATTTTCCAGTCGCTTCTTTCAGCTTTTTCAGATCAGTCTCCACATCCTCCCAGGAATCATATCCATTCTCCGGTATCTTGATTCCTGCCTTTTCATACATATCCGGTGCTACGAGCATAGCTCTTGTATTAATTCCAAAAGGCAGACCGTATAACTTTCCATCCACCTGCCCTTCTTTAATCAGGTTTTCAGAGATTGAAGATAAGTCAATCAAACCCTTGTCCGCGTAGCTATCCAGGGGTTCTACAATTCCTCCATCCATAAACTGTTGAAAGTCTCCTGACCCTATATAACCCTGATAGACATCAGGGACATTATTGGAAGTGGCAGATACGGATAAATTCTCAAAATAGGAATCCCATGGATAAAAACTTGTTTCCACTTTAATGTCCGGGTTTTTTTCCATGAACAGCTTTACAGCTTCATTTGTCAGGTCGGCTCTTTCCTGTCCGCCCCACCAGCCAAAACGTATCGTAGTGGTCTTTTCGTTCTTTTGTTTTCCACTACTGCTTTTATCTTCCGTTGAATCACCGCCATTGCTTCCACATCCGGCAAGCAGACCCGCAGTCATAACGGATGCCAACATGAACGAAATTACTTTTTTACTTTTCATAATCCTTTGCATTTCCTCCCTTTTCTTTTTTCTATCCTTATTCTACACAACTTTTCTGCTATAAAATAGAAATATTCTTGGATAAAATAAGGAATTATTTTATGATCTACCAGTCTAGGTCTACCGGTGGCATGTCATCTTTTTTCGTCAGATAAAGTCTGTCTATTCTGACACCTCCAGCCATTACCGCTAATGTAAGTAGATTTTTTCCTCCATTAAGTTCCATATCGGCAAGGGGGATCCACCGCCAGATTTGTTCTGCCTCATATCTCCATATCCGACCCTGATTATACAATTGCTCGTTATTTACAAAGACATGATTCACAGCCGCTCCCAGACAGTAAGGCCTTACAGGATTGATACGGAGCAGTATCCATAGACAATACCTTCCTCCTGTGCAGTTGATCTGATAGTTAAGGCCGGGAGCAGATGCAACATCCTCCCAATGTCTTTCCTTATCCCTGATATATAACGCCATCCCACTTCTTCCATAGGACTCACTGCTGCAGTACTGCCAGTTTTCCTGTTCCGTAAAAGCATAATCCGTCTGCATATACGCAGTGACAGCATCGATCTTTACTGCCCGATCCTTCTCTTCAAAAACTTCATATGCCGCTTTAAGAATTTCTTCAGGAGTTTTTGTCTTGGCATATCTCGGGACCTCTATAAAATGATCTGTGGCTACCAGACTGTCTTTTGTCACTGACTTCCTGGCAAAAACCTCTTTTCTTGGCTTAATTCTGAAGTTTCTGTAAAAGTCATCTGCCCATTGTGAAATCCGCCCCGTTTTGGGAAGTTCTTGACTCCCACGGAGGATCCCGAGATTGTTTTCTTTTCTCTTTTTTGTATATATCACCAATTTAGAGATTGCAAAATACCGGTCTATTACTTTGAGGGTAATCGTATGGGATCCATGGTTCAGATGCGTCAGTTTCAGCCAGAGCTTGTCAACATTATTTGCGGAGTTATACTCCCAGGTATCCCTATACTCATCAGTGGCTTTACTCTCTATGGTCCGGAATTCACCATCGTCAATCTTCACGCCCATTCGAATCCTTCCGGTAGAATTCAGAGAGGGAAACCGGTGAACTTCCAGTAGAAATTCTCCTTCACTGGTCAAATATATAGGAAAAGAGACTTCTGCCCCTTCTTTGTATCCTTCCAGAAGACTGCCTTCTTCCCTTCCAAGTCTCGGAATAGTTCGAAAGCCTTTTGCCTTTACATCCGACATTGAGACCACAACCGCTCCGTCATCTTCCGGGTTTTCACAATGTTCCGGCACGGGATTGATCTCTACTGGTACATCTGTTTTACTGCCATCTGTTTCATTGGTAATAAGTATCTTTCCCTGCCTTTTTTCAGTTGTATCATCTGCTGAAATTCGTATTCTCTCTTCCCGGAACAACTGTCCATGGTTTTTCGAAAGCTTTACCCAGTCCGGAGCTTCAATCTTATATCGAAAACTGCCCGCTCCCGCATTGGATATCTCCAGCCATTTCGTGGAAGGACTGACAAAAGAGATCTTGTCTTCTTCATTCCAAAGAGAAATAAGCATCCTGGTTTCTCCCATAGAAAGGGGTGGGGTACATGCAGGATACATCGCCGTTCTCGGCGGCGGGAAGTCCTCCGGTGTAACAATTCCGTTCCATTTTCCTCCGGAAATTTTGTGATTATAGTAAAAGATGAGCTTTCTTCTGGCATCTTCATATGCCCTTGTCTCTTCTACATACTGCCCCGCTGCCTGCATCTTACCCTGAGAACAGCAAAGTGTACTTCTGTCAGAATAGTAATACTGGCACATCGTCAGATAGACCGCATGAACTCTCATCAAAATCAGCTGGAAAAATGCATCCTTTTCATCTGAAGGGAGACTATCATATACCTCATCTGCCTTGTCCAGAATTTCTTTCAGCTTATGAATTCTGACCACGGCCTCATCCCCATAAGCCGT
>DHNM01000074.1:5938-21659 GCA_002409525.1 Eubacterium sp. UBA5416 | reverse complement strand
ACACCATTATTATACTAGGAGGTAGTTTAAATATGAGTTTTCTGTATGTTAATGAAAATGGTGCAAAAATAGGGATTGAGTCCAACCGCTTCATTGTGAATTATTCCGATGGTTTAAAACGTTCTGTTCCAAGGGAAACGATGGAAGCGATTACCATTATGGGGCGTTCGCAGATGACGACTCAATGTATGGAGGAGTGCATGAAACAGGGCATTCCGGTTTCATATTTTTCAAAAGGTGGGAGTTATTTTGGAAGACTGCAGTCGACAGGTCATGTGAATGTAACCAGACAGAGGCAGCAATGTGCATTATATGATACCGATTTTGCAGTTAATTTGGCTCGAAAGATAATCATAGGAAAGCTGAATAATCAGATGGTTGTCTTGAAAAGATATGCAAAGAGCAGGCATGTTTCTGTAGATCAGGAAATAAAAATGCTCAATATTTGTAAAACGAAGGTATGCAAATGTAAGACAAATGCTGAAATTATCGGGTACGAAGGACAAGGTGCAAAATCTTATTTTACAGGTATTTCAAAGTGTATCAAAAGAGAATTCCGATTTAATGGAAGAAGTAGAAGGCCACCTCGGGATGAATTTAATTCTATGATCAGCTTAGGTTATTCCATTCTGATGAATGAGGTATATTGCAAAATAGAAATGAAGGGTTTAAATCCATACTTTGGATTTCTTCATAGGGATGCCGAGAAACATCCAACTCTTGCCAGTGATTTGATGGAAGAATGGCGTGCGGTTCTTGTTGATGCGACTGTTATGAGCATGGTCAATGGAAATGAAATATCAATTGATGATTTTGAGACAGATTTGGATGAACCCGGATGTTTTATCAAGAGACAGGGTCTGAAGAAATTTTTGAACAAGTTGGAAAGTAAATTTCGGACGGAGGTTCGGTATCTACCGTATGTTGATTATACAGTCAGTTTTAGACGAGCTATCATGCTACAGGTTAATGAGCTTTGCAAAGCAATAGAAAAAGGAGATGCATCATTGTATGAGCCGATTCACATTAGATGATTTGGATGATTTATTCATAGATACGGATGAGACAAGTACAAATACGGACAATAATGTATTTGTACTTATCATATATGATATTGTCGGTAATAATAGAAGGGTTAAGTTTTCAAAATTTCTGTTAGGATATGGTTTCAGAGTTCAAAAGTCTGCATTTGAAGCAAAATTAACAGTGAAAAAATATCAAAAGCTTATTACTGAGATACCAAAATATATTGACAAGGAAGACAGTGTGAGATTATATAAAATTATAGGAAAGGGGCAAGTACTCACCTGGGGTGAAAACTTTGCTGAGCCCCAAGAAGAAATTATACTGATATAAGGAGAAATTATGAGATGGGAAAAACTTTTTTATTTTCACCAATAGGGAATACAGATCCTATTAAATATTTTAGAGATGGTTCTATGTTACATATTTGCAGGCATTATAAGCCAGATGTGGTTTATCTATATCTTTCGAAGGAAATGGTGAGTCTACATAACAAAGATAACAGATTTCAGAGAACACTGGATTTGTTGGGACAGAAATTGAAACATAAATTTGAAGTACATGTCATATGTCGAGAAGAGCTAGTAAATGTTCAGAATTATGATTTCTTTTACCAGGAATTTAATGAGGAAATCAAAAGAATCAAAAAGTCCATGAACAGGGAAGATGAACTTCTGTTAAATATGGCTTCTGGTACACCGGCCATGAAAAGTGCACTGCTTGTTATTGCAACCCTGGCTGAATACAGATTCCGTGCTATTCAGGTTTCCAGTCCAAAAAAGAAAAGTAATTTAGAGTATGAAGACAGGGAAGACTATGATGTACAGACAATCTGGGAGTTGGATGAAGATAATGCAGCTGGCAGTGAGAACCGCTGCAAAGAAGTTCAGTGTATGAATCTGATTCAGTTACTAAAAAGGGACATGATTAAGAAACATGTCGAGGCGTATGACTATTATGCTGCTCTGGATATCGCAGATGATATGGAAGATGGAATATCAGAAAATGCGTTAGCTTTATTGAAAATAGCCTCAGAGCGAGTTAAATTAAATAAATATAAAGTAAGTGAAATCTTAAAAAAGTATCCATATGATATTTACCCAGTGAAAGAAGATCAGAAACAAAGAGTTTTTGAGTATGCCTTAGGAATTCAGTTGAAATTACAAAAAAAGGAGTATGCGGATTTTCTAAGAGCAGTTACACCAATAAGTCTGGATCTGCTTGTAAATGTAATGGAAAGATATTGTGGTATAAATCTTAATGCTTATATATTCACAGATAATAATAAGCAGTTGAAGTGGAGTAAAGGAAAACTTAAAGGTACAGAAACTTTGGAAATTCTGGAGGAAAAATATTATCCTTTTAGATATGGAAACATTTATTCAAGCCATATTTGTGCAATTATTCAAAAGAAATGTCAGGAAGATAAGTTGAAAACTAAGGTAGCTGAATTAGTTGATGTTGAGCAAAAGGTAAGGAATACAGCCGCACACGAGATTGTATCAGTGACAGATGAGTGGATATTTAAGAAGACTGGAAAACATCCAGAGGAAATTATGAGCATCATTCATTACTTGTGTGGACGGGCTGGCATTGTTGGGAGTAAAGATGCCTGGAATTCTTATGATAACATGAATAAACTCATTATTCAGGCTCTGGATGAATAATTGATTTTAGTGACAAACGCTTTAATGCGGTTTACACAGTAAACCGCATTAAAGCGTTTTCACATTTGCAATAATATTACTTATTTTTCGGTCTGTCCTCAAACTCAAATACATTATAATCCCCACGATAATGAGCATAGGCGCAGTCAAGTACAACTCCGTCCTTTGTGGTAGAGATATTGTGAAAATACAGCATAGGAGTACACGGGTCTAATTTTAACGTTTTAATATCTTCATTACTGGCAATTGCCGCAGAGATGGTAGTATTAGTTTCGAAAATTTCTGTATCTGCGTTGCCCATCAATAATTCGTAAAGAGAATTCGTGGCAAAATCCCTGCCTATTAAAAATTTACATAGATGATATGGCAGATAATTCCGTAATGTAACCATGGGGATGCCATCTGCAAACCGGCGACGGTAAATTGAGATCACCTTTTTACCGGGTAAGAGATTCATTTCTTTTCGGACATCATTAGTCGGATCAAGCACTGTGAAATCTAAGAGTTCAGTTTCGGGTGTTTTTCCTAATTTGGATACCTGTCGGTAAAAGGGTTCAAATGAATGAACACTTCCGGGAAGTTCCTGAGGTTTTGTTACAAAAGTACCTTTGCTGACTTTTCGTGTCAGCCAGCCTTCAGAAACTAATTCAGACATAGCCTGTCTGACAGTGGACCGGCTGACTTTGTAATATGCAGCAATTTCGGTTTCAGTGGGAAGGGTATCACCTATGGAGAGTTCATTGCTTTCTATGTCTTTCAAGATTATGTTTTTAAGCTGAAAGTACAATGGAATCGGTGTTGCCTTATTAATTTTCTTATGTAATAGCTGCATATTTGAAAATTCCCCCTGACTCTTATTATTATAACTCTATAATAAAGTATCTGCATACAGAATGCAACGAAAAAATCATATGTTTTCAGACGTCTTTTTGATACTATAATATTGATATTGAAAATTCTCTACCATATCCGAAGAAACTCCCAGCGACAGATTTGAAACTTCATGTATAATATAGTTATGATCAAATGTACGAACAAACGAACATAAGAATAAAGAAAGGAGATCATAGTGAAATTTCTCTGTATAGGTATGATGGTTTGCGATACACTTCTCTCACCTGTTCCCGATAACATTCTGGACATAGATGGTGCATGTATAACAACTCCGACAGTTTCTTGTGGAGGAGATGCGCTGAATGTGGCTTTAGGACTTTCTAAGCTGGATAACCGGGTTTCCATCATTGGACGTGTATCAGAGGATGAAAAGGGACAGAAGATTTTGAATGTCTGTAGACAACACCGGATAAACATTGATCATGTCATCTGCGATAGGAATCATCAAACAGCTGCCTCTTATGTTTTGATAGATGAGAGAGGGGAGAGACATTTTTTATCAGAGAATACAATATTTGATGTAATAGACAGTGATGACGTAGCTCTGAATCAACTAGAAAATGCGGATATCGTATATATAGGATCCGCAATGGCAATGCAGCAGATGGATCAGGGTGGAATTGCAGATGTTTTTAACAGAGCAAAAAAGTTACATAAGATTACTGCAATGGATGCTGCGGTTAGTTTAAAGAAAAAAAGTGTAGATTGGTTTCATTTGCTGATACCTGCATTTGAAAAGACGGATATCTTTTTTCCGAGTCTGGATGAGGCAAGAATTATCACAGGTAAGGAGAATCCGGAAGAGATTATAAATTATTTTCGTGGATTTGGGATGAAAATATTTGGAATCAAGATGGGTGGAAGAGGATGTTTTGTAACAGATTTTATCAGACAAAGATATGTTCCCGCCGTGAAGAATATTTCAGTGGTGGATACGACAGGGGCTGGTGACTCGTTTATGGCAGGTTTACTTTGTGGGGTTTCACATGGGATGGATGTTTTTGCCAGCACAGAGTTTGCTTCTTGTGTTGCTGCAAGAAACATAGGTGTTGTGGGTGGAACGGAGGGAATTCCGGATTTTAAAAATGCGTTTCTATATTATGAAAGCGTGAAAAACCAGTTATCATCAGATTTTGAAAGAGTCTGATTCGATAAAAGTACAAAATGATAAGGATCAGTATTGATCACCAGAAAAGAAAGGATGGAAGATTGTGAAGTTTGCACCAATGAAGAAAATTTTGAATTTAGCTGAGGAAAGAAATGTTGCTTATGGGGCTTATGTTACAGTTTCTTATGAAACTGCGCTTGCTGTTATTGAGGCCGGATCAGAACTGGATTGTCCTGTAATCTTTATCACAGGAACGGATTGCTGCGATCTTATGGGGGGATTCGAAGCTACTGTTGATACAGTCAAAAGAGCGGCGGCAAATACAAAAGTTCCCATCGCGCTTCATCTGGACCACTGCCTGACTTATGAAGAGTGTGTGGAAGCAATTAATGCGGGATATTCCTCTGTAATGATTGACGGATCAGCGCTTCCGTTTGAAGAGAATATCAAGCTGACGAAGAAAGTTGTCGATTACGCACATACGCTTGGGATAACTGTTGAAGGTGAACTTGGAAGACTGGTCGGAGAGGAAGGCAGATTAAAAGAAAAAGGACCCGAAGCGGCGCAGACAGATCCGATGGAAGCAAGAGAGTTTGTTGAAAGAACAGGAGTTGACTGCCTTGCAGTGAGCATTGGAACACAGCATGGACACTATATTGCAGCTCCGCATCTGAATATTGAGCGTCTGAAAGCAATCAGGGAGAAGGTAAATGTCCCACTGGTACTGCATGGTGGTTCCGGAACTCCAATTGAGCAGGTACAGGAGGCGATCAGATGCGGAATTCGAAAGATTAATATTGCGACAGATGTACTCACGGCAGTTGCAGATTCCTTTGATGAAGTGAAAAAGAAACCTGACTTTAAATATAATACAGCGATGTTTATAAATTCTAAGGATTCGGCAAAACAGCTAGTTAAGAAAAAGATGAAACAGTTCAGATTTGAAGATTAACTGAGATCAGGGAGGGTTTTATGATGAGAAAACTTTGGACAGGAGCATTATTGGCAGCTTCGATATCTTTGACACTTATGGGGTGTGGATCGAATGATGTAACTGACACATCAAAGCCAGCTCATTCGGATCAAACTGAAAGCAGCGTAGAGAATAAGAGCAATTCCAGAAAAGATGATGTAAAGGCAACTGTTATCTGGCGGGCGTTTGATGATCAGTTTCAAAGCGGATTTCGAATCATTATGCAGAATAGGGAGAAGAAAACGAAGGGGATCTCTCTGGATATGCAGGACGCTGCAAATGATGTATCAACTGGTATCAGTAAGCTGGAAGCGGCGCTGACAAAGGGGACGGATGTAGCAGCGATCTGTGCGCCCGATCGGGAGAGCACAGAGACCATGGCCCAGATGACAGATAGGGAAGGGGTTCCGGCAGTCTTCTTTAACATGGAGCCGATGGAAACTACAATGCAGAATTATGACAATATCTATTACATTGGGGCTCAGGCAAAAGAATCAGGTGAAATGTGTGCCCAGGCTTTGATTAACTACTGGACTGAGAATAAAGAAATAGCTGATAAAAATGGAGACGGAGTCCTGCAGCTGGTTGTTTTGCAGGGCGAAGTCGGACAGCAGGATGTTACACTGCGGACACAGGCATATGAAGATACTTTAAAAGAAAAAGGTATTGAATATGAACTACTTGCGATGGATACAGCTAATTGGGACCAGGCGCAGGCACTGGATAAAATGAATACATGGATTACAGCATATGGAGTCGATGGGATCGAAGGAGTATTGTCCAATAATGATAATATGGCCATGGGTGCTGTTCAGGCTTGTATCAATAACGGATATAATACGGGTGATCCTGACAAATTCGTTCCAATTGTTGGCATTGATGCAAATATCGATGCATTAGAGGCGATGAAAGCGGGCTCCCTACTGGGAACAGTGCTTAATGACAGAGAAAACCAGTCAGAAGCAATTATCAATGTAATCAGAGCTGTAAAAGAAGGCAGGGAGATTACAGAAGATGTGGTTGGAGTGGACTGTACAATAGATGGACAGTATATCTGGGTTCCCTATGTAATTGTGGATTCCAAAAATCTGGATTCAACACTAGAACTTATGGATCGTATATCTGATTGATGAATCAGCTTGAAAAGGAGACGGGTTATTTTGGATAAATACAGACTTAAAATATCTAATATTTCGAAATCTTTTCCGGGTGTACAGGCATTGGACAAAGTTAAACTGGAAGTAAAGGCAGGGTCAGTACATGCTCTTGTTGGAGAAAATGGTGCTGGAAAGTCCACGCTTATGAAGTGTTTATTTGGTTTGTATCATCCGGATGAGGGATCTATTGAAGTAGATGGCCAGCCGGTTGATATTCCAGATCCTGATACAGCGTTAAAGATGGGCATATCTATGATTCATCAGGAACTAAATCCAATTCCTGATCGGAATGTCATTGATAATATATGGGCTGGAAGATTCGAGAAGAAAGGAATTGTCGTCGACGAGACGAGAATGAAACAGAAAACAGAAGCTCTATTGAATGATCTTGGGTTCAATCTTCCACTTGAGAAAAATGCCAGGTACTTATCGGTTTCATCCCTACAGGCCATGGAGATTGCAAAGGCTGTTTCTTATGATTCAAGAGTCATCATTATGGATGAGCCGACATCTTCTCTGACTGTTTCTGAGACGAGGCATTTATTCAGGATTATCCGGAATCTCAAGAAAAAAGGAATATCAATCATTTACATTTCTCATAAGCTGGAGGAGATTTTTGAGATTGCCGATGAAATTACAGTTATGAGGGACGGCAGATATATTGGAAAGTGGGAAGCCTGTGATATTACCCTAGATGACTTGATTCGACAGATGGTTGGACATTCGATGGAGCAGCGGTTTCCGGCACCTGAGTCTAAACCGTCAAGTAATATCTTACTAAAGGTAGAAAATTTTACCAGTGAGGAATGCCATTCATTTGAAAATATAAACTTCGAACTGTGCAATGGTGAGATATTGGGAATCGGAGGATTGGTTGGAGCTCAGAGAACAGAGCTGGTGGAGGCAGTCTTTGGGCTGAGACAGATTAGTTCTGGAAGATTAATTATGAACGGACATGAAATACATAATGGATGTTCAAAGGATGCTATTCATAATGGATTTGCGCTTTTGACGGAGGAGAGAAGGACAACTGGAATTATCCCGATGTTGTCGGTTTCTGATAATGCTTTAGCTGTTGCGTACAAAAAGTTAACCGGTAATACGATTGGTTATATTAATCAAAAGAAACTTGGAAACAAGGTTGAAGATGTATGTAAAGAACTGGATGTCAGAACCGCAGGTATGAATTCGCTGATTATGAATCTATCCGGAGGAAATCAGCAGAAGGTATTGATCGGAAGATGGCTTTTGGAGGATTCAGATATTTTGATTTTAGATGAACCAACAAGGGGTGTTGATGTCGGTGCCAAGTACGAGATCTATAAAATTATGCGAAGACTGGCCAAAGCCGGTAAAGCGATTATCATGGTCTCTTCTGAAATGCCTGAATTAATTGGAATGTCAGATCGGATTATAGTAATGTGTGAAGGCAGACTGTCAGGAATTCTGGATGCCGCTCAGGCAAGCCAGGAGCAGGTTATGAGATATGCAACCAGATTTACCAATAAAGCGAAGGAGGCACTCTGATGAAAACAGTAAAGATAAAACAGTTATTGATTGATAAAGCCCTGCTGATCGTATTATTTTTTATGATTATTGGAATCATCATCATAGAACCTTCATTTCTTCAGCTGCGGGTTTTGACAGATATCATGACACAATCTGCAGTGAAAATGATCTGTGCCCTTGGTCTGATGTTTCCGCTTTTGATAGGCGGAACAGATCTGGCAGGCGGCCGACAGGTTGGACTGGCAGCAGTCTTGGTTGCATCTTTATCACAGATGGGATCTTATTCTAATAAATTCTGGACGGGTCTTCCTGAACTGCCTATTATAGTCCCAATCGTGATAACAATTGCAGTCACTGCTGTGATTGGTGCAGTTAATGGATTTATGGTGGCGAAACTTAAGATGGCTCCATTTATTGCTACTTTCGGTATGTCTACCATTGTCTATGGAATTAACTGCCTGTACTTTGCAAAGAAGCCGAATAATTCTCAGCCAATTGGAGGTATTCGCGATGAGCTGAGATTTCTGAGCAGCTTTAAGCTGTTCGGTCATGTTAACTTGTTAGTGCTTATGGCTGTTACAGTAGTGATACTGGCCTGGTTTGTTCTGAATAAAACGGTATTCGGAAAGAATATTTACATTGTCGGTGGGAATCCAGAAGCGGCAAGAGTTTCAGGTATTAATGTACATAGTATTACAATCGCAGTATTTGTAATTGAAAGCTGTCTGGTTGGACTTGCAGGTATTATGGAAGTAGCCAGAACCGGTGGTGCGAATAGCTCTTATGGAACGGCATATGAATTTGATGCTATCTCTTCCTGTGTTGTTGGCGGTGTTTCCTTAAGCGGAGGGATTGGGAAGGTATCCGGTGCGGTAATTGGTGTTATTATTTTTACTTTTATCAGTTATGGATTGGCGTTCATCGGTGTGAATTCGAACTGGCAGCTGATCATAAAAGGAATCATTATTTGCAGTGCTGTCGCATTAGATATGAGAAAAAATGCATAGATGATAGGAAGAGCAGAGATATATGAGAGGAGATCTATATGAGACAGGTGACGATATCAGAAAAGCTTTCACTTTCTGCAATTGTACAGGGGTTTTGGAGGCTTGCTGATTGGAAATGGTCTGCAGATGAGCTTGTAGATTTTATGAATGCCTGTATTGAAAGAGGAATTACAACCTTTGATACGGCGGAGATATATGCAGATACTTTATGTGAATCATTGATGGGTGAAGCTTTTAAACGGGATCAATCTATCAGAAAAAGAATAGAGCTGGTTTCGAAAACAGGAATATTCAGGCAAGAAATAAATAATGGTCAATTTACTTATTACGATACAACATATGACAAGATTAAGACCTCTTGTAAAGAGAGTCTAAAACGACTGAATACAGATTACCTTGATTTATATCTGATTCACAGAGAAGATCCGTGTCTGAATCCCTGGGAAACAGCCCGGGCACTGAAAGATTTAAAGAAAGAGGGACTGATCAGAGAAGCCGGAGTTTCTAATTTTGATCCCTTTAAATTTGATGCTATGAATCAGGCGATGGATCATGAGCTTGTGACAAATCAGCTTGAATGGAATCCATTATGTTTTGAGCATTTTAATAGTGGCATGATTGATTACATGACCGTGAACAAAATCCATCCCATGATCTGGTCACCTCTTGCAGGAGGAAAGCTGTTTGATTCTAAAGATCTTATTTTCAGAAAAGTGATGAAAAAGATACAGGAGATTGCAGACAGGCATGATACAGAACCTGCCGCCATTGTATATGCATGGATTATATATCATCCGGTGGGAGCGCTGCCGATCTCTGGAAGTAATAAATTAAAAAGATTAGATTTGGCCATTCGTGGACTGGATATAAAATTGGACCACTATGAATGGTATGAGATTTATACGGCAAGCGGACAGCAGGTATTAAGGTAAACTTATAAAGGTGATTAAAGCACTTATTTTTGTGATGAAACAATATGGCTGCAAAAATGAGTGCTTTTTTTCACTATTTACTCCTATGTACAAATACGTTATAGTTAATATAACAGAAGCAAAGGTCTCCTTGGGAGACTCTTGTTTTTCCCTATAACTATGATAAAGGAGATCGCATTTCATGAAACAATCACTGGCAGTAAACAACATACGTTACCTGGTGACCTGCGACGCAGAGGATCGAGTGCTGGAACATGTAAACTTATATATCGAAGATGGTGTGATTAAAGATATTACAGATAAACCAGTGCAGGCAGATGAGGTGCTGGACGGTACCGGTATGTGTCTTTACCCGGGTCTGATCAATGCGCACCATCATCTGTATCAGATCTTTACGCGTAATCTGCCTCAGGTTCAAAACATGGAACTCTTTCCGTGGCTGGTATCACTATATGATTTATGGAAAAACATTGACGACAATGTGATTTATGAGACATCCCTTGTTGGCATGGGAGAGCTTGCGAAGAATGGATGCACGACCTGTTTTGATCATCATTATGTCTTTCCGGACGGACAGACGGATTTGATCGATACACAATTTCACGCTGCAGAGAAACTCGGGATTCGCATGCATGCATCCAGAGGCAGTATGTCATTAAGCAAAAAAGACGGTGGTCTTCCGCCTGACAGTGTGGTACAGGAGACAGATGATATTATCAGGGATTCTCAAAGACTTGTGGAAAAATTCCATGATCCCAATCCGTTTTCCATGAGACAGGTCGCCCTCGCACCTTGTTCTCCTTTCAGTGTGACACCTGATCTGATGAGAGAATCTGCAAAGCTTGCAAGAAGTCTGGGAGTCCGTCTACATACACATCTGGCGGAGACAAAGGATGAGGAGAAGTTTACATTAGAGACTTATGGAATGAGGCCGCTTGCCTACATGGAGAGCCTTGGGTGGACCGGTGAAGATGTCTGGTTTGCCCATGGGATTCATTTTAATGATGAGGAGATACAGCTTCTGGCTGATACCGGGACAGGGGTGGTACATTGTCCGATATCGAATATGAAATTGTCATCCGGAACAGCCAATATCTCAGAGATGTTAAAGCGTGGAGTCCATGTGGGGCTGGGTGTTGACGGAAGTGCAAGCAATGATGGATCCAATCTTCTGGAAGAAATGAGAGTCGGGTATCTTCTGCACAGATTAAATGATGGGAATCAGGCACCGTCCGGATACGATATGCTGAAACTGGCGACGACAGGCAGCGCCAGTGTTCTCGGCAGAAATGATATAGGATCCATTTCGAAGGGAAAAGCGGCAGATTTCTTTCTGGTGAATTCCAACAGACTGGAGCTCGTAGGGGCTATGGAAGATCCGAGGTCTGTCCTTGCTACAGTAGGTCTGAAAAGTCCGGTGGATACTACTGTGATTAATGGAAAGGTTGTTGTCAGACAGGGACAGCTGCAGACGATCGATGAAGAAAAAACACAGTACGAGGCCGAACAGTGTTTTCAGAAATTTATTGAGAAATAGGAGGTTTTACAATATGCGGATTTTAATGCTGGGTAACAGTTACACTTTTTATCATGATATGCCGGATATGCTCGCCGAACTCACCGGGGCGGAAGTTGTCGCGCACACAAGAGGCGGTGCCCATCTTGCGGAGCAGTTGAATCCTGAAACGAAGATGGGAGCGTCGACACTCGAATCACTGGAACATGAGAGATGGGACTTTGTAATTATGCAGGAGATGAGCAATGCCCCTGTGACATCAAAGGACAGTTTCATGAAGAGCGTATCTTGTCTGTGTGAGAAGATCCATTCTGCCGGAGCAGTTCCGATTCTTTATGCTACCTGGGCATATAAAGAGGACGGCGAGAAGATGGATTCCATGGATATAACATATGAGCAGATGTATCAAGGCATGTATTCAGCTTATCATGAGGCGGCCAAGAGCAATCAGGCGTTGATTGCAGATGTGGGAAAGAAATTCTATGAACTTTCCAAGAATCAGAACCTCTATGAGGAGGACGGATCCCATCCAAATGAAGACGGGTCTAGAATCGCCGCCAAACTGCTGTCAGAGCAGATCTTAACTGCTTCCGGTAAACAGAATAAATGAGATGAATGGAAAACTGGAAAATGAGGAAATTCAGGTTCTTATTCGGAGTTTTATGATGGAGCGATTTTTGGAACGAGTGCGGATGATGTTTCCTGGAATATGATAATGAATGCGGTTTTTAACTTATTCCAGGAGATTTTAATATAAACCGTGAGATGGAAAATATTAAAAACCAGGCAGTTGCCGATTCTCAAACAACTGCCTGATTTTTTACGTTCTTGTATTGTCTAAGTATCTGTTTCTATGCCATTTTCTCCAGAATGCTGTTCGCTACGGACAGCCCGTTGGCGGATGCCTGCTGAAGGCCGCGTGTTACGGATGCACCATCGCCGATGGCGCGGAGTCCCCTGACACTGGTCTCGAAGTCTTTGTTCACAACAACTTTGTTGGAGTAGAACTTGACTTCTATGCCGTAGAGTAAAGTTTCGTCACTGGCGATGCCGGGAGTTACTTTATCCAGAGCAAAGAGCATTTCTTTCAAATCGACCATAATACGATGCGGAAGTACTAGCGATAAATCACCCGGAACTGCATCTTTTAGGGTCGGAATCAGATTGTTTCGGCAGAGACGCTCCTCTGTGGTACGGCGTCCGCGCTGAAAATCTCCCAATGTCTGTACCAGGATCTTTCCGTCGCAGAGCATATTACTCAGCTGAGCGATATGCTTTCCATATTCGATCGGAGTCTTAAAAGGCTTCGTAAAGTTCTTGGATACCAGAAGAGCGAAGTTTGTATTGTTCGTCTTGTGTTCCTTGGATTTATAAGCATGGCCGTTGACAACGGCGAGCCCGTTTTCGTAGTATTCCGTCGCAACCTCCCCGGATGGATTGGTACAGAAAGTACGCACCTTATCGTCAAAGGTCGGTGTATAGTATACAAGCTTGGCTTCATACAGGTTTTTATTCAGGAATTCCATGACTTCATCGCGGACTTCCACGCGGATGCCGATATCTACGGTTCCCACCTGAGTATGTATGCCATGGTTATTACAGATATGGCTGAACCAGTCAGAACCCTCGCGTCCGATGGCAGAGATGATCTCCGGTGCACAGTACGTTTCGTCTTTATCTGTCACTACTGCCTTTGCTTCATTATCTTCAATGATAATGTCCTTCACCATCGTGTTAAATTTCATTTCAACGCCGGCAGCGAGAAGATGCTCCTGCAGACGAGTATAGATCTTATATCCTTCTTCTGTTCCCAGATGGCGGATTGGACATTCGATCAGCTTCAAATTGGCAGTGATGGCCTTGCGGCGTATTTCCCGAATCTCTTTTTGTTTGTCGATACCATAAACGTTGGTGTCGGCGCCGAACTTTAGATAGATATCATCCGATTGTTTTAAAAGATCCAGTGTCTGGTCATATCCCAGTATCTCTGGGAGATTTCCGCCTACATCCGGAGAAAGTGATAGTTTTCCATCTGAAAATGCACCTGCACCTGCGAACCCTGTGGTGATCGCGCATGGTTTACATCCCGCGCAGACACCTGTCAGGCGTTTGGGACAGTTACGTTTTTCGATGGGACGACCCTTTTCAACCATCAGAATCCTGAGATCCGGTTTCACGGCGATCAGTTTGTATGCACAGAAAATTCCGGAAGGGCCGGCTCCGATGATAATGACATCATAGCTTTTTGAAACATTTTTCATAGAACATTGCTCCTTTTTATCTGTAAATGATAATTAGTGGTTGAATGTTGCATGACCGACTGACATAAAGATACTAGTCTAGCCGATTTATTTTAACATAGATCAACAGAAAATGAAAGCGATAAATAAAAATCAACCTTGAAACAATGCGGAAAATAATCTGGAAATCCGAATATTTCCCCCTTTTGTTGTTTAAACAACAGCATCATGAATACTCCTGTGATATAGTGATTATAAGGGTTAAAAGGCATAATTTTGTGACCCGAACAATATGGGTAAATTCTACCAAAGGAGGCGTTTTATGGGATTTTGTGCAACGGAAAAACAGATGAACCAGTTTATAAATGCATTGAAGCCGCAGTATCAGATCTATGCTCCGAAAGTTTATTCCGGCGGGGGTAGATTCTCTGATACGGACTGTATCCGATATGGAATGATCGATGCTGCAGACGAGATTGTATTTGACCGTAAATCGGATTATTCCTTCAAGGAAGTATTGACACCGATTTCACAGACATTGTTTTATTTCACGGAAAAAGATGTGAAGGAGCCGGATCTTTCGCCGAAAGGAGCCGTGATTTTCCTCAGGAGCTGTGATCTGCAAGCAGTCAAAAGGCTGGATGATATGTATCTGAATAATGGGGAACCGGATTATTATTACAGGAAACTGCGTGAACATGTGAAATTCATTCTTATGGGATGTGATCATTCGTTTGAGAATTGTTTCTGTGTCAGCATGGGGACAAATCAGTCGGAAGATTATGATCTCAGTATTGATTTGGTCCATGATGAAAAGGAAAACGCTGTTTTCCAGATGGATTGCAAAGATAAGCAGTTTCACGGGATTCTCGAAGAGCTTGGGTGCCAGGCATGTGATGTTACCCCGGCTTATGTCACGGAAAATGAAGTGAAAGTTGATGTTCCCGAAGATTTGGATTTCCGGGTTGCGAAGAGCAGCATGTGGGATGAATATGACGGTCGCTGTATCAACTGTGGACGCTGTAACTATGCCTGTCCCACTTGTACCTGCTTTACGATGCAGGATCTCTTCTACAGTGAAAACGGAAGAGTCGGGGAACGCCGGAGGGTATCGGCATCGTGTATGGTAGACGGGTATTCTGATGTAGCCGGCGGTGGAAGTTACCGCCAGAAAAACGGACAGCGGATGCGCTTCAAGGTTCTCCACAAGGTTTTGGATCATAAAAAACGTTTTGGCCATCAGATGTGCGTTGGATGCGGACGCTGCGATGATATTTGTCCGGAGTACATATCATTTTCCAACTGTATTAATAAACTTGAAAACGGAATGAAGGAGGTAACAGCCGATGACAAAGAATGACTATCTGCCATTTCCTTCGCAGATTCTGGAAGTGATCAGACATACAAAACAGGAATATACCTTTCGGATGTCCTATACGGGAAATGTAAAGCCGGGGCAGTTTTTTGAAGTCTCTCTGCCGAAATTCGGGGAAGCACCGATCTCGGTCAGCGGCATTTCGGAAGATTCCATTGATCTTACCATACGAAAAGTTGGCAAAGTGACGAATGAGATCTTTGAGAATTATGCCGGCGATTATCTGTTCCTGCGTGGACCGTACGGAAACGGCTTCGATCTGAATGAGTATAAAGGCAGAGATCTGGTGATTATGGCAGGCGGGACCGGACTTTCACCGG
>DHNM01000074.1:5187-5726 GCA_002409525.1 Eubacterium sp. UBA5416 | reverse complement strand
GAAAGGTGTGATTGATTACTTTGCCGATCATCCAAAGGAACGTGGCAGGATGACAGTGATCTGTGGATTCAAAACTCCGCAGGATATTCTGTTTCTTGAGGATATCGGCCGCTGGAAGAAGACGATGGATGTGATCCTGACGGTTGACTGCGCCGAGGAGGATACTGCCTGTCACGTCGGTCTGGTTACAGAGTTTATCTCAAAGATTGATCTCGAGGATCCCGAAAAAACAGCGGCTATCGTCGTAGGACCGCCGGCAATGATGCATTTTTCCACACAGGGGCTGCTGGGAATTGGAATTTCAGAGGAGAACCTCTGGGTATCCCAGGAGAGAAAGATGTGCTGCGGACTTGGGAAATGCGGGCACTGCAGGATAGGAGATACCTATGTCTGCCTTGACGGACCTGTTTTCAACTATAAATCGACGAAAGCCATGATAGACTAGGGGGGACTGCAAATGGATATTAACACAAAACAATTAAAGAAAAATGCATTCCGTGTGACGAAGGAGCGTGGTATCACAGCTTCCCGGATCCGGG
>DHNM01000074.1:4674-5013 GCA_002409525.1 Eubacterium sp. UBA5416 | reverse complement strand
TATCACAGCTTCCCGGATCCGGGTACCCGGCGGACATCTGGACGCGAAATATCTGGGAAAGATTCAAAAGATCGCTGAGACATACGGAAACGGGCAGGTACATATCACGAGCAGACAGGGATTTGAGATTCTTGGTATTCCGTTTGAAAAGATTCCGGAGGTAAATACAGCGTTACAAGAGCTGATTGACGGCCTTGATATCAACCAGGAAGATCCGGGCGAAGGATATCCTGCTTCCGGGACCCGCAATGTTACCGCCTGTGTCGGAAACAGAGTCTGCCCTTACGGATGCTATGACACAACAGTATTTGCAAAGAGAATAGAAAAAGCCATATTTCC
>DHNM01000074.1:3974-4513 GCA_002409525.1 Eubacterium sp. UBA5416 | reverse complement strand
AGAATAGAAAAAGCCATATTTCCAAATGATCTTCATTTTAAAATCGCACTGACCGGATGTCCCAATGACTGTGCAAAGGTGAGAATGCACGATTTCGGTATTATGGGTATGACACAGCCACAGTTCGATCCCGAGCGCTGCGTCAGCTGTGGTGCCTGTGTCAAGACATGCAGGCGAAAATCGGTTGAGGCATTAAAAACCGTAAACTACCGTCCCGTGCGGAATGAAGAAAAGTGCATCGGATGTGGGGAATGTGTCTTAAGCTGTCCGAATGCCGCCTGGACCAGAAGTGAAGAAAAATATTATCGCCTAACACTTTTTGGACGTTCCGGGAAGAAGAATCCCCGCATGGGTCAGGACTTCATCAAGTGGGCAGACGAGAAAAGTATCCTCAAAATTATCCTGAACACCTACGATTATGTGGAAAACTTCATCGACAGATCCGCTCCCGGTGGAAAAGAACACATCGGTTACATCGTTGACCGGACCGGATTCGAAGAATACAAGAAATGGGCCCTCAAGGATGTACACCTTCCTGA
>DHNM01000074.1:0-3687 GCA_002409525.1 Eubacterium sp. UBA5416 | reverse complement strand
ATGGGAATGAAGTTCTCCCATGGGAATACCTAAACTGCCTGTAGGCTGATGACTTCTGTGTTGATCACGGAGTGGTCAGCTTTATTTTTGTGTAAAATAAACTTTGGAATGGAGAGTGCATATGAAAGAGAAAATAACAAGAGTTTTTCGAACTTACGGCGGACTGGTTCTGCTTGGCGCCGCCGGAATTCCGATCGGTGCAGTCGTGGGTGTGATTGAAACATTTTTTGGAAGGGGACTGCTTCTGGTTTCCCGGATTCGTGAACAGCATCCGTTATATTTTATCCCGTTTCTGGCTTTGGCCGGAATCTTTATCGCTTATTGTTATATGAAGTTCGGCGTTAAGAGCAGCAAAGGGATGAATCTTGTCTTCGAGGTTGGAAGAGGAGAGGAAAATATCATACCAAAGAGGCTGATTCCTTTCTCGATTCTGGGGACCTGGCTGTCAAACCTTTTCGGAGCCAGTACCGGAAGAGAAGGCGTTGCGATGCAGATTGGAGCAACATTTTCACATTGGGTCGGGAGGCGTCTTCCCTTTCGAGACGCATCTGAAATTTTCCTGGTCACTGGTCTTGCGGCCGGTTTTGCGGGACTGTTTCAGACACCGATTGCGGCGGTCGTGTTTGCCATGGGAATCATGACGGCAGGAGTTCTGGAATACGAAGCATTGATTCCGGCATTTACGGCATCCTATACGGCCTGTGAAGTTTCTAAGGCTCTTGGACTTAAGAATGCGGCATTCACCTTGAGCGTGGATCATACAATGAACGTCTCTGTTTTCTGGAAAATGATTCTTCTCGGCGTCATCTTTGGAATTGTAGGTGCAGCTTTTGCCTGGTGCCTGAAAATGACAAAACAGGTTATGGCAGATAAGATTAAGAATCCAATAATCCGTATAGCGGTTGTGGGTGTCGTGATCAGTATCTGTATGTTGATTTTGTATCAGGGACGTTACTCTGGTACGGGATCGAACCTGATTACAAACAGCTTTACACGAGGGAAGATCTATTCCTATGACTGGCTGTTCAAGTTTATTCTGACGGTTATATCTCTGGCCGCCGGTTTTCAGGGCGGTGAGGTCACCCCGCTTTTCGCGATCGGGTCAAGCCTCGGTGTGGTTCTTGCGGGAATCTTTCATATGCCGGTTGAACTGGTCGCGGCCATGGGTTATGTCAGCGTTTTTGCAGCCGGGACCAATACGTTTTTCGCGCCGGTGCTGATCGGCGCAGAAATATTCGGGTTTCAGTATCTGCCGCATTTCTTTGTCGTGTGCACGATCGCATATGCATTCAATCTGAATAAATCGATCTATACACTGCAGAGAATAAATTCTGGAGGAAAATAACCGCATAATAATTGGGTTCAGGACTGAATTTGGTTCTTGATTTTTCAGATGGGTATGTTACAATTGAGTTATCAAAGGTGGTACTAAGTTGTGCCCCTTGTCAGTGATTTACAGCGAAAATAGCCGCCTTAGAATTCCAACTCAGGGGCGGCTATTTTTTGTTATCTATCTCTATGATGAGACCTATGATTGAAACTATTAATAAGGAAAATTGAATTAAATTTTCATATGTAACATACATAGGTATTCCCCCCTTTCTCAAGGGGCCAGCCGTTCCCACAATGACAGCATAACATATAGCAATTCTATTTCCAATGAGGCCCTTTTCAGATTTGGTTTCATTGGTTTATCTAGAAAAAACATAGAGTTTTTTGTATTTCTATGGTATCATAAACCTATAAAACCTGACCGTACAGTATATAGCGGCCGGGGTCATTGAAAGGAGAGGTTTATTTATGAAAACTTTAGTTTTACTTCGTCACGGTGAGAGTGAATGGAATCTTGAGAATAAATTTACCGGATGGACAGACGTTGATCTTTCGCCGAAGGGGACCGAAGAGGCGAAGAATGCAGGGAAACTTTTAAAGGAAAAGGGCTATGATTTTGATATTGCCTATACTTCTTATCTGCAGCGTGCAATTCATACTCTGCAGCTGGCGTTAAAAGAGATGGGTCATGAAGATCTGCCGGTAGTGAAATCCTGGAAGCTGAATGAACGCCATTACGGAGCCCTTCAGGGGTTGAATAAATCAGAGACAGCTGAAAAGTTTGGTGAAGAGCAGGTTCACATCTGGAGGAGATCTTTTGACGTACAGCCGCCCAAACTGGAAGCGGATGATGACAGAAATCCTGCGTCACAGGAATTATACAAAGACGTTGACAAAGCTGATCTTCCACTCACAGAAAGCCTGAAAGATACGATTGCCCGTGTGATTCCTTATTATGAGACGGAGATACTTCCGAAGATGAATGAAGGAAAACGTGTGATCATTGCGGCACATGGCAATTCACTGCGCGCTCTTTTGATGTACTTTGAAGGTCTGACCGAAGAGGAGATTACAAAAGTAAACATTCCGACCGGTGTGCCGCTTGTTTATGAATTCGATGACCAGGGAAAGATGAGCAATAAGTTCTATCTCGGGGATGCCGCTGAAATCGAAGCGAAGATGAATGCCGTGGCGTCACAGGGAAAAGCCAAATAAGTGTAAATGTGAGATTAAATGAACACAAGGTTTATGCCAGCCAGGTGTGCTGTCATAAAAAGGGAGCTATCCTGCAGGATTCCGATAAATTTCAGGGATTCTACAGGGACGCTCCTTATTTTTATCATGAAAACTTCAGATGCTGTCTTTCCCGTACACTTCAATCTGTGTCAGTGCCGGGAAGGGGGAAGGGTTATCGGATGGAATCAGATCTTGGAGTTTCAGGCAGCTGATTTTCTTCTTTTCAAAATGGAACTCTTGTTCAGAAGCTGTTTTCTGCAGATCGATGTTCATTGAAGAATCATCTGAGAAAGTGATTTTTGCTCTTTTCCACCAGTTGTCGTGTGGAAAATCAGCACGCAGGCAGAGAGTGATGCAGTCGATCTCTACTTCTCTGCCAAAATCAAGTGTGAGAGCAGCCTTTGGATCGCGGTTGATTCCCCAGGATGCATAAGGCCATGTCCCGTGGGAAGTATTTGCTGTAATACCGTCAATTGCATTTTTGGCGGCGAAGACAGACTCGCCCCGAGTCTCCACATTTGCGGATGCGTGTGGATAACAGGAACTGTTTTCGTGAGAGTCATTGACATTAAAAGCAAGATTCCGGTAAGAAGCGATTTCGTAATCCTTTGCTTTTTTCAGATGAATCAGGTGCTTATTTCCGGAAAATGTCTTTGGCGAGAGATTGTTTCGCATTTCTCCGAAGGGGATATGATATTCATAATCTCCTTTCAGATAATTGAGTGACTCTCCCAGGGCGTCATCCAGCTGAATCCACAGGAAGTCAGATTCACCGGAGGTTTCGATCAAAATCTGATCGCCTTCATGATATTCAGCTGTATAGACGAGGCTGATCTCCTCCTCACCCCGCTCCAATGCCTGTGTGCAGCCGTTTTCGTTCATTACTTTAATGCAGTACATATGTAAAATCCTCCTTTTATTGGTCAGTCTGAGATTTTGTTCTCTTTTCGGTAAGCGGATGGTGCCAGATCGGTAATCCCGGTATCATAATATTCTATCATTCAGGAAAAGGGAAAGCAATGCCCGACGATCAGGAATATGGATTTCCAGCCCGAGAATCTAAATTCTATTTTATAAATAAACAATTCATGGTATGATACTAGGGTAGAAAGGTTATGC
>DHNM01000065.1:9343-10625 GCA_002409525.1 Eubacterium sp. UBA5416 | reverse complement strand
AAATAGTCGGGTGTCCAGCAAACGTAACAGAGGCTTAATTTTAAAACTGATTGCTACGGGGCAGTGTCACTCCAGAATTGAACTGGCAAGGGAAACAGAGCTCACAAAAATGACGATAACGAATATTATATCAGAATTTCGACAGAATCATATAATCGTAGATGCCGAAGAACGTCCAAATGATGTGCGTGGGCGTAATCCTATTACATTAGAAATTGACCGGAAAGCACCTAAAATTCTTGGTGTTCTAGTCAATGATACATATTGTGAGGCAGTGCTATGCGATTTTAAACTTAATATAATCCGGAGAAATAGAATAGACTACACAGATGACCTGAATGCCGAAAAGTTGTTGGAAAATATATCTGATCTCATCGATGATATGCTTGAAATTGAAAAAAATATTTTTGGTATTGGTGTGGCATCTCTTGGACCGGTCGACATTAATAAGGGAGAGATTTTAAATCCTTCAGATTTTTACGGAATTAAAAATGTGATGCTGGCTGACAGACTCCGGGAACAATTTCCATATCCGGTGTACATGGACTCCGTGTCAAACAGTTCTGCATTAGCCGAGGCACTCTTCGGAGCAGGAAAAGAAGAACATGATTTTATCTATCTGGGAATCGGTGACAAGATAGGATCCGGTGTAATCAGTCAGGGAGAACTTTTCCGCAACAGTAAAGGATATGCACCGGAAATCGGTCATGTATGCATACGTCCTCATGGTGCACTCTGCACGTGTGGAAACCGGGGATGCCTCCAAAGCTATGCGAGTGTTCCGGCTGTTCTTGATAAATTAAAATCCGCAACAGGAGAAGATCTTGCATTTAAGGAATTCTGTGAGAAAGCTTCAGACGAAAAAGTGAATAAGGTTTTTCACGAGTTGATGGACGAGCTTTTGCCTGCGATCGTGAGCAGTATTAATATTCTACATCCTGTATCTGTTATCCTCGGCGATCAGGGGGCTTTCATTCCACAGAAATATTTAAAATACCTGGAAAATCAAATCAATGAACATAAGTTTGTTCAGGGATATACAAACATCTCCGTAAAACAATCAAATTACAAAGCGGATGTAAAAATTTTCGGGGCAGTCTGCAATGTAATTATGGGACTGTTTACAGGTGAAATTGAACTTCCTTTTTAATAGAGGCAGGCAGCTTATGAAAGCTTGACTGTAATGGTATAGCATGATATGATGATACCAGGGTCAAAAGGCCTTGCGTTTCATGCTCGCATGAAAAAGCATGGCTTTGGGACCCGCAAAAACATGAGAATG
>DHNM01000065.1:2944-9180 GCA_002409525.1 Eubacterium sp. UBA5416 | reverse complement strand
CCCGATTAGGGTGGAATTCGAATGTTTTAGGATTGTGAGAGCTCGAAGAGCGTAACAATCCGTGTATCATATGTGGTCAAAAGGCCTTGCGTTTCATGCTCGCATGAAAAAGCATGGCTTTGGGACCCGCAAAAACATGAGATATGTCTCTTGACAGAATCAAAACATTTGTGTAGATATTTAATAAAAGAGGATAGTTATGTTAATTACCAGAGAAGTAGATTATGCGGTCAGAATTTTAAGAGTATTAGCCGATAAAAACATTGTAAGCGTTCGTGAAATGTGTATCCGGGAAGATATCAGTGTCTCTATAGCATATAAAATAACCAGGAAGCTGGAAAAATCCGGCATTATCAAAAGCTATCGGGGAACAAATGGAGGCTATTCCCTAAAAAAGAGTTTGGATGAGGTCACTCTTTATGATGTGATTGAGGTCGTAGATAAAGAACTGCTGATTACAGAATGCCTGCAGGACGAATATCATTGTTCCAGAAATACTAAATCAGATATTTGTAAACTTCATCAGGAATTTTACAGGTTACAGGAAGTTTTAACTGATGAACTGCAAAGTAAATCGCTGTCTGCGGTTTTTTCACTGTAATAACTTCACATGAAATGACGTAAATATAGAAAGAGGTTTCTATAGCGGGGAATCTATGTGAAGATTCATTTTACCAATAAAAAGATCATTTTGTCTGGTGTATGTGCATTGCTGATTCTTAGCTTTGCCATTCAGGGAATCAGGCAAAACAATGTTTCAAATGAAAACTTTCAGATTAAGGACGAAGAAAATTCAACAAAGACCCGGGAAGAACCGGAAAAGAAGAAAGATTACATAAAATGGGTTGATTTTAATGTGACTTACCAGGCATTGCAGGATGCTTACCAGTGGGATGTAAAAACCCATAATCAGAAAGTGGAGTTGAATTGGATCACTCTGCTTGCTTATCTGGCGGCCAGAAATGGCGGCGATTTTTCAAATTATAAAACTTCCGATATGGACACTGTGGCGGAAGTGCTTGTCAACAGGGAGAATACATTAGAAAAATTGACCAGAGATAAAAAGTATTATAATTACTATCTCGAAGCATATTCGGCGATATTAGGCGGCATGGTTGGCGAGTTTGAAATACAAAAGGAAGACGAGAAGGGCGAAAAGACTTGGGAAAAGAGTTATGGACTAAAGGCATTTTCACCGATTGCCGATGGATTTGCGTACGATGACTATGATGACTTCGGGAAACCACGCGCATATGGATATAGCAGACCGCATCTTGGTCATGACATGATGGGTCAGATTGGGACACCCGTGATTGCGATCGAATCAGGATATGTGGAGGCATTAGGCTGGAACCAGTACGGGGGATGGAGAATTGGTATCCGAAGCTTTGATAAAAAAAGATATTATTACTATGCTCACCTGAGGCAGAATTTCCCATATCACTTGGATTTGAAAGAGGGAAGCAAGATAAAGGCCGGTGATGTGATTGGTTATATGGGGCACACAGGATATAGCCCGAAAGAAAATGTGAATAACATTGATACTGTTCACCTTCACTGGGGTCTGCAGCTTATCTTTGATGAATCTCAGAAAGATGGAAATAATGAAATCTGGGTTGATTGTTATAATCTCACGCGTTTTCTTGCTCAGAATCGATCAGCTACCTATAAAGACACAAAAACAAAAGAATATTATCGTGTATATGATATGGTAGATCACACGATGAAATGATAAGCTTCAGGAAGTGTAGATAACATACTTCCTGAAGCTTATTTTATGATGAAGGGGTGAAATTAACCCAATATTTTTTTGAGGTCTTCGTCTGGGGTGCTTGTCGGTGAAATGTTAAAGTTTTCTACCAGATAATTTAATACATTCCGAGACAGGAAAGCCGGCAGCGTTGGCCCGAGGTAGATATTTTTGATTCCCAGTGAGAGCAGTGTCAGTAAGATACATACTGCCTTCTGTTCATACCAGGACAGAACCATCGTCAGAGGAAGCTCATTTACCCCGCAGTCAAAAGCATCTGCCAGAGCAACGGCAACCTTAATCGCGCTGTACGCATCGTTGCATTGTCCCATATCCATGATTCTCGGAAGTCCGTCAATTGTTCCAAGGTCCAAATCATTGAAGCGGTATTTGCCGCATGCAAGAGTGAGGATAACGCTGTCTGAGGGAGCCTTTTCCACAAATTCCGTGTAATAGTTCCGTCCCGGACGTGCCCCGTCGCATCCGCCTACCAGGAAGAAGTGTTTGATATCTCCGGCTTTTACGGCATCTACAACTTTGTCAGCGACGGAAAGAACGGTTCCATGTCCAAAACCGGTCGTGACTTCTTTTCCGCCATTGATACCGGTGAATTCAGTATCTTCTTTATATCCGCCAAGTTCCAGAGCCTTTTCAATTACCGGTGTGAAATCTTTGTCTTCTCCGATATGTACCAATTCTGGATAGGAGACAACTTCTGTGGTGAATACACGGTCTGCGTAGGAAGATTTAACCGGCATCAGGCAGTTTGTCGTAAAGAGAACAGGAGCGGGAATATCAGCGAATTCCTTTTGCTGATTCTGCCATGCCGTTCCGAAATTACCCTTTAGCTGCGGATATTCTTTTAATAAGGGATATGCGTGTGCGGGAAGCATCTCACCATGTGTATAAACATTGATTCCTTTGCCCTTTGTCTGCTCCAAAAGAAGTTTAAGATCTCGAAGATCATGGCCGCTTACAACGATAAACGGACCTTTTTCTACAGTCAGCGGTACCGTAGTCGGAGCCGGTGTACCATAAGATTTGGTATTTGCCGTATCCAGAAGTTCCATGCAGGTGAGATTAACTTTTCCGGTTTCCATAACTATAGGAAGAAGTTCATCCATGGTTTTATCTTCGCTGATTGTCCGAAGGGCTTTGTAGAAAAATTCATTTACGGTGTTGTCTGTATATCCGAGTACCATAGCATGATAGGCATAAGCTGCCATTCCCTTGATTCCAAATAGAATTAAAGACTTCAGAGAACGGATATCTTCATTTGCGTTCCAGATTTTGTTCATGTCATAATGTTTTAGATTACTGATGTTGTACTTTGCCGCCTCGCGGTCTACCTTTGCTGTTATTTCCTTAACAGTATCTTCGTTAAAGTTCACGTTTGTGACAGTGGTGAACAGACCTTCTATTATTAATCTATCTGTCTTGCTGTCCGGTTTTTTTACTGTATTCGATAACCCGATCAGTGCGCCGAGCAGATCATCCTGATCATTTGCAACATCGTGAGTCTTTCCACAGACACCGGCACGTCCGGTACATCCGCATCCTCCTGCGGTCTGTTCACATTGAAAACAAAACATTTGTTGATCCATTTGATTTTCCTCCTATTTGTGTGATACTCAGGACTTAAAGTAGTTGTCCCTTGTATCAAGATATTTATTAAAAGATCATAAGATCTGTTAATCTATGATATTTCCATCTGTCGATAGAGTGACTACCTGCCAGGGGATGAACTTTCCACTGGACTTTAAAGCATTTTCCGCCGCATACTGCAGTCCTCCGCAGCAGGGAACCTCCATGCGAACAATCGTAAGACTCTTAATATTGTTCCGGCTGATGATCTCAGTGAGTTTCTCTGTATAATCCACATCGTCGAGTTTTGGACAGCCAATGAGTGTAATCCTATTTCGAATGAATCTATTATGAAAATCTGCATAGGCATAAGCTGTACAGTCTGCTGCGACCAAAAGATCTGCGTTATCAAAATAAGGAGCATTTACCGGTGCTAATTTGATCTGAACGGGCCACTGTCTTAACATGGATTCCGGCTGTACAGGAATATTTAACCCGGCTGCCACTTGTTTATCGCTTGTCCGTTCAAATTGTCTTATACGAGATCCGGGACATCCCGCATCTGATGGAAATGGCTGTCCCGCATCATATGCCTCAGCTTCTTTCTCAACAAAAGTAATCGCATCTGCGGGACACACCGGAAGGCAGTTGCCAAGTCCGTCACAATAGTCTTCGCGAGTCAGTCTCGCCTTGTTGTTCACCATTTCAATAGCTCCCTCCTGACAGGCATCTGCACAAAGGCCGCATCCGTTACATCTATCCTCATCAATCTGTATAATCTTTCGAATCAAGTTTTTAACCTCCTGTTCTTGACTTCATGACCTGATCATACTATAATCATCAGCAAATGTATGTTGTTAAAACAACAAATAAGAAAAATATCTGGAGGAGTCTGGTACTTTCATATGGATTATAAATTTATTTCAAATACAAGAGTTTTTAAAGGCCTCACAGAAGAAGAGACAAAGTCAGCTTTAAAATGTCTGAAGGCATATATTAAAGAATACAATAAGGGAGATGTTATTTATCACAGCGGGAGCGTTGTGGACGCCATCGGACTGGTGGTTTCAGGAGGTGTAAACATTGAGCAGAATGATGTATGGGGCAATGTGAGCATTCTCGATAATATTGGTGCCGGACGTGTGTTTGCAGAAGCATATGTATGCGCCAAAAAAGCAATACTTATGATTGATGTTGTGGCGGCAGAACCCTCAAAAATACTTTTTCTTAATATGAACAATATTGCAGAGACATGTGACAACTCCTGCCCCTTCTATATGAAGATTGTCCAAAATATGCTTTCTATTATGGCTGAAAAAAATTTGAATTTATCGAGAAAAATCAGCCACACGACACCGAAATCTATCAGAGACAGACTACTGTCATATCTCTCCTACCAGGCGGCAGTACAGGGCAGGAATCAGTTTGAAATTCCATTTAACCGACTGCAGCTTGCCAATTATCTGTGTGTAGACCGCAGCGCATTGTCAAATGAACTTGGTAAGATGAAACGAGACGGGTTAATATCTTACGAAAAAAATAAGTTTTCTTTGCTGAATCAGATTAATGAGCTATAATAGGAGATATGAAGAAGAATAAAAACAAACTGGACAGTAAACAACTAATGAGGACTGCGGTAATGGCAGGGGAGATCATGCTGAGAAGCGGAGCGGAGACCTACCGTGTCGAAGACACGATGGCTCATATTCTGAACAAATCCGGTGCTGAACATGTAGATCCTGTGGCATTTAATACGGCTATCCTTGTCACGTTACAAAAAGAGAATCATGAACCTCTGACAATAGTCCGAAGAGTTAAAAGCAGAGGGATTAATTTGAACAAAATTGTATGTGTTAATGAAATATCCAGACAGTTTTGTAATGATGAATTGACACTTGGACAGACATATGAAGAATTAAAACAGCTTAAGGGAAATCAATACAGCAAACTTCTATATAATCTTGCAACGATTGGTGCTGTCATTGGTTTTGCACTGTATTTTGGAGGAAAAACCATGGAGGTTCTGGCAGCTTTCATCGTCGGGGCTTTGGAAGCTGTAATTACTACTTTTGCAAAAAAGGTAAAGACAAATGCTCTCTTTTTAGACATAATCTGTGGATTTAGTATTGCACTTGTCAGTGTTCTGCTTCAACGTGTAATAAAGAATATGAATATGGATACAGTAATTATCAGTGCAATTATGCCGCTTGTTCCAGGTGTTACGATTACCAATGCTGTACGAGATACATTGCAGGGAGATAATTTATCCGGAGCGGCGGGAATTTTGGAAGCATTTCTGAAAGCAGCTGCCATAGTGACAGGAGTTGGCTCAGGTATGGCAATAGGAAAATTTCTGACAGGAGGTGTTCCGCTGTGATCATTAAATTGGCAGGCCTTTTTATTGGACTCGTATCATTTTCACTTTTGATAGAAGTTCCGAAGAACTTCTTAGTGGCTACCGGTGCCGTAGGAGCTGTGGGAGGCCTGGTTTTTGAGGCCTGTGCAGATTTACTGCAGATGGGAAATGTCGCTGCATCCTTTTTTTCAGCGCTTGTCGTAGCATTTTTGTCACATATGCTTGCGAGAAAATTTAAAGCTCCTGTGACATTATTTTTAGTAGCAGGAATCTTACCTACTGTGCCGGGAGCGGGTATGTATCGGATTGTTTATTCCATGATAATGGAGGGGAGCAAATTGACCGGATATTATTTTGTTGAAACCATTGAAATAGCTGGTGTTATTGCGCTGGCAATTTTTTTGATGGATTCCGTATTTCGAGTATTTAAAAAGGGATGGAGACAGAAATTTATGAGATCATAATCGAAATCCGCCCTAAACGGGCTGCTTTCTCATTTTTGTTCGGGTCTCAAAACCATGCTTTTTCATGCAGGCATGAAACGCA
>DHNM01000065.1:0-2825 GCA_002409525.1 Eubacterium sp. UBA5416 | reverse complement strand
TTCATGCAGGCATGAAACGCATGTCCTTTCGACCCTGGAATTGAGGGGGTAGATTATGATTCCTGCGGATTGCTCTGCACAAGTGCTCCCGCAATTCTACAAAAATTCGAAATCCGCCCTGAACGGGCTGCTTTCTCATTTTTGTTCGGGTCTCAAAACCATGCTTTTTCATGCAGGCATGAAACGCATGCCCTTTCGACCCTGGAATCATAAATATTTGTAAATTTTATAAAGAATTTGAGTGTTTATTGACTTTTTATGAAAACATGCGTATAGTCTATTATGTAGTAAACCCAAAAGTCAGGAGGAAAGTATATGAAAGAAGTCAAGTCACCAAAGAGGCCAATGGCTTTTTACTATATTATAGCAATCGTGGTACTTCTGCTTCTTAATGCTCTGTTTTTTCCGAATATGTCAAAGCAGAAGGTTAAGGAAGTAGATTACGGCGTCTTTAAACAGATGGTGGATAAGGGCGATGTCGGGAAAGTCCAAATTGAAGAAGACAAAATTACGTTTACTGATAAGAGCGAAAAAAAATACTATAAAACGGGTCCTTTAGACGATCCGGATCTGATTAAGGAATTGGACGCACAGGGAATCACAAAGTATGGTGCTCCAATAGTAGAGAAAACCTCGCCGGTTGTTGCATTCATAGTTTCGTGGGTGCTGCCCATAGTATTGATGGTTGCTCTTGGACAGCTGCTGATGCGGCAGATGTCTAAAAGAATGGGCGATGGCATGGGAAATGCCATGAGCTTTGGAAAGAGCAATGCCAAAGTCTATGTACAGTCAGAGACAGGAATTAAGTTTAAGGATGTTGCCGGCGAAGACGAGGCGAAGGATCTTCTCCTTGAAATTGTCGATTTCCTGCACAACCCTGAAAAATACACGGAAATTGGAGCGAGGATGCCAAAAGGCGCATTGCTTGTAGGCCCTCCCGGAACAGGTAAGACAATGCTTGCAAAGGCAGTTGCCGGTGAAGCGAATGTTCCGTTTTTCTCGATTTCCGGATCTGAATTTGTAGAGATGTTTGTCGGCATGGGTGCCGCTAAAGTTCGAGATCTCTTCAAACAGGCGAATGAAAAAGCACCATGTATTGTATTTATCGATGAGATTGATACAATTGGTAAGAAACGTAACAGTGGAAATATGGGTGGCAACGATGAAAGAGAACAGACATTGAATCAGCTCCTTACAGAGATGGACGGATTCGATGGAAAGAAAGGTGTTGTAATTCTTGCAGCTACAAATCAGCCGCAATCACTTGATGCGGCTCTTCTTCGCCCGGGACGTTTTGACCGCCGTATACCGGTAGAGCTTCCGGACCTGAAAGGACGTGCTGATATCCTGGAAGTACATGCAAAGGATATCAAGATCAGCGACAACGTCGATTTCGATGTAATTGCAAGGATGTCTCCCGGAGCCAGTGGAGCTGAGCTTGCCAATATGATCAATGAAGCGGCGCTTCATGCGGTACGCGACAGGAGAAAATTCGTGACACAGGCAGATCTCGAGGAAAGTGTCGAGGTTGTTATTGCAGGATATCAGAAGAAAAATAAGATCTTATCTGATAAGGAGAAATTAATTGTATCTTATCATGAAGTCGGACACGCAATGGTCGCGGCACTTCAGACAAATTCGGCACCTGTCACAAAGATTACAATTATTCCAAGAACATCCGGTGCGTTAGGTTATACGATGCAGGTGGATGAGGGAGAACATAATTTGATGTCTAAGGAAGAGCTTGAGACTCGTCTTTCTACACTGACAGGAGGTCGTGTAGCTGAAAGCCTGATTTTTCACTCGATAACAACAGGTGCTGCAAATGATATTGAACAGGCGACAAAGATGGCTCGTTCGATGATCACAAGATATGGAATGAGTGACGATATTGGAATGGTTGCACTGGAAACTGTTAACAATCCGTATCTAGGCGGAGATACAGCTCTGATGTGCTCTGAAAATACTGCTTCCGATATCGACAAAAAGGTGATTACTCTTGTAGGCAGTGCGTATAAGAAGGCAGAAGAGCTTCTCTCTTCGAATCTGCCAAAACTACATGAGCTTGCCAAGTTCTTGTACCAGAGAGAGACCATTACCGGTGCAGAGTTTATGGAGATATTACAGCGGGAACCTGATTATATAACTGAAACTGAAAATTAATGCAACAAAAGCGGAGAGTGACAGCCTCCGCTTTTATTGTATAAAAGGGGTGTCGATTTTTGGATATTTATGTTATAATGTCTTGGAATGATAATGAATGCAGCCCGGTATCATAGGAAGGGCAGATAACAGCAAAAAGGAAATTGATTAAGGAGTAAAAATTATAAGATGAGAAACAAAAAGATGAGAAAAACAAAAGCGGCAGGTGTGGTTCTCGCCCTGGTACTCACAATCTCTAGTGCATCTTATCCGGCTATGGCTGCTTCTGAGCAGACAAAGGATAATGTTCCC
This sequence comes from Eubacterium sp. UBA5416, assembly GCA_002409525.1. GTDB lineage: Bacteria > Bacillota > Clostridia > Lachnospirales > Lachnospiraceae > Novisyntrophococcus. The sequence goes on along the minus strand of DHNM01000065.1, from coordinate 371 downwards.
ATCCAGACACAGACACTGAAAGACGAATCAAAGGTTATATATCTGGATAAAAAGAGCGGAGATGATAAAAACGATGGCCAGTCTGAGAAGGCAGCTGTCAGAACAGTAGATAAAGCTGCCAAGTTACTGGAGAAAGATCAAACTGTTATACTCTGTGGTGAGACCACGATTACAGAATCCGAAAAAAATAAGTTTCCGGAGGATGTGAACTACATAACTGAAAAAGAGTACGAGGAGTTTTTAAAGCAGAGAGAAGAACAGCAGGAGGAGAAACAGCCTGAGACAACGCCTGTTCCTTCAAAAGATCCTGAAGACAACTCTGCTGAAGAAGATTCCAAGACAGACGAATCAAAGTCAGACGAGACGAAAGA
>DHNM01000071.1 GCA_002409525.1 Eubacterium sp. UBA5416 | reverse complement strand
CAGGCAAAAAAGGATGCCTCTATGGCAGGAATGGGAACTACTATGGTTGTCGCTACAATCGTGGGCAATTATGCCTATATAGCGAATGTCGGTGACAGCAGGCTGTATATTGCATCTGACAGCCTGGAACAGATAACCAGAGATCATTCTCTGATCGCAGAGATGGTAAGAATTGGGGAGCTTACTCCGGAAGAGGCGAGAAACCATCCGGATAAGAATATTATTACAAGAGCAATCGGAACAAACGAAGAAGTTGATATTGACTTTTTTGATGTGAAATTGGAGCCGGAAAATCAAATTGTAATGTGCTCGGATGGACTCACAAATATGGTTACTGATGAAGGGATTTACGAGGCCACTCAGATTCAGGAGGGGAATAAAGCACAGAAATTGATCGAAATGGCGAATGCAAATGGCGGAAAAGATAACATAACGGTTATCATCGTCGAACCATTTACTAACGAGGTGAGAGAATGTTAAAAGAGGGAACAGTAATAGGAAAAAGATACGAAGTTGTAAGTCGTATCGGCGGCGGCGGTATGGCCGATGTATACAAGGCGAATGACAATAAACTGAATCGTATGGTGGCTGTCAAGGTCATGAAATCGGAATTCCAGGAAGATCCGACATTTATATCGAAATTTCGAAAGGAAGCCCAGTCAGCAGCCGGACTTTCTCATCCTAATATTGTAAATGTCTACGACTTTGGGGATGAAAACGGGATTTATTATATTGTTATGGAACTGGTTGAGGGCATCACGCTGAAAGATTACATTGTCAGAAAAGGAAAACTGAGCGTGAAAGAGGCAACCAGTATCGCAATCCAGGTATCACTGGGATTGCAGACAGCCCATAACCGCGGAATCATCCACAGAGACGTTAAGCCGCAGAATATTATAATTTCCGTGGATGGAAAAGTAAAGCTTTCAGATTTTGGCATCGCAAAAGCGACAAATTCAAATACCATAACGTCAAATGCGATGGGATCTGTCCATTACAGTTCACCGGAACAGGTGAGGGGTGGATTCAGTAATGAAAAGAGTGATATTTATTCACTTGGAATCACGCTTTATGAGATGGTGACAGGAAAGGTTCCCTTTGATGGAGAGACAACTGTGGCCATAGCCATCAAACATCTCCAGGAGGAGATTGTACCACCGTCAAAATATACACCGGATCTTCCACATTCACTGGAACAGATCATATTAAAGTGTACACAGAAGAGCCCGGACCGCCGTTATAACAACATGGCAGAGCTGATCGATGATTTAAAGCATTCTCTCATGGATCCACAGGGAAACTTCGTAGGACTTGCTCCGTTAAGCGCTCATGCGCAGACCGTAATGCTTTCACCTGAGGAGATGGAAGATATCCGTAATACCCGGGCGCAAGATGAGGATGAAACATCCGATAATACCTATGCGGATCTCGATACCGGTGATGAAGAGTATGATGACGATGATGATTACGACGATGAAGAGTATGACGAAGACGATGATTATGACGATGAAGACGATGAAGACGATGAAGACGAAAAGTCAGGACTTGAAAAGGGAATAACGATTGCCAGCTTTATTATCGGGGCTGTGATTGTTGTCATTTTGATCTTCTTCATAGCGAAGGCCGCCGGAATTATGGGGGGCGGTAAAAAAGACAAATCAACGACGGCCTCTGAACCGACCCAGACAGAAGAAAATAAAGACAAAGATACAGACAAAGATACGGACAAAGATACAGACAATTCCAATAATAATGCAGATGCTGACAAAGACAAGAACGAAGAGACAGCTCCGGCAGATACAGCAGAGGATGATAAGGTTACAGTACCGGACATCACGAATAAAACCCAGCAGGAAGCGATGGACCTGCTGCATGGCCTTAACCTCGGCGGCAGATACAGCGGCGAAGAAAGTTCGGATACAGTTGAAGAGGGTAAAGTCTCTTCGCAGACGGTTGCAGCCGGAGAGAAAGTAGATAAGAACACAACGGTCAACTTCAAGGTCAGCACAGGAAAGGCTCAGGTAGTGATTCCGGGAGATATTGCCGGTTCCGGCAAAAATGATGCAACGGCGAAACTTACTGCCTTAGGTCTGAAGGTTTCAGACAGTGTTGAGAAACAGAACAGTGATTCTGTTCCTTCCGGCAATGTCATAACAACGAGCCCGGCACCGGGAACAAGTGTTGCTCCGGGTTCAGAGGTTTCACTGATCATCAGCGACGGACCTAAACCGACACCTGTACTTGAGAAACCGAAAGAAGATGACCAGGACACTGATAACGAAGAGAAAGAAGATAACGATAAAGAGGATCAGGACGAGAATAACGGTGAAGGTGATTCCGGAAATGCAGCCAATGTACCAATTGGCAATTACAGCGGATCAGCTTTATCGAGTGTAAAACCGAAACTGGAGGCTTCCGGGCTTACAGTAAAGGTAGTGTATACTTCGGAAGGTTCCGTTGGAAAAGGTGATATCGTAAGCCAGGATGTTCCAAGCGGAAGCAAACTTGCAGCAGGTAAAACAATCACATTTACAGTCTATGATCCGGATAAAGCGGGTTGATGACAAAAACCACATATGACAGGTAAAATAATAAAGGGTATTGCCGGATTCTACTATGTAATAGCGGAGTCCGGCATCTATGAATGTAAGCCAAAAGGCATTTTCAGAAAAGAAAAGAGGAAACCTCTCGTTGGAGATAATGTCGAGTTTGAGATTCTGGATCCGACGGAGATGACAGGAAGCATGACAAATATCCTGCCGAGGAAAAATGAACTTATCCGACCGGCCGTGGTCAATGTCGATCAGGCAATGGTGATATTTGCGCTGGAGAGTCCGAAACCAAATATTGGTCTTTTAGACCGTTTTCTGCTTACGATGGAGTGGCAGCATGTTCCGGCAGTTATATGTTTCAACAAGGAAGATCTGGCCGATCAGAAGCAGGTCTTACCGCTGACAGAGCTATATCGGAATTGTGGCTATGAGGTTTTTTTGTGCAGTGTAAAGCAAGACAAAGGTTTGGCTCAGATAAGAATGAGACTTCAGGGAAAGACTACAGTTGTCTCAGGACCTTCCGGTGTGGGAAAATCGTCGATTATAAACCTTTTCCAGGAAAATGTCCTGATGGAGACAGGGGAGATCAGCCGGAAACTGAAACGCGGAAAGAATACAACGAGACATTCACAGCTTATCTCGGTGGATGACGAGACTTTCATCGTGGATACACCGGGATTCAGTGCTCTGGATCTCATTGATGTCCCATGCGAAGAACTCCGGTTTTATTTTCCGGAATTTGATAAATACGAGGGCAGATGCCGCTTTAACGGCTGTATGCATGTGAATGAGCCGGACTGTCTGGTAAAGAAGGATGTAAAGGCAGGCATACTTCCCACATCCAGATATGAAAATTATGTATCATTTTTCAATGAACAAAAAGAAAGAGAAAAAAGGAGATATTAAGAATGTATCAGTTGTCACCTTCCATCCTGGGAGCAGATTTTTATAACCTAGAAAAACAGATTGAGCAGGTAGAAAAGGCAGGATGTAAGTGGCTGCATATCGATGTGATGGATGGGATGTTTGTACCCAGTATTTCTATAGGAATGCCTGTGATCAGGTCCATCAGAAAGAATACACCTCTCTTCCTGGACGTTCATCTGATGGTTGAAAAACCGGAGAGATATATTAAAGAGTTTTCCGGATGCGGGGCAGACATGATTACGGTTCACGCAGAGGCGTGCACACATCTTGACCGCACGCTTACTATGATCCATGAGTGTGGTGTGAAAGCCGGTGTGGCGTTAAATCCCGCAACACCGCTTAATACCCTGGATTATATCCTGGATAAAGTGGATATGGTTCTATTAATGACAGTGAATCCGGGGTTTGGCGGACAGAAATATATCTCTTCTGTCACATCTAAAATCAGAAAATTGAGAGAAAAGATAAATCCTCTAAAAAGTGAAGTAGATATTGAAGTAGATGGAGGAATCAACTTTGACACAATAGATTCTGTTCTGGAGGCCGGAGCAAATGTGATTGTTGCAGGCTCTGCGGTGTTTCATGGCGATATTGTGGATAATATTCAAAAGTTTCAGGAACAGTTTGGCCGGTATGATAGGAAAGCAGGAAAGTTAAGTTGAACATGATATTCATCAGCGGGGGCAGAATCGATTCGGATTTTGCCCTTGATTTTATAAAAAAACACAATGAGGATACGATAGTTGCCATAGACAGGGGATTGCAGTTTTGCAGCAAGAAGGGGATCCGCCCGCATTATATTGTAGGAGATTTTGACAGCCTTTCCCCGGGAATATTAGAAAACTATGAATCGGATCCGGATATTTATATCCGTCATCTTAAACCGGAAAAGGATGATTCCGATACAGAATCGGCATTTCACCTGGCTTTGGACATGGGTGCCGACACGATATATCTTTTAGGTGCTACAGGAAGCCGTATGGACCATATGATGGCGAACCTGCAGCTTTTAGTTTATGGAGTGCAAAAAGGAGTTTTGATCTATCTGATTGATCCGAATAATAAGATCACGGCGCTTACCCGATCTGTGACTTTAAAAAAGGCAGAACAGTATGGAAATTATGTATCGTTCTTCTCCTGGGGGGATGAGGTGACAGATTTCACCTTAAAAGGATTTAAATACCCGCTTAATCATTATCATCTTACAAATACAAGCTGCGGGCTCTCTCTCAGCAATGAAATTGCAGAAGATCAGGCTGAGGTACATTTCGAAAGCGGGGTCTTACTTATGATACAGTCGAAGGACTGATTATTCGTGCTGCCTCTTTTATAATTCGTCAGATTGTGGTAAGATACTAGGGTCAAAAAGGTAATAAAGTGTGTTACTTAAGAAAGGATTATTATGAAATTAGGAATTGTGGGATTGCCAAATGTAGGGAAAAGCACGCTGTTTAACTCTCTGACAAAGGCCGGAGCGGATTCAGCGAATTATCCCTTTTGTACCATAGACCCCAATGTGGGGATTGTGCCGGTACCGGATGAGAGAATAAAACTACTGGGAGATTTTTATCATTCAAAAAAAGTAACACCGGCTACAGTAGAGTTTGTCGATATTGCCGGTCTGGTAAAAGGAGCCTCAAAAGGTGAGGGACTTGGAAACCAGTTTCTGGCGAATATCCGTGAGGTGGATGCGATCGTTCATGTTGTCCGGTGTTTCGAGGATGAGAATGTTGTACACGTGGATGGATCCATCGACCCGGGACGCGATATCGAGACGATTGATCTGGAACTCATTTTTGCAGATATCGAGGTCCTTGACAGAAGAATTTCCAAAACCGCAAAAACTTCCCGCATGGATAAGACGGCTGCGAAAGAACTTGACATGCAAAAGCGTCTGAAGGCACATCTGGAAGACGGACGGGATGCCATATCCTTTGAGACCGATGATGAGGACGAGCGAAACTGGATCAAAGGGTATGATCTTCTGACTTACAAACCGGTGATCTATGCTGCAAATGTTGGTGAAGACGATCTGGAAGATGACGGGGAATCAAATCCCTATGTTCAATGTGTACAGAAGTATGCAGATGATCATAACAGCGAAGTATTCGTAATCTGTGCCGAAATTGAAGCGGAGATCTCTGAACTGGATGACGATGAGAAACAGGAATTCCTTGAGGACCTGGGGCTTAAGGAGTCCGGCCTTGATAAATTGATCAGAGCCGGCTATCGCACACTGGGGCTCATGAGTTTCCTTACTGCCGGAGAAGATGAGACGAGAGCATGGACAGTTAAGATGAATACAAAAGCACCGCAGGCGGCCGGTAGGATCCACACGGATTTTGAACGTGGTTTTATCAAAGCAGAGGTGATTGACTATCAGGACCTTCTGGACTGCGGATCTTATAGCAGCGCAAGGGACAGGGGGCTTGTCAGAATGGAGGGAAAAGATTATATCGTAAGAGACGGTGATGTGATCTTATTCCGATTCAATGTTTAAAAGATTCCCGTCTATACGTCAGAGGATAAACTTGCATAAAGTTTATCCTCTTTTTTTGTCGAAAGCCCCCGAAAATGGGGGATTCCGGAAGAGTTTTGTCTTATGAAAACTTCAAAAATACCTTGATTTTTTCCATAATTTAAGATAGAATAAACCCATAAGTGGTACAAAGTGGTGAAAAGTGGTGCGTGATGGAGGGAATGTGGCAGTGACCGACGGATCGCATCAGAAAATTGAAAGTGGGGAGACTTTCATTTTCTAAGAGAGGTAATTGCTTATGTTCATGGGAGAGTATAATCACACGATTGATCCAAAGGGGAGACTGATTATTCCGTCTAAATTTCGTGAGCAGCTCAGCGATGAGTTTGTTCTGACAAAAGGCTTAGACGGATGTCTCTCCATCTATCCCATGGATGAATGGGAATCATTCGAAAAGCAATTACGCAGCTTACCGCTTACAAACAAAAATGCCAGAACTTTTACTCGTTTCTTCGTTGCCGGGGCAGCATCTTGTGAATTGGACAAGCAGGGGAGAATTCTCGTACCGCAGACGCTGCGGGAATTTGCCGGTCTGACGAAAGAAGTTGTCTTGACAGGCAACATAAACCGAATTGAAATCTGGAGTAAGAATAAGTGGAGCGAGAACAGTAATTATGATGACATGGATTCTATAGCTGAAGGGCTTGAGGACCTGGGAATCACGCTGTGAGCCGCTTTGAATACAGGAGATGATTGAATGGAGTTTAAACACAAATCCGTGTTGTTAGAAGAGACGATTGACAATTTGAATATCAAACCCGATGGAATCTATGTTGATGGAACCATAGGAGGAGCAGGACATGCTCTGAAGGTTTGTGAGAGGTTGTCTGATAAAGGACGGCTAATTGGTTTTGATCAGGATGCAGACGCTATTCATGCTGCTGGGGAGCGGCTTTGTGATTATGCAGACCGGGTCACGGTTATTCGCAGCAATTACTGCCATATGAGAGAGGAGCTTGAAGTAAGGGGTATTACTCAGGTAGATGGGATTCTGCTGGATTTGGGAGTTTCTTCCTTCCAGCTGGATTCTCCCGACAGGGGGTTTACGTACAGAGTAGATGCGCCGCTGGACATGCGTATGGACCAAAGGCAAGAGCGTACCGCAGCCGATATCGTAAATCAATATTCTGAGAAAGATCTGTATTGGATTATCAGGGAGTATGGTGAAGACAGATTTGCGCAGAACATAGCAAAGCATATCTGTATTGCCAGAAAAGAGGCACCGATCGAGACGACTGGGGAGTTAATCGAGATCATTAAACATGCCATACCTGCTAAAATCCGTGCTACTGGCGGACACCCGGCCAAGAGAACGTTTCAGGCCATACGAATTGAATTGAACCAGGAACTGGATGTACTTAAAGATTCATTGGATGGAATGATCGAATTATTGAATGACGGCGGAAGACTATGTGTGATCACTTTTCATTCTCTGGAGGATCGTATTGTAAAGACGGCTTTTAAAAGGAATGAAGATCCCTGTATCTGTCCGCCGGAGTTTCCGGTTTGTGTATGTGGGAGGAAATCCAAAGGGAAAATGCTGACCCGTAAACCTATTATACCGACAAGAGAAGAAATTGAGGCAAATAAGCGGTCAAAGAGTTCAAAACTGCGGGTTTTTGAACGTAGAATGTGAGTTTGCCGGTATCAGGAGTGCGATATGGCAAGAAGATCAAATAGAAGGGTAGATTCAAGAGCGGATCGTTATGTCAGAAATACTTATGAAGACGGAAGTGCTGTTCGCAGGCTTTCCGACATTCCACAGGAAGAGGAAGGCGTAGAGCTTCCGAAGAGAAAAATCAGTAAAAGGACACGCAGAAATCGTCAGCGTGCTATGCAGATGAGTAAAGGCTATGTGCTCTTTCTGACAGTTATATGTGTAGCTATGGTAGCTGTATGTGTTAATTTTCTGCAGCTTAAGGCTCAGCTTACAACTCAGAATGAAACTGTAGTGTCACTTGAAAACAAACTAAGCAAATTGAAAGCAGATAATGATGCTTATTATAATACAGTGATGGCATCCGTCAGTATGGATAAAGTTAAAGAGGCAGCATTGGACCGCCTCGGACTTAACTATGCGGATGAATCGCAGGTTCAGTATTATGACGTAGACCGGGAGGGTTATGTCAGACAATACTCGGACGTTCCGGATACAAAATAAGTGAGGACGCAAATTGAGCAAAAGAAGAACGAAGAAGCGTCAAAACAAAATGAATACAAGAAAAACAGACGGCAGGATAAGCAGAAAGCTGGTAGGACTATTCATCTTAGTCGTGCTGGCTTTCGTCGGTTTAGCGCTTCGAATTACGTATATTAATGCCAATGATCACGGAGATTATAAACGTCAGGTTTTGAATCAGACACAGCAGCAGTATGACAGCCGTGTGATCCCTTTTAAAAGGGGTGAGATTCAGGACAGAAACGGTACAATTTTAGCTACCAGTGAAAAAGTTTATAATGTGATTCTGGACTGTAAAATTGTAAATAGTGAAATTACGGTAAAAAACGAATCTGTCAAGAGATATCTGGAGCCTACCGTAAAGGCACTGGTTGACGTCCTTGGTCTTGATGAGAACGATATTCGTTCTCGTCTGGAGGATAAGAAAACTAAAAACAGTCAGTATCAGATCTTAAAAAAAGAGCTCTCGATCACAGATAAGAAAAAGCTTGAAGACTATCTTGATCTGGAGAATGAGGAAAACAAAGACCTAAGTGATGAAGAGAAACTGATGCGGCAGAGAGTGAAGGGTGTATGGTTTGAAGAGACCTATGTCAGAAAATACCCCATGAATTCCATGGCAGCCGATCTGATCGGGTTTACCTACGACGGGACAACGGCTGACTGGGGAATAGAAGGATACTATTCAAGTCTTTTAAATGGCATAAATGGCCGTCAATTCGGCTATTTTAATTCTGACGCCGATGTGGAACAGACCATTCAGGATCCGGTGGATGGAAAGAATATAATCTCTTCCATCGATACGAATATCCAGCAGATTATAAGAAATGCTCTTGAATCTTATGAAAACGAGATGGCCAATGGTCCGAACGGGGCTTCCGGAGCAAAAAATGTCGGTGTCGTGGCGATGAATCCCAATACAGGAGAAATCCTGGGAATGGATTCTTCTGACTGGTATGACTTAAATAATCCGAGGGATTTGAAACCATTCTATTCGGACGAAGAGATTGCGGCGATGGACGATAAGGCTCAGCTGAACGCTTTAAATAAACTCTGGAGAAATTTTTGTATTTCCGATACATTTGAACCGGGTTCCACCGTGAAACCTATGACGGTCGCCGCAGCACTTGAAAGCGGGAGTATTTCGACAGATGACACTTATTACTGTAACGGATTTAAAACCGTTTCAGGTCTCAAAATCAAGTGTGCAGTCTACCCAAATGGGCACGGGACATTATCCCTGGGGGATAGTCTGAAATATTCCTGCAATGTTGCCATGATGGATATTGCGAATAAGACCGGATCTGAGAATTTCCTTAAGTATCAGAAAATATTTAATTTTGGGGATTACACGGGAATAGACCTGCCGGGGGAAAGCAGTGGTATTCTTCACAGTCAACAGAGCTTAGGTCCGACAGAACTTGCCACCGCGGCATTCGGGCAGGGCTTTACCGGCACAATGATTCAGGAGATTTCAGCATTTTCATCGGTGATCAACGGAGGAACTTATTATAAGCCGTATGTGGTTCGATCTGTGACAGACGGCAATGGAGCTGTAGTCAAAAACACAGCTCCGGTTATGGTCAGAAAGACCATTTCACCGGATGTAAGCAATGAAGTTCGAAAATATCTGGGTACTGTTATGGAATCCGACGGTTCCGGCGCGAAAGCTAAAGTGCCGGGATACAGCATGGGCGGAAAGACAGGAACAGCGCAGAAGATACCGAGAACTGATAAAAAATATCTGGTCTCCTTCATCGGTTTCGCACCACTTGAGAATCCGCAGGTTGTCCTGTATGTCGTAGTGGATGAGCCAAACGCGGATATTCAGGCAAACAGCATATATCCTCAGCGAATCTATAAAAAAATTATGAAGGAGCTGCTGCCTTATCTGAATGTTTTTCCGACGGATCCGTCGGCTGTAGAAGCACCGGATAAAGATACAACATCGAATAAAGCCGACGGTGTTGTGGATGAAAATGTTCCGAGCCCTCCGGACAGCGAAAACTCCGGCGAGGCGGGAAGCAATGATATGTTAAGCGATGGAGTGACAAATTCCGACGCTGAAATTACGAATGAATGAAAAAGTACTAACCCCATGGAAATAGCCATATAGTTTATTAATGGTTTCTATGGGGTGACTCTATGCGCAAAAATAAGACCTATAACAAGAAGAAGGTAGTCGTTATCTTCTTTTTGTGTGCGGCAATGCTTCTCGGACTTGTAGGCAGGCTTGTATATCTGATGGTATTCAGATCCGATTATTATTCAAACAAGGCCGACCAGCTTCACGAGCGAGAAAGAGATATCAAGGCGGCCCGCGGAAAGATATTAGACAGCAACGGAGTGGTTCTCGCCGCAAATAAGACGGTTTGTACAATATCTGTAATACATAGTCAGGTTGAGGATCCCGAGGGCATTATCAAAATGCTTGTAAAGGAGCTTCAGATTCCGGAAGAGGAAGCAAGGAAAAGAGTGGAAAAACGTTCATCAATAGAGCGTGTGAAGACAAATGTGGACAAGGAGACCGGCGATAAAATCCGAGGTTATGGATACAGCGGGGTGAAAGTGGATGAAGATTTCAAAAGGTACTATCCATATGACACGTTAGCTTCGCATGTCCTTGGCTTTACGGGAGCAGATAATCAGGGAATCATCGGACTTGAGGTCAAGTACGAAGATGTGCTTGAGGGGATCAACGGAAAGATTCTGACCACTACGGACGCCAGGGGTGTTGAACTCGATGCGATTGGAGAAAGCCGTGTGGAACCGGTTGCGGGTTATAATCTGCGCACAAGCATTGACTCCAATATTCAGCTTTACTGTGAGCAGGCCGCGAAAAAGGTGATGGAGGAACACCAGGCAGATTCCGTCTCTATTCTGCTCATGAATCCGCAGAATGGGGAGATTTATTCCTGTGTAAGTGTTCCGGAGTTTGACTTAAATGATCCGTTTACCTTAAATTATGATGTGGATACTTCTGGGTTTGATGAAAAGAAGATCCAGGATCTGCGCAATCAGATGTGGAGAAATCCGTGCATAAATGATACATATGAGCCCGGATCCTGTTTTAAGATATTTACAATGTCTGCAGCTCTCGAGGAGGGCGTTGTAAAACCGGATGATACATTCACCTGCAACGGCTATCGGGTTGTAGAGGACAGAAGAATCCACTGTCATAAGAGAACCGGACACGGCGCGGAGACTTTTGTAGAGGGGGCACAGAACTCGTGTAACCCGGTATTTATCGATGTGGGCCTGCGGCTGGGAGTCGATAATTTTTATAAATATCTGGAAAAGTTTGGCGTAATGGATAAAACCGGTGTTGATCTCCCCGGCGAGGCGAATACGATCATGCATAAAAAGGCAAATGTCGGTCCTGTGGAGCTTGCCACGATGTCCTTCGGACAAAGTTTTCAGGTGACGCCTATGCAGCTTGCCGCAACGGCCAGTTCTCTGGTGAACGGCGGAACCAGGATCACACCGCATTTTGGTGTGGAGGTGGTCGATGATGACGGAAATTCAATTGATAAACTGAAATTTAAGACGAAAGACGGTATTCTCTCGAAGGAAATTTCTAAAGAAGTATGTGATATTCTGGAGAGTGTGGTATCGGAGGGATCCGGCAAAAATGCGAAGATCGAAGGGTATAAAATCGGGGGAAAGACAGCGACTTCCCAGACACTTCCGCGTAGTGCCAATCGATATATCTCTTCTTTTCTTGGATTTGCACCCACAGACAATCCGAAGGTGCTGGGTCTTTTACTCATCGATAATCCAAAAGGTATCTACTGGGGCGGCACGATAGCCGCACCCGCCATGAGAAGTGTTTTTGAAAATATATTTCCCTATCTGGGGATTGAAAAGAGCGAAGTGATCGAAAAGGGCGAAGATAGCGAGGAAAACGAATAATTATACCTTGCAATCAAACTTTCAAGGATATATACTAAAGCAGTGTTCACGAATGGAGGAGGGTATGGATTATAAAATCATAGTAATCCCGGTGCTCTTGGCATTTGTCATAAGCATCGTATTGGGACCGATCATCATACCGTTTCTGCGAAAGCTTGGAATTGATCAGACAGAGCGCATAGAGGGTGTAAGGTCTCATCTGAAGAAGGCCGGAACACCCACGATGGGCGGGCTGATCTTCCTGATATCTACAACGGTTACGGCCTTGTTTTATGTAAAGGAATATCCAAAGATTATTCCGGTTTTATTTTTAACACTGGGATTTGGCCTGATTGGTTTTTTAGATGATTACTTAAAAGTTGTGATGAGAAGATCAGATGGCCTCCTTGCGGGGCAGAAGCTGGTGTGTCAGATCGTAGTGACCGCGATATTCGCGTTTTATATGATTCACTATACAGATGTGCCGCTGAGTATGAAAATCCCGTTCTATCCGGGCAAAATGCTCGATATAGGGTGGATGGCTATTCCACTGCTGTTTTTTGTAGTACTTGGGACGGTCAATGGGGTAAACTTCACCGATGGGCTTGACGGGCTGGCGTCAAGCGTGACCATCATAGTAGCTGTTTTTTTCATGGTAATAGCAATCGGAGAGGAAAGTGGAATTGAACCGATGATCTGCGCCGTGATTGGAGCACTGGCGGGTTTTCTTTTGTTTAATGTATTTCCGGCCAAGGTATTTATGGGAGATACAGGGTCGCTCGCACTCGGCGGATTCGTAGCCGGAACGGCCTACATACTTCAGATGCCGCTTTTTATACCGATTGTCGGATTTATATATCTATTTGAAATATTATCCGTTATTTTACAGGTCACTTATTTTAAGATTACACATGGGAAGCGAATATTCAAGATGACACCGATTCATCACCATTTTGAATTGATGGGATGGTCGGAGACCCGCGTAGTTGCAGTGTTTTCTATTGTAACGGGCATGCTTGCCCTGACTGCAATGCTTGGGGTATAGCCGGATTTTATTTTAGGAGGAAAAGTAATGAATATACAGGGGAAAAAGGTCTGCGTGTTTGGAGCAGGAAAAAGCGGAATCGGCGCTGCTGCTCTTTTATTGAAAGTTGGCGCGTTTCCTTTGATCTACGATGGAAATGATAAATTAAAACCGGAAGAGGTTTTAAAAAAGATAGAGAGTCCTGAAAATATACAGGTGGTAACCGGAGAATTTTCAAAAAAGCTTATGGATAAAATAGATCTGGTGGTGTTAAGCCCCGGAGTTCCGATGGATCTGCCCGTTGTCAAAAGCATACAGGATGCCGGCATTCCAATCTGGGGTGAAGTGGAACTTGCCTACCGGTTCGGATCAGGAATACTGATGGCAGTTACAGGGACTAACGGAAAGACGACTACGACGACACTTCTGGGAGAGATTATGAAGAATTATCATCCTGAGACATTTGTAGTTGGAAATATCGGAGTTCCCTATACAAAGGTAGCTGCCAAGACAACAGAAAATTCTGTGACTGTAGCCGAGATTTCCAGCTTTCAGCTGGAGACGGTCAGCACCTTTCATCCGAAAGTCAGTGCAATCACAAATATCACCGAAGATCACATGAATCGTCACCATACTATGGAAGAATACATAAGGGTCAAAGAGCGAATTACGTGCAATCAGACACCGGATGATTTCTGCATTTTGAATTATGAGGATCAGATTCTGAGAAAGTTTGGGGAGACCATAAAACCAAAAGTGATCTATTTTTCATCTTCTCGTGTGCTGAGGGAAGGCATTTACCTGGACCGGGGACGTATCATGTACCGGGATGGACAAGCTGAGCGCGAAGTGGTCGATACCGCAGATCTCAAGATCCTGGGCCTGCATAACTATGAAAATGTGATGACAGCGGCTGCTATGGCTATCTGCATCGGTGTACCGGTTGAATGTATACAGGAGACAGTAAAAAGTTTCAAGGGTGTAGAACACCGCATCGAGTATGTGACGGAAAAAAACCGGGTTGCATATTACAATGACTCAAAGGGGACGAACCCCGACGCTGCGATCAAAGGTATTCAGGCGATGAACCGGCCGACACTTCTGATTGGAGGCGGTTTCGACAAGCAGTCTTCTTATGACAGCTGGATCCGTGAATTTGACGGCAGGGTAAAGTATCTTGTGCTCATCGGACAGACAAAGGAGAAGATAGCCAAAGCGGCAAGAGCATGTTCATTTCCTGCAGATAAGATTATCCTGTGTGAGGATCTGAAAGAGGCGGTGGAAAAGTGTGCTTTGCTTGCCCTGCCGGGTGATGCCGTGCTCCTGTCCCCCGCGTGTGCCAGCTGGGGGCAGTTTGACAGCTATGAACAGCGCGGAGATAAGTTTAAAGAGTATGTACGGGAATTATAACATCTGACGGCTGACTGATAATGCCATCCCCATCTCACTTAGAAGAAATAAGACAGAGGTGCCACCGTAACTGACGAAAGGCAGAGTGATTCCGGTGTTCGGAATTGTGTTGGTCACAACAGCGATATTTAAGATGACCTGGATGGCCATGTGACCCATGATTCCCGCTGCAATCAGCGCACCGGACAGGTCCGGGGCATGGGTGGATATTACCATGAGTCTCCAGACCAGAAGCACGAAGAGGAGGATCACCAGGCTCGCCCCGACAAGACCGGTCTCTTCACATATGATGGAAAAGATCATGTCATTTTGGGCTTCGGGGACGAAACCGAGTTTTTGAAGAGAACTCCCAAGCCCTTTCCCAAAGATCCCTCCGCTTCCGATGGCGTAGAGCCCCTGGATCGTCTGAAAGCCTTTTTCATAGCCTTCCGGATTTCGCCAGATGGCAAGCCGTTCCATTCGATAGCTTTCCATACCGAGGAAGACAGCCACGAGGCCGATACCTGCACAGCCGATTCCAATAAATGGAAGATACCGCGGATTGGAGACAAAGATTGTGATGACGGCAATTCCCAGGATGATGATAGCGGTGCTCAGGTTGTTTGAACCCACAAGTGCGATAATCGGGAGTACACTCGCCAGAATCTTAAGCATAAACCCGAGTCCTGTTGTTTTCTTTTTTGATCTTTCAATTAGATAGGCAAGAAAGAGTATAACAGCAAGTTTCGCATATTCCGAAGGCTGAAAGGACAGTGGTCCGAGAGATAGCCAGCGCTTGGAGCCGTTATATTCGTCACCGATGAACAGAACAGCCAGGGACAGCATAAGCGATAGAATATACAGAGCCGGAGCCAGTGCGAGAACTCTGTGATAATCCATCCGGGATACGATAATCATGGCAATAAAGCCGAGAACGGTTGCGAACAGCTGTTTTTTGAAATAGTATGAACTGTCATTGAATTTGACACGGCCGTTATATGCACTGGTTGAAAAGAGCAGTACAAGACCGCAGATGACCAGAAAAATTACGAGAACAAATAAGGTATAGTCAATGCGTGATTTTTTTTTCATAGCGGACCTTTCAGATATTACGCATAACGTATGGAGTCTTTTTCATTAGTTTATGATTCCGAGAGCGCTGTTATGCAGGAGCCGGAAGTCTTATGGCGGCTAGTGTGCCGTGTCAAAGTGTGTGCCGAATGCATATTATATTGAGAGAAGACTGACGGGAGCTAAAAGCATTGGGCCTATATGAAATTGAAGGGGGAATTCCTCTGGATGGAGAAGTATGTATTCAGGGGTCAAAAAACGCTGTTCTGCCCATGATGGCAGCTGCCCTGCTGCAAAATGGAACGCTTTGTCTGAAAGGCTGTCCTGATATTTTAGATGTGCAGTGTATGGAACAGATTTTAAAAAGTATTGGTGCCAGGGTCAAAAGAGACGCCAATGACATATACCTGGACTGCAGTAATATATATTCGGAAGTAATACCGGGAGCGTATGCTGATCAGATGCGCTCCTCTGTTATTTTAATGGGAGCTCTGCTTGGCAGAAAGAAAAGAGTCCAAATCGGACTGCCCGGAGGCTGTACGATTGGGAAAAGACCCGTCGACTTACATCTTTTAGTTCTGGAGAAACTTGGAGCACATCTTACCGTGGAAGATGGAGAGATCAAAGGATATGCAGATGAAATGAAGGGCGGATATTTTCGGTTTGAAAGACGCAGTGTGGGTGCTACGGAAAATGGAATTCTGGGTGCTGTCTGTGCCGACGGGGTGACTGTACTTGAAAATTGTGCGAGAGAACCGGAAATTGTACATCTGTGCCGCCTTCTGCGGGCCATGGGTGCGAAGATAAAAGGGGAGGAAAGCGGCAGGATTATCATCGAAGGTGTATCTGTGCTTACGGAAACCAGTTTTCAGGTACCTGCAGACCGGATTGTAGCCGGGACATATCTTCTGGCGGGGGCAGCGACGAGAGGAAAAATCACGCTGGATAATGCCCCTGAAGAGGAGATGAGTGCTCTTCTTTCAGTATATTATAAAATGGGTGGACAATATGAAGTAAAAGGTGGTAAACTATTAACAGACAGTCGGAATCTTAAGTACCCGGCTGCATATCTTGAAACCGAAGAATATCCAGGATTTCCCACGGATCTTCAATCTCCTTTTTTGGCTGTATGTGCCGGGGTTCCGGGAATGAGTCAGGTGAATGAGACGATATTTGAGAATCGTTTTAAAGCTGCTCTGCAGATGAGAAAAATGGGTGCGGATATCCAAATAGAGGGAAGTACTGCGGTTGTTCATGGATGTCCTCTTTATGGTGCAGATGTTGAAGCCTGTGACTTAAGAGGCGGTGCGGCCCTTATTGTGGCCGGACTTTGTGCGAAAGGAACCACACGGATCAGGGGGATTCACCATATTGAACGCGGATATCAGGATGTATGCGGTGATATCCAGAGTCTGGGTGGAAGAATAATGAGAAAAATTGATTGAATGTTTAGGTTTAGGCGTGCGGAGGATTTCATGGGACACAAAAGGAAAAGGGGGCTGCCAAAGAGAAAAAAACGTCTGATCAGAGCCTCGGTCGGCGGAATTATTCTGGTGGGAGTTCTGTTGTTTATCAGTATTTTTTATACGACGAATGTTCAGGTTGAGGGAAATGAACGCTATACAGAGGATGAGATAAAACGTATGGTCATGAAAGAACCGTTTTCCTGGAATACTTTCCTGATGTCAAGATTTAAGAGGCATATCGCATATAACAATCAGACATTTATAGATTCTGTAGATGTCGAGTACCAGAATCACAATTCAATTATTATTCATGTAAATGAGAGATACCCAATCGGATACGTGGAATATGAAGGAAAGAATTGTTATTTTGACAAGAATGGAGTTGTGTTGCAGACGATGCTGAAAGAGGAGGTGGAACAGGAAACTTCCGATAATTACAGAGAATATGCAGATGTGCCGCTGATCACAGGGCTTGTATCTGATAAGGCGGAGGAGGGAGCGAAATTAAAAGTAAAAGACTCTCGGATTTTTGACAGTATTCTGGAACTTATGAGGATGTTTGACAAATATGGCGTCAGGCCTGACAGTGTAGAACTGTCCGAACATGATGAGTTCACGTTACATTATGGAAATGTCAGGATAGCCCTTGGAAAAGACGAAAAGCTTGAGGATAAGATGACTAGAGCGGCGGCGATTCTTCCGAAGATATTGAATGAATCGGGCACACTTCATTTA
Organism: Eubacterium sp. UBA5416; assembly: GCA_002409525.1. GTDB lineage: Bacteria > Bacillota > Clostridia > Lachnospirales > Lachnospiraceae > Novisyntrophococcus. The sequence goes on along the minus strand of DHNM01000071.1, from coordinate 42,073 downwards.
GAAGATTATACGAATGATACCCATAACATTATTTTCGATAAAGATTGAAACGTGTGTCAGTCAGAGGTTGTGAAACATAACGAAAAAGTAAAAAAACAGTGAAAAAGTAAAAAAAGAGTTGATTAATCTTTGAAGAAAAGATATTATATATCTATATGTAACATATTAGGATTATGGGAGCAATCTCAGTACATGTAACTTAACAAATGATTATGAAGAAAAAGTACCCGATAGGGTAGTAGAAATAGGCATACGCCATGAAGGAGGAAGTACCTTGTTAGAAATTATGACAAATGAAGCGGAATCTTCCGCAAAGATTATCGTCATCGGTGTCGGTGGCGCAGGGAACAATGCAGTTAACCGCATGGTTGAAGAGACAATAGGAGGGGTAGAGTTTGTCGGAGTTAATACCGATAAACAGGCATTAGCTTTATGTAAAGCTCCTACGGTTCTTCAGGTTGGGGAAAAACTGACAAAAGGTCTCGGCGCCGGGGCAAAACCGGAGATTGGTGAAAAAGCGGCGGAAGAGAGCGTTGAGGAGATAAAGCAGATACTGGAAGGTGCTGATATGGTATTTGTCACCTGTGGTATGGGCGGAGGAACCGGTACCGGAGGCGCTCCGATCGTGGCCGGAATTGCAAAAGAAATGGGAATTTTGACTGTCGGGGTTGTTACAAAACCGTTCAGATTCGAAGCAAAGACTCGTATGAGCAATGCTCTTATGGGTATTGATAAATTAAAACAAAACGTGGACACGCTGATTGTCATCCCAAATGACAAACTTCTGGAGATAGTTGACCGCAGGACAACGATGCCGGAAGCACTGAAAAAAGCTGATGAAGTTCTTCAGCAGGCTGTTCAGGGAATCACAGATCTGATTAATCTACCTGCATTGATCAACCTGGACTTTGCAGATGTTCAGACTGTTATGACGGACAAGGGTATTGCCCATATTGGTATCGGAGAATCCAAAGGGGATGACAAGGCTCTCGAAGCTGTACAGGAGGCTGTCTCCAGTCCGCTTCTTGAGACAACAATCGAAGGGGCAACCCATGTGATCATCAACATTTCCGGTGATATCTCTCTTATGGATGCCAATGATGCCGCAAGTTATGTACAGAATCTGGCCGGTGAAGATGCCAACATCATCTTTGGTGCGATGTATGATGATTCTCTGACAGATACCTGCAAGATCACTGTAATCGCCACTGGTCTGGATGACGCCACAGCAAAACAGGCAAGTGTATCAGCGTCCAGAAAAGCCGATGAGAATAAGCAGAAGTCGAATAATAATCCGGGATTCAAGATGCCTAATTTGAATATGCCTCAGTCCAATACGCCGACTCCGCAAAAACCATCATCGGGTCATGTTGCAAGCAATGTACCGAAGAAGGATATTCAGATTCCGGACTTTCTGAAGAATCGCAATCGATAAACATAATCTTACAGTGAACATAGAAGAGCAGGGGCCTGGAATCCGGGTACCCTGTTTATTTATACTATTTTGGGGTGTTAAAATGAAGATCAGTGGAAAAACAAAATTGACGGGACTGCTTGGAAGCCCCGTGGCACATAGCATCTCTCCGCTTATGCACAATGAATCTTTTCGTAAACTCGGGCTTGATTATATCTATCTCTGTTTTGACGTGAAGAAGGACCACTTAGAGACGGCTGTGGAAGGTCTGAAGGCATGCGGCATCAGGGGATTTAACGTGACAATGCCTCATAAAAACAGGATGGTTGAGTTGATGGATCGTCTGTCGCCCGCCGCCAGTCTGATTGGGGCGGTGAACACAGTGATCAACGATGACGGTATTCTGACGGGCTGTAATACAGACGGCATGGGATTTATGCGCGCCGCAGACGCTGCCGGGTATGACGTGATCGGGCAGGAGATGACAATGCTGGGCAACGGAGGCGCTGCGACTGCAGTATGTGCACAGGCGGCGCTTGACGGTGTGAAGCGGATTAACGTATTTATGCGAAAAGAAAGTGCCCATTACGAGAGAACAGAAACCCTGGCCAAAAGGCTGAATGAAGAGACAGCCTCCGAAGTCGCTGTGTATGAACAAGGGGATATCAGGAGTCTTCGAAGCTGCATTTCACACAGCGCGATTCTGGTCAATGGTACTTCTGTGGGAATGACTCCGGATGTAGATCATTCTCTGATTGAGGATCCATCGCTGTTTCGGCCGGGACTGATTGTGAGTGATCTGATCTATGAACCAAAGGAGACAAAACTTCTTAGGGATGCGCGGGTGATGGGATGCCGTACCCTTAACGGGATGAATATGCTGCTCTATCAGGGCGCAGAGTCCTTTAAACTATGGACGGCGCAGGAGATGCCGATTGATTTGATCAGAGAAAAATACTTTGAGGTACGAGATGAGTCTTAGAATAAAAGGGGTCACTTTTGGGAATGGTACTCCCAGGATATGCGTGCCAATTACAGGGAAAAGCAAAGCAGAGATCATCAGGCAGAGTCGGATGACTGCAGAAAGTCATCCGGATCTTGTAGAGTGGCGCAGCGATTTCTATGAAGATGTCCTGGAAGGGGACAGTGCTATGCAGATGCTCAAGATCCTGTCTGACATCTTTCCTGAAATACCGTTGATATTTACTTTCCGGTCAGCCGGAGAAGGCGGAAATAAAGAGATTAGTAATAAGGCCTATAAAGAGCTGTGTACTGCCGCTGCAGAGCAGGATCACGCAGATCTGATCGATTTGGAAGTCTATCGTGAAGGACTTGACGCTTGTGATCTTATCAGCCGGATTCATCATTTAAACGGAAAAGTCGTGGCTTCAAATCATAATTTTCATCTGACTTATGAGACGGATGAGATGGTTAAGATCCTATCGGGGATGGATGAGATGGGTGCAGATATGTTAAAGCTTGCAATGATGCCCCGTAACGCAGAAGATGTCTTACGACTGCTGCAGGCGACGCTTCAGGAGTCCAAAAAAACAACAAAACCCGTGGTCACGATGTCCATGGATAAGCTGGGAAAAATCAGCAGAATCGGCGGAGGAATCTTCGGATCCGCCATAACATTCGCATCAGCGGCCGGTATATCCGCACCGGGCCAGATTCCAATTGATGAAATGAGAAACATGATTTTACAGGTCTATGACACCTAGGATTATAGATACCGGAAATAAAAGTTATATCTTGAAGTAAGCGTTGTCTGCTTCATGGTATAACTTTTTTTGTGCGGGCTCTGCCTGCATGATCTGCCCCTCGTGCGGGAAAGGTGGATTCATGTCGAACTTTTCTATGGAATAGCCTCCCTTTTTTGACAAAATTAACAAAGCCTGACGCCTATAATGGTATTTGTTGCTCCAGTAAGTACGCATGAATCTGCAGGGGGGGTGCTTTTGTATTACGAATTCTATCTGGATGTATATTTCTTAGAGAATCTCGTGATGAACTATGCATTATTGCGCATTACAAACAGATTCCTTGGATGTTCTGCCACGCATCTTCGGAGTTCGGTGTCTGCGGTGCTTTCATCAGGCGCTGCGGTTGTATGCATGATATTGCTCTACCGATTCAGCATGATAAGTACGATACTGGTTTCTGTGGCTGCAAATACTTTAATGGTAAGATTTGGCTGCAAAATCAAAGATGGTAAGCGACTGATACGGGGGATGTGCCTTTTTTATGTGGGGATTGCCTGTATGGGGATGCTGTTTTCAATACTGAGAAGAATGACAGGTACGTCGGGGGTAAGGGCATTTCTCCTTACAGCGATCACAGCCTTTTGCTGTATCAGCCTTGGTTCCTGGATCTATGACAGGCTGAAATCAACACAACAGCGTATCTGCGATGTTACACTTCACCAGGGAGAAAGAAAAATATGTGTGAAAGGACTTTACGATACAGGTAATATGCTTTGGGATACCACTTTGCAAAGCTATGTGTCAGTAATTGGCATTACACCGGTAAGAAAACTGCTGTCGGAGGAAGTTGCAGGGGAGCTCGAACAATTCTGTCAAAACAACATTTGTGAGAAGCCGGAGCTTCTTATAAAATTAAAGCCTCACTATATTCCGTACAAATGTGTGGGATATGAGAAGAGCCTGCTCCCTGCTATTGTTCTGGATGATATGTGTCTTGAACAGGATGGTGTACGCAAAGTGATTACCCACCCGGTAATTGCTGTTGATAAAACCTATAGTTCTTCTCTCCGGAGCTATCAGATGATTTTGAACCCGAATCTAATAGACAGTTAGGAGGAATTCGTGTATGTTGATGCAAGCTAAGCTGCCAAGCCATTTTCGGCTTCGCATGCTGCCCAGATTTCAAACGATGATGTATAAGAAACCGGGTGAACTTTTTTATATAGGTGGAAATGACGTTCTTCCGGAGCCACTGTGTGCCACAGAAGAGGCGCGGGCAATCTCCCAGTTACGCGGGGAGAATCAAGAAGCCGAGGCCGCCAGAAGTGAATTAATTGAACATAATTTAAGACTGGTCGTATACATTGCTCAGAAATTCGATAATACCGGTGTCGGTATCGAAGATCTGATCTCAATTGGAACCATTGGACTGATCAAAGCGATCAACACATTTAAAGCCGATAAGAAAATAAAACTTGCCACCTATGCATCCAGATGCATCGAAAATGAGATTCTTATGTATCTGCGCAGAAATAATAAGACAAAGATGGAAGTCTCCATCGATGAACCTTTAAATGTGGACTGGGATGGAAATGAACTTTTACTGTCCGATATTCTGGGCACCGATGAAGATATTATATACAGGGGAATTGAGGAGGAAGTTGACAAAAAGCTTCTGGGAAAAGCGATAGGGAAGTTAAATGACAGAGAACAGACAATCGTAAAACTGAGATTTGGAATCAATATGCCTGAGGGAAAAGAAAAGACACAGAAAGAAGTAGCAGATCTGCTGGGGATTTCTCAGTCTTATATCTCCAGACTGGAAAAAAGAATCATGAAACAATTGAGACATGAAATTGTAAAATACGAATAATGTTTTTCTGATGCCGCCGCACTTAAAATGTGTGGCGGTATTTTGTGTTGTCAAGGGCTAAAACTTTATTAAATTTCTGCTATAAACGCATAGTTGGACGTTAGAATGAGAATCATTTTACTAGAGACACAAAGGTTAAAACGAAATAGGAGGATTCTTATTATGGCGCTTAATAAAGTTGAAATATGTGGAGTGAATACGGCAAAACTTCCGATTCTTACTAATGAAGAAAAAGAAACACTTCTTTTGAAAGTAAAAGAAGGTGACGAGGAGGCCAGACAGCGTTACATCAAATGCAATCTGAGGCTCGTCTTAAGTGTGATCAAACGTTTTTCGAGCAGCAATGAAAACGCAGATGATTTATTCCAGATTGGATGTATCGGGCTGATTAAAGCGATTGACAACTTTGATACAACGTTGAATGTGAAGTTTTCAACTTATGCTGTTCCAATGATCATCGGTGAGATACGCCGTTACCTGCGGGATAATAACGCTATCCGTGTATCCAGGTCACTTAGAGATACCGCCTACAAAGCGATCAATGCCCGGGAAACGTATATGAAAAAAAATATGAAAGAACCAACGATCATGGAAATAGCAGATGAGATTGGAATTGATAAAGAGGATATTGTATATGCGCTGGATGCTATTCAAAGTCCTATGAGCCTTTATGATCCGGTCTATACAGATGGCGGAGATACTTTATATGTCATGGATCAGGTCAGCGATAAAAAGAATAAAGAAGAAAAATGGGTACAGAATCTTGCGCTGCAGGACGCTATGGATAGACTTGCCGAAAGAGAAAGACATATTATAAATCTGCGTTTTTATGCGGGAAAGACACAGATGGAAGTGGCAAAGGAAATAGGTATCTCACAGGCGCAGGTCAGCCGGTTAGAGAAGAATGCATTGCGGAGCATGAAGTCATATCTGGATTAAACTTGACAATTTCATAAGGTGAGTTTACACTAACTTTAGGGAGATGTCTCTGAAAGGGATAAGCTTACAAAAGAAACTCTCCTGATGAAATATGGAAGGACAGATAAATCATGACATTAAAAGAGTTGGAAATTGGTCAGTCGGCAGTGATTGAAACTGTTGGCGGTGAAGGTCCGCTTCGGCAGCATTTTCTCGATATGGGTGTAATTCCGGGAGTGGAAGTTACGCTTGAAAAATATGCACCAATGGGTGATCCCATGGAATTGCGTATTCACGGTTATGAGCTTACACTGCGCCTGAAGGATGCAGAAAAAATAACAGTTCAGATTTCGAAGAAAAGCAACAGTAAAAAATCGGTTAAGAAGCAGACAAAAGAAGAGAAAAATATTCCGGATATGGATCGTGAGCATCCCGGTCTCGGAGAAGGTGGAAGATTCCATACAAAAGCGGATGAGCACCCTCTTCCTGATGGCGCGGTGCTCACATTCGCGCTTGCGGGCAATCAGAACAGCGGAAAGACAACGCTCTTCAATCAATTGACCGGATCCAACCAGCATGTCGGGAACTTTCCCGGTGTCACAGTGGATAAAAAGAGCGGGACAATTAAGAGACACCCGGACACTCAGGTGACTGACCTGCCTGGAATTTATTCATTATCACCTTACAGCAGTGAGGAAGTTGTCTCCCTTCAGTTTATTTTAAATGAAAAGCCCAAGGGCATTATCAATATTGTAGACGCGACGAATATGGAGAGAAATCTATATCTGACGATGCAGCTGATGGATCTGGATGTTCCGGTTGTGCTCGCACTGAATATGATGGATGAGGTTACCGGAAACGGCGGGGCAGTGAAGATCAATGAGATGGAAAACATGCTTGGGATTCCGGTTGTTCCGATATCTGCCACAAAAAATGACGGGATTGATGAACTCGTGTCACATGCGGTTCATATAGCAAAATATCAGGAGCGTCCGGGCAGAATGGATTTCTGCGATGTAGATGACCATGGCGGTGCTGTTCACAGATGTCTGCATGGGATCATGCATCTGATTGAGGATCATGCAAAGGCGGCAGACATTCCCATTCGGTTTGCGGCGACGAAGATTATCGAGGGTGATGAGAGGATTACCGGTGCACTTGCCCTCGATCCGAATGAAGAAGAGGCTATTGAACATATTATTACTCAGATGGAGACCGAGCGTGGTTTGGACCGCACAGCGGCGATTGCGGATATGCGCTTCTCATTTATCCAAAAGCTGATTGATCGCTGTGTAGTAAAGCCGAAAGAGAGTAAAGAGCGGGAGAGAAGTCGGAAACTTGACCGGATACTTACCGGAAAATATACGGCAATACCATCCTTTGTGGTGATTATGGGACTCGTTTTCTATCTGACTTTTAACGTCATCGGATTGTTTCTCCAGGATAAATTGGCATTGTTCATCGAATGGCTGACAAAGCTTGTGGACGCAGGCCTTACATCCTGGCATGTAAATGCAGCATTACAATCGCTGATTGTAGACGGTATCTTTACCGGTGTCGGAAGCGTACTCAGTTTCCTGCCCATCATTGTGACACTTTTTTTCTTCCTGTCACTGCTTGAAGATACAGGATATATGGCAAGGGTTGCATTTGTAATGGATAAGCTTCTTCGCAAGATCGGATTGTCCGGAAGAAGTATCGTGCCGATGCTCATCGGTTTCGGGTGCTCTGTTCCGGCGGTTATGTCCAGCAGAACCCTGCCGTCAGAGAGAGACCGGAAGATGACGATCATGCTGATACCATTTATGAGCTGTACCGCAAAACTTCCAATCTATGGATTCTTCACGGCTGCATTTTTTCCGAAACATGCGGGACTGATTATGGTCTGTCTCTATTTCCTGGGTATCGTGGTCGGAATTCTCACGGCACTGATCTCGAAAAACAGCGTGTTCAGGGGCGAAGCAGTTCCATTTGTCATGGAACTTCCGAATTACCGTCTGCCCGGTGCAAAGAATGTCCTAAGGCTCCTGTGGGATAAAGCAAAAGATTTCCTTCAGAGAGCATTTACGGTAATCTTTATTGCGACAATCGTAATCTGGTTTCTGCAGACCTTTGATCTTCATCTCAACATGGTGGCTGATTCGAAAGACAGTATCCTGGCAATGGTTGCAGGATTTATCTCACCAGTCTTTAAACCGCTGGGACTGGGAGACTGGAGGATCAGCACCGCACTGATCGTTGGATTCCTTGCAAAAGAGAGTGTTGTCTCCACACTGTCTGTTCTGTTTGGAAGCACCGCAGCACTCATGGAGGTGCTGACACCGCTTGCAGCGGCATCGATGCTCGTGTTCTGTCTACTATACACACCATGCGTCGCGGCAGTAGCCTCGATCAAGAGAGAGCTCGGAGGAAAATGGGCGACCGGAATTGTAATATTACAGTGCGGAGTCGCCTGGATCGTCGCATTCCTTGTGCGAATGGTCGGAATGCTGTTTGTCTGATAGATATCAGGGGTTGAAAAAAAGCCTTTCACACGAGAGTTCATACGTGTGAAAGGCTTTTTTTGTGCAGGTGTCGCGGCTGTTTTAAAAATCGTCAGGCTTTGTCTACCGGAAATTCAAAGTAGCGTACTGCATTGTTATAGGAGATTCCCTTGATGATTGCCTCGAGAGCTTTGCAGTCAGCCGGATATTCTCCGTTTTCTACCCATCCGCCGATCAGCTCACAGAGCACTCTGCGGAAGTACTCATGTCTTGTATAGGACAGGAAACTTCTGGAATCCGTGAGCATGCCGATGAAGTTTCCGAGCAGTCCCATGTTTGCAAGAGATGTCAGATGCTCAGTCATTCCCTGTTTATGGTCATTAAACCACCATGCACAGCCGTGCTGAATCTTTCCGACAGAGGAGGAATCCTGGAAGCATCCGATCATAGAATCTATATAAGCGTTGTCGTTCGGATTCAGAGAGTAGAGAACTGTCTTCGGAAGTTCATCTGTTGCAGCCAGAGAGTTTAAGAAGTCTGAGGCTGTGGCTGAAGGAGCGTAGTTATCGATACAGTCGAATCCGGTATCCGGACCTAACTCTTTGTACATCAGAGCGTTGTTGTCTCTCTTGCATCCAAAGTGGATCTGCATGACCCAGTTTCTCTTGTGATATTCTCTGGCCAGAAACTGCATGAATGCGGTCTTAAACTTCATCTGTTCTTCAGAAGTCACATCTTCTCCGGACAGACGTTTGGTAAAGATCTTATTTATCTCTTCTTCTGAGGCAGGTGCGTAATAGATGTAGGTCATGGCATGATCGGACACACTGCATCCGTTCTCTGCAAAGTAATCCATTCGTCTGTTCAGCGCATCCTTCATAGAAGCAAAGTCTTTAATCTCTACGCCGGCAGCGTCAGAAAGCCGGCTGATATAATCAGAATAAGTATCCTTCTCAAGATTCATCGCTTTGTCCGGGCGCCATGCCGGAAGGACCTTTACGTCGAAGCTGTCATCTGCTTTTAAAACCTGATGCCAGTGTAAATCATCCGCCGGGTCATCGGTTGTGCACAACAGTCTGACATCAGACTGTTTAATCAGGCCTCTTACCGACATCTCCGGTGTATGAAGCTTTTCATTGCACAGATTCCACACTTCCTCTGCAGTATCGCCGTTCAATACGCCTTCATAGCCGAAGTATCTGCGGAGTTCCAGATGACTCCACTGATAGAGAGGATTTCCAATGGCCTTTTCCAGAGTTTCAGCCCATTTTTGAAACTTTTCTCTTGGGTCTGCATCTCCGGTGATGTACTTTTCTTCGATTCCGTTCGAACGCATCTGACGCCATTTGTAATGGTCTCCGCCGAGCCATACTTCAGTGATATTATCGAACTGTTTGTTTTCCGCGATTTCCTTTGGATCGATATGGCAGTGATAATCCACGATCGGCATGTTTTCGGCATATTCATGGAACAGTTTTTTTGATGTTTCGTTTGACAGTAAAAAATCTTTGTCTAAAAATTGTCTCATCATTTAAATATCCTCCTTAAAAGTTTTTCTTGTTGTGTCCCGGATCACGATATCAGCAGATATTACAGTCTTATCCGGTGCACTTTTTCCATTCAACAGGTTCATAAGCAGAGAGACTGATGTGCTGCACAGGTACTCCAGCCGATTGTCAATGCTGGTGAGTTCAGGGTCACAGCATTTGGCGAGCATGGAATTATTATAGCCAATGATCGATAAATCATCCGGGATCCTTAAACCGGCTTTTTTCCCGAATTTGATCGCACCGATTGCAAGTTCATCGTCGGATGCCAGCACAGCATCAAAAGGCAGATGTCCGTGAAGCTTTAAGAGACAGTCCCTGGTTTCCGTTACGGTGCCAGAGCACATCACAATCTGGTCATCTGACACGCGCTGTCCTGACAGATCAAGAGCCCTGATAAAGCCTTCTTTCTTCTTAAGCCCGCTTAATGTGTCTGCGCGATAGAGAAAAACAGGATTTTGGCAGCCGCTTCTGATCAGCCGGACAGTGGCATATTCGACAGCTTCTGCGTCATCACAGAGAGAACTGTAGATATTAGCTCCCTTTAACGAGCCATTCAAAATCACAACAGGAACCTGAGCAGCTGCCCGGTGAAGGTATTCATTTTTTCCTGTAGTCTGCTCGATAAAACTAGATCCGATCAGGACAAGGGCATCTACATGCCTTGCGATAAGCAGCTCAAGACATTTTTTCTTCTGGGACTGTTTATATCCGGTGCAGCAGAGCAGAGACTCATAGCTGTGAGCACGCAGCTTCTGCTCCAGATAGGAAATTGCGCTTCCAAGATAGGGATCTGAGGTGTCCGCGCATAGCAGGCCAACGGTCTTCATCGTGTTAAGCGTGAGACCGCGTGCAAATGCATTTGGCTGATATTCCTCTTCCTTCATGACGGATAAAACCCTCTGCCGTGTCTTATCGCTGACATTCTTATTGTTGTTTAATACCCTGGATACCGTTGCGATTGACACACCGGCTTTCTGGGAAATGTCGTAAATGTTCATAATATCCCCTGTATTAAAAAAATGTAAGTGCTTACAGTCCCATATTCCTGTTTCTCACATTATTATAAGCGTAATCAATGGAAAAATCAACTTCATTTTAAAAATTTGCAAAATAATGTTGACATTTTGACAGAAATGGTGTAGTTATTAATGTAAGCCCTTACATAAAAGCAGCGTAGGATTGTGAGAAAAGATTTAAGGAGTGTGTTTAATGGTGAAAAAACGATTGGAGTATCTAAAGATTCACCCGAATGATATGACCGCCGTAGCACTGGCCCCATTATGTGCCGGTAAGAAATGTATCATTGACGGAAGAGAAATCATTTTGAAGGAAGATGTTATGCAGGGACATAAGTTCGCCCTTCAGGATATCAAAGCCGGAGACAAAGTAATCAAGTATGGCAGTCCGATCGGGATTGCAAAAGAAGATATCGATGAGGGACAGTGGATTCATACCCACAACCTGAAGACAGGACTTGGAAATCTTCTGGAATATACTTACAATAAAGTTACAACTGACATCGAGCCTACAGAAGATGTCAAATTTACGGGCTACAGGAGAGCCGACGGAAAAGTAGGTGTCCGCAATGAGATCTGGATTATTCCGACCGTCGGATGTGTGAATAATGTCGCACAGGCGATTGAGAGACAGGCTCAGCAGTATCTTGACGGTTCCGTGGAGGCGATCTGTGCATTCCCGCACCCATACGGATGTTCACAGATGGGTGATGATCAGGAGTACACCCGTACAATTCTGGGAGATTTGATTCGCCATCCGAATGCGGGCGGTGTTCTGGTGCTCGGCCTTGGATGCGAAAACAGCAATATCGGCGTGATGAAGAATTACATCGGTGATTACGATGAGAAAAGAATCCGTTTTCTCTCTGCTCAGGATACAGACGATGAAATCGGAGATTCTCTTGAAATCATAAAGGATTTAGTCGATACCGTAAAAGAGGATAAACGTGAGCCGATCAGTGCAGACGAACTTATTATCGGGTTAAAATGCGGCGGCTCCGACGGATTGTCGGGAATTACAGCGAATCCTACGGTAGGAAAATTCTCTGACATCCTGATTTCTAAAGGCGGCACTACCATGCTGACAGAGGTTCCGGAGATGTTCGGAGCGGAAACGCTGCTGATGAACCGCTGTGAAAGTGAAGAGGTATTTCACGAGACGGTTGGCCTGATCAATGATTTTAAAAACTATTTCAAGAGTCATCATCAGACTATTTACGAGAATCCGTCACCGGGCAACAAAAAGGGCGGCATTTCTACATTAGAGGATAAATCTCTTGGATGTGTACAAAAGAGCGGAAGTTCTGCTGTCCGGGGAGTCCTGTCCTATGGCTCGGCTGTACAGAAAAAAGGCCTGAATCTCCTGAGCGCACCCGGAAATGACCTGGTTGCGGCGACGGCACTTGCGGCAAGCGGTGCCCAGATTGTGCTATTTACAACCGGTCGGGGAACTCCCTTTGCATCACCGGTTCCGACAGTAAAGATTGCCACAAATACACCGCTGGCTGAGAAGAAAAAGAATTGGATTGACTTCAGCTGTGGAAGAATCGTACAGGGCGAGACCATCGATGATACTGCGCAGAAGCTGTTTGACTATGTCATCAGGGTGGCATCCGGTGAGCAGGTAAAATCAGAAAAGAACGGTTTTCATGATATGGCAATCTTTAAACGGGGCGTAACCCTTTAATCACGTTTGTTCAGGGCCTTTAGTCATGTTTTTTCATGCGAGCATGAAATGCATGACCTTTGACCCTTCTATCATAAAGAATAAGAGAGGTATAAGTAATGAAGAAACTGTGTTACAAAACATTGGAAGAACAGGGATATGACGGCTATTTATTAAAGGACGCACCGGAGAGGGTCCTGCAGTTCGGGGAAGGAAATTTCCTTCGGGCTTTCGTAGATTATTGGTTTGATCTGCTCAATGAACGAGTCGGATTCAACGGAAAAGTAGTTCTCTGCCAGCCGATCGGATCCGGACTGACTGACATGATCAATGAGCAGGAGGGCCTTTATACATTATTCCTGCGCGGGTCCGAGGACGGGAAAAAGGTAAATGATAAGCGTGTGATTTCCAGTGTCAGCCGCTGTCTGAATCCATATGAAGATTATCAGGCTGTTCTTGACTGTGCAAAAAACCCGGATCTTCGATATATCACCTGCAATACGACAGAGGCAGGAATTGTATACGACCCTTCCTGCAAGTTTGATGATGTACCGGCATCCAGCTATCCCGGTAAACTGACACAGTTCTTATATGAGCGTTTTAAGAATTTTGGAACTCAAAAAGGCAAAGGTTTCGTCATTCTTTCCTGTGAGCTGATTGATAACAATGGAAAAGAACTGGAAAAATGCGTCCTTCAATATGTTGACCAGTGGAAACTGGGAGATGATTTCAAAAACTGGGTGAAGGAAGAAAACATTTTCTGCTCCACACTGGTTGACCGAATCGTCACAGGATATCCGAGAAATGAGGCAAAACAGATCTGTGAGGAACTGGGTTACGAAGACAACCTGATCGACACCGGCGAAGTATTCGGATTCTGGGTCATTGAAGGCCCGGACAGCCTGAAAGAGGAACTGCCGTTTGAAAAGGCAGGACTTCCGGTTCTTATCTGCGATGATCATAAACCATACAAACAGAGAAAGGTGCGTATCTTAAATGGTGCACATACATCTTTCGTACTGGGAGCTTATCTCGCGGGACAGGATATCGTGAGAGACTGTATGCATGACGATGTAATCAGCGGATTTATGAATAAGACGATCTACGATGAGATTATCCCGACACTGACCCTCCCGGAAGACGAGCTCAAAGACTTCGCGGCGGCAGTCAAAGAACGATTCAATAATCCGTTTGTGGACCATGCACTCTTGTCGATCTCTTTGAATTCTACCTCCAAGTGGAAAGCAAGGGTGATGCCATCGCTGAAAGGATACGTTGATAAATTCGGAAAGATTCCAAAGTGTATCTCTGCTTCCCTGGCATTCTACATTCAGTTCTATACAGGAAAGCATCTGGAGGAAAACGCTCTGATCGGTGTCCGCGGAGACAATGAATATGAAATCAAAGACGACCGCCCGGTTCTTGAATTCTTTGATGCTCATAAGGACGACTGTGCGGCTGATATGGCAGAGGCGGTCCTCTCAAACACAGATTTCTGGGGTGAAGATCTGACACAGATTCCGGGACTCCTCGATGATGTGACAAAAGATCTCGAAACAGTGAGAGATAAAGGCACTTATGAAGTGATGAAAGAATGCCTGAAATAAAGATTCGCAGGCTGTCGTGCTACATCCGTAATTGCAGTGCGGCAGTCTATGTTACACCATAATTATAGATGGCCTACAGCATGATTCAAACTTATTGACTCATGCTGTTTTTTGTGCTATAACTTTTTAATAATGATACATGGAGATTCCTCTGGTACCATGAAAAATCTAAGACTGAAGAGGGTATGGCACAGATGAAAGCATATGATCGGGAAACAGGTATGTGGAACAAGATTTTTGAAAAATATGAGCCGGTGGACTTAAGGGGGTCAGCTTTAAGCGTAGAGCCGATGTTTGATGAAGCTTTGATGGAGTTTGCCGATCGGACAAACAGGGTTCTGGATTTCGGATGCGGAACCGGCGATCTCTCTTTTCAGTGCCTTCAGTATCATCCCGAACATCAGATTACAGGGGTGGACAAAGCTGAAATGGGTATTGCATTTGCAAATGAAACGGCTGCTTTAAGCGCCTATCAAAATGCTCGTTTCTTTATTGGCGGGGAAGAATTTCTTGAGCAGTTTCAAAAGGGTGAATTTGATGGGATTATTCTGTCAAATGTACTCGATGTGATGCCAAAGGATGTATCCGGCGAGACAGTACATAAACTTGACAGGCTGATGATGGATGGCGGATACTGGTTTATCAAAATGAACCCCTATTATTCAAAAGAAGAGCTTGCGTCCTTTGGCTATGAGAAAAAAGGAGGCAACCTCTATGAAGAGGAAGGGGTTTTACACCTGAGACAGTCAACAACCGATTACTGGAAGAAGCAGTTTTCAAAGCTTGGAAAAATAAAGCTCTACCTGGAATTTCAATATCCATGGCAGGAAGGGCTGAACCGCCTCTTTGTAATTGAAAAAACGAAAATAGAAGAAATTTGAAAAACTAAATTTATTTGTTGACAAATCAAGTTATTAGAGGTATTATATATACTGTTGTTGGAAAACATAACATAATAAAGTGTGCGTTTAGCTCAGTTGGATAGAGCGTTTGGCTACGGACCAAAAGGCCGGGGGTTCGAATCCTCTAACGCACGTACTAAAAAGCCAGTAAATAAGTGGCTTTCAAGAGTCAAGAGCACCTGAAAGGGTGTTCTTTTTTTGGGGAAATGACTGTGTGCATAAATAGTATTGTTGAGCCGTTCGGTGTTGGCAGCACCGGGCGGTTTTACCGGCTATTCATCGCCACAGCGATTTGGCATAATAAGAAGTCAAGTATTGAATCGGGAGCCTGAATATTTTTCAGACTCCTGATTTTTTTGCGTTCCTCGCAGGAAAAGTGTTGACAGAGCCCATACTTAGTACTATATTAATAATAACATTAAAATAATAACAAAATGATATTAAGAGAAATGAGGTACTTTGTATGGCAAAGGAAGAGCTTAGGAATACCGACGGACTGACAGAGCGAGAATTTTTAGATCAATATGATGTCAGCTTGTATAAAAGACCGTCTGTTTCCGTTGATACCCTGCTTTTTACCGTAGTCGACGGTCCACAGCTGAATTATCGGAAGCTTCCGCAAAAGGAACTGAAGGTATTGATGGTCAAGCGCGGGAATCACCCGTACATTGACACCTGGGCGCTGCCGGGCGGATTCATGTTCGTGGATGAAAGTCTGGATCAGGCGGCTTATCGGCAATTGAAAGAAGAAGTGAATGTAAGCGATATTTACATGGAGCAGCTTTATACCTGGGGAAATGTGCACCGGGATCCGCGGACTCGTGTCATCAGCTGTTCTTATATGTCGCTGGCGGACAGTTCCCAGATGGAAATAAAAGCCGGTGGAGGTGCATGGGATGCACAATGGTTCACAGTAAACTATGAGACCGAGGAGGAAAGGAAAAAGAAAATCTCCGGCGGATATGTTTTTGAAAACCAGATTAAAGTGACACTGTCCGGCAGAGAAGATACATTGTGCGGAGTAATAGGTACAGAAAAACGAGTAGTGGGAAAAACTAAAACGGTGAAGCGTCATATCATCAAAGAGGAAGGCATTGCCTTTGATCATGCCTTTGTTATTTCGTACGGCCTTGAGCGGCTGCGTAATAAAATTGCATATACGGATATCGCGTTTAATCTGATGCCTGAGTACTTTACACTTACGGAACTTCAGCAGGTCTATGAGGTGATTTTGGGAAAAGAGCTCCTGAAGGCGAATTTTCGCCGTAAGGTCGCAGACCGGGTTGTTGAAACTGACCGAGTGACAAAGAATGAGGGACACAGACCATCAAAACTTTACACATTGAATACGAACTGGGGGTGCTTTGAAGAATGATTGAATATGATCTGAAATTGGCTGATGAAATTGAAACGCTGAAAAAGCAGCGGGATGCTGTGATACTTGCACATAACTATCAGCCTCCGGAGATCCAGGAAATTGCGGATCTGGTCGGCGATTCCTTTGCGCTGAGCAAAGAGGCGGCAAAGGGCAGACAAAGTGTCATCGTCTTTTGCGGCGTGCACTTTATGGCAGAGAGTGCCAGTATCCTCTCGCCTCAGAAAAAGGTTCTGCTTCCGGCCAGAGACGCCGGGTGTCCATTGGCAGAGGGCATCACGGGTGAGCAGCTGCGCAGGGCAAAAGCAGAGCATCCCGATGCGGCGGTGGTCTGCTATATCAACACCAGTGCGGAAGTGAAGGCGGAAAGTGATATCTGTTGTACCTCGTCCAATGCCGTTTCAGTAGTACGGTCAGTTCCGGAAAAGGAAATCCTGTTTGTACCGGATTGTAATCTGGCTTCCTTTGTGGCAGAACAGGTTCCCGAAAAGAAGATCCTTGCCTGGGACGGAGGATGTATTGTACACGCGCGCACTTCGGCGGAACAGGTATATCAGGTACGTTCTTCCCATCCGGATGCCCTGCTGCTGGTTCATCCTGAAGTTCCGTCAGAGGTTCGCGGGCTCGCAGATTTTGTCGGAAGCACGGCACAGCTGATTGACTATGTAAAAGACTCGGATCGAAACGAATTTATCATTGGCACGGAGATGGGTGTACTGGAAGAAATGCGTTTCCTGAGACCAGATGCTCATTTTACTATGCTGTCGGGAAATCTTCTGTGTGTAAACATGAAAAAGACTTCATTGACAAAAGTCCGTGATGTTCTGTTACATATGGACAATGAGGTAAAGGTTCCGGAGCTGATTCGAAAAAAGGCGTTTACCAGTCTGGATCGAATGTTACATCTGTAATGCAGGAATGGAGGATAAGACTTTTGAAAGAATATCTGATTGATTTTGATACGGCTGACATGCAGCGGCTGCACTTTGATGCAGTAATCGTAGGAGCAGGGCTTGCAGGACTTACCTGCGCTCTGGGACTTCCGCGTTCCATGAAAACCGCAGTGCTCTGTAAGCGGAAATGGACGGATTCCGATTCATATCTCGCGCAGGGCGGAATTGCGGCAACGATCGGCGGGGATGACTGTGACCTGCATGTTCAGGATACCTTAAAGGCCGGCTGTGGAGTAAATGATAAGCAGGCTGTACGGATTCTTGTGAAGGAATCTGAGGCTGCGATACAAAGCCTGACAGATCTGGGCGTACAGTTCGACCGGGGAGAAGACGGTACTCTTCTCCGCTCACTGGAAGGCGGCCACTGCATGAAACGAATCCTTCACGTTAACCGGGATGCGACGGGAAAGGGAATCATGGATGTGCTGATGGCAGATTGTATCGAGAGAGAAAATATCCAGATTATGGAAGACACCTTTGCGCTGGATCTTGTGACGGATGATGGCAGATGTATCGGTGTTATCGCGGAAAAGGACGGCAGAAAACTTTATCTGACAGCCGATCATTTTGTCCTGGCTGCAGGGGGAATCGGTCAGCTTTACCCGATAAGTACGAATTCCGTGACACTGACCGGAGACGGGGAAGCTATGGCACATCGTGCCGGTGTAGATACTTGTTCCATGGAATATATTCAGTTTCATCCGACCGCGCTTTACACGCCCCGGAAAATGGAACGGGCGTTTCTGATATCGGAAACAGTACGTGGAGAGGGTGCGGTTCTGCTCAATTCTAAGGGAGAGCGCTTTATGCCCTCCTATGATAAAAGGCAGGAACTGGCACCCCGGGATATCGTAGCACGGGCCATCTATGATCAGATGGTTCAGACAGGCAGTCCATGTGTCTATCTTGATATCACAGAAAAGGGCAGAAACTTTCTCACTGCACGATTCCCAATGATTTATGCCGAGTGCCGGAAGAATGGCATCGATATGGCTGAGGATCGAATACCGGTGGCTCCATGTGAGCATTATTTTATGGGCGGAATCCACACGGATTATCATGGGCGTACGAATCTTGCCGGTCTGTACGCAGTCGGAGAATGTGCGTGTACAGGCGTTCACGGTGCTAACCGGCTGGCGAGCAATTCTCTTTTGGAAGCGGTGGTATTTGGCCGCCGTGTGGCTTGTGATATCACAGGGCGCACGGTCGGACCAATGTACGGGAAAGATTATCGATATGTCGTGGGACGAAATCATGGAATGACAGAGGCGAAAAAGCTGCGGGAGCAGCTGCGCAGTCGGATGCAGGCCGATGCGGGTATTCTACGCAGCGAAATAAATCTGCGCAGTGCATGGAAAGACATAGACGATACGCGAAAACGATGCATTTCTTCTAAGCTGTTTACCCGACAGGAATGGGAGACAGCGAACATGTATGAGACCGCCGGCCTGATTCTTGCGGCGGCAGCAGAAAACCGGCACAGCATTGGAAGTCACTTCATGACAGAGGAACGGAGGGCAATATGATAAATGAATTGGTTTTAGACGACTTTTTGAGATCCGCTTTAAGGGAGGATATTGACTGCGGAGATGTGACGACGGACAGCCTGATTTCGGCTTCGCAGCAGTCGCAGTGTGCACTTTATGCAAAAGAAGAAGGAGTACTGGCAGGTATGGATGCTGCGGACAGAGTGTTTCATCTACTGGATGCAGGGATCATTTTCCAGATGAAAAAGACGGACGGCTGTACCGTTTTACCGGGGGAGAAGATCGCCGAAATAAAGGGAAATACCCGCGCCATATTGAGCGGAGAGAGAGTGGCACTCAATATTCTGCAGCGAATGAGCGGAATTGCCACGAAGACACACCGTATGTGTGAACTTGTCAGAGATTATCCGGTGCGGATTACAGATACCCGCAAGACACTTCCGGGCTTTCGCATGCTTGATAAATATTCAGTTACAGTCGGCGGGGGCGTCAATCACAGAATGAATCTTTCAGACCTTGTGATGATTAAGGACAACCATATTGCGGCGGTAGGTTCCATAGCCAGAGCAGTTTCTCTTGCGAAAGATAAGGCTCCCTTTCCGGTGAAAATAGAAGTGGAAGTCGAGAATCTATGCCAGCTTGAGGAGGCCATTCAGGCTGAGGCGGATATCGTGATGCTCGATAATATGGACACCGGGGAAATGAAAAAGGCGGTCGCTTTCGCAGATCATCGTGTGCTGCTTGAGGCTTCCGGTAATGTGGATGAAGACCGTATTGCCGCCATAGCACAAACCGGAGTCGATATCATCTCATGTGGCGCTCTTACTCATTCGGTCCGGGCACTGGATATCAGTCTGAAGTTTAACCGGGAAAAATAAATTATATTGGAAATCCTCCTGTATATTTGCTACAATGAATACAAATCATGCGGAGGAAAAAATATTGACCGAAGAATTAAAAAATTTAAAGATACAGGGCGTAGATTCCGGACTCCTTGATGCGGTATCGGAATTTCGTAAGAAATATAGTGTAGAGGAAGACGTGAAAAACCGTGTATTAAAGCCGTCCATGCCTTATTTTGGAAGGGAAGTACTGGAGATGGCAGTCGCGGCACTTCTGGAGGGAGAAAATCTGCTGCTTACAGGCTCGAAAGCGACGGGGAAGAACGTGCTGGCGGAAAACCTTGCGTGGGTATTTGGAAGGCCTTCCTATAATGTCTCTTTTCATGTGAATACATCGAGCGCGGAACTGATCGGAACGGATACATTCTGCAATGATGAAGTCACACTGCGCAGAGGCAGTATTTACCGCTGTGCTGAATATGGCGGATTTGGTGTTTTAGATGAGATCAACATGGCTAAAAATGATGCCGTGTCAGTACTGCATGCGACTTTGGATTATCGCCGCAGTATCGATGTACCCGGATATGACAAGATCGATCTGCATCCGGCGGCCCGTTTTATCGGAACGATGAATTATGGATATGCAGGCACCAAAGAGCTGAACGAGGCCCTTGTATCGCGTTTTCTGGTTATTGATATGCCTTCACAGACCGAGGACACACTGATGCTCATCTTAGAGCAGATGTTTCCGGATATGAAAGAGCGCGCGAGAAAACAGTGGGCGGGCCTGTTTCTGGATCTCCAGCTGAAGGCCGAACACGGAGAGATCTCGACGAAACCTGTGGACCTCCGGGGAATGACCGGTGCCATCAGGACGATACGTCAGGGACTTGCGCCTTCACTGGCGGCAAAGATGGGCATCACCAATAAATGCTTTGACATTTTCGAAAAAGAAATCGTACAGGATGTGGTGATGACACGGATACCAGAAGAGTGGACACCTGAAGACGTTTTCTGAACAGGGGAAAATATTGATGGATGGGAGGGAATTACTTGAGAGAATATCATCCGGCAGATGGGCTGTCCGGGGAGGATCATATCGATGAAAGTAGATTAGAGCTGGAAAACAGAATCAAAAATCTTGTGTGGACTGTCAGCGGTGATTATACACTCGAGGTGAAGCCGGATGTCGAGACTTTTCTGACTTCCAGAAATACGGCGGTTTACGATAACATTAAGCAGGGTGCATTTGCGAGATACCTCGATCAGGAGCAGCTATCCATGTATCTTGTGAAGAAGGTTTTTATGCAGGCTGAGGAAGCACCGCTGCTTATGGTTTCTTCTTTATGTATCGAGGAGGCAGTCTGCGATCGTCTGATTCAGGAGAGAGAGGGAGTCAGAGCAATACGAAAAAAGGCATGCGAAGAAATTCTTGACCAGGAGTTCAAAGCCTTATCTTCCTCTCCGGCGGGACTGCTTGAAGCGGCTTATCTTCGGGAAATATTGGATGGAACGATCCTTACCACAAAACTGAACACGCGCTGTCTGAAACTAGTCCATTCTCTTCAGAACACAGAGGATACCGGCCTGGTGATCCGCGTAATCGATGAACTCTATAACCGAATTGTGGAACCGGATTTTGAAAAGAAGAAGGGCAGTCTTTCCAAGGTTCTTTCTGTCACACTGGACGAGTTGAAAGAGTATTCCTGGCAGGATTACCTTTCTGAGGAAATGTATGAGGAAAATCTGGAGGTATATCTGGAGCGCATCAACGAATCCATGGCGACACTTGACATACGAGAAGAGAAGGCAGAACCGGAACAGCCTGAGGAAGAAGAGAAGAAGCAGAAGAAAGTACTGGTCGTGGACGAGGCTGCATTGGAAAAGATGAATCTGTATGTGCGGCTGAATTATGGAAAGACTTATCTCACCCCTCAGGATGAGAAATCAATTAATAATCAGATGTGCCGCGGGATTCATGAGGAATGCAGCCTGTATTTCACAGAGGGAATCCTTCGTAATCCGGTGAAAAAGAATTATCAGCTGGAATATGCGAGAAAGCTGAGGGAAAAGAACCTCTTTCAATATCATGATAATCACTGGATCGTAAAAAGAAATATACAGATTTTGACGGATATGATGAAACGGGCGATGATGCTGCATGACCAGCAGGATTTTGTCCGATCCGATGCGGGAGTTATCAATCCATCGCTGATGTGGAAGGTGGGAAGATGTCAGGAACCAAAGCTTTTCATACGAGAAAACAGGCAGGATTCCATAGACTTTGTCGTGGATGTACTGATTGATGCAAGCGGGTCTCAGCGGAAACGTCAGGGAAAAGTGGCAATTCAGGCGTATACCATAAGTGAGGCTTTCAGCAATCTGTCCATCTCACACCGGGTAACCAGCTATTGTACATTCTGGGACTATACAGTTTTGCAGCGCTTTCGGGATTATGAAGATGACAGAAAGAGGAATGAACGGATATTCGACTATATGACGTCGGCGAACAACCGGGACGGGCTTGCGATCAAAGCCATCGGCTCACAGCTTGCCCAGAGGGAAGAAGAACATAAGATTCTGATCGTGCTAAGCGATGGGAAGCCTTATGATGTTGTAGTGAACCGCCCTGGAAATAAGAATCCGACACCATACAAAGACAAATATGCTATTTCGGATACTGCAGGGGAAGTGCGGAAACTTCGCGGACAGGGTGTCTCGGTGCTGGGAGTATTTGCAGGAGAAGAACAAGATCTGCCGGCTGAGCGAATGATTTTTGGAAAAGACTTTGCTTATATTAGAAATATTACAGAATTTTCTAGTATTGTTGGGAGATATCTGGTAAAACAGATCGAACTATAGATATTAATTATGAGAGTATTGACATATCGGATAATTCAAGGTATCATTATTAATTATAAATTGTAATAAGATATTATAAATATTTTCAGTTGGATGAGTGAAGTACTTTAAGTTCATAGAATTCTAGATCCGGTTGGGGTGGGTATGACATATCCGTTTTCAAGAAGGTAAGCTTCTGGGGTGGGAAGCTCGTTTATCGAGCTTCCTGTCTCGGATTTTTTGTTTTAATTAAGAATTCTGTCAGAAGACTATAAATAATTATATGAGTCTGTTACAATGGATATAATTGTTACGTAGCTATAAGTTGTCAGAATAAAAGGGAGGTGTGTAACATTGATCGATACGATCTTACATTCTGTGCAGGAGGCAGAAGAAGTGGCAGGTAAGAAAATTGAGGATGCAAGACATAAGGGTGATCAAATTCGTGAAGAGGCGAGTAATGAGGCCGATTTGCAGCAAACGAAGGTAAAAGACGAATTGGAGGAGAACAGGAAGTCCAGATGGCAGGTTCAAAAGGAAGAAGAATCGAAAAATGATGAGAAAGCAAAAGAGCAGATAAAGGTTTATCTGGATCGCTTGAGAAAGGATGCATATCAAAAGGCTGATAAGGTTGCAGAAGCATTGATTCTGGAAATACGGGAATCTTAAAAGATGTCATTAATCTTTGAAGGGAGGTATGGTTTATGGCAGTCATGCAGATGCGGCGCATCAGCATATGCGCATTGAAACAGAATCGAAAATCTATTCTGGAGCATCTCCAGGAGCTTGGCTGGATGGAGGTTGATCTGGATTCAAAAGAAGAATTTGACCGAATGGATACTTCCGGAGCTGAAAATGCATTTCAAAACAGAGTTCGTCTGGCAGAACAGGCGCTTGGAATATTAGACCAGTATGCACCTGAACAGACTTCTGTCTTCGCAAGTCTCGCCGGAAAGGCAGTAATGGACGGAGATATCTATGATATCGCGGCTCCAAGACGGTCCGAATATTCGAAAACCGCCGAAAAACTGGTTGGTATGGAAAAAGAAATCTCTGCTTTAAAAGCCAAAATAGTAAAACTTGAAAATCAGACAGAGGAGTTAAAACCATGGCTTAACCTGTCAGTGCCTCTGAATACCTCTGGGACAAAAAGGTGTTCTTTCTTTGCAGGGACGCTTCCGGAATCGCTGAATGAAGTTCAGCTTATGGAAAAGATGGCAGAAATAGCCCCGGATTTGGATAAGTTTGAAATAGAGATATTATCCGGTGACCAGGACAGGACATATCTTGCTGTCATTTGTATGAAAGAAGAGGAACAGGAGACAGAAGATGCTTTGAGAAAACTGGGATTTTCACGAGCTTCCGGTGTGTATAAAAGAAAACCTGCGGATGAGGTAACTCAGATAGAGGCGGAGATTGATAAAGCACATGTACAGATTTCAAACCTGATTCTAAAGATAAAAGACTTGAAAGATGAGAGAGATCATCTGAGGCTCATGTCCGATTATTACAAACTGAGGGCAGAAAAATATGATGTGCTGGGTAAACTTCCTCAGACACAAAGTGTGTTTGCTATCGGAGGTTATATTCCGGAGAGATGCGCTGACACATTAAAAAATGAACTTGAGAGCAATTATGATGCTGCTGTCTTTATAGAGAATATCAAAGACGACGAGGAGGCACCGGTAATTCTTGACAACAATAAATTTGCCCGTACCGGAGAGGGGGTGCTGACTTCCTTCGGGCTGCCTCGGAAAGGAGAGATCGATCCCACCTTTATCATGACAGTCTTTTATGTCTTTTTGTTTGGAATCATGTTGTCGGACGCGGCTTATGGAGCAATTGTATCCATCGTCTGCGGTGTGGCATTGGTTAAATTCCCAAGGATGGGTGAAAATCTGAAAAAATCGATTCAGCTGTTTTTCTGGTGCGGGCTTTCTACTGTTTTCTGGGGACTGATGTTTGGAGGCATCTTCGGAGATGCCATTGATGTGATTGCAACAACCTTTTTTCATGTTAAACTGGCTGAAGGTGAGACGCTGCTTCCGGCACTTTGGTTTGTCCCACTGGACGATCCGATGAAAATGCTAGTCTACTCCATGCTGTTTGGCTGTATTCATATGTTTACAGGCCTTGCAATCAAGGGGTATATGTGCTTAAGAGACAGGGATTATATGGGATTTCTCTGTGACGTAGTGTTTTGGACGATGCTTTTGCTTGGGCTGATTTTCATATTACTGCCCACGTCTCTTTTTGAATCGATATCACAGATGAAATTCACATTCCCGTCGATTGTTAATTCTCTAG
This sequence comes from Eubacterium sp. UBA5416, assembly GCA_002409525.1. Lineage (GTDB taxonomy): Bacteria > Bacillota > Clostridia > Lachnospirales > Lachnospiraceae > Novisyntrophococcus. The sequence continues at coordinate 17,133 of DHNM01000071.1, read as the reverse complement.
CAGAAATATCGGCCGTCGCGGGCGCTGTGGGGATTCTCATGTTTTCAGGCAGAGATCACAAAAATATTTTCGTGCGGATTGCTCTGGGTGCTTATGATTTGTATAATATTACAGGGTGGCTGTCGGATGTACTTTCTTATTCCAGGCTCCTGGCTCTGGGACTTGCCACAGGTGTAATAGCATCTGTGATTAATCAGATGGGCAGCATGGTGGGGAAAGGACCCGTTGGTGTTGTATTATTTGTCCTTATTTTTATTGTCGGTCACGCTATGAATCTTGCAATTAATCTGCTTGGGGCCTATGTTCACACTTGCAGACTCCAGTATGTTGAGTTTTTTGGAAAGTTTTATGAAGGTGGGGGAAGGGAATTCAAACCGTTCCATCCAAATACAAAATATGTGGAAATTGAAGGAGGAAAATGAGATGAATGAATTAGGAATTGTATGGGCAGTATTGGGAGCAGTAGCAGCGGCAGGTCTGGCCGGTATCGGTTCTGCATATGGTGTGGCATCAGCCGGTCAGGCTGCGGCAGGTGTAGTTACGGAGGATCCGTCAAAATTCGCAAAGTGTCTTCTTTTGCAGTTGCTGCCGGGAACACAGGGCATATATGGGCTGCTGGTGGCATTTATCACTTTATCTAAGATTGGACTACTTGGAGGAAATCTGGTTTCGATTTCCTGGCAGACTGGGCTGTCGATATTCTTTGCCTGCCTTCCTGTTGGCCTTGTAGGGCTGATCTCCGCGAGACAGCAGGGAAATACATCTGTGGCTTCGATCGGTATTATCGCTAAGAAACCGGAACAATTCGGTAAATCCATGTTGTTCCCTGCTATGGTCGAGACTTATGCGATTCTGGCTCTTCTGATCTCTGTTCTCGCAGTCACCTCAATACCTGTATAAGTGGAGGTGATCATCAATGAGCGGATTGGAAAAAATTACACAGCAGATTCTCAATGAAGCACAGGAGAAATCTGATCAGCTAATTGAAACGGCCCTGAAAGAGAAAAAGGAGATACTCGATCAGTCAGAGGAAAAGTGTGATCTGATGAGAAAGCAGTCCCATGCATCTCTGGAAATGGAACTCCGGGAGTTTAGCGACAGATCGGCTTCGGCAAGAGAACAGTCACGTCGCAGGGAAGTTCTCGAGGAAAAGCAGAGAATTATTGCCGATATGATCGAGAAAACATACAATCGGCTGCACAGTGAGCAGACAGGTCCTTATTTTGAAAATATGAAACATCTGTTTAAGAAATACTGCCATAGTGAAAAAGGACAGATGGTTCTTGGAAGCCGTGATTTAGAGAGAATGCCGGATAGCTTTCGAACTTCCATTGAAGAGACTGCCGCCAGAAAAGGGGGATCGATAGAGATTTCGGATACACCCGGCCGTATCACAGATGGCTTTCTGCTGATCTATGGTAATATAGAGGAGAATTGTACCTTTGAGGCTATCATAGATGCCAACAGAGATATTCTTAAGGATTGTACAAACCGAATATTGTGGGAGGTAAAGGATGACTGATCATTCGAATGTTTATGCAGTTGCGAGAATTCGCGTCTTGGAAAACACTCTGTTTACAAAGAATATGATTGATCAGCTGATGGCCTGTAAAACCTGCGAAGACTGTCTGAACTTTTTGACAGAGAGAGGGTGGGGGGCTTCGGATAAAAAGTTAGATGCGCAGGACATGCTGCGGATTGAACGTGAAAAAACATGGAATGTGATTCGGGATATGCAGGTGGATATGTCTGAGTTTGACGTGTTGTCTTATCAGAATCTATATCACAATCTGAAGGCAGCTATAAAGGAAGTTTGTGTTGGGGCGTCAGCAGTGAATGTATATTATAAGGGAACGTCTGTCTCAAAAGAAGAGATGCTGCGTATCGTAAAGGAGAAAGACTTTGAGAGTCTTCCAAGCCATATGAGGAAGGCAGCTGCAGAGGCACTAAAGGTGATGCTTCAGACGAAAGACGGGCAGCTCTGTGACATTATAATTGATCATGCGCTGTTAGATGCCGTCCGTCGGGAAGGTGAAAACTCTAAAAATAATATGATCAAATCTTATGCGGAAACATTCGTCTCTTCTGCAGATATAAAAATCGCTGTCAGGGCTGCAAAGACAGGCAAAAATAAATCGTTTCTGAACCGTGCACTGGCGAAGTGCGATTCCCTGAATGTGGAGAAACTATTGCAGGCTTCTTTGTCAGGCTTTGATGCTGTCTGCGAGTATCTTTTGGAAGCAGGTTTTGCCGATGCGTCTGATGCGCTCAAAAAGTCGAACTCAGCTTTCGAGTGCTGGTGCGATAATCGTATTGTTGAGATTATTACACCGCAAAAATACAATTCTTTCACGACAGGTCCACTGATCGCATATGTACTGGCCAGAGAAAATGAAATCAATACAGTTCGTATGATTCTTATCGGGAAGCGAAATGAAATTCCGGAGGATTCCATACGGGAAAGGATCCGGGTAATGTATGTATAAGATAGCAGTGATCGGTGCTCATGAGAGCATCTATGGCTTTGCGGCTTTAGGGCTTACGACATTTTCTGTTAAGGATGAAGAAGAAGGAAGAAAAGTACTCAAAAAGGCAGTTGATGATGACTATGCTGTTATCTACATCACAGAAGCCGTGGCAGCAAAACTTAACGATGAAATCGATCAGTATCGTAATGATTTTCTGCCCGCTATCATACAGATTCCGGGAACATCGGGAAATACAGGTGCAGGAATTGCAAATGTAAAAATGACTGTGGAACAGGCAGTAGGTTCAGATATTTTATTTGGAGAGGAGGGAAATAAATTATGAGTACAGGAGTTATAAAAAAAGTTGCCGGTCCATTGGTTATCGCAACAGGGATGCGGGATGCCAATATGTTTGATGTTGTCCGTGTAAGCAGGCAGAGACTGATCGGTGAAATTATAGAGATACATGGTGATGAGGCTTCCATACAGGTATATGAAGAGACATCTGGTCTTGGGCCGGGAGAACCGGTTGAGTCCATGGGAGTTCCTCTCTCAGCAGAATTAGGGCCCGGGCTTATTTCAGGCATTTATGACGGAATTGAGCGGCCATTAGACGAAATCAGAAAAATATCCGGTAACAATCTAAAACGCGGGGTGGAAGTTCCGGCCTTGAACCGTGAAAAAAAATGGGAGTTTATCGCCGCTGTTAAGGCGGGAGACAATGTGGGACCGGGAGATGTCCTGGGAACAGTGGAAGAGACTGTAGTCGTCACCCAGAAAATCATGGTTCCGCCGAAGATGAAAGGAACTGTAAAAGAAATAAAAGAAGGAAGCTATAAAGTTGATGAGGTAATCGCGGTAATTACCACGGACGACGGCGACAAAGAAATTACTATGATGCAGAGATGGCCGGTCCGTGTAGGCAGACCATATCAGAAAAAACTGCCTCCTGAAAAGCCGCTGGTTACAGGGCAGAGAGTCATTGATACATTCTTTCCAATCGCGAGAGGCGGGGTGGCGGCGGTTCCGGGTCCCTTCGGAAGTGGAAAAACCGTAATTCAGCATCAGCTGGCGAAATGGGCAGAGGCTGATATCGTAGTTTATATAGGCTGCGGGGAACGTGGAAACGAGATGACAGATGTCTTAAATGAATTTCCGGAACTTATTGATCCGAGAACAGGTGAGTCATTGATGAAACGGACTGTGCTGATTGCCAATACATCGGATATGCCTGTAGCGGCGAGGGAGGCTTCTATTTATACCGGGATTACAATTGCAGAATATTTTCGCGATATGGGGTACTCTGTTGCACTGATGGCGGATTCTACCTCCCGATGGGCAGAAGCCTTAAGAGAGATGTCGGGCCGCCTGGAAGAGATGCCCGGAGAGGAAGGATATCCTGCTTATCTGGGAAGCCGGCTTGCCGAGTTTTATGAACGTGCGGGAGATGTCATTTCCCTTGGGAAGGACAACCGCGAGGGTGCACTGACAGCAATCGGTGCCGTATCACCGCCGGGCGGAGATATATCAGAACCTGTTTCTCAGGCTACGCTGCGTATTGTCAAGGTGTTCTGGAGTCTGGATGCAGACTTGGCGGCGGAACGTCATTTTCCCGCAGTGAACTGGCTGAACAGCTATTCCTTGTATCTGGATGATATGGAAAAATGGTTTAATGCTTCTGTGAAGTCGGAATGGATGGACTGCAGGCAGGAAATGATGGGACTTCTCCAGGACGAATCTGAATTGGAAGAGATAGTAAAAATGGTAGGAATTGATGCTCTTTCTCCGAACGACAGGTTGAAAATGGAGACATCCAGATCCATTCGCGAAGATTTCCTGCATCAGAATTCGTTTCATGAGATTGATACTTATAGTTCGTTGAAAAAACAGTATATGATGATGAAACTGATTCTGGCTTACTATGAAAATGCGGTACAGGTACTTGAGAAGGGAGCGGAATTAAATGATATCATTGACATACCGGTCCGCGAAAAAATCGGAAGATTTAAGTATGTGAATGAAGATAAACTTGAAAATAACTACAAAGAAGTCATAGAGGAAATACAGACACAGACATTCGGACTTTTAGGAAAGGAGGAGCGGTAAATGCCGAAAGAATTTAGAACGATACAGGAAGTGGCCGGACCTCTGATGATGGTTCAGGGTGTAGAAAATGTCACATACGATGAACTTGGAGAGATAGAGCTGGCGAATGGTGAAAGGCGCCGGTGCAAAGTTTTGGAAATTGACGGGGATACAGCTCTGCTGCAGCTTTTTGAAAATTCTGCAGGTATTAATCTTTCTAACAGTAAAGTAAGATTTTTGGGTCACTCCATGGAACTGGGTGTCTCCTCAGATATGCTGGGGAGAGTCTTTGACGGTCTGGGCAGACCAATCGATCAGGGGCCTGAAATCCTGCCGGAAGAACGGAGAGATATCAATGGACTTCCCATAAATCCGGCGGCGAGAAGCTATCCGGAGGAGTTTATTCAGACAGGAGTTTCAGCTATTGATGGGCTCAATACATTGGTCCGTGGACAAAAACTCCCGATTTTTTCGGCATCGGGACTTCCGCATGCACAGCTTGCGGCGCAGATTGCCGGACAGGCTAAAGTGCTGGGAAAGGATGAGAAGTTCGCCGTTGTGTTTGCTGCAATGGGTATCACATTCGAGGAGTCTAATTTCTTTATAGAAAGCTTTAGAAATACAGGGGCAATCGACCGAACCGTTCTGTTTGCCAATCTGGCAAATGATCCGGCGGTAGAACGTATCGCTACACCCAGAATGGCACTGACTGCTGCGGAATACCTTGCATTTGACAGGGGAATGCATGTTCTTGTTATTATGACTGATATTACAAACTATGCAGATGCGCTGCGTGAGGTATCGGCGGCTCGTAAAGAGGTTCCGGGCAGAAGGGGATACCCGGGATATATGTATACAGATCTGGCTTCTCTGTATGAACGTGCCGGACGTCAGAAGGGAAAAGAAGGTTCTATAACGTTAATTCCGATACTTACAATGCCAGAGGATGATAAGACGCATCCGATTCCCGATTTGACCGGATATATTACCGAGGGACAGATTATCCTCAGCCGTGACCTGTATCATAAAGGTATCACGCCCCCTATTGATGTTCTTCCTTCTCTTTCACGCCTGAAGGATAAAGGAATCGGAGAGGGAAAGACCCGGGCAGATCATGCCGATACGATGAATCAGCTTTTTGCCGCATATGCCCGCGGCAAGGATGCCAAAGAACTGATGGTGATTCTGGGAGAGGCGGCACTCTCCGACATGGATCTCTTGTATGCCAGGTTCGCCGATGAATTTGAAAAAGAATATCTCAATCAGGGATATCATACTGAGCGCAGTATTGAACAGACGCTCGATATTGGATGGAAACTTCTGGGAATTCTTCCTAAAAGTGAATTGAAGCGTATTGATGACAAATTACTGGAACAGTATTATGTCCCTGAAGAGGAACAGCAACAATAGAAGAGGTGATGTCATATGGCAATAACTCAAGTGAATCCAACCCGGATGGAACTTACAAGGCAAAAAAAGAAGCTGGTCACTGCGAACCGTGGTTATAAACTTCTGAAGGATAAGCGGGATGAGTTAATGCGCCAGTTTTTGATACTTGTGAGAGAGAATATGGATCTTAGAAGACAGGTGGAGACGGGAATAAAAAAAGCAAACACAAATTTTGTAATTGCCGGTTCAGCTATGTCAGAAGAAACCCTTCACACTGCACTGATGGCACCGAAACAGGAAGTATCACTTACAGCAGAGAAAAAGAATGTTATGAGCGTGGATGTCCCTGTATTTCGTTATGAAACCAAAACCGCAGACAGTAATGATATCTACTCTTATGGTTATGCATTTACTTCAGGCGATCTCGACGATGCCGTAAAGTCTCTGGCGGATGTGTTTCCTCAGATGCTGGAGCTGGCGGAAAAAGAAAAAAACTGCCAGTTGATGGCAGCCGAGATTGAAAAGACCAGAAGACGTGTCAATGCTCTGGAACATATCATTATCCCAGAGGCACTGGAAAATATAAAGTATATTTCGATGAAACTCGATGAGAATGAGAGAAGCTCCCAGGTAAGGCTTTTAAAAGTCAAAGATATGATGCTTGAAGACGCTCATCATTATCGGAAAAAACAGGCAGCTGGTTAAGAAACAACAAGAGAAGAAACTCCCTTTTAAGTGAGATTCTTCTCTTGTTGGCTTATGTAGTGTTGAACAAGCAGTAAATCCTATTCAACGTTATTCTTATAATAATCTATGATCTTTTATATATTTCTTAATCGCATCGAAACTTTCGGTGCTGATCACATGCTCAACCCGGCATGCATCCTCCGCAGCAACCTTCGGATTTACACCCATACTCTCCAGAATTTCAGAAATGACAGTGTGGCGCTCATAGATCTTTGCTGCGATTGCAAGACCTGACGGTGTCAGTTTAATATGCCCCTCATCATTTACCGTGATGTAACCGTTCTCTCTTAAGTGTTTCATCGCGACACTGACGCTGGGCTTTGAATAATCGAGCTCCGTGGCAATGTCGATGGAGCGGACAGAGGGCTGTCGCTGGCTTAGAATTAATATAGTTTCCAGATAATCTTCTGCAGATTCATGTATTTTCAAGGGAGGCCTCCTTTCTTTCATAAAAACATAATATAATTCTTCATACTTTATGATAACACACAAGACTCAGACGGGCAAGTATATGTGAAAAGAGAACTGATTTTGTTGTGCACGGTGAAAAACCGTGATACAATTACTGCAAAATACTTTTGAGTGGAGGGGTACATATGTTTAAAATAATGCTGGTCGAGGATGATCTCACGATCACGGAGGTATTAGAGCGCCAGCTGGGGAAATGGGGATATCAGGTTTTGACCGTAGAGGATTTCAATCATGTATTAGAACTGTTTGAGAGAGAAAAACCAGATCTTATTCTGATGGATATCTCACTGCCGAGTTATAACGGATTTTACTGGTGTACCGAGATCAGAAAAATCAGCAAGACACCGATCATCTTCATATCCTCCGCCAGTGATGATATGAATCTCGTCATGGCGATCAATATGGGGGCCGATGATTTTATCGCGAAACCATTTAAACTCGAAGTGATTACGGCAAAGATTCAGGCAATGCTGCGCAGAACGTATGATTTTACCCTGGAAACGGAAGAAATAAAAGCGGGGGGTATAGCACTGTCCCTTGCTGACAACTCCATTTCAAAGGATGGACAGAAGCTGGACCTGACCAAAAACGAGTTTAAGATTCTGAAACTTTTGATGGGTCAGGCAGGGCAGATTGTCTCCCGTGATGAGATTATGAAAGAACTGTGGGACACGGATCAATTTATTGATGACAATACGCTGACCGTCAATATGACCCGGCTTAGAAAACGACTGGAGGAAATCGATATATCCGACTTTATAGAAACGAAGAAAGGAATCGGATATAGAATTGTGGAAAAGGAGAATACATGAGAGATTTTTTCGGGAAAGAACGGGCGGTCTGGATCGTGGATCTGGCGGCTTCAGCACTGTTTTTCCTGCTGTGCGCCGTCTACCGGGTCTCACTTGAGATACCGGTCTATACAGTTGTTCTGCTTCAGACGTTTGTGGTGATTCTTGAAGTGATGAGATATTTTAAATATAAAAAAAGCTGCGATCTGCTGCGGAATGCAGTCGGGAATGCCAAAACCGTGGTCAGTGAACTTCCCGAACCTGAAAACTGTGTGGAAGAATTGTATACAGAACTGGCGGAAGTCTTAAATGAACGGTGTGAAAGGGATGAGCAGGAGTTTTGGGACAGTTTGAAGCGTGCCGATCACTACTATACGAAATGGTCCCACCAGATCAAGACGCCGATTGCAGGCATGAGACTTTTGCTGGAAGAAGACGAGATGGACAAACAGTCTCTGCAAAGAGAACTCTATCGGATTGAGCAGTATGTGGAAACTGTCCTTCAATATCAGAGAATTCATGCTACGACGAATGATCTCTTGATTAAAATTAATTCGATGAGAGATATGACTGAGCAGGCACTTAACCACACACAGGCGCTATTTACTAGAAAAGACGTAGCTGTTAAAATATATGACCTTGATTTTGATGTGATTACAGACGAAAAATGGTTTGTCTTTGTGCTGGAGCAGCTGGTCAGCAATGCCATAAAATATACCCGGCGGGGACAGATCACCATCTATGGAAAGACAGAACCAGAAAAAACTCTTATCATAGAGGATACCGGGATCGGAATCCGAAAAGAAGATCTGCCGCGTATCTTTGAATGGGGATATACCGGGGAGAATGGAAGAACTGATAAAAAAGCGACAGGAGTCGGTCTGGCATTGTCTAAAGAAACTCTGGACATGCTCGGACACGGAATCGCGATAGAATCTGAACCTGGAAAAGGAACGAAAGTTACACTCTATCTGACGCAGAAAAGAATGGAATAGTAAAATCTTTATCATGGGGACAGGTGTAATGCCTGAATTATAACATGTGGAAGGAAAAAATATGATTGATATAAAGATAGTGAGTTCGCTTGAAAAGGTGTTTCCGAATGAAGCACCCGTTACAAAGCCAGAGTGCACGAAGTTTAGTGACCTGAAAGGAGAAGTAGTTTCTTTTCAGATTGCCTATTATGGTGATGTAAATTCCAAGGAATATGTCTGCTTAAAGATTGATTCCGACATAAATGACTGGATTCGTGTTAGAACTGTGGAATTGGTGCCATCTGCGCTACCATGCAATGCAGTCTATGATGACAATTATCTTAGAACAACTCCTGGTATGTTTCCAGATCTTTTGAGGGATCTCAAAAACAATCAGGTACCGGTGATCGCTCACCAGTGGAGAGCACTCTGGATTGATATTACTGTTCCAGAGAGCGCAGATTCGGGAAGTTATGAGATGACTTTTACCCTGCAGGATTGTATCGGGGAGGTTCTGTGTGCCGAGACTGCAAAAATAAAGGTAATCGATGCCATACTACCAGAGCAGAAACTGATTCACACGGAGTGGTTTCATGCAGACTGTCTGGCGGATTATTATCACCTGGAACCCTGGAGCGGCGAATATTGGAGCATGCTCGAGAACTTTATCCGGGAGTATGCCGGTCGGGGAATGAACGCCATTCTCACACCGGTGCTCACGCCGCCGCTTGACACTGCAGTAGGTGGCGAGCGCACTACGATTCAGCTTGCTGTCATCGAAAAGAACGGAGATAATTACACGTTCGACTTTTCCCGACTGAAGAAATGGATTGATCTCTGCCGGAAATATGGGATTAAATATTTTGAGGTTGCGCACCTTTTCACACAGTGGGGAGCGACAAGCGCGCCAAAGGTCGTGGCGAGAGAGGATGGACAGCTTAAGAAAATCTTCGGATGGGAGACGAAATCGGATTCTCCGGAATATTGCAGTTTTCTGAAACAATTTCTCACAGCTCTGACGGAGAAATTTAAAGAATGGAATATTGCAGAACAGGTGTATTTTCATACTTCCGACGAGCCATCGGAAGCGCATCTTGAAGCTTATGAGACGGCAAGGCAGGAAATCGATCCGTATATCAAGGGCTTTAAAACGCTGGATGCATTGTCCGATTATAGTTTTTATAAAAGAGGACTGGTGGAAAAGCCGGTTCCCGGAACAAATCATATCGAGCCATTTTTGAAGGCGAAAGTGCCCGGGCTTTGGACATATTATTGTACGGCACAGAGTACAGAAGTTTCCAATCGGTTTATGTCCATGCCATCTGCCAGAAATCGGATTTTGGGGGTTCAGCTTTATAAATTTGGAATAGAAGGATTTTTACAGTGGGGATTTAATTTTTATAATTCACAGTATTCGCTGGAACACATCAATCCTTATGCGGTGACGGATGCGGGATCCGCATTTCCGTCAGGGGATGCTTTTTTGATCTATCCGGGGGAAGATCGAAAACCAGAGGAATCACTTCGTCTGATGAATCTTTTTCATGCCATGCAGGATATCCGTGCCATGGAATTGCTTGAAAGTATGATCGGAAAAGACGAGGTCGTACAGGAAATGGAAAAAGGATTAAACGAAGAGATTACATTCAAAAAATATCCGACATCAGATGCCTGGCTGCTGGGATTTCGCCAGAGGATCAATGATCGGATAGAGAGCTGTGTGAGAAGACAGTGACGAGAAAAGGATTTTTTCATTCCAGATCCATCTTTGCACAGCTTCTTCTCTTTTCACTGTTGATCAGTCTCGTGCCTGTCCTGATTATTGGCGGATTCCTATATAAAAAGATGGATGATATGGTTGCGGATGAGATGGCAGATTATCATGCGCAGATTACTTCACAATACATGAAAAATGTAGAAGAGAAACTTTTGCAATATGAGAAAAGCCTTACCTTCATTTCTAACAATACCCTGATTTCAAAGTCACTCACTAATATCAATGACGGTGCTTATGATCGAGGGAAAGTCATCAGTGAGGAGGTGACAAAGTCACTGCTCCTGGAAAAACTGAGCGAAGTCAGAAACTGCATGGTATATTCACTGGCAGAGGAAAATCCTGTATATGGACGAAGAGCGACAATGATTGAAGAGGGAAGGCGAGAAGGCTGGTATGATAAGGAACAACAGAACATGGATGAAAACTGGTTCTCCTATTTTGCTTCGGATGATCAGCAGCCGCTCTTATCGAGAGTAAAAAGAATTGAATCATTGAATACGAGTCAGTTTACAAGAAAAGATCTCGGATTTGTGAAATTAGATCTTTATATTGATCGTTTGTTTGCCCCTGCCGAGCTGTCCGAAGGAGGGACAGCCTCCTATGATGTTATTGTCTATGATCATAACTCGAAGGTGTTATATTCCACGTCAAAGGACATAGCCAAATATCCTGCACAGGTCAGTACTTATGTGGTAAATGATAAAAATATGGATTCCTATGGACTGAAAATCCGGTTCCTTTTTGACAATCAGGAACTGATTGCAAAGAGGGAAAAGATTCTGGGGACGACTGGTCCGGTGATGATCTTGCTGATTTTACTGTTAATCGGATGTTCCTATCTGTATAGCAGAGGATTTTCTTCGCGGCTTGGCGTTCTCTTATCAAAGGTGAGGACGGTTGAGACAGGAGATCTGACAATTCAAGATCCGGTCGAAGGGACGGATGAGATTGCCGCTCTGGATCGTCAGTTTGATCATATGCTGATCAAACTGAACGAACTGATTCAGAAGACCTATGTTCAGGAGCTCGAGAACAAGGAGACACAGCTTCGCAATCTGCAGTTACAGATTAATCCACATTTTCTCTACAACACGCTAGAGACGATTAGTTCGATCGCTGCAGTAAAGCAGGCATTTGAAATCTGTGAAATATGTGAGAAGCTGGGTGGAATTTTCCGCTATAGTCTGGGAAAAGATTATGGGGAGTTTGTAACCCTTGAGCAGGAACTGACACATGTAAAAAACTATATTTTTATACAGAAGACCAGATATGGAAGCCGGTTTGAAGTATATTATAATATAGAACCGGATACCGAATCTCACTGTGTTCTACGGTTTATTCTGCAACCAATCGTTGAGAATGCAATCGTTCACGGTATGAGTGAATTCGAGACATCTGGAACAGTTGAAATATCGGCATATGAAAAAGACAATGTGCTTTATATCAGTATAGTAGATGATGGAGTGGGTATGGATAACAGCAAAATAGAAGAACTGATGGAGTACATTAATTCTGATAAGACAGACATTCACGATAAAAAGAAAAGCATCGGTATTCGAAATGTAAATCAGAGGATTAAATTCTCGTGTGGAAACCAGTATGGTATTATAATCAAGAGCCATCCCGGAGAGGGAAGCCGGTTTCTTCTAAAACTTCCTGTGATCAGAGGAGGTGTGAAAGATGAGACATAACTTGTTGATTGTAGATGATGAGGAATTGATCAGGCAGGGATTGAGAGCCAGAATTTTGTATCTTAATATAAAAGCTAATGAAATTTATGAAGCAAAAAGTGGTGCCGGAGCAATTGAAATAACAGAAACTTATCCCGTAGATATTGTTATTACCGATATCCGAATGCCTGATATGGACGGGCTGACTCTGATACGTGAACTCAAAAAGTCAGGAAAAAATATGAAGTTTATCATCCTCAGTGGGTATGCAGAGTTTTCATATGCGACAACAGCTATCCGCCTCGGGGTGAATGCTTATCTGCTAAAACCTTTGTCAAATGAAGAGCTGAAGAAGACCTTCGATAAATTATATCAGAAGATGGCAGAAGAATCCCAGATAAAGAATGCCCTGTGGATGCAAAAAAAGATGGGACGCGAAAAAAGTGAATATGACATGGAAAAGAGGCTGAATTCACTGCTTTTAGACAGTTCAGACGCTATAAGCGGTGTAAAAAGTTTAGCAAAAACATGTCAAATTGATTCCAGTGAGATAGATACGGATACCTTCTTGACCCTTGGTGCAATTCATATAAACAGTGAAACTTATGATAATGCTGCCTTCCGGCAAATAGATCATGATCTGATATGTTTTTCCATTCGGAATGTATTTCGAGAGATCAAGGCATCATGCAGAAAACAAATCGTAAACAGTCTTTCTGATAAGAACCGTCTGTATGCTTTCTTTTTTATGAAGAATCCAGAAAAACTTCGAAATGAGGTAGAACATATCTTCGTGCAGATGCACGCCGTCCTGGAAAAGAGGATGGGGATCTATCTTACGATGGGGATAGGAAGAACAGTTCATTCCATAGACCAGACACTGGCACAAGAATCAGAAGGTGCATTAAGACAGAGAATAATCTATGGTAACTCCAATCTATATTTTTATGAGGATATTGGTATTTTCAGTGAGAAAAACTTTCCTGTTTCTCAAGTACAGGTTTTAAGCAGCTATCTTGAGAAAAATGAAATACATAAAATAAAACAGTTGTTAAGGGAAATCTTTTCGGAGGATCTTCTGCACAAATATGGAATGCCATATGTCAGAATTATGTGGGTGAGAATCCTGAACGTAATCCTGCAGTATTATGAGAAAAAGGAAAGAGATGCTTCCAGTATGGAAAAACTTCTGATGAGCTTTGATCTTCCAAATCAGATTGAGTCAATTCCGGAGATCAGACAACGCATCATCGACATCATTATGGATTGCGTACACGAAGAGATGATAAGCGATCTGGATGCCAGAAGTAAGATATCGATGGCTGTCGCTTATATTTCTGAACATTACAGTGAAGATCTTGCAATCAACGATCTTGCGACACGCTATGGTATGAGTGCGAATTATTTTTCTTCGGTCTTTAAAACGGAAACCTCTGAGTCACCTGTGAATTATATCACGGATCTGAGAATGAAAAGGGCACAGGAACTGCTCAAAGATACAACGCTTAGTGTAGCAGATATCGCCAGGAGAGTCGGATATGAGGACAGCCAGTACTTCTTTCGTGTCTTTAAAAAGCATACCGGAGTAACTCCGCTAAGCTTCCGGGAAAAAACCAATGGTCGTCTGTTTCGCTGATTCTTATGATCGTAAAATCGGACTTACACAGACAAGATTTTCCAGAGTTTTTTCTCCTTCATAAAGTTTTGGAATGAGTATGCGGTCGCTGCCGAATTCACCGGATGAAATTATGTCTTTTGCTCTGCATGTAATCTCTTTTCGAGCAGAGGTCAGAGTTATGATATATTCATTTTCCGGAAGGGACGGGTATCCGTTTTTTTGTGTCTGCCGCACAGAGAATCGTATCGTTCCATCTTTGACTTTCGCAAGTAGCAGAGGTCCCTTTGATACCCATGTTCTCTGTGTGTGGATGGAATCGGAAAGTTCGTTACATACATCTCCACCTTTTCTGCCCTCAATGAATGTGGCATACTGATTTTTAAAAGACTCTCTGCCATGTAGATCCATGCCGCAGGAAGCCGCAAGTTTTTCACCGGACAGAACCAGTGATTCCCAGAGATTTAGTGCCTGTTCATTGACCTCATGGAGGGTCTCCGGATTATTAAAAATCTCGATGAAATCACAGCAGGAATAATCCTTCATCGTCATGACAAACCGACACCCCTGCGCAAACGGCCATCCGTAGGAAAAGGGATGTGCAATTCCCACCAGTGCTCCTTTTTCACGTGCGGCGTTGAAAAGAAGTTCCGGTTTATGTTTGTTGATATTTTCCCAGGGGACATATTCTCGTAAATTCAGGCAGAGAATATGGCCGTAATAAGTCGTGTATTCCATCCCCGGGATGAACTGAACAGGCAAAAGATTTTCTTTTAATAGTTTTTCGATTTTCACGTGTCCGGATATTGTGTTGTGGTCCGTGAGAGCGAAAGCATCCACGTGATCGTCTAGCATCAGATCGACGAGTTCCCGGCAGGTGATGGATGCGTCGGATTCCGTTGTATGATTATGTAATTCCAGTCTTTTAAACATATCTGTCCTCCTATCGAACCTTTACAGTCAGCGTGTATCCGGTATTGTCGAGAAGCACGGAAAATGCAAGAACAGTAACTTTTAAGACACCCTCGATGCACGGCTGGGGAATACAGCCTTCCGTTGCCTCTTTTGGTGTAAAATGCATATGCCTGGTGGTCAGCTGTCGGTGAATACATCCGATAAACTCATCGTTCAAGGCTGCCATGGTGTGAATCTCAGTCTTCATCTGACCGTAGATTGCGTCTTCAAGTTCTTCTTCCGATGAGGGCGTGAGACTATATTCTCTTTTCAGGTAATCGAGAAGACGCTCTTTTAATTCCGGTGTGATATCCTTCGGTGAAAAGTGCTGCGGACCGAATGAGAATTCGATATCCAGCTCTTCATATGTTTCCTCCAGGCAGACAGTGTAAGAGATCTGTCCCACAAAATCCTTCGACAGTTTCCCCTCCACATGATAGACTGTTTTCATATCGTTCATAAATAATCTCCATTCTCATGATAAACGCAGTAATACTTAAGACTTAGAATAATTCGAACAGGAAGGTATGTCAAGAGATATAAAACAATCGCAGCGGTGTACTTTGATCGATTTCAAGGCCACCTCGTTTCATGGGCCGGATTCGAGAGTGAAGGCAGGGTATCTGCTTTATCGTAGAAAAATCCAGTAAATTTAAAAGATTTGTACATTATGGGAAAGTTTTATGTCTGGTATAATAGTTTTATGAGTCAAAGTTATCAATTGTTTAGCAGGTGGAGAGGAGAAAGATGGAAAAGACTTTAAAATTTAGACAAGATGGTACTTTCAAGGTGATGCAGCTTACAGATATTCATTATACAGATGATGATAAGACAGATCACAGGAGTGTGGCACTTGTCTGTCAGTGTATTGAGAAAGAAAAACCGGATTTTATTATGGTGACCGGTGACGCCGTGTATGGCCCGGATAATCTGAAGAATCTGGATAAAGTGATGGCTCCGCTTGTTGAGTCGAAGATCCCATGGAGTTATGTCTTCGGCAATCACGATGTGGAAGAAAACAGTGATGAGAGAACCCTGTTTTCCAGGCTGGAGAAGATGGATGGTTTCATCGGCTATGATGACAGAGAAGCGATTGACGGCTATGGCAGCCATATTCTTCCGATTTACGGAAACGATGGGGGTATGCCCTGGGCTGTTGCGGGAATTGATTCCGGAAATTATAATCCGATAGAAGAGATCGGCGGATATGCCTATGTGACACCAAACCAGATCCGGTGGTATGAGAATCAGATGAAGGAGCTGGAAGAAAGACAAAAAGATTTTTCTGTATTGGCATTTCAGCATATACCGGTTCCCGAGATTGAAGATGTATGGAAATTTGAAAGGTGTTTTGGAGTGAAGAGAGACGGATTTGGATCTCCGCTTGTCAATTCCGGCCAGTGTTTGTCCATGGTAAAAGACGGGCATACCAAAGGTCTCTTCTTCGGCCATGATCACGTGAATTCTTTCTGGGGAGATTATTACGGTTTGATCCTGGGATATGGAAGAAAGAGTGGATATGGTAACTATGGAGCGGAAGATTTCTTATATGGCTGCCGCATGTTTGTGCTAAAAGAAGATGACACACACAGATTTGAGACGTATGAATATCTGGAAAATGACCGATATGTTCGGGAACCGTGGAAATATCAGCCACTTATGAGGAGGGATGAAGGTTGAAATCAAAGACAAAAGCATATAAGTCCGGTATCAATTTATCACGAATGAAGTGAATGTGGAGATGTTTGAATAATTTTATTTATTAAAACGTGCGGTAAAGTCTGAATTGCTTTACAGCACGTTTCTTAGTTTCTGATATTCTCATGTTTGTTCGGGTCCCAAGGTCGTGCTTTTTCATGTGAGCATGAAACGCAGGACCTTTTGACCCTGGTATCATAGCAAATTATGCAATACTTTGTTTGAATTTATAACAAATAACGCATAGTAAAAATGTGACTAAAAATGTATAATGAACATGTTGAATTAATGGAATTTACACAATATTAGAATACGGAGAAGATGCGTGTGAATAAAAAAACAATCATTTTTATCGACAGCGGGGACACAATTGTTGATGAAGGAACAGAACAGAGAGATGAAAAAGGGATAGTCATTCATGCAGGTTTAGTTCCCGGAGCAAAAGAGATTCTGCAGACACTGCATGAAAGAGATTATATCATTGCTATGGTGGC
>DHNM01000001.1:32901-51968 GCA_002409525.1 Eubacterium sp. UBA5416 | reverse complement strand
GCATGCGTGATTTGGTTCAACAATTAATAAATGAAGTTGACACGTATGATTTGAATTTTCTTCATGAAAAATATCTAGATATAAAAAATAAGGCTGATACTATTAAAGGTTATGGAGAGATAAAACCTACATTTTGCGATGAAATATCAGCTAGAAACCAAAAGAATATTGATGAGAAAAGCGAGTATGCATTAACATTAATAAAAAAAGGATATTACGCTGTGGTAATTTTGGCTGGAGGATTAGGTACACGACTTGGATACAATGGCCCTAAAGGAATAATGGAATTGGAAGGTGCTAATAAAAAATGTTTAATCCAATTGCATTTGGAGCATATTATGCAAAAATGTATTAAACTAGCTTATCTGCCTTATGTTTTTATAATGACAAGTAGTATGAATGATTCCATAACAAGAGAAAAACTTAAAAGATGTAATTATTGGGAATATCCTTCTGATAAAATTAAATTTTTTACTCAAGGGGATACTCCATCTTTGATTCATCATTTGTCATACAAGCAACTTCGAAAGACCAAATAGCAACTTCACCGAATGGGAATGGATATTGGTTCAAGGATTTACTAGCAACATATCCATACTTTATGGACAGAATTAAATGGGTATCAGTTGTTTCGGTAGATAATGCTCTTCAAAATATTATTGATTTAAATTTTATAGGTTCAACGATAGCTTCCGGTAAAAAATTGGGAGCAAAAGTAGTAAAAAAGAGCTGCCCAGATGAAAAAGTTGGTACTATTTGCAGAATAAATAACATTGATTGTATTATTGAGTATTTTGAATTGCCAAATGCTATAGCTGAATTAACAGATTTAGAAAATAATCTAGTTTATTCATATGGAGTAACATTAAATTATCTTTTCGATGTTACTTACTTATTACAAAATAATTTAATTAAGTCTATGCCTTTGCACCTGGTTACGAAAAAAGCAGATGTTTTAAAATCTGCCAATGGTACGAATGATCTTATCAGCAGAGAATGTTATAAATTCGAGTCTTTAATTATAGATCAAGTATCTTTATTAAAAGATGTTTATTTTTATGAGGTAGACAGGGAATATGAGTTTGCACCAATAAAAAATAGAGTAGGTAAGGATTCTTTAGAAAGCGCACAGAAGATGCTTAAAAATAGAGGGATTAATTATTAGTATCAATTCAAAAAATCATTTGGTATAGGAAAATATACATCCTAATCCTCGGTAATTCAATTGCCGAGATACAAGATAGGATCTTCAAAACAGGGGAAGAAATCTGCGAAAGCAAAAAAGTATTCACAGGCTCAGCAGATGATGATAAAAAGTATCTTTTTATATGGAAAATCGAATTGGGAGAAATAGCTGATTGTTTCCGACCGGAGATCTCTTTATCCGGTCATGCTGGATCAAAAGAAAGACAGTAATCTGCGGAAAGTTCTCGGAACCACTAGAAGAAGCAACAAAAAGTGAGGTAAACGATATGGAAAGCCGTTTAGCTAAAGAATTAAGATTAAAATATGAGCCAGTAGCTGTTTTACTTAGTAATGAAAAACCAGAAGGGGCACTTCAAAGTAAAGAAGGTCAATGGAGCTGTATAATTCCATTATTTATTGCGGCAGCAAAAGGAAAGATATCAGTTTTTGAGCGTAAAACAACAATGTGTCCTGGAGGTAAAGCCGGCTTTGGATTTGGACAATTTCCTAATTATCCAAATGGAATTGAATACTTTTTAACAGTTGGCAAAGAAGGTAAGTTTGAAGGGGAAGGATATATGAAAAATCCAGAGCTAGGTGAAGACTTTGTTAAGTGCCTGCCAATAACTGATATTCCATATGAATATGTTGTATTAGAACCTTTATCACAAATTGATACTACTAAGGAAAAACCTGAACTAATTGTGTTTTATGTTAATACTAATCAATTATCAGCTCTTACGGTGCTAGCAAATTATTATAGACCGGGAATTGAGAATGTAATGATACCATTTAGTTCAGGGTGTCAGTCTGTTTTTCTTATTCCTTATGCAGAAGCGCAAAAAGAAAATCCAAAGGCAGCAGTTGGTTTGATTGATATTACAATACGTCCAATGATCGAAGCTGACATGCTATCATTTTCTGTTCCATACAAGATGTTTTTAGACATGGAGAAAAATACAGATGGAAGTTTCTTGGAAAAGCATTTATGGCATAGAATAGTGGGAAAAATGGAAAAACAGAAGTAAATTCAAATGTAAGTGGGAAATGATCCGTACACCTTAACAAAAAGAGCTTCTCTTTCTTTCCTTTGCTTTTCCTGGATATCCAGAAGCTTTTTTCCAGGCCGAAATGCCCGGACTTCTGCCCGGGATGCTTTTAGCTGGTATTCAAGATGATTAATATATTCAAAAGAAGGGTTCATAAAGGTTTTCTCTCCCGTTATTGTGAATGAATGACTTTTTTCACCATGTCAAGCAGACGGCGATTCTGCTCTTCCAGGATGCGGATGGTTTCTTCCCGCATGTCTATGATTTTGTTCTGCTTTGTAATCTGTGTCTGTAAGGTATCAAGCAGTTCGTCAAGAGTGAGCCGTTTATACGGTCAATTTGGCGAATGCAGAAGTTTTGTGATTCCATTTTGTCTCTGCATAACCCGGCTATAAGGACTTATCCACTCTTTTTCCTAACGTATTTGAGGTATCCACATCAACCGAATTTTAAGAAAAAAATTGTCACTTTAACGAAGATTTTTTGGAGAGGTGTGAACAGTAACACACTTTTGCAGTTTTGCCCAAAAGATCTCAAAAAAAAACCCCCATTCAAGCTGTTTTATGGTATCATGTAATCACTACAATAAAATTGACGAAAGAGTTGGCTAAAAGGAAAGGAATTAAATCACTTTAATATGGACAAGAGAAATTACTGCAATGCACTTGGATTTATTGCAACTTATAAGCCTTTGGATGAACCATTATTGTTCAATGAAATGAATTCAAGGCTCGATGGAATAGAATTGAAGATTAGAGGAAAGTCTTCAGCAGCTTTTTATGTGAATGATTATGCTACGGCTGTAGAGGAAATACATAAAGAAAGTTTTGTTTTTTTACTACATATACATCCGTTTATGTACAAAAGTGACATTTGTGGAAAGCGTTCGGATTTTGATACATATGCATCTATGTTGGAAAAACTGCTACCGATGTTGGCTCTATCAGAAAAAATAGTATGTCAGTGTAGAATAGATTCCGCAGTTCCTAAGGATTATTCTAATAAGGAATTGACAACTTTATTGGCGGATTTTTTACAGGACAGAGGATATATCATTTCGCCTCAAGATGCAATGATATCGGTTTCTCTAACGGTTTATGACAATTCTGCATATATGGGAATTTCATTTTTAGAGGATAATGTTAGTGATTGGACAGGGGGCGTTCTGTTTTATTCAAAATCGAATGATGTTATTTGCAGATCTGAATTTAAAATCGAAGAGGCATGTAAAGTTTTCAATGTACAGATTTCAGAAGGGATGCGAGCTCTCGATCTTGGAGCTGCTCCGGGGGGATGGACACACTATTTAAGTCAACAGGGTGTACTTGTAGATGCTGTAGATCCTGCCGATTTAAGTGAGGATGTATTGAAACTGAAGAATGTTAAACATTATCAGATGACAGCCCAAAAGTTTGCTACGATCGAGTCCTTTTCTCAATATGATATTATGGTAAATGACATGAAAATGGATACGAATCAATCCGTGGATATTACCTGCGAGATGAGTGAGCAACTGCGGGGGGGGGGTATCTGTCTGATGACACTTAAGCTTCCTAAGAGTGGAGCAATGAAACGAATTAATATCGCTCGGAAGGTTTTTGGCAGAAAGTTCGAAACGGTTATGATTAGGCAGTTGTATTATAATCGGTCAGAAGTAACAATATGTGCGATTAAGTAGTGTATAGAAGACGAAAAATGGAAGGGCATGGTTCAAGCTGATGAAATAATAATTAACGGGCTTGCTAAAAGCCTTAAAATACTTAATATTTGCATTCAAGGTAATTGTGCGATTAATAATCTCGTTTACAGAAAACAATATAGTATTTCAGATAATTCCATCGTTAAAAAAATTTTGAATATGAAAGAAAAGGGCGAATGAATATGGAGGATTACTTTAAGAAATACATCAAGTCACGAAAACTCTATTTTGCTTTTTTTGTACTTTTTATTCCCTTTCTATCCGGGATTTTTAGTTTTATTTATTATCCTGTTCTGGAAAATGTCATTAATTCCTTTGTGGATCAGGAAGGAAATTTATTTTTAATCTGTTTTCTGGCTGCATTTATTGCTGTAAATCTTTTGCTTTCTTTTATTAGCAATTTATTTTCAAATTATTTCTACGCTGGCCTACAGGAAAGGGTCAGAAATACATTGGCTGATAAACTATGGACCGGCAAAGCTTCTGCGACCTGTGGAATTCCCCAAGATGAGTATATGGAGATAAATAAAAATATTCCTAAAGCTAAAGATTGGATCAGTGCACGTATCTCTATTATGATGTCGTTGATTTTATTTGCAGCAGGGTCTGTGTACATCACGGTTTCTGTCAGCTTTCTCATGCTTCTTGTTGAAATCGGCTTAATACTTGCAATGTTTCTTGTTAACGTTGCCTGCAAGCCGCTGACGGATAAACAGAGAAAGGTATTTGAACAGGAGAAGAAGTCAATTTCCTTTATTCAAAATGTGTACGACAGCCTTGAGATTGTGAAAAGCTATTTTATGGAGAAAAAAATGGAAACCGGTATTGCCGGAATTTCAAAAAATATAGCTGGCTTGGAACTTAAGAAGCTGGACTATCAAAATATCATTACAATATTGCAGCAATTCATCAATTGCGGAATCATGGTATTGGTCCCCTGTATCTCAGCAACCTTAAGCGGCAAGAATGTTGGCAGCAGCATTATATCAATGTTTATGTTCTTTTTTCTTACCAGGCAGGTTATGAATGTTATGACAAAGCTTTCTGTCCTAAAGCAGTCTGAATCGGCAATTTCCTCTCTTGACCGGGTTATGGCATTAGAGGATGATACAAAAGATGCTGCCCATGGGATAGAGATTCCGATAAAAGAAGAACTAAGTCTTAAAGAAGTTGAAATTGGTTATGGGAAAGATCAATTTCATAAACGCATCACCTGTAAGTTTGTACCGGGAGTGCCTAATGTCATGGTAGGCGAAAGCGGATCAGGGAAGAGTACCTTAATCAAAACATTATTGGGAATCCTGCCGGTAAAGAGTGGTAACTGTTTTGCAGACGGCAGGGAAATTGATATTTCGGAATTACATCATCTGATATCTTATATACCCCAGGAGGAGTATTACATAAAAAACGAAGGGGCTTTTTATAATTGCCAGTTAGCCGATGAAACAATTACGGAAGAGCGACTGGAGGTCGAATATGAAAAAGTATTTCAGAATCATAATTATTTCTGGAAGGATGCAGGTAATATCAATATGCTTTCCGGCGGGCAAAAGGAGACAATAGGGATCCTTAGAGGGCTGTTTTGCAATGCCCCTGTCATTATAATGGATGAGCCAACCAAATCTCTAAATGTTCAGAACAGGCAAAAACTCATCAATGAGATTAACAGATTATCGAAACGATCCATGGTAATTATCTCAACACATGATCAGGAGATCATTCAAAGTGCCGGAAATATTATTAACCTGTCATGAAAAAACTTCCGTCCGTAAGAATACAGAAACTTCTGCCCATGACAGGTAAAATAGTTTAGAAATGGAGTAAAAGAATGAAAAGTGTGCGTACTTTATTCGCTGTAATCAAAGATAAGAAAGCGATTATCCTTTTAAATATTGTCTTATCAATTGGTATAAGCATTTCTGCAATCTCTGCGTCTTTTATAGCAACCTGTATGACTAACTTTATTATATATGGAGACCGGTCTTACATCAATGATTCTCTTATTTTAACCGGGTTGCTGTTTCTATCCTTACTTATTTATTACTTTGGCGCACATTATGCGAATAAGGCAACCCTGGCGGCAGGAGCCACAATACGTACAGAGGTTGCGAAAGCTTTCATCTACAGTAAGATGGATATGAAAGACAGAACCGGTAAAGGAAAGCTGACATCAAACATCACAACAGATGTTGATCATATTGTAAACTTCCTGTTGAATCAGTTCCGGGATTTTGTCCAGGTAATCGTTATATTCATCACTATGAGCATTGTAATCCTGTCTATTAGTCCGGTCATCTATCTTACAGTGATGCTGCTAAGTTTGCTGTCTGCCGTTGCTATTGTATTGATGAAAAAGAAATACAAAATAGAAGAACAGCTGGTATCTGCAAATGACAGGGGAACAGACCTGTTGCTGGGCATACATAGAATGATTCCCATGCTGGGCTTCTTAAAAAACTCAAGGAAGCTATATCAGGACTACAAAAAGATAACAGAGGAACGGAAGGTACTTGAGAAAAAGAATGAAAAAATAGATTACCTGTGCCAGCTTATCATGTTTACCTGTAATACCCTAAGGGAGGTGCTTGTTATCATCCTTGGTTTAGTTGTCATTAAGCTTGACGTAGGAACCATTATATCTTTAATCAATATGACCAGTTTTATCGGTGATACCTGTATGTCGATCTACCAGTCTTCCATTTCTTTCATCAAGGTAGGAATCAGTGCAAAGCGCTATGAGGAACTGCAAAACAGTGAAAAAGAAACGGTAATAAAGACCCTGCCGCAGGAAATTAATCAGCTTGCAGCCACTCATCTGGGATTTTCCTATAGCAATGACAGTATGGTCCTTAATGATATCAATTTTGATCTGGAAAAGGGCGATATCTTAGTGATAACCGGAAATATAGGAGCCGGGAAAAGCACGTTATCAAAAATAATAGCCGGAATTTACAGCCAAAACAGCGGAGAGATCAGAATCAATCAGGAGAAGGCAGATATTGCACTATTAAGGAACAATGTCGCATATGTAGATCAGAACTCCCAATTAATAACCGGTACCATTACCCAGAATATTTCATCCTTTGATGAAAATAACGACAGCGGTACCATCACCCGTATTCTGGAAAGTGTCAACCTTCAGGGCTGGGTGGAATCCTTACATCAAAAACAAAATACAGTCGTTAACAGTTCCAATGAAACCATTTCAGGGGGACAAAGACAAAGGATTTCCATCGCGCGGGCTCTTTACAAAAAAGCTGAGATATTAGTTTTGGATGAACCGACAGCCTCGCTGGATCAGGAAAACAGGGATGATTTACTGCTGCTGATTAAAAGCATTGCTAAAACCCATATGATTATTATTGTTACACATGACACAGCTGCCATGGGAATCGCTACGAAGAATCTTGTATTAACCTAAGCGTGTGTTCTATCTCAAAAAACTGTGGCTGCTCAGGGCACAACTTGCCATCACTCACCGATTCGTGGTATTCTTATGTTAACGACTACGAATGGATGATGAGATATGATTGAAAATACAAAGAAACTGGTGATTGGCATACTGGCTCATGTGGATGCCGGGAAAACGACACTGGCAGAAAGCATGCTTTATCTGACCGGAAGTATCAGAAAACTGGGCAGGGTTGATCACAGGGATGCTTTTTTAGACACATATGAATTGGAGAAAAACAGGGGAATCACCATATTCTCCAAGCAGGCGGAATTTGCTCTTGGCGATAAGGAAGTGACACTACTGGACACTCCGGGACATGTGGATTTTTCTGCGGAAATGGAGCGCACACTGCAGGTTTTGGATTATGCCATATTAGTGATAAGCGGGGCCGACGGCGTACAGGGACATGTGGAAACGCTCTGGAAGCTTCTGAAAAAATATCAGATCCCGACCTTTTTGTTTATCAATAAGATGGACCAGCCGGGGACAGACCGCGGCCTGCTCATGGAAGAAATCCAGAGAAGGCTTGACGAGAGATGCCTGGATTTTACAGGATGTCCGAGTCAGAAAGAGTTTTTGGAAAGCCTTGCAACGTGTGATGAGAAAACTTTGGACGAGTATCTGACCAAAGGAAATATATCCAAAGCAAAGATTACCGGGCTGATCGCGAAGCGGAAAGTCTTTCCCTGCTGTTTTGGTTCTGCCCTTAAGACAGAAGGCATTCGGGATTTGCTGGATGGAATCGAAAACTATACGCAGGCTCCGTCCTATCCCGAAGAATTTGGAGCCCGTGTATATAAGATCAGCAGAGACGATTCAGGCACCAGGCTGACACACCTGAAAGTGACAGGGGGCAGTCTGAAGGTGAAGATGCCGCTGACCAACCGGCCGACTGGCTCTGACGGAGATTTTGATGAAGAGGCCATTTGGGAGGAAAAAGCGGATCAGATCCGTCTCTATTCCGGTTCCGCTTATCGGATGGAAAAAGAAGTACCCGCGGGAACAGTCTGTGCTGTCACAGGACTTAGCAGCACCTATTCCGGTCAGGGGCTTGGATGTGAAAGGGAAAGCGGAGAACTCCCCATGCTGGAACCGGTTCTGACTTACCGGATTCTGTTTCCGGAGGGAACGGATCAGCATCAAATGCTGCGAAATCTGCGCGATCTGGAGGAAGAGGAGCCGCTGCTTCACATTGTCTGGGATGAAGAACTGCAGGAGATTCACGCGCAGGTGATGGGAGAAGTGCAGATCGAAATTTTAAAAGATCTGATTCAGGAGAGATTCGGTGTAACTGCCGGCTTTGGATCTGGAAATATCGTATACAAAGAGACCATTGAGAACACAGTGGAAGGCGTCGGGCACTTTGAGCCTCTGAGACATTATGCCGAGGTACATCTTCTGATGGAGCCGGGCGAACCCGGAAGCGGCCTCGTATATTCGAGCGCCTGCAGTGAGGATATCCTGGATAAAAACTGGCAGAAACTGATTTTGACTCATCTTAAGGAGAAAAATCATCGGGGCGTACTGACGGGTTCCAAGATTACCGACATGAAGATGACTCTGCTGACCGGGCGTGCACATATCAAACACACGGAAGGCGGAGACTTCCGGCAGGCGACGTACCGTGCGGTGCGTCAGGGGCTGATGCAGGCAAAATCCGTTCTGCTGGAACCATATTATGAATACCGATTAGAGATTCCCTCGGATATGCTGGGCAGAGGAATTTCGGATATACAGAGAATGGGCGGCAGCTTTTCGGAGCCGGGGACGCAGGGTGAATATTCCTTTCTCACCGGCGAGGTACCGGTGAGCACCATGCAAAATTATCAGAGAGAAGTGACGGCATATACAAGGGGAAGAGGCAGGCTGTTTTGCTCTGTGAAAGGATATAAGCGCTGCCATAATGCGGATGAAGTGATTGAAAAAATCGGTTATGATCCGAATCATGATCAGGATAATCCCGCTTCCTCTGTATTTTGTGCTCATGGTTCCGGCTTCCCGGTTCCGTGGAATCAGGTGCGCGATTATATGCATATCAAGACAGATGATATAAGATGTGGCCGGCCAGGTGAGCAGGAGAATTATACGACGGATATGCAGACAGGAAATCGCGGGAACAAGCAAGAGTATGGGAAATCCCCGGGGAACGGAGAAATCGGAAAGAGTTCGGAACTGGATAAGGAGCTGAAAGAGATCTTCGAGCGGACGTATGGCACGGCCGAGAGAAAGAAGAACAGAAATGCAAAAACCGTGCGTGCGGCAGAGAAAGAAAAAACAGAGAAAAACCGTGTGAAAGAAGATAGCGGGCGGCAGGAGTATCTGCTGGTGGATGGATATAATATTATCTTTTCCTGGGAAGAGCTAAGAGACCTTGCCGCCTATGATCTGGGTGCGGCGAGATCGAAGCTGATGGACATCCTTTCCAACTATCAGGGCTATAAGAATAATACGCTGATTCTGGTTCTGGATGCCTATAAGGTGGAGGGAAATACGGGGCAAACGATGAAGTATCACAACATTTACGTGGTATATACAAAGGAGGCAGAGACCGCTGACCAGTACATTGAGAAAGCGGTGCACAGAATTGATCACAGATATAATCTGACGGTTGCGACTTCGGATGCCTTAGAGCAGATCATCATTATGGGGCAGGGGGCAATCCGCATGTCTGCAAAAGAATTTAAGGAAGAGGTTCAGGATGCGAATATCGAGATTGCCGGTACTTATCTGAATCGGCAGCCGCACAGTAAGGATTACCTGTTTGACCATCTTCCGAAAGATCTGATGGATTCTATGGAAGAGATTCGCCTGGGAAAGAAGAAAAACAAATAAAGCCGCTACAGAAAATTGAATAGGATATTTAAAAAGGCAGGACTGTAATCTTACAGGCCTGTCTTTTTGAATGATATATCAATAGCGAAAAAAGACGGGAAAAGACCACACATTATTATCCTCTGTATATTTACGACAAAAAGACATAGCCAATATTATATAATTTGTTGGTTGTAATTAAAATCAAGAAGGCATATAATATCAATAGGCAATAAACTACACATGCCTGATAAAATAGTATATTGTTATAGAGTATACATTTTAAGCGCCACTATGGTATGATAAACATGATTACAGGAGGGCTATATGGATTTTTTAGACAGACGTGCAGGAGTTATATGTAATGAACTGAAAAGACTTGCAGTAAAGCAGAGAAAAAAGATCGACGGATGGGAATACAAGATGGGATTCTTCATTCACCCGGAGGATGCTGAAGCTGATGAGACCGGATTTGAAGGGTTTGACAGTGACAGGATGTATTGGTACGGACCGGATGAGCACTACTGGTTCCGGTGTGAATTCACAGTGCCGGATGAATTTGATCAGAAACCTCTCTGGCTACATATCAATACAAAGATTGAAGGATGGGCAGACGGGGACCCACAGTTTCTGCTGTTTAAAGACAAAACTCCTCTTCAGGGAGTAGACAGCAATCATAATGACATACTCTTAAGTGAGTCTGCCACATCCGGTGAAAGCTGTCTTCTGGAGCTGCAGGCATACAGTGGCAGGCCATATGGGGAGCTCAAGATGATTGCAGAGGCGCGGGAGATTGATCCTGAGATCACCGGATTATATTATGATATGAAAGTTCCGCTCGAGGCTTTTCCACGGTTAGAAGAAGACGGAAAGTCAAAAAGAGATCTGATCAAAGTTATCAATGATGCTGTCAACCTTCTGGATCTTCGGACTCCTTATTCGGAAGATTTTTACAATAGTATAAAAGAAGCCCGGAAGTTCCTGGATCAGGCTCTGTACACCGATCTTGCCGGGTCTGATGAGGTGATTGCGACCTGCATCGGCCACACACATATTGATGTGGGCTGGCTTTGGACGGTGGCTCAGACTCAGGAAAAGGTGGCACGCAGCTTTGCCACAGTTCTAAAACTGATGGATGAATATCCCGGCTATCAGTTTATGTCCAGCCAGCCTCAGTTATATCAGTTCCTGAAAGAAAGGTATCCTGATACCTATGAGCAGGTAAAACAGAAGATCAAAGACAAACGCTGGGAGCCGGAAGGCGGCATGTGGGTCGAAGCCGACTGCAACCTGACCAGTGGAGAGAGTCTGGCTCGTCAGTTCTTATATGGAAAGAGATTTTTCAAAGAAGAATTCGGTCTGGACAACGAGATCCTGTGGCTTCCCGATGTCTTTGGCTATTCCGGAGCACTTCCTCAGATCATGAAGAAGAGCGGTATCAAGTACTTTATGACTACAAAACTTGCATGGAACCAGTTTAATAAGATGCCATATGACACTTTTATGTGGAAAGGAATTGACGGGACCGAGATTCTGACGCATCTGATCACGACTTTAGGTGTCGGACAGAGCGAGGATAACTTCTTTACCACCTATAATGGCATGCTGCACCCGGATGCAATCCTGGGCGGATGGCACCGCTATCAGAACAAAGATATTAACAACGATATTCTCATTTCCTATGGATATGGAGACGGAGGCGGCGGCCCGACCCGTGATATGCTGGAAACTTCCAAACGTATGGAGAAAGGTGTGGAAGGAATACCGAAAGTCCGTCAGGCATTTTCACGTACTTACTTTGATGAACTGGAGGAACGCGTAAAAGATAATCCACGCCTGCCGAAGTGGGAAGGAGAGCTTTATTTTGAGTATCACCGCGGTACTTATACGTCCATGGCGCGTAACAAACGCTCCAATCGAAAAGCAGAATTACATATGATGGATCTGGAACTGCTCAGTGTCCTTGCAAAAGGAGCCGCGGATTATCCGCACGGGGAACTGGATGATCTGTGGAGAATCATACTGAAAAATCAGTTCCATGATATTCTTCCGGGATCAGCGATCCACGAAGTATATGAGGTGTCCAGACAGGAGTATGAGCAGGTGGAAGAGAAGATCCACGCCCTGACAGAAGAGAAAATTCAAAATCTTCTCGATGAAGAGGGCAGCGGTGTAACGATCTTCAACACGACCGGATTTGACCGTGATGATCTTGTGGTACTTCCTGAGTTTACCGGAAATGCACTCCGCGATTCCGGAGGTGAGGTTTATGAGGTGCAGCAGACGAAAGACGGAGCGATTGCATATATAGGGCATCTGCCTTCGAAAGGCTATGAGACTTTCGCGCCGGCCGAGACTGCGGCTGAAAAGACAAACCCTATTACGATCAGCGATAACGGGGTGGAGACTCCTTACTATTGTATACAATTCGACGAAGACGGGTATATGACGCGTATCTGGGATAAGGAAAACAGACGTGAAGTGTTAAGCGATGGTGAGAAAGGAAATCTCTTCCGGATGTATGAAGATAAACCGATGAGCTTCGACGACTGGGATATCGATATCTACTACACAGAGAAGTTCTGGGATGTCACAGACCTCACTAAGACAGAATGGCTCGAGAAGGGGCCGGTACGTGCAACTCTGTATCAGGAGCGCCATGTCAGTAACTCGACGATCTGCCAGAAGATTCATTTTTATGCGGATTCCCGCAGGATGGATTTTGAGACGACGGTAGACTGGAGGGAGCATCAGCATCTTCTCAAGGTACATTTCCCGGTAAATGTTCACACGGATGAGGCAACCTATGAGATTCAGTACGGAAACCTGACCCGCAAGACACACAGCAATACCAGCTGGGATAAAGCACAGTTTGAATCATGCGGACAGAAGTGGGGGGACCTGTCAGAGGGACATTATGGGGTGAGTCTCTTAAATGACTGTAAGTACGGACACTCGATCAAGGAAGGCGTGATCGGACTCACACTGATTAAATCAGGGACCGATCCAAATCCGACGGCAGATCAGGAAATGCATCATTTTGCTTATTCCCTGTATCCGCATGCCGAAACCTGGAAGGAAAGCGGTACGGTAAAACAGGCATATTTCTTCAATCAGCCGGCCCTTGCATGCACCGGAAGTCCCAAAAAGAGCAGATTTTCTTACGCTTCCGTCGATGTAAGAAATGTAGTACTTGAGACGATCAAAGAGGCTGAAGACGGAGACGGTGTGATTGTAAGACTTTATGAGTGTGAGAATGCTCTGACCAATGCGAAATTAATATTTGATTCTCCGATACATTCGGCCTGTGAGTGTAATCTGATCGAAGAAGAAGAGACAGATGTGGAAAGTGAAGCGAATACATTGTCATTTGAAATAAAACCTTATGAGATCAAGAGCTTTCGAATTCGGTTTTAACGCGAGTTTTATCGTTTAACAGATTGTAGCGGCACTTTGGGGTGCAGCAATTTAGAGATACCGGGTCAAAGAGTTTTTGACGCCGGTATCATCATAAGGAGGAGGTATAATCTTATGAAAAAAAGGCTGATTTCCATCTTAATGACAGCCTGTCTGTCTATCTCTCTTGCGGCATGCGGGGGCCCGCCTCCGGGGGAAGAGACGACAGCGGCGACATCAACCAAGACAGAGATAAAAAAAGGTGAGAAAGTCTATATCACCGAAGGGTCAATTCCCGACCCGGCGACATTTATCGCAAACCAGCATTCCGAGGCCGGTACCGGGAACTTTGGGGATCTGGCCTATGAGGGGCTCATGAGATATCAGCGCGGAACCGATGATATCCAGATGCAGCTGGCTGAAAGTTACACGAATGAAGGGAACAAGACAATCTTCAAGTTACGCCCGAATGTAAAATATAATGACGGCGAACCATTTACGAGTAAAGATATCTGGGCTTTTTATGCAATTAACCCGAATACCCCGGTAGAATATCTCGAGAGTGTTGAGACGCCGGATGATCTGACGGTTGAGTTTGTCTGGAGAGAGCCTGCTCCGTCTGATCAGCTTCGGACGATGCTGATCACGAGAGAGATTCACCATGCGAGATGCCCGTATCATATCTATGGAAAATATGCCGATGAACTGAGTAAACTCTGGGCCAAACTTCCGGACCTGTCGCAGGAACAGGTTGATGAGGGCGTGAAAGCACCCTGGGGCAAAGACCGGACAGCCGATCCGAAGACAGCCGCGAAGATTGACGATGTGTATAAACAGTACACGCATCATGAGGAAAAAGAGCATTATGTCATCGGAACCGGTCCTTATGTAAATGTTCTGGGACATACCATGAACGAGGCGACCCTGATTCCGAATAAGTATTACTGGAATAAAGATATCAAACTCTTTGACAAAATCATCCTTAAGAAGAC
The DNA here is from genome assembly GCA_002409525.1 of Eubacterium sp. UBA5416. Taxonomy (GTDB): domain Bacteria; phylum Bacillota; class Clostridia; order Lachnospirales; family Lachnospiraceae; genus Novisyntrophococcus. The sequence continues at coordinate 37,382 of DHNM01000001.1, read as the reverse complement.
AACGGGTGAGACCAAGGCCAATATGATGATGAACGAGGATATTTATGCGATGGACGGAACGCTGCCGAAGGACATGACAGAGAAAGTTCTCTCCTCCAATAAAAATGTGATTTATTATCCGATGAAGGATCCGGCATGTATGGGCATGTATTTCAATACACAGTCGAAGAGAGTTCCGCTGGATAAGAAAGAATTCCGCCAGGCACTGAACTATATCGTCGACCGGGAGGCAATCCGGGATATCGGATCCTATCAGTCCGACACGAATCCGTACTCTACGACGGTGATTCCGCCTTCGATGCTTGAGAAATATCTGAGTCCGGAAGTTATTGACAAGATGACGAAGTATTCCACGGATCACGACAAAGCAGCAGAACTTCTGGAAAGCATCGGCTGTACCAAAAAAGGTGACAACTGGCTAAGCCCTGATGGGAAACCGATGAAGATGGTGATCGGAATCGATAAAGGCTGGTATGTTGCCACGCTGATTGCACCTGCACTGGCTAACCAGTTTAAACAGTTCGGCATTGACTGTGAAGTAAAAGCAATGGACAGCAGCATGTATGGCAAAGCAGCAGATGATGAGCACCAGTTTGATCTGAGTTTCGACTGGATGAATATCGCATGGACATTTTCCCATCCGTTCTTCAGCCTGTCTGAATTCTTCGATGCGGGAAATGGTATGTTTAAGAAGATGAACTTCCCGTTTGATGAAAACCGTAAACTTTCGACCCTGGAACTGGAAGACTGGGACGGGAACAAGTTTAATCCATGGGCATGGACGCAGGGAATGCTGCGTGAGAGCGATGAAGAGGTGAATAAAGATCATTATGAGAGGATGATCTGGGCGGCAAATGAAAATGCGTTCGGAATTAATTTCTTCCAGAACACAACCGGTTACTGGGAAAATATGAAATATGTCTCCGGGCTTCCCATGCTGGATAAACTGACGGATGACCGATGGATGCCGATTGCCGAGACCGAGGAGGATGATATCCAGGTGCGTAACCTGAATGTCGGTCAGTCCGGATATATTCGTAAAATGTGGATGCTGCAGCCACCTGAAGACAAGGAGGATGGCAAATGAAATCCCGATACTATATAAACAAGATCGGCATGGCTATCCTGACTATTATACTTTGTTCTATTCTCACCTTTGTACTGTTCCGTCTGATGCCGGGTGATATCTTCACTGCAAAGGCACGTGATATGGCAGTCGAGAGAGGAATTCCACTGGAGGAAGCCAGAAAACTGGTTGTCAGCCGATATAACTATGATCCGAAGGAACCGATCCTTTCGCAGATGAAGCGCTATTATGGCGCTCTTCTGCGGGGTGATATGGGGAATTCCATGTCGAATTACACGGTAAAAGTCACTTCCATTATCGGTTACTACATGCCATGGACCCTATTTCTGGTGTCCATTGCGCTCATACTGAGTTATCTTCTGGGTACATGGCTGGGCAGTATCATGGCATGGAGACGAAAATCCATAGTGAGTGCGCTGATTGCCGGATATACAACGATTGTAAATGCAATTCCGCCGGCTCTTGTGCCGACACTCGTCCTGGCTATCTTTGCATTTGGACTGAGGTGGTTTCCGATCCAGGGGGCCTATTCTTCGGATCTGACGCCGGGATTTAACCTTGCTTTTATCGGAGATATGCTCTGGCATGCGGTGCTCCCGGTGTTCGCCTATACCTGTACCCAGATTAATACGTGGGTAATGAACATGAAGGGAAGCTGTGTCAGCGTGATGGCCGAGGATTATGTCTCCGCCGCCTACTCCAGAGGAATCTCCGGCAAACGAATAAGGAATAAATATGTGAAAAAGAATGCATCACTTCCTCTTTATACCTCCCTTGCCATCAGTTTTGGATCGATGCTCGGAGGCGCGACTTACATGGAAGGGCCCTTTGCCTATCCGGGCATCGGATCACAGCTCGGCGCGGCCCTTGGTAACCGTGACTTTACAGTCTGCCAGGGGATTCTTCTGATCACGACGACCGCGACAGTGGCGGCGAGTCTGGTGGTAGACCTGCTTTTGCCGAAACTGGATCCCCGTGTAAAGGCTGAGGACTGATAAGGAGGGATGTAATGAACACAATTAAATCATTTTTTAAGACAATGTATCAGAATAAGCAGGCTTTTGCGGGCATGATTATTCTCGCTGTCTTTGTCCTGATCGCGACGGTCGGGACGAAGGTTGTACCGCTGGACCTGGGAACAGATTTTAACAACCGGTATCAGATGCCTTCCCTTTCGCATCCACTCGGAACGGACTATGTGGGAAATGATCTATTTCAGCAGATTGTGCACGGCACGAAATCCGTGCTCTACATCGGTCTTCTCGCATCCCTGTTTACCGTGGCGCTGGGCTTCTTTTTGGGAGCCCTCGCCGGTTTTGCGGGAGGTATTGTAGATCGGATAATCTCACTGGTGGCGCAGATTCTGATCAGTGTGCCGATTTTTCCGATTCAGCTGATCATCGCGGTTGTCTTTCCGATTAAAAGCACAGTGATGCTGGCGGTGGTTCTTGCAATTTTAAGCTGGGCACAGCTGGCCAGGAATGTCCGCTCGACGATACTTTCCCTGAAACAGAGGGAGTTTGTCCTCATAGACCGGATTATGGGCATGCCACAGTGGTATATTATCTTCAAAGAGATTTTTCCGAATGTGACCTCATATCTTGCGTCGACATTCGTGCTGAACACAAATGCCGCCATTGCATCCAGTGTGGCACTGATGATGCTGGGGATGGCCCCCTATGATGTCACACACTGGTCCATCATTCTCTCCAATGCCACCTCACAGGCGGCAAGCGGCATGAATACGGCGGGAATCTTCAATATGCTGGTCCCGACGTTTGCGTTTGTACTCCTGCAGATGTCTCTGATCTTTTTCGCAAACGGACTGGATGAGGCGCTGAATCCGAGACTGCGTTCTGCGGCGAGTGCCAAAAAAAATAAAAGGAGGATAAAGCCAGATGTCAGTCACTGAACAGACAGCAGACAAGATGAAATCAGAGGTATTCGGGGAGATCAGTTTGAAAATAGAAGATCTGTGTGTGGACTTTTTATTATCCGGCGGGGATCTTCACGCGATTTATCATCTGGACTTTGAACTTCCGGCACATAAGATGACAGGGCTTGTAGGGGAAAGCGGCAGTGGGAAAACCACGCTGACAAGTGCTATCCTGCGGTCGGTATCGACGCCGGGTGAAATCACACAGGGAAAAATCTGGTTTGAGAATGAAGATGTGGTGAAATTATCGAATGACAAGCTGCGCAAATACCGGTGGAGGGATGTCGCCATGGTTTTTCAGGCGGCTCAGAACTCTCTGAATCCTTCGATGACGATCCGTGAACAATTTGCAGAGACTATACTGGCTCACCGGAAGAATGCGGGTAATAAAGAGATGGAAGAAATCTCAAAACGGCTGTTAAAGCAGGTGAAGCTGGAGCCGGAACGGATTTTGCGGTCTTATCCCCACGAGCTTTCCGGTGGGATGAAACAGCGCGTGATGATTGCCTTTGCACAGCTGCTCGACCCGCCGATCCTTCTGCTCGATGAGCCGACAACGGCACTCGACGTCATTACACAGGATTACATATTTACGCTGATCAGGCAGATGCATGACCGGACTGAGAATACCATGCTGCTCTCCACTCATGATATCGCAATCGTGGCGAGAGTCTGTGACTATATGGCTGTGATGTACGGCGGACGGATTGTCGAGATGGGTGATATCTTTACTATGTTTGAAAAACCGGTGCACCCCTATACGCAGATGCTAATCAAAGCGGCACCTTCTCTGGTGGGAGAGCTGAAGGAGCGCGTGGCAATCCCGGGCTCTGCTCCGGATCTCATGAAGACGCATAAGGGATGCATCTTCGCTGACAGATGTCCATATTGTGAAGAGCGGTGTCGAACAGAAGAGCCAGAACCTGAGCTCATTGGAAAAGAACATCTGGCGGCCTGCCACAGAGCCGATTTTGCCGGGAAGGAGGGACAGTGATGGCGAAAGCAGTATCAGAGGAAAAAACAACATCGTCAGAGAGAACATCGTCAGTGAAAACACCGGTTGTAGAACTTTCTCATGTGGAGGTCAATTTCAAGAAAAAGACCGGATTGTTCAGGAAAGCAGATTATGTCAATGCACTGCATGATATTAATCTGTCCATCTATCCCGGAGAAGTCGTTGTGCTGGTGGGTGAAAGCGGGAGCGGGAAAACCACCATGGCGAATGTGATCGCCGGGATTGTTCAGCCGACGGAAGGAAAGGTGTATTTTAAAGGCACAGAAGTTCCAAAGATGAATCAGGGGCAGAGAGAAGAATACCGAAGCAGGATACAGATGGTACAGCAGGATTCCTATGCCTCTTTAAATCCGATGCGGAGGATGATCAAGACGCTTGGCGATCCGCTTGTGATCAAAAAATATGCAAATAAGAAAAATGTGGAAGAAAAAGTCTCTCATTTT
>DHNM01000001.1:5594-32650 GCA_002409525.1 Eubacterium sp. UBA5416 | reverse complement strand
AGTATCCGCATCAGCTTTCCGGCGGACAGAGACAGCGTATGCTGATCGCACGTGCCATTTCCATGAATCCGGAACTGCTGCTCGCGGATGAGCCGGTCTCTATGATTGATGTATCTCTTCGCGTCTCGGTATTAAATCTTCTGGCGAGACTGAACCGGGAGGATAATATCGCCATTACCTACATCACACATGATCTGGCGACCGCGCGTTATGTGGGGCAGAATGGCAGAATTGCAGTGATGTACCTGGGAGAGATTGTCGAAACCGGAGAACTCCAGAAAGTGTTGTCAAATCCACAGCATCCCTATCTGCGGGCACTTTTGAATGCCGTGCCGATTCCGGATCCGAGGATTGCAAGACAGCCCAGAGAGACCAGTATTAAGACGATGGAAGAGACGTCAGAAGGGATCCCCTCGGGCTGCCGTTTTCATGACCGGTGTCCTTACTGTAAAGACATCTGTAAGGAGAAGAAGCCTGTGATGGAAAAACACGGATCTTCTATGGCGGCATGTCACCGGATCGCGGAACTGCCCCCGTTTTCACTGTACAAGAGAGTAAAGGAGGGAAGTCTTGAAGAAGAAAGAGAACAGTGACAAAGGCCTGACAGAACTCGATGAGTTAGTGATGAGTCAGGCGAAACCGTATCTGTCCGGATCAATTCTATGCTGTGTTCTTTCGGTATTCTGCCTTTTTATCATAGGTATACAGCCGAAAGTACCCGGCTTCTGGCTCTGTATCATTACGCTGCTTTTGAACCTTTTGTTTATTGCGGGAGTATACAGAAAAGGGCAGAGAATTCGAAAGGCGGACTAAATTATTTTATGTAATTGACATACCGATCCTTTCACCCTACAATAAATATAACTAACTGTGTAATGATTTTTGGAAGGATAATGATGAAATTTTTATATCGATACGTAAAACCATTTGCGGGAATTATGCTGATCGGCCTTCTTATCAAGATGATCGGCACGATGTCTGAGCTGGCTCTGCCTTATATTCTAAGCTACATACTCGATGAAATTGTAAAATTTGACGGGCGGATCCAGATGATTGTTCTGTGGGGATGCCTGATGATCTTCTTTGCGCTGCTCGCACTCATCTGCAATGTCAAGGCGAACCGTATGGCGTCAAGAGTTTCGAGAGACTGCACGGAAAATGTCCGTCATGATCTTTTCTATCGGACAATGACACTTTCCGGACATCAGATTGATACATTTACGATTCCCTCACTTGAGTCGAGGATCACCACGGACACCTATAATTTTCAGAACTTTATCAACAGAATTCAGCGTCTGGGTGTGCGGGCTCCGATTTTGCTGATCGGCGGGCTGATCGTGACGATGATTATGGATTCCTATCTGTCGCTTGTCATGCTTGGAGTCCTTCCGGCGATCTTTCTTGTCACCCTGTTTGTTTCGAAAATCGGTGTAAAGCTCTATACGGGTGTACAGAAAGCCGGAGATAACATGATCCGCGTTGTTCGGGAGGATTCCCAGGGAATCCGTGTGATCAAGGCACTTTCCAAAGTGAAAAAAGAACATCAGAGATATGATGATGTCAATCAGAAATTAGTATACGCAGAGAAAAAAGCCGGTCTCGTCATGGGATCGGCAAATCCTGTCATGGACCTGCTGATGAATCTTGGCATTGTCTTTGTGGTGCTGCTCGGAGCCTATCGGGTGATGGGACGTCAGACGGAGCCGGGGAAAATCGTAGCTTTCACGCAGTATTTTACGATGATTTCCACGGCACTGATCTCTGTCACCCGTATGTTTATGATGTATACAAAGTTCTCCGCGTCGGCCATTCGAATTGAACAGGTTTTGAATGCTCCGAAGGATCTTTTACCGCTTTCTGAGAGGGAATGTCCTCCTGTAGAGGAAGGGGGGTATCTTGTTTTTGATGAGGTCTCTTTTTCATATCCCAACAGTAAAGACACACTGAAGAATATATCATTTTCCCTTCCCAGGGGTTCTTCCCTTGGAATCATCGGTGCTACCGGAAGTGGAAAGACGACCCTGATTAATCTGATTATGCGTCTCTATGATGTGGACTCAGGTACTGTACGGATCGGAGGACACGATATCCGCACAATACCGGAAGAGGAGCTGCATCATATCTTCGGCATTGCCATGCAGAATGATTTCCTGTATTCCGATACAATTGAGGAGAATATCAGCTTTGGACGCGATATTCCTCACGAGAACGTTGTCCGTGCCGCAAAAATCGCACAGGCGGATGATTTTATTATGTCCTTTCCGGAAGGGTATGCACATGTATTAAATCAGAAGGCAACAAATCTTTCAGGAGGGCAGAAACAGAGAATTCTGATAGCACGGGCGCTTGCGGCAGAACCGGATATTCTGATTTTAGATGATTCATCCTCGGCTTTGGACTATAAGACAGATGCCGCACTTAGACAGGCAATTGCCAGACATCACAGTCAGGCAACACAGGTGATCGTGGCGCAGAGAGTCAGTTCGGTTAAGAACTGTGAGCAGATCCTTGTTCTGGAGGAGGGAAAGATTCTGGGGCTTGGAGATCATGAACATCTGGTGAAAACATGCGGGGTTTACCGTGAGATCAGTGAATCACAGATGGGAGGCAGTTTTATTGAATGAGAAAACAGAACATAAAGACGGGAAGTCACATATTCTAAGGCGTCTGATCGGATATATGCTGGATCAGTGGCAGTTTGCTCTCATGTCAGTCGTTCTGGCTGTCTCATCAAATTATCTTGCACTTTTAGGACCGCGTTTTCTTGGGGATGCAATCGATGCAATCTCAGATGAGAGAGGTGTCCAGATGGATATCGTGATGACCAACTTCTGGAAAATGCTTATCTGTTATGCGGTTTCGGCTTTACTTGCATTTCTGCTAAACTACTGCATGGTAAACCTGAGTCAGAAAATCACTTATCGTATGAGAAAAGAGCTGTTTGAGAATCTCACAACTCTTCCGATTTCCTACTTTGACACCCATACGACCGGTGATATCATTAGTCGTATTTCTTACGATATTGATACGGTAAATGAAACACTTTCCTCTGATCTGGTACAGATACTTGCCAGCGTATATACCGTTTTCGCGGCATTATACTTTATGATCTGCATTTCAAGGCCTCTGATTCTGGTATTCGCCGTCACAGTGCCGATTTCTATTATCTTTACCCGTGTAAAGGCAAAAAAGATACATCCACTGTTTCGGAAGCGTTCGCGCAAACTCGGCGAGCTGAACGGATATGCAGAAGAGATGCTCTCCGGTGCGAAGACAATCGGGGTGTACGACAGGGCAAAAGTAATCACAGGCAGATTTGATACTAAAAATAAAGAAGCGGTTGATGCCTATTATGACGCTGAATATTACGGCGCTATGATTGGCCCGACAGTCAACTTTATCAATAACCTGTCGCTTTCATTAATTATGATATTTGGGGGAATCTTGTATCTCTTATCACAGAGTAATACTGTTCCCGCAGGATCCGTCTGGTTTCTCACGATTGGCGGGGTCACCCAGTTCGTGATGTACTCCAGAAGATTCACCGGGCCGATCAACGAATTTGCCAATATCATCAGTGAATTCCAGTCGACATTTACAGCAGCTGAGCGGATCTTCCGTATTATCGACGAGGAGCCCGAAAAAGCAGACCGTCCGGATGCGAAGGAACTTTCGGATGCCAGAGGCGAAGTGGAGCTTGACAACGTCAGGTTTGGATATGATCCCGGAGAGATTATACTTCATGACCTTTCTATCGATGCCAGGCCCGGCCAGACGGTGGCTGTTGTGGGGCCTACGGGAGCCGGAAAAACCACGATTATTAATCTGCTGATGCGCTTTTATGATGTAAATGGCGGGGAGATCTCCATCGACGGAAATGAAATTCGTGAAATGACAAGAAATAGCCTGCGCGGGAATTATACGATGGTGCTTCAGGATACCTGGCTTTTTTATGGAACGATACTGGATAACATCATTTACGGAAATGAAGACGCGACGATGGATGAGGTCATTGCTGCCGCAAAAGCTGCGAGAATCCACTCTTATATAGAACGTCTGCCGGACGGATATGAAACCATGCTATCCGATGACGGTGTCAATATATCGAAAGGGCAGAAACAGCTGATCACCATAGCGCGTGCCATGCTGCCGAAGAGCCGGATGCTGATCCTCGATGAAGCGACATCGAACGTAGACTCACGGACCGAGATCAAGATCCAGGAGGCGATGTCCCGTCTGATGAAAAACCGTACCAGCTTTGTCGTTGCGCACCGCTTGTCCACAATCAAAAATGCCGACAAGATCCTGGTAGTCAAAGACGGAGATGTCATAGAACAGGGCACTCACGAAGAACTCCTGAAACAGGACGGATTTTACGCGAAGCTATATAACAGTCAGTACGCATAGCAGTAAAAAAGAGCCTTTGCAGGCTCTTGAAATTTTCATATCGGGGAATAGCTTCACTGCCATACACACTGCAAGCGGAAACCCCAAACCACTAATTTGCGGAGGAAGTGATCAGGAATATACAGGTGCATGAACAGTGGAGATATTGACCCTGCCGTTTCATGCAATGCATAAATTCCGCTCCAAGGGTCCCGCTCAGGATTAACCGTCCTGATCGGGTATTCCATATCGAATGGATAGATGGAAAACTTTGCTCGGAAGCTTCAACCTTTGACAGACTGAGCAGGTTTCCTGGCTTACAGATCAACGCCAGACGCTCCTTCTCATACAGAAGTACAATGGATCTTGCGCCTTGCTCTCTGATTACAGTGACCGGATCGCTTGGGATTTACACCCAGATTCCCTTTTCACCACTACGTCGTGATGCACTCAGAATGCTGATATGGAATTTATACATAACTGTATCTTAGCACCGGAAAGGGAATGTGTCAAGAGCGTTGAGAAATTCCGGCTGGGGATGTGTGAAGCACAAATGAAAATGTCCTACTTTACCCCAAATGAAAATGTCCCAAATGTCCCGTTTATGCCGAGAAAGCTTGTTGATAATGAGTGAGCCCTTAGATATGCTTGTGCCCCAGATGGCTGTTTCACCTTATTTATTGGCATCTGGGCATCTTCTGGGTTTCTAAGGGCTAGAGGCTTGTTGTCAACAAGGAAATTGGAATAAATGGGACATTTTCAAAAATGATTCACAGAGCGTTGAGAAATTCCGGCTGGGGATGAGGAAAAAAATACTTAAAACGTAGGATAAACGGGAGGCAGTCATTTGCTGAAAACAATATGGAAATATATTAAGATAACGTTTTGTGCTTCACCTTTTTTTACACTGCTGGGAATGGGATTCCTTGTTATTTATCGTCTGCTGCAGTTTTGTATGGATCTCTCTCTGAAATATGCCACAGATTCTATTCTGACTGCGAAGTCAGAATGGGATGTCGTAGTGCCATTTCTTTTTTTCTTTGTTGCGATGATGCTCGGAGGAAATACCGGGAACCTGGACAATATGATTACATCGCTTTATACAAAGAATGCGACAAAGATTTTTACGAAACGATTTATGAAGCGAGCGTATGATGAAAAGCAGGACTCTTATTATGACAGTGAATTTTATAATGAATATACTTTTGTTCAGAAAAATATCAGCAATACATATCAGGCTGCAGTTACTGTATTTGGAAAGCTGTTTTCTGCACTTGCAAGCCTGGCAGTCACCATTGCGGCGATCTCTTATTTTAGCCCTTTTATGCTGTTGGTGGTTGCGGCGCTGTCTATTCTGACAGTCGTAGTCAATTCTATTACCGTCAATCGGCGGGTTGCATTAGATTCATCAAACACAAACGATGAGCGGCGTGCCGAGTACTATGAAAGCCTGCTTTCTGACAGGACTCATGCAAAAGAGCTGCGAATCTTTAAACTGCAGGATTTCATTTTGAAAAAATGGGATAAGAGTTACACACTTTTTTCAAAGAAAAGTTATGATTTTGAATGTAAGTCTAATTTTCTGATGAATGTTCCTTCGGCTTTGGAGCAGTTGCTCTCCGGTGGAATGATTATCTTTTTTCTCTATGAGACTGTGAATGGACGGCTTGGAGTTGGTGACTTTGTACTGATGTACCGAATCATGTGGAGACTTTCATGGGGGATTTCCAGTATTGTGGAGATCTTATCTTCGGATGTCATGCAGAATTATAAATACATTCAAAGGTATGACAGGCTTATCACTTCCGGGAAAAAGCCAAAAAGGTCTGATTACGTTTCGGAGCAAAAGGGCTTTGATTCCTTAGAAATGCGCGGTGTTTCTTATTCCTACCCGGCTGAGAGCGGGAAAGCGGTGGACAACGTAGATTTCTCTATTCATAAAGGAGAAGTTGTGGCGATACTGGGATACAATGGTAGTGGAAAGAGTACTTTGTCCAAGATTATGTGTGGCCTGCTGGAAGACTATGATGGACAGGTTTTACTGAACGGAAAAGATTATTCCGAAATGGATCGTGAGATGCTGTATCCTGAGTTTGGGGTTGCTTTTCAGGATTTTACAAGGTATTCCATCTCGCTTTATCATAATGTTGCAGTGGGAATGGTCGAACGACAGGAGGATGAAGACGCGGTTTTCGAGGCATACAAAAAGGGAAAACTGGAGGACCTGATTGCAGATCTCCCCGAAGGAGACAAGACCCTTCTGGGTAAAGAATATGATAAATCGGGTCAGGATCTGTCCGGAGGACAATGGCAGCGGATCATCTTGTCACGGGCTTATATGGGCAACCCACCTCTGCTGATCTTGGATGAACCGACGGCCTCGATTGATCCCATTCGTGAGATGGAGATGCTAAATGATTTCCGGGAGATGATCAAAGGACAGACGGCTGTTTTAATTTCCCACCGTATCGGATTCGCCCGGCTGAGTGACAGAATCTGTATGATGGATCAGGGAAAGCTTGTGGAACAGGGTACTCACGAGGAGCTCTTAAAACAGGGAGGAATGTATAGTCAGCTTTATGAATCCCAGAAACAGCTTTACGAGGAAGGGGAAGTTTGATGAGAGCAAAAAAACAGCGAAAAGTGACTGTATCAAATCAGAAGACTCGAGAAGCTCTAAACCATGCGAATTCTTATGCATGGAGAGCGAATCCCGGGGCTTATGTGGGGCTTATGTTTTTGACGATCTTAAACGGAACCAGCGTATATGTTTCGCTTAGCTTTACAGAGTATGTGGTCAATGCAGCGCACCATCTGGTCATCGGAAACACATCATTTCATAAGACAGCAATAACGGTTGTCCTCTATTCTCTGATCCTTTTGCTTTTTTCAGGATTGGCAGTTGTAGAAAAGAATCTAAAAAATCGTCTGACGCTGGATGTCAATCATCTATTTCGGCGTGAGCTGAATGAAAAGCTGTCCCATATCGGCTGGGAATACTATGAGAGCCATGAGACGTTTTCTCAGATATTCGAAGTTCGCCAGCATACGAATCAGGCAATACTGGAGTTCGTGGATAGTATCTTCTCTTATGTGGCTGTTGTACCGGCGGTTGTTGTATTCGGATACTATTTGTTACAGATCAACCTTCTTGTGATTCCGGTCTATATTCTTCTGGTGGTTGTATTTAATCTGGTCCTGGCCGGAAACATGTTTTCACAGCTGCAGGAATACTGGAAGAATGTTCAGCCCTATGCACAGAAAGAAAATTACTATTTCGAGATGAGCGGGGATAAAGTTTCACATCAGGAATTTCGTTTTTTAAGGCTGTTTGACTTTGCCACATCCCGATGGGAAGAATGTTTTAATTCGGAATTTAATATAAAACTCAAAATATTCCGTAAACATGAGATCACGTTACAGACAGCAAGGCTTCTTTTTAATATTCCTTATATACTGATGATGATTGTCATTGGCATTGAGGTGATGCATGGCAGGCACGAAATAGGCTTTTTGATTATGGCGAATGGGCTGCTGAACCAGATCATCGACACTTGCCTTCAGGTGCAAAACAATATCACAAGGGATCATGTCAATCAAAGGTTTTTTAATACATGGGTTCAGGTGATAAATTACAAGGAAGATCCAGTCGATCTGCCCTCGGCAGATTTTACGGATGTTGAATTTCGGAACATCAGTTATTCTTATCCGCAGTCCCGTCGGAAAGCGTTGGATGGACTGACCCTGTCTCTGAAAAAAGGACAGAAGATAGCGGTTGTGGGATTGAATGGAAGTGGAAAGACAACATTTACAAATATATTATGTAATCTAGTACATGAATACTCTGGCAGTATCACAGATAATAGTCAGTCATCATTCTTTCATCCCTGTGTTTCCTGTGTAATACAGGATTTTGCTCAATATCAGATGACAGTACGGGAGAATATCGCTGCGGGAAACACAGCGAAAGACTTCTCAGATGCAGAGATTTGGTCTCTGCTTAAGCAGGTGGGAATGGATACTTTCATTGAATCACTCCCACTTGGAATCCAAACTCCTCTTGGGCAGCTTGATTCCGGAATTGAATTGTCCAAGGGTCAGTGGCAGCGCATCGCAATCGCGCGTCTTCTTGCTAAAGAGGACTCAGATATCTGGATTCTGGATGAACCGACAGCGTACCTGGATCCAATCTCGGAAATTAAAATATATGAAATGATTTACCAGCTCTCGGGTGACCGCACTGTATTATTTATCTCACATCGTCTTGGATTCGCCAGGCGGGCAGATAATATACTCTTGTTTCAAGATGGCCGGGTGGCAGAGAGTGGGAGTCATAAGGAACTACTGAATATAAACGGACAGTATGCCAGGATGTATGAGGCACAGAAAAAGTGGTATGCGTGAGAAAAGAGAGGATCGGATTCCACGGGAAAATATGCAAATTGTCTGCTGAAAAAAAGATTAATATATATTGAATAATAGATGTAGAATGGCGTATAATTAACTTGAAAGTAAATTACTTAAAAGTTAATTATGAGGTGAGGTTTATGTTTATAGGAAGAGAAAAAGAACTCTCTGATATGAATCGGATGTATCAGGAGAACCGCTTTCATTTATTCATTCTTTATGGAAGACGTCGAGTGGGAAAGACCACACTGTTGAAAGAATTTTGTAAAGATAAGGATTCAATATTTTATTCAGCTGAACAGAGTAATGAAAAAAATAATCTGGATAAGTTTTCCGAGCAGGTTTTCCTACATTATGGAGAATCTAACTTACAGTCATTTCGTTCCTGGGAAAGTGCATTTTTGTATATTGACGAGCGTCAGATCAGGAAACCTCTAGTGTTGGTTTTGGATGAGTTTCCTTATCTTGCTGATATCAATCCCTCACTCCTGTCTATTCTACAGCATTTGATAGACCATAAGCTTCAGGAGGGAAACTTGTTTCTTGTCCTTTGTGGCAGCTATATGGGATTTATGGAGAATGAAGTGCTTGGATCAAAGAGTCCATTGTTTGGAAGAAGGACGGCACAGCTTAAATTGAAAACATTTGATTATAAGACAAGTGCTCTATTCCTTCAGAACTTTACGAAAGAGGAACAACTTGAATTATACGGGGCTTTTGGCGGAACAGCTATGTATCTACGTCAGATTGATCCGGATAAGACGGTAAAAGATAATATAATAAACGCCTTTTTTCAGCCAACTGGTTATCTATATGAGGAAGCTTTACTTCTACTCCAACAGGAAGTACAGGAACCGGGGATTTATACGGCAATTATTGAGGCTGTTGCTCAGGGAGCATCAAAGTCGAATGAAATCGCTCAAAAGACCGGAGAAAATGCGGCGAAATGTCTGAAGTATATCAAGACGCTGCGTGAATTGGGGATTATTTACCGAGAGGTGCCCCTGGGGGGAAAAAGTACATCTCGAAAGGCAGTTTACAGGGTTTCTGATCAAATGTTTGGGTTTTGGTACAGATATGTGCTGCGTAACAAAACTCTGCTAGAGACAGGGGCGCAGGAAATTGTATGGGAGAGAAGAGTTAAACCAGACTATAATCATTATATGGGAACAGTTTTCGAAAGAATCTGCCGAGACTATCTTCTACACAAGAATAGCAGAGGAGAATTACCACTTTTATTCACTGAAATCGGACGATGGTGGGGAACAGATAAGAAAACTCATAGGCAAGTTGAGGTTGATCTGATTGCCAGAGATCATGACGATTATATTTTTGGTGAGTGCAAGTGGCGAAATGAAAAGCTGAATTTTGCAATCTATGAAGATTTGAAGAAGAAAGCAGAGGCTTTCGGTCATAAGCAGGATAAGATATACTACTGCCTGTTTTCTAAAAACGGATTTACTGATACTGTAATAAACGAGGCTTTGAAAGATGACAGACTGCTTTTGATGGATTTAAATGATATTTTATCAGATTAATAGCTGTGGGGAGTGTCGAATCTGACTCCGGGATTCCTGGGTGCGCAGCGGGTGAATCAGAATGACTGGTGCCATTTGGTGTTGAGGCGTTAATTGAGGGGGAAACAAAGATTATGGAAAAGAAATTCATATATAAAAACATTGATTTTATAAAGCTTCCAATGCATTTTATTCCGGTCCAGACAATATTTTCAATTGTATACACGATTGCGAATGCACTGATGCCTGCGTATGAAACGGTTGTACTTGCTGATTTTATTGACTGTGCAATGGATATTTTTGGAGGGAAAAGGAATGCTTCTGAAATTATACGCCCTATTGTCATGATTGTTTTATACATACTGTTTGTCAATCTTATGCCGTCAATTGTGAACATAATCAGCCTGACTGGAAAAAATAAGATGACGGTCAAAATTAAAGATCTGATTTTAAATAAGAGGTCGCTTCTGGAATATAAACATATGGAAGATGCCCAAACCCAGGATCTTATAAAAAGAGTTTGTTCTGATCCTGTTGAGGATTTTTCAAAAGGTTTTGACAATATATTGTCAGCTGTAAGTATCCTTATCAGTACGGTTTCCCTTTTAATAATTATTATGACTTCAGCTTTTATCAGTGGAATTGTGATCCTTGCAGTCAGCATCCCTCTTTTTGCAATCGCAATGAAAACGGGAAAAAAGAATTATGAAATGGGAAAGGAAGCCAAGAAGATACAAAGACGTTATGATTACCTGGGAACTGTTCTTACGGAGAGGGAATATGCACATGAGCGAAAGCTTTTTGGATATAGTGAGAGTCTGCGGAGAGATTATGACGATCTTTATAACCAATCCTATCAGATTAAATCGAAAATAGAAAAAAAGACATATGCAAATATGAAGAGCGGTTCCATCGTCACACTGCTCATTATTGCAGTTATTGTTTTGATTCTGCTGCCATCACTCGGTTCAGGAAAGATGTCAATTGGAATTTTCATTGCTCTGGTCAATGCACTCTTCGGACTTGTTCAGGCGATGTCATGGCGGCTTTCAGGAATCATGGGAGAGTATTCGAGGCTTCAGGAATACCTGAAAGATTTAAATTCCTTCTTTGCGTTGAGTGAAAAAGAAGATGCCTGTGTCAGGCCGTCCCGCCGGGAGAACTTTGTTTTTGATTCACTTGAATTTGATCATGTGAGTTTTAAATATCCCGGTACGGATAACTATGTGCTGAAAAATTGTTCTTTTTTGCTGCAGAGTGGCAACAGCTATTCCTTTGTGGGAGTAAATGGTGCGGGAAAATCTACAATCATGAAATTAATCATCGGTCTGTATGATGATTATGAAGGAGAAATCTTGTTAAACAGAATCAGTATCAGAAAGTATGACTATGCAGCGGTTAAAGGAATCATATCTGTGCTTTTCCAGGATTTTACATCGTATCAAATCTCGATGAAAGATAATATCACGATAGGCCGGGACATGAATTTTAATAAGGAAGAGGTGGAAAATATCATTTCCCAGGTGGGACAAAAAGAGCTTGTACGTGAGTTGAACGAGGGACTGGAAACTCCTCTGGGGAAGGTAAAAGAGGATGGGGTTGATATTTCGGGTGGCCAGTGGCAGAGAATTGCGATTGCCAGACTTCTCTATTCAAAAGCACAGATTAATATCCTCGATGAACCAACAGCCGCACTTGATCCGGTTGCGGAAAGTCAGGTGTATGAAATGTTTCACAGAGTCAATAAGAACCGGTTCACGATCTATATCACACACAGGCTCGGGGCCGCGAAGATATCTGATGAGATCTTTGTTGTGGATGGAGGAAGGATCGCTGAATCCGGCAGTCATGAGAAACTTATGAAGATTCAGGGTGGACTATATCATAAGATGTTTGACAGTCAGAAATCGTGGTATGAATAAGAAACAGACATGTTTTTAAAATGAGAGGGTTTCTACGATGAGGAAGGGAAAAGGTTTCATTTATAATAGTATCAAAGGGATACATCTGATGTTTCAATATGAACTTAAGGTACTGCTGCTACAAATTTTTTATTCGTTCCTTCATGGGTTATCCTGGGCGATGCAGGTCATGTTTACGCAGCGTTTTTTTGACTCGGCACAGCGTTTAGCTCAGAAGAAGGTTAATATGACAAGCACAATAATGGCCCTGTTTTGCATGATTGGGTCTTATATGTTCTGTCAGATAATGAATGGAGCTGCTAACTGCCATGGGAATATTTTGAGTCTGGCGATTGCAAAACATACAAATCTAAGCATATTCAGCCATATTGATGAGTTAGACTGTATTGAATTCGAGGATCCCGGAAGGCTTGATTACATCAATAAGGCTCAAAATGGCAGTGAGAATCTTGTATGGGTGGGGCTGACTTTGATCGATACGGTGTTCTTTTATTTTACCTATTTTGCATTCATGGGTATGTATCTGTTCACGTTAAAACCAATCCTCAGCATAAGTATTTTGGCGGTATTTATTCCCTGCCTTTTTTCAAACATAATACAGATCAAGACTTTTCGGAACCTGGAAAACCTGTCAGCGCCTGTACGGCGGGAATGTGAATATTATGAGGCATGTGCTTCTGATGTCCGCGAAACCCGTTTATGGGGCGCGACGAACCATTTTAAAAAACTGTTTGATTCAAGCCTGGAAAAACTAAATATCCTAATTCTGCGTGCGCAGATGAGGAAGAGCGTGGTCAGCTTTCTGGTGGACTCTCTGACTGTTATCGGGTATGGTGTGATTCTCTACATGATTTTTGTTCTTGTCCTGCGTCAGGAGATAACCGTTGGTGCATTTGCGGCTGTGTTATCATCCATTGACCGGATTTTCAGTTTCATGAGCGAAGTGATATCCGAAAGAATCGGATGGGCAGCTGAGAATGTCGGCGCATTGGAGAATTATATATCATTTATTTCGGAGGACACAGGAGATAAATCTAAAAAGAATACTTGCGGTCAGGCGGATATTGTTCTACGTGGTGTCTGCTTCAAATACCCGACATCAAAAAAATATGCTTTAAAAGATGTGAATTTAACGATTCCAAAGGGACAGACACTTGCAATTGTAGGAGAAAACGGCAGCGGAAAGAGTACTCTGTGCAGGCTGCTTCTTGGCTTGTATAAGCCGGAAAAAGGACAAATCAGTATTGGGGATATACCAATGAAACAGGTATCAAATAATAACTGGTCAGCAATATTTCAAAATTATCGCAGGTATAAAATGACTCTGAAAGATAATATTGCAATCAGTGACAGGAAAAGAAAGGTAGGAGATACCGGGTTACCAGATGTCTGTGAAAAGGCGGGAATTGTAATAGATGACGGAAAGTTTACAGAAGGCATGGATACTATGCTTGGCCGGGAGTTTGACGGAGCGGAATTATCCGGCGGTCAATGGCAGAGGGTTGCTGTTGCCCGAGGGATCTATCGGCCTTACGATTTTATCGTCCTGGATGAACCGACATCTGCCATTGATCCGCTGGAAGAGACACGTCTTTATAATGAGTTTGTAAATATCTGTGAAGGGAAAACCGCTGTTATTGTCACGCACAGACTGGGCTCTGTCAGGACAGCAGATAGTATTGTGGTAATGAAGGATGGCATTGTGGTTGAGCATGGGAAACACAAAGAGTTGATGGAACGAAATGGCGAATACAAACGAATGTATGAAATGCAAAGTCAGTGGTATACATAAATTCAGAAAATCATGGTTGTATCTGCGAAGGAAATATATGCAAACAGGCTTGATGTTATTGCCAGGACATGATAATATGAACTTTAATCGAACATATATTCTTTTAACGTAAAAGTTACACTTATGGAAACGGAGGACAATATGGCCAAAAAGAAAGATGAGATAACAATTCGAAGCTCGGCCGCAGAGTATCTGACATATGCTGCATCCGTGGGAGATACCATAGAAAGTATGGAGATGCGTTACCAAAACGAGAACATATGGCTTACTCAAAAGATGATGAGTGTTTTATATGATGTCGATGTACGAACGATTAATGAACATATAAAAAACATATATAAGGATGGAGAGCAGACAGAGAAAGCAACTATCCGGAAATTCCGGATAGTTCAAATTGAAGGTTCGCGTCAAGTCAATCGTGAAGTAATTCATTATAATCTTCGGATGATTATAGCTGTTGGGTTTAAAGTGAATAACGATCGTGCTGTCCAGTTTCGCAAGTGGGCAGGTAAGATTGTAAAGGATTATACAATTCAGGGCTGGACAATGGATAAAGAACGTCTGAAGAAGGGGCATATGTTTACGGACGAGTATTTTGAGCGCCAGCTGGAGAATATCCGCGAGATTCGTCTTTCGGAACGAAAATTTTATCAGAAAATAACTGATTTATTAGATAGTGTCGTAACCCTCCCTGCTTTAGCTATGGGAATATAAGATACGTCCATCGAATTTACGCAAGTAATTGAAGATGGACAAAATATATTTTATTAATTGGAAATATACCGTAGGAAATATAGACTCTGAAAAAGAACATATGGGACTTACATCTTGGGATTCGGCCCCGGATGGGAAGATTGTAAAATCAGATGTAGCAATTGCCAAGAAATTATCTGAGTGATAAAGAACTGTCTTATTTGGAAAGTCAGCGCAGAGCAGGCGAAGCTCCATGCAGAGACCGAGTTTGAGAAATACCGTATTGTTCAGGACAAGTTGTTTTTGTCAGACTTCGACAGGTATATGATGGACCAGAAAGAGTAAGTATGCTATGATAATAAAAAATAGAAGTCAGAAGCAAAGAGGTGATATGAGATGATTGATATTCCGATAGGTATTTCAGATTTCAGTGAGATTCGAACAGGTGGATATTATTATGTAGATAAAAGCGCGTTTATCCGGGAACTTTTGCGGACGAAGGCAAGCAAAGCAACACTCATCACGCGGCCAAGACGCTTCGGAAAGACACTTAATATGAGCATGCTTTTCGCATTCTTCGATATCCGCCAGGACAGCCAAGGGCTTTTTAAGGGACTGGAGGTTTCGGCAGATGAGGCACTATGTGATGAATGGATGAATCAATGGCCTGCGGTGTTCGTGAGTTTTAAGGGGGTGGAAGGTCTTAGCTTTGAGGAAGCATATTCCATGCTCAAAGCGGCTCTCTCCAAATTGTTCAGACAACACAGATATCTAATGGATGATCCCAAGATGGATCCTTTTGATCTGGAAACTTATAAACATATTGCAGAAACAACGGCAACTTCCACAGAGGTCAAAAACAGTCTTGAGACGCTCACGCATATGCTTGAGGCTCATTATCAGAAACGGGTAATTCTGTTGATTGATGAGTATGATGTTCCGCTTGCAAAGGCGAATGACAATGGCTATTACAGTGAAATGCTCTCTGTGATCCGCGGGATGATGGGGCAGTCTCTGAAGGATAACTCTTCTCTGGAGCTGGCTGTCATCACCGGGTGTCTTCGTATTGCGAAAGAATCGATATTCACGGGGGTGAATAATTTCATATCAGATACCATTTCCGGAGAACGTTACAATGAGTACTTTGGTTTTGTTCCGGAGGAAGTAGAAACTCTGTTAAAAGATACACATTTGGAGAACTTTGCAGATTCGATCAGAGAGTGGTACGATGGATATCATTTTGGGAGTGTCGATGTGTATTGTCCCTGGGATGTCATGAATCATGTCAATGCGCTGTTGATCAATTCTGACACTCCGCCGCATGATTACTGGAAGAACACGAGTGACAACGCAATTATCCGCTCTTTTATTGACCGGAGTGATATCGATGTGACGGATAAATTCGAAACACTGCTTTCCGGCGGCTATATCACAGAACAGATCACAGAAAATCTGACTTATGACATGCTTCATTCTTCAGAAAGTAATCTGTGGAGTATCTTGTATCTCACAGGTTATCTGACTCACAGACCGGCAGCTGATCTGCCACCGGAAGTAAGACTTTCTGATCGGGAGGCTGCCCTTCAGATTCCCAATGAAGAGATCAAGAATATCTTCCGGGAGACGATTTTGCTTTGGTTTCAGGATAAAGTCAGGGACATGGACCGAAGCAGACTTTTCACGGCAATGTGGGGAAATGATACAGGTACCATGACAGAAGAGGTCTCACAGCTGCTTTTGCAGACGATCAGTTACTATGATTACAAAGAGGACTTTTATCATGCATTTCTTGCGGGAATCTTCACGGGTGCAGGCTACTCGGTAGATTCCAATAAAGAATACGGAGAAGGCAGAAGTGATATTGTTGTCAAAAACATTCGCAACAGCCGGGCAGCAGTCTTTGAGATAAAGCATTCCAGAAAGCTGGATGCATTGAAAGATGACTGCAAAACAGCGCTGAATCGGATCGACACGAGGAAATATCATAAGAAATTCGAAGGAGAATACCGATCAGTACTCTGCTATGGGATTTCCTTCTATAAAAAGGAATGCATGGTACTGGGAAAGCAGTAAGACGACAAAAGCGAAGGGAGATGCGTATGAGCCATTTATTTCAATATCAGATTCAGACATCAGGAAAACAGGAATTTGTGACACTCGATTCTTACATTACCGATGCGATAGCAAAATCAAAGGTAATGGACGGCATCGTCGTGGTGTATTGTCCCCATACCACAGGCGGAATCACGATTAACGAAAATGCTGATCCGGACGTAAAGAGGGATTTGTGCACGGGGTTAAGCAAAACATTTCCCAATGATAAGGATTATGTGCATTTTGAAGGAAATTCCGACGGACACATGAAGTCATCAGTGATCGGAGCGAGTGAAACCCTGATTATTGAGAACGGTACTCCGATCTTCGGTACATGGCAAAGCGTGTACTTTGCAGAATTCGATGGCCCAAGAACCAGAACCGTGTACATTAAGATCATAGAAGGATGAAAAAACAATATCTTTCAACCCTATGAAACTCCGCCTGTAAGTTTTCAGGCGGAGTTTTTTGGACCTTTTTTCTAAATCTTATTTCAATGAGAGTAATATTCTTACAGGGGACCGTGTCTAATCTAATGAAAGGGGGAGCACCACATGACAGAGGAAAATCTAGAACGACTCATGAACGATTATGGCGATTCTATTTTGCGTATGTGTTACTTGTATTTAAAAGATTATCATCTTGCGGAAGATGCTGCGCAGGATACTTTTATCAAAGTTATAAAGTCGTATGATTCCTTTCATAACAAATCCAGTGAGAAGACATGGATCACGCGAATTGCAATCAATTGTTGTAAGAACATTATGCGAACCCAGTGGTTTCGAAATTCAAGAAACAAACTGGAGGAATATCAATTGGACCCTGCAGAAAATCAGATTGATGCATTTCTGGAAAAGAACAGTATCTCAACGGCAATTATGCAGCTGAATGTGAAATTTTTGATGCTAGAGATACACGGATTGTTACGCTCTTCGAGCTCTCACAATCCTATAAACATTCGAATTTCACCCTGATCGGGCTGCATTCTCATGTTTTTGCGGGTCTCAAAGTTCTGCTTTTTCATGCAAGCATGAAACGCAGAACCTTTCGACCCTTGTATCATACTATTACCAGGAATTGTCTATGAAGGAGATTGGAAATATAATAGGAAAATCCGAGAATACCACAATACAACGGTTGAATCGGGCAAGGGTGAAATTGAAAAAGATTTTGTTGGAGGTTGGCTTTAATGGATAATATAAAGGATAGAATCGATACAGAACTTGATATGGTAAAAATGAATGATGACATGAAAAGCAAAATAAGAAAAAATGCCTTACAAACAAAACCAAATAAAACATTAAAATGGATTGCCGCCTGTATTGCTTTTTTTATGATCGGAGGAACAACTGTTTTTGCGGGATATTATGTCACGAATAAAAACAACGTAAACGAGACAGAATTGCCTGAATTGGATGACATGCGTATCGTGGAAGTGAATCAACTGCCATATGAGGCAGATGAAGACGGGTTTATAGAGAAAGATGTTAAAGACTATCAGTCAATTCAAGAGGCACTGGGAATTCATCTTCTGAATTCAGGACTTTCAACAGATAATCCATACATGATGGCACATCTGGATACAGACAACAAGGATTATGTATCTGTCAAGGTGGAAAATTATATATTGGGAGACACCTCTGGTTATCATTATCTTTCAGAAGAAAACAGATATGATTATAAGATGGGAAAGGAGTATCAGTCTCCAATATCATTAACCGCTGATATGATTTTAAGTGAAAAGCAGCTGGAAACAGGATGGAATACTGATTATCTGGGGATGTATCGTTTTGTGGAACAATATAGTTCGAAAAATGGATATAAGGTAAATATAGTTGAAACCACCGGAGCAGAAGGATTTTCAAAGAAATGTGCGATTTTTGTTGCTGACGGGATCCGGTATACCGTGAAAGGAAACGTATCGCTGAACACGATGAAAGAGACTGTTGCTACTTTCGAATAAAGTTTCGCCATCGAATTAAGATGAAATCTTGTTTAAGATGAGCTCTTGACAAATGAAATAAAATCTTCTATGATTAGAAAATCAGGGGAATAGATGGATTTTGTTCCCCGCAGATAAGAAAAGTGTTGAGAAAGAGGAGTACGCAGTGCGTGCCGCCTAAGAGAGGATGATTCATCGGCTGTAAGATCGTCCGGAGGGCAGCTGCGGAAGGTAGCTTTTGAACTGAGATGCCAAAGACAGGCGAACTGTAAAGTCTGATTGTGTAGGCATTTCCGGTAGTTCCCGTTAACGGACAAGAATGAGAGATAAATAAAGGTGGTACCGCGGAGTTTTCCGCCCTTTTGGTGTAAGACCGCGGTCATGACCTGTTACAGTAATGAGTGGGAACAAGATTGCGTGTCCGGCACGATATTTTGTTCCCATTTGACGTTATTGTAAAGGAGAAAAAGATGAGTAAAGAACTTGCCAAGACCTATGATCCCAAGGGTCTCGAAGACAGATTATACAAAAAATGGATGGATAAGGGATATTTTCACGCGAAAGTAAATTCGGATAAGAAACCGTTTACGGTTATCATGCCGCCGCCGAACGTGACCGGACAGCTGCATATGGGTCATGCACTGGACAACACGATGCAGGACATCATTGTTCGCTTTAAGAGAATGCAGGGCTACGAGACATTATGGCAGCCGGGGACCGATCACGCGGCAATCGCCACGGAAGTCAAAGTGACGAATATGCTGCGTGACAAGGGCATCGACAAAGAAGAGATCGGCCGCGATGAATTCCTGAAATACTGCTGGAAATGGAAAGAAAAATACGGTGACCGCATCATGGAACAGCTCCAGAAGATGGGATCTTCCGCGGACTGGGAGCGAGAACGCTTTACCATGGACGAAGGCTGTTCAAAAGCCGTTGAGGAGGTCTTTGTAAGGCTCTATGAAAAAGGTTACATTTATAAAGGATCCAGGATTATCAACTGGTGCCCGGTCTGCCATACCTCACTTTCCGATGCTGAAGTTATCCATGAAGACCAGAACGGTCATTTTTGGAACATCCATTACCCGATTGTAGGAGAAGAGGGCCGCTTTGTGGAGATTGCCACAACCCGTCCGGAGACTATGCTGGGCGATACAGCCGTTGCGGTGAATCCGACGGACGAGCGGTATCAGGACCTGATCGGGAAGACACTGAAACTACCACTTACGGACCGTGAAATACCGGTTGTGGCGGATGAGTATGTTGACAAAGAGTTTGGAACCGGCTGTGTGAAGATCACCCCGGCTCACGATCCGAATGATTTCGAGGTTGGCAAACGCCACGACCTGGAAGAGATTAACATCTTAAATGACGATGGAACGATGAACGATCGCTGTGGAAAGTATGCCGGGATGGACCGGTATGAGGCCAGAAAAGCGATGGTGGAGGACCTGAAAAAAGAAGGACTTCTCGTGAAGATAGAGGAGCACGTGCACGCGGTCGGAACACATGACCGCTGTCATACAACCGTGGAGCCGATGGTGAAACCGCAGTGGTTCGTCAAGATGGATGAGATGGCGAAAACGGCGAAAGATGCCTTGAATAACGGAGAACTTGAGTTTGTTCCCAAACGTTTTGACAAGACTTATCTGAACTGGCTGGACAATATTCATGACTGGTGTATCTCCAGACAGCTCTGGTGGGGACACCGGATTCCGGCGTATTACTGTGATGACTGCGGGGAAGTAGTTGTGAAGAAAGGCGGAGCACCAGGCACTTGCAAGAAGTGCGGCGGCACGCATTTCACACAGGATCCGGATACCCTGGATACCTGGTTCAGTTCGGCATTGTGGCCGTTTTCAACGCTTGGATGGCCGGAAAAGACGCCGGAACTCGACTATTTCTATCCCACGAATGTTCTGATCACCGGATATGATATTATTTTCTTCTGGGTGATCCGTATGGTATTTTCCGGGATCGAGCAGACCGGACAGGTGCCGTTCGACCACGTTCTGATGCATGGCCTGGTTCGCGATGCCGAAGGAAGAAAGATGAGCAAATCCCTCGGAAATGGAATTGACCCGCTGGAAGTGATTGACAAGTATGGCGCCGATGCACTTCGTCTGACACTGATTACAGGAAATGCACCGGGAAATGACATGCGTTTCTACTGGGATCGTGTGGAAGTGAGCCGCAATTTTGCCAACAAGGTGTGGAACGCGTCCAGGTTTATTATGATGAATCTGGAAAAAGCAGAGGTTCCGGATACAATTGATGAAGGTGAGCTGACCAGCACCGACAAGTGGATCCTAAGCAAAGTGAATACACTGACTCGGGAAGTGACTGATAATCTTGAGAAGTTTGAGCTGGGCGTTGCAGTGCAGAAGGTTTATGATTTCATATGGGAAGAGTTCTGTGACTGGTATATCGAGATGGTAAAACCACGTCTCTACAGCGAAACTGATACTTCAAAGGCTGCGGCGCTTATGACACTAAAGACCGTATTAGGGAATGCGTTGAAGCTGCTTCACCCATATATGCCATTTATCACGGAGGAGATTTACTGTACACTGAATCCCGAAGAAGAGTCTATTATGATCGCATCCTGGCCAAAGTGGAAGGATGCATGGGATTATCAGGAGGACGAAAAAGCTGTCGAGACGATCAAAGAAGCCGTTCGCCAGATCCGTGCCGTGAGGACCGAGATGAATGTTCCCCCAAGCAAAAAGGCATCTGTATATGTCGTATCTGAAGATGAAAAGATCCGCGATATCTTCATAAGCGGAAAGGTATTCTTTGCCTCCCTTGGCGGCGCAAGCGAAGTGTTCGTTCAAGGGAACAGAGAGGGCATTGCAGATGACGCTCTTTCAGCAGTGATTCCGAATGCGACGATCTACATTCCATTTGCGGAGCTTGTCGATATCAAGAAAGAGATTGAGCGCCTGAAAAAGGAAGAGCAGCGTCTCAAAAAAGAGATTGGACGTTCTCATGGCATGCTCGGCAACGAAAAGTTCGTGAGCAGGGCGCCCGAAGCAAAAGTGCAGGAAGAAAGAGATAAACTGGAGAATTACGAGCAGATGATGGATCAGGTGAGGAAACGACTGGCACAGCTTTCCTAAAGCCCTGACCCCATAGGAGATTAGACATGAAGTTACTAAAAAAAATTAACTGGCAGAAAGTGAGTGCATTCTGTAATAAAATTTCGATTTTGTTACAGGCTCTCGGCTGCTGTGTACTTTATTTTGTGATAGAAGCGATTTCCCGTCATTCCTTTGTACAGGCCTGGGATTTTATGACGAGCCGCCCATGGGTATTTTTGTATAATTCATTTTTGATATTTACAACCTCGATTATTGTATACCTGTTTCGAAGACGAACTCTGATACGAGTGATCATAGGGGTATTATGGCTGCTTCTCGGCACAGTGAATGGCGTGATTCTGGCCAATCGTGTGACACCATTTACAGGGCCTGACCTGAAGCTTTTAAGCGATGCTTCGAAGATTATGAATAATTATCTGTCACCTACTCTCCTGGTGTTTGTTATCATATTTCTTGTCATTGGAGTGATTCTTCTGATATGGCTTGGAATCAGAGGTCCGAAATTTAGTGGAAAGATCCACTGGCCGGTCAATATCGCACTGGTCGTTGTCACAGTCCTTGCCTTTGGAGGCTCTACGAAACTGGCACTCGAGAAGAGAGTTCTCTCCAATTACTTTGGAAATATTGCATTTGCCTACCAGGATTATGGTTTTCCTTATTGCCTTGGGGTCACAATCCTGGATACCGGAATTTCCGAGCCAAATGGTTATTCTGAGGAATTGATGGATAATATCATAAAAAGTGAGGGTGATAAGCAAGATACACAGATGGAAAAACAGCCAAATATTATCTTTTTACAGCTGGAGTCTTTCTTTGATCCGGAACAGGTAAACTTCCTGAACCTCTCAGAGGATCCGATTCCTCATTTCAGGCAGATGATGAAAGATTATTCTTCGGGCTATTACCGTGTACCTGTTCTAGGCGCGGGGACTGCGAATACAGAATTTGAGTCAATTACGGGGATGAGTCTTCATTATTTCGGACCGGGAGAATATCCCTACAAGACAATCTTAAAGGAGAGTACCTGTGAAAGTGCGCCTTTTGTTTTGAAAAGCCTTGGATATTCTACACATGCGATTCATAACAATGAGGCAAATTTCTATTCCAGAAAGTCGGTGTTTCCGATGCTCGGTTTTGACTCCTTTACTTCTGAAGAGTATATGCCGGACATCACGGATACAAATGAGACCGGATGGGTGAAGGATCATATTCTGACGGACGAAATTACAAAGTCTTTGGATGCTACGGCGGGACCGGATTACGTATACACGATTTCGGTACAGGGACATGGTGATTATCCGACAGAGCCGGTACTAGACAATCCGGAAATTACGGTTACCGGCGCGGAAAACAGGGAAAAGAATAATTATTCCTGGGAATATTATGTCAATGAGATTCATGAAATGGACAACTTCGTCAAAGAACTGACGGATACTCTGGAAAAATATCCGGAACCTGTGGTCCTTGTGATGTACGGGGATCATCTGCCGACGATGGGACTTGAAACCAAGGATATGGCAAACCGTTATCTCTTCCAGACTGAGTACGTCATGTGGGATAATTTCGGAATGGAGAAGCAGGATAAGAATATTTCCTCTTATCAGATGGCCGCGGAGGTGTTCGACCGTATCGGAATCCATGACGGGACGGTCTTCCGGTTCCATCAGGCACGTAAAAACACGAAAAACTATCAGGTAGATCTGGAAGCACTGCAGTATGATCTGCTCTATGGTAAAAAATATGCTTATAACGGGAAAAGCCCATATAGAAAGAATCCGATGACACTCGGTGTGCTTCCGACTGTGATCGATAAAGTAGAAAAAATCTCGGATGATACCTATTCTGTTACAGGGGAGAACTTCACGGCGTCGAGCAGGCTGGAGATCAATGATGAGATGCTGGAAGATACACGGCCGGTCAGCAATACGCAGTTTCTGGTCAAAGATCTGGATCTGAAAGACGGCGATAAAGTTGATATTGCACAGCAGAGTAATTCCTCAACGAAGAGGGTGCTGTCCCGCAGCGCGGCGATTATATATCAGGATCCGAATGTGGAAGATAGCCCTGTACCTTCCACACAGGAGCCGCAGGAAACACCGACGGACACTACTGATAACTGAGAAAGTCACAAAAAATGACACAAACCAGAAAAGTGTCGAAGAAAAACTCTAAAAAACTATAGACATATTCCACCACTCGAAGTATCATATTGAACAGGGGCTGCGTTGCAGCGGTCCAATTATGAATAAAGTGGTGGAATATTTTGAATTACACAGAAGCTGTTGAATATATAGATGAGATACCGAAGTTTACGAAGAAGAATTCTTTAGATCACACAAGAGAATTGTTACACCGTATGGGAAATCCGGAAGAAAAGTTCAAGATTATACATGTGGCCGGAACAAATGGAAAAGGCAGTGTATGCTCGTACCTGAACGCTATGCTTATGGAAGGCGGTTATCGCTGTGGTATGTTTACATCTCCGCACCTGATCAAGATCAATGAGCGTTTTATGATCAATGGAAAGATGGTAAGCGATGAACTGTTCCTTGAGGCGTTTTCTAAGCTGAAAAGGATTGCTGATCAGTTTGTATCAGAGGGAGAGCCACATCCGACTTATTTTGAAATGCTGTTCCTGATAGGAATATACATTTTCAGCAGAGAACAAGTGGAATATCTGATTCTCGAGACAGGGATGGGCGGCCGCCTGGATGCGACCAATACAGTGAAAAGCCCGCTTGCCTGCGTGATTACATCGATCAGCAGGGACCATATGGAATATCTGGGAGACACAATTCCAAAAATCACGGGTGAGAAAGCCGGAATAATAAAACCGCATGTTCCGGTGATTTACGACGGTCATACGAAGGAGGCCGCGGATGTGATTGCCGGGAAAGCTTCAAAACTTCAGAGCCCGGCCTATGAACTGACGCCATCCATGTATACGGTCAAAAAGCACAGCCGGGATGGAATTACTTTTGAATTTTCATTTGAGGGAGAGGGTGTAACTTTACAAATTCCCTACATAGCAGAGTATCAGATGATGAATGCCTCTCTGGCATATCTTACCATGATAAAGATTGAAAACATTCATCATATTTCCCGCGAAAAACTGATTCGGGGAATTGCATCGTCCAGATGGCCCTGCAGGATGGAAACGGTACTGCCCGGTGTGGTCATCGATGGTGCTCATAATGAAGATGGCATTGCGGAATTTGTAAAGACTGTTTGTGATTTTAAGAAAGAAAGCGAAATCACGATTTTATTCTCTGCTGTCCGGGATAAACGTTATCAGAGCATGATCCGGGAGATTGTCGAAGGGATTCACCCGCAGCGCGTGGTGACTACACAGATTTCCGGAAACCGAATTGTACCTGCGGACGAGCTGGCGGCAGTGTTTCGTGAACTGGGGTGCCCCTGTGTGGCATCCTGCACGGATGTGGGACAGGCTTTCGAAATGGCAGAGCAAAAGAAAGCCACCGGCATGCTGTTCTGTGTCGGATCTTTATATCTTGCCGGGGAAGTAAAGAAATATCTGAACAGCAGAACCGGGAAGTGAGTGAACGCATCTCGCAGATGGAGGGAATATATGATTAATTACGAGGAAGAACTAAAAAAATTTAAACCACTGCTGGACGTGGATGAAGTGGAAGATGCCATATACAGCAGAGATTTGACAGATGTCATAGATATTTTAAAAGAGATGCTGAAGATGAATCATGATATAAAGCATGATCAGGGAACGAAGGAGCAGACTTAATGAAATGTATGAATTGTGGTGCAGTAGTTCACGATGCCAAGACTTGCCCTGAGTGTGGATTTGATCTGGAGGTTCAGATGCATTCTCTACAGTTGTCTGTTCAATATTATAATCAGGGGCTGGATAAGGCAGAGATCCGGGATTTGTCCGGCGCCATTGAATTGCTGCGGAGGAGCCTGAGATTCAACAAATTGAATATTCCTGCCAGAAATCTGCTTGGACTTGTCTATTTTGAGACGGGAGAGGCTGTATCGGCTTTAAGCGAATGGATTATAAGCAAGAATATCATGCCGGACCAAAATGTTGCCACAAGTTATATTCAGGAACTGCAGTCTGAACCGGCAAAATTGAATATGATCAACCAGACTATAAAAAAGTATAATATCGCACTAAAATGCTGCCGTGAAGGAAATGAAGATGTAGCGGCGATTCAGCTGAAGAAAATCCTGAATCAGAATCCGAAACTGATTAAGGGTTATCATCTTCTGGCACTGATCTATCTGAAAAGAGAGGAATATGAGAAGGCCAGAAAAATACTGAAAAAAGCCATGAGGATCGATAAGACAAATGCGACGTCTCTGCGTTTCCTCAAGGAAGTGGACGATCAGACAGGTACAGTGACCAGTCTTGAGCCAAGAAAATTCTTTCGCTCAAAAAGGGAAGAAAAACCGGAGGGAAGGAAAGAGTCTGATGGTATGACTGTGATTTCGCCTCCGACATTCCGTGAAACTTCTGTAGCGGCCACGCTGCTTAATATCGGACTTGGTCTGATTGTGGGAGGTCTCATGGTCTGGTTTCTGCTGGTTCCGTCCATAAAACAGGGGATTAACCGTGATGCGAATGAAAAGATTGTGGAATACAGCAATACGATGGCGAGCCAGAAGGCTAAGATCTCGGACTTGAATGATAAGATTAAAAAATCGGAGGATACCGTGGCATCCGCTCAACAGCAGATTAATGAGGCCAGTGAAAAGAGTACTGCTTATGAAAATCTGATGAAGGCAAATTCCTCCTACAAAGATGGAAAATATGAGCAGGCGGCAAAGGCCCTGGAAGGCATGAATACGGAACTTTTGTCGGCGGATGCAAAAGAAATCTATGATAAGATATACGGAAGCGTTCAGACTACGATGTTTACTCAGTTAAAATCGGCCGGACAGGAGGCCTTTGACAAAGAGGATTATGAAGAGGCAATTGATAAGCTGACGAAGGCCAGGGAAATCAAAGAGAATGATTATGCGGTGCTTAATCTTCTTGCTCACTCTTACCGCAATATAGGGGACACCCAGAATGCGATTGAAAATTTCCAGGAGATTGTGGATAAATTTCCAAAGACGAAACGCGCGAACAGTGCAAAAGGATATATAGACAAACTACAGGGAAATACGAGTACACCGGATGATTCCGATGATGACGATTAACGAATAGAGAAACCTCTAAAA
>DHNM01000001.1:298-5397 GCA_002409525.1 Eubacterium sp. UBA5416 | reverse complement strand
GCGTATCCCCATTTTTTCGGGATTATGAGAATATAAATCGCGTAACAATCCATAGGTATTATATGCGTATTCAGGAGTCTTATAGAAAGGGGTTTATACAGATGAATGATTTAAATGAATTATTTCGGGTGAAAGGGAACATACTAACGATCAGGGTACCTGAGGAGCTGGATCATCACAGTGCCGAGAAAATCCGTGAAGGGTCGGAGGAAATCCTGGATTCACTAAAGATACGAGAGGTAGTCTTTGATTTTCGCGATACACAGTTTATGGACAGCTCAGGAATTGGAATGCTGATGGCAAGATACCGGGGGATGAAGCAGATGGGAGGGAGTATAAAAGCAGTCCATGTAAAAAAAAGAGTTGCAAAGATTCTGCAGCTTTCAGGTATTTATAAGGTGATTCCAATTGAATTAATACGAAACTGGGATGATCTTTGAATAAAAAGGCAAAGAATCATAAGACATTTTATTAATTTATAAGGAGGCTATACACAGATGGAAAACACCAATGAAATGGTAATCGAGTTTGACAGTCGCTCATGCAATGAAGGGTTTGCCAGAGTAGCAGTCGCAGCGTTCTGCACACAGCTTAACCCCACTCTCGAAGAAGTGGAGGATCTGAAGACTGCGGTATCAGAAGCTATCACAAATTGTATTATACATGCCTATGATGAGGGTGTACATAAGATTCGGATGGAATGTAAGATCGTGGATCATGACTTGTATGTGACAGTCATCGACTACGGAAAAGGAATCCGGGATATTGCAAAGGCCATGCAGCCACTCTTTACAACAAAACCCGAAATGGAGCGTTCAGGTATGGGCTTTGCCTTTATGGAAGCTTTTATGGACGATTTGAGTGTCATCTCAAATCCGGGGGCGGGGACCCAGGTCCATATGATGAAACATATCGGAAGCGAAACTGAAAGCCCCTTTGAATAGGAGGACATCATGGATCACACCCTTATGTTGATAGAAAAGGCACATACAGGGGATAAAGAAGCAAGAGATACTTTAGTGGAACAGAACTTAGGGCTGGTGTACGCTGTTGCAAAGAGATTCAAGAACCGCGGTGTGGAGATGGAGGATCTGGTCCAGATCGGAAGTATAGGACTTATCAAGGCAATTGATAAGTTTGATGCCGGTTTCGGCGTTAAATTTTCCACATATGCTGTTCCGATGATCACAGGTGAGATCAAGAGATTTTTGCGGGATGACGGCATGATCAAGGTCAGCCGTTCCATGAAAGAGACAGCCCGGAAAGCTTATACGGCCCGGGAAATACTGGAGCGAAAGCTTGGGCGGGAGCCAAGTCTGAACGAGATAGCGCAGGAGATCGAGCAGTCTGCACCGGAGCTCGCTATGGCACTTGATGCCGCGGCCGATGTGGAGTCTCTTCACAAAGTCATTTATCAGGGCGAAGGAAATGATATTTCTTTGATGGATCGGATTGAAGACCCGGTCTCTCCCGGAGACAAGCTGATAGATCACATGCTGCTGGAAGAGATATTAAAGAAACTTGAACCGGAGGAAAGACAGATTATCTATCTAAGGTATTTCTGTGATAAGACACAGTCTGCCATAGCCGAGATGATGGGGATTTCTCAGGTTCAGGTGTCCAGGAAGGAGAAGAAGATATTAAAGCAGCTCCGCGGGGAAATCTAGCGATAAGGAGTTTCTGCGCATACTTTCCGGAGAAGATGCCATACTAAGCCTATAGATTAGATAGAAAGGCAAGATGGCTAAATGAGTAAGATACTTTATGTGCAGACAGATAAAAATGTGAAAGTCACCAAAGAATCGATACTTCTCGGTGACATTGCGAAGCTTAGCTGCTCGGATTCCAAGATATTACAGAGAAATCAATGCCGTAAGGTCGTTTCTCTTCCCCAAAAAAAATATGGAAGATATGTAGTTTCAGCCACGGACCTGATAAAGGAAATTCAAAAGGAAGAAGAAAATGTGGACGTAACGCATATCGGGGAACCGACTTTTATCGTCACTTATGAGGACCCAAGTGCGAAGAGTTCAGTGATAAGCTGGACAAAAACAATTCTAATCAGTCTTGTTACCTTTTTTGGCACAGCATTTTCAATCATGACTTTTAATACAGATGTGTCCGTGGGTAAGCTGTTCAAACAGATCTATCGCATGTTTACCGGAGAGAAGTCATCGGGATTTACTGTTCTGGAGGTTACCTATTCCATAGGTATTGCGATTGGTGTTATCTTCTATTTTAATCATTTTGGCAACAGGAAGCTGACACAGGATCCAACACCCATGGAGGTCCAGATGCGGGTTTATGAGGATGACGTCGACACAACAATCATTGAGAAAGACGAGCGGAGGAATAAAGAATCATGTGGCAGCAATTCTTAATGGGAGGACTTGGGCTGGTAGCCGGCTTTATCATAGCCAGTGGGACCGTGGCTTTTATCATCAGCCTTGGTGTGGTGCCCAGATACGCGGGGATCACACGGACGGCGGATAAAGTGATGTGGTATGAAAACTGCTGTATTCTTGGCGCGATAGTGGGAAATGTACTTTCACTCTACCGGGGCCGGATGCCGTTTGGAACACCGGGACTTGCAGTATATGGAATTTTTGCAGGAATTTTTCTCGGAGGATGGGTGATAGCGTTAGGCGAGGTTGTTGATATCTACGCGATACTGGCCAGACGCGCCGGACTGACAAGAGGGATTCCCATTGTGATTGTCTGCATGGCACTGGGCAAGTCACTGGGATCGCTTCTTTATTTCTTTAACGGCTGGGCAAAATGATAGAAGAAGGAAGGTACTACAAGATATGGGAAGCATAAAAGATGATGAAAAGAAAAAAGAGTACGAACAGTATGTGAATCAGGTAACACCAAAAAACAATCTATTTGTGCAGATGGTGAAAGCCTTTGTTGTAGGAGGGCTGATCTGTGATTTGGGGCAGGTTATTTTAAATTACTGTAAAAGCCTTAATATGGATAAAGAAACAGCCGGAGCGTGGTGCTCACTGACGCTGATCTTTATCAGTGTTGTGCTTACAGGTCTGAATCTATATCAGAAGCTGGTAAGTTTTGCCGGTGCCGGTGCATTGGTTCCGATTACGGGATTTGCCAATTCTGTAGCGGCACCCGCCATAGAATATCAAAAAGAAGGACAGGTGTTCGGAGTTGGATGCAAGATTTTCAATATCGCAGGTCCCGTCATTCTATATGGTGTTTTTATCAGCTGGCTTTTGGGACTTGTCTATTGGATTTTAAAGCTGATGCATGTGGTATAAAAATAACCGGAAAGGTGGATAGTTTCGTATATGAAACAGATAAAAGGCAAACAAAGTACGGAATTTGAAAATGATGTATATATCCTTGGATGTGCCTCTGTCGTCGGGAAGAAAGAAGGAGAAGGCCCTCTGGGAGATAATTTTGATAAAGTAGTAGAAGATCCGATGTTTGGACAAAAGAGCTGGGAAGAGGCAGAAAGCGAGATGCAGATCGAAGCAGCCCGCAAGGTACTTGAAAAATGTAAGATCAGTGCAGATGATATTCGGATGATCTTTGCAGGGGACTTGTTAGCACAGTCTATTGCTTCCTGTTTTGGGCTGGTTGATCTGAATCGACCGCTCTATGGCCTTTTCGGTGCCTGCTCCACCATAGGTGAGGCAATTTCACTGGGCGCTATGGCAGTGGCAGGTGGATATGCCAATCATGTATTATCTATGACCTCCAGTCATTTTGCCAGCGTGGAGAAGGAATTCAGGTTTCCGCTTCCCTATGGAAATCAGAGACCGCCGTCATCCAGCTGGACAGTCACAGGCAGCGGGGCCTGTGTCATTTCGTCTGAGAAGAGCAATGTAAAAATTACAGGGATCACCTCTGGTAAAATCGTTGATTTCGGCCTCAAAGATTCACAGAATATGGGAGGATGCATGGCACCTGCCGCTGCGGATACGATTTCACAGAATATGGCTGATTTTGACAGGAATCCTGAGGATTATGATCGGATTATCACAGGAGATCTCGGAAAAATAGGAAAAGAAATACTTATGGAATTGATGAAGCAGAAAGGGTATGATATCCGGGAAAGATATCTGGACTGCGGGATGCTGATCTTTGACTCGAATACACAGGATACAAATGCCGGAGGAAGTGGATGTGGATGTGCTGCTACTGTTCTGGCTTCGACCCTGATACCGAAACTGGTATCAGGCGAGTGGAAGAGAATTCTCTTCGTTCCGACCGGAGCATTGATGTCTAAGGTGAGCTTCTTTGAAGGACAGTCAGTTCCGGGAATCGCCCAGGGCGTCGTACTGGAACATGTGGGAAAGGAGAACTAAAGAAATTATGGATTATTTAAATGCATTCTGGGTAGGAGGGCTGATCTGTGCACTCTGCCAGATTTTACTCGAAAAAACGAAGATGATGCCCGGACGTATTATGGTGCTTCTTGTCTGCGTCGGTGCGGTTTTAAGCTTTTTTAATCTATATGATCCATTTGCCGACTATGCGAATGCGGGTGCAAGTGTTCCACTTCTGGGATTTGGACATCTGCTCTACCAGGGCGTAAAAGAGGCGGTTGATAAACAGGGGTTTATCGGTCTTTTTACAGGGGGATTAAAAGCCGGCGCCGTCGGGACCAGTGGAGCGCTGATTTTCGGCTATCTGGCCAGTCTGGTATTTAAACCAAAGATGAAAGATTGAAGCATCGAAGCATAACTTTTTTTCACCTCGGAAGTACTTCGAATTCTGCCTGAACAGGCTGCATTCTCATGTTTCCCGGGGGTCTGAAGTTATGCTTTTTATGTAAGTATGAAACGTTCTTTCTGTTTTTTGTGGTAAATGTAACAGTTGCGTTTTTTTTGGTCCGA
Source organism: Eubacterium sp. UBA5416 (assembly GCA_002409525.1). Lineage (GTDB taxonomy): Bacteria > Bacillota > Clostridia > Lachnospirales > Lachnospiraceae > Novisyntrophococcus. The sequence continues at coordinate 538 of DHNM01000001.1, read as the reverse complement.
TAGTATAATCATAGTAAGAAAACCCTCAGGGTTTAATTTTAGAAATGAGGTTTACGGTGGAGGATATCAGTAATCGTTTTTGCGACATAACAGGAGAAGCAAACGTAAAAGAACACGAACCGATGAGAATGCACACCACATTTCGTGCGGGGGGACCTGCCCGATATTACATTTGCCCCCATTCCGCTTTGGAGATTTCACAGATACTGCAGGTTTGTCAGGAGTATAAACTTCCCTGGT
>DHNM01000001.1:0-127 GCA_002409525.1 Eubacterium sp. UBA5416 | reverse complement strand
CAGGAGTATAAACTTCCCTGGTTTATTCTGGGGCGGGGGAGTGATCTGCTGGTCAGTGATCAGGGCTATAACGGGGTTATCATCCAGATGTATCGGAATTTTGATGATATTAAGATTAAAAATAACC
>DHNM01000019.1:36246-36687 GCA_002409525.1 Eubacterium sp. UBA5416 | reverse complement strand
CTAAGCGGATCCAATCCAGTTGTCGGCTCATCAAGTATTAATAGGTCCTTATCTCCCATCAGTGCAGCGGTGATTGCAGTTTTCTGTTTCATTCCCTTTGACATTCTCTTTAAGTTTGCAGTAGGATCCAACTGCAGCATAGAAATAATATGATTCATATATGTTAAATCATGTATCCCTAGATAGTCTGCCTGCAGTTTCAAAAAATCTGTACCAGTTGCCAGCGATGGAAAAGCAATTTCACCAGGAACATAACTGACAGATTTCTTGATTTCTGTTGCATCCTTCCATGAATCCAATCCCTGGATTGTGACATTTCCCCGGTCAGGTTTTATAAATCCCATCATATTTCGTATCGTTGTGGTTTTCCCGGATCCATTGGTTCCAACATAACCATATACCTTACCTTTTTCAATATTGAGATTTATATCAAAAATTCCT
>DHNM01000019.1:0-36006 GCA_002409525.1 Eubacterium sp. UBA5416 | reverse complement strand
ACCCCCTCAAATACACGGTCTTCCTTATAAAATTTCATAAAGTAATCCTCCAGCGTTGTGGGAAATTCATGAAAATCGGCAATACCCAGATTCGAGATGTCAGTGATAAGCTGATTAACATCATCATCGAGAACATGTACTCTAAGCCGCAGTTTATCGGGGTTTTTTGAAGCAAACTGGTAGGGAAGCTTCTCAAATTTCCTATAATCCTCTATGGTTTTGAATGTAACTCTGTAAACTTTATCACTCTTATTTTTGAGATCATTCGCTACAAACTTGGAAATCACCCTTCCATCCTTGATAATTGCAATTTTATCACAGGTCGCATCAACTTCATGAAAAATATGAGAAGAAAGAAAAATCGTCTTTCCACGCTTCTTCTCATCTTCAATATAGTCGATAAAAATCTGCTGCATAATTGGGTCAAGCCCTGAGGTTGGCTCATCCAGAATCAGAATATCAGGATCATGCATAAAAGCAGTGACAACGGCAAGCTTTCTCTTTACTCCAAGACTCATCTGTTTTGTTCCAATATTCGGGTCTAGTTCAAACTTCTCCAATAACATCTTCAAATAGGAGTCATCCCCTAATCCACGCATTCGTTTCATCATATTAAGAAACCCCGTACCGGTGATTCCCTGGGGAAGTGCTATTTCACCTGGAAGATATCCAATCATCTTCTGCAGCATGGCTGAATTTTTCCAGCTGTCCCTTCCCATGATAGAAGTGCTGCCCTTCTGCGGCTTTGAAAAGCCCATGAGATGACGAATCGTTGTTGTCTTCCCAGCCCCATTGGGTCCAAGAAATCCATAACATTCTCCTTTTTCTACGGATATCGCAACGTCGAATACTCCTCTTCCATGCCCGTAGTCTTTTGTCAGGTTTGACACATCAATGATCGACATTTGTATCCCTCCTGTCTTGTATTATTCAACAACTTGTTGTACGATATTATTATATTGATTTTCAAATATTTATCAACCAACAAATTGTCATCTACTGTTGGAACAAAAGGAGCTGCGAAATGAAAAAGCAACCGGAATTACGGGAAAAAACACGAAAAAAAATCATGGATGCCTTTTGGGAAGTTTATAAAAATATAAGAATTGAAAAGATCACAGTCTCTTCCATCACAAAGAACGCTCATCTAAATCGAGGAACATTTTATGAGTATTTCAATGACGTATACGATTTGCTTGATCAAATAGAGAATGATCTTCTAAATGAAATTGCAGCTTGGTTGGCTTCAAAAGTCCACAAAAAAGAGAAAATTAAATTTGAAGAATTTGCTCATGAATTATCACCCTTCTTTTTTGAAAATAACGATAAGATATTTATATTATTGAGTGAGAGAGGTGATCCATCGTTTCAGCAGAAACTAAGGCAAAAAATAAAGGGCTCCTTCGCCGATATATTAGATCTCCGAAAAGATTCAGATGAACTAGAGTATCTTCTCACATTCATCATTTCCAGTATGAGCGGAATCATCAGCTATTGGCATGAAACCGGTCAAAAAACAGATTCAGATGAAATCCTTATTTTGATGCAGGCTCTGATTGCAAACGGTATCCACGGATATTCACAGTGGAATTTTGGAGACAGTCGAGAAAAAAGCAGCGAACACTGAATCATACCTCTCAGTTTCACTGCTTTTTGACCTCTAATGAGCCAACCGCCTATCTATTTTTATCCTGTGCCAAATCAGTCCGATGGAAAACCCAATGAGTGCCGGAAGAACCCATCCCATTCCAATCTTGAAAAAGGGCAGATATTTTTCTCCGAAATGTATCAGTGCCTGTGCAAATCCAGTCTGACGAATGACATCCGGACTCGCATTAAGACCGTCTATAATCGAAGCAAACAACGTAAAGTAACTTGTCACTTTATATACGCGTGAATCATTTTTAAATAACATTCCGATAATGGATAGTAAAATTAATGTCATCGCAAGGGGATAGATAAACATCAAAACCGGAATCGAGAAATTGATAATCTTTGTCAGTCCAACATTCGCAAGCAAGCAGGATAAAAGACTTACCCCCGTCGCAAAAACAATATAATTTTGCGAGGGAAAAAGCTGCGTAAACGTCTCTGAGAACGCTGAGATTAATCCAATTGTAGTCTTCAGGCAGGCCAAGATAACAATAAAAGCCAGAATGATGTTTCCATATGTGCCAAAATAATTATTTGCAATCTGAGCAAGGGCAATTCCGCCATTTTCACTGACAGACAATATTCCAAGGCTCATCGTACCCATATATGCCAGGAGACTGTAGATTACTCCCATCGCGACAATACTGATGATTCCGGATTTGATAGTGTCAAGCGCAATTTCATTGGGATTTTCCACACCGCGCCCGCGTATCGTCGAGACGATGATAATGCCAAATGCCAGAGATGCCAGCGCATCCAGTGTATTGTACCCTTCCAGAAACCCCTTAAAAAAAGCTTTCCCACTATAATCAGGTTGAACCGGTGTCCCTGCTATCGGGCCCATCGGATGAACAAAAGCCATAATTAATAAAATTCCAAGCAGAACCAAAAAAAGCGGGTTTATGATCTTTCCCACATAGTCCAGTAATTTTGTCGGCCTTCTCGACAAGAGCCATGCCACAAGATAAAAGGCGATGCTGAATAACGCTAATGCAAATACTGACTTTTCTCCTGGTACAAAAGGTGCCAGTCCGATTTCAAAAGAAGTTGTCGCCAGCCTGGGTATTGCATAAAGTGGGCCAATAACGAGATAAAGCAAAATCGTAAATATATATGCATAACGACGGTCCACATGAGAGGCCAGCTGAAACACACCCTTACTTTGAGAGATTCCAATTGCGACTACACCAAGGAATGGCAGCCCGATTCCCGTCACCAGAAACCCTAGATTTGCCCAGGCGACAGCTTCCCCCGCAGCCTGGCCCAGATGAACCGGGAATATCAGATTACCGGCTCCGAAAAACAGCCCAAACAGCATAGATCCGATCATCAGATAATCACTAAACTTTAATTTCTTTTTCACATTCTCCAAAATAATGTCTCCTTAGTAATGTAGTATAAGAAAACATTATAATATTGTTTTTGGAAAGCGTCAATAATTAAAGCCTTTGTGCCTTATGTTCCCCTTTGCGGGAATTAAAGACCATCTCGAATCCCATATTGATACTGAAAGATCAATATCATTAGAATTACCCCTTTCGATTCACTATCCGATTCAGAACCGGAACTACCGCCACTGTCTTTACTCCCACCACATGCCATAAGCGATAAAGACATAAATGTTGTCAGCGTGAGTGCCAGAAACTTTTTGTAATTCATACATGTCCTCCTTTTAATCGTCAAATTAACTGATTTTTAATGGCTTTTCTTATCGTATAATAAAGTTATCTTTCTCTGTAATAATGCACATAAAATCATGTCTATATTTGTCTGTTTTAACAAATATAAGTTTTACGATATTCGGATACAGCCCAGAATCTCTTTGATTACTCCATGTATACCTCTACTCTAAAAACATGTCAACAAATTATTATATTTTTTATTTTTTATATGCAATATGTTTAAACTGTATTGACGCAGGTAGTATGAAATGCTACAATTACTTGCAATATATAACAAAAAAGAGGGGGAAGATTCAATGAAGGGTTCATTATCAACTAGACGAACATCTTTTAGTCCCAAAAAGAAGTCTACTCTGTTTCGGAGGGTCAGGCGAAACTGGGGATTATATCTGCTGCTGCTGCCAGCTCTTATTCTTTTGATCTGTTTCTCATATAAACCTATGTACGGGGTTCTGATTGCATTTAAAAACTTCAGGCCCGCCGAGGGCATTATGGGAAGCGCATGGGCTGACCCATGGTACAAGTATTTAAAAAAATATTTTGACTCTTATCAATTCATCTCTACATTAAAAAACACACTCACAATTACGATATATCAGTTGCTTACATTCCCCATTCCGATTATATTGGCACTGGGAATTAATCAGCTTAAAGAAGGCAGATATAAGAAAGTATTCCAAACAGTTACATATATGCCGCATTTTATATCAACAGTTGTAATGGTCGGGCTCTTAATACTCCTTTTATCTCCCGGAAGCGGACTGCTCGGAGCAATTAGCAAAGCACTTGGATTTAAGGCTCCAAATCTGATGGGAAATGCCGGGGCATTTAAACATCTGTATGTCTGGTCCGATGTCTGGCAGCATACCGGCTGGGACAGCATCATATATCTGGCAGCACTTTCGGGCATAGACCCGAGTCTCTATGAAGCTGCAACTGTAGACGGAGCCAGTAAACTTCAGAGAATGCGGTATGTAGATATACCAATGCTGATGCCAACTGCCATGATTATGTTGATTATGCGAGTAGGCAATATCATGAGCCTTGGTTTTGAAAAAGTGTATCTGATGCAGAATAATCTGAATATCTCAGCCAGCGAAATAATCTCTACTTATGTATATAAGATCGGTGTTATCGATACACAGTATAGTTACTCAGCTGCAATTAACTTATTCAGCACGGTGATAAACTTTATTCTGTTGATATCCGTGAACCAGATATCAAAAAAATTAAGTGACAACAGTCTGTGGTAGGAGGTTCTGATGAATATTAAAAGTCAAAAAATCAAAAAGAGTAAAGGTGACAGAGCATTTGAAATCGTACTTTATATTCTTTCAGCAGTCCTTATGCTGATTGTCCTATATCCCCTTTACTTTGTAGTGATTGCATCTTTTAGCGATCCGGCCGCAGTCGGGAGCGGAAAAGTATGGCTCATACCCAAAGGTGTCACTCTTGACGGTTATAAAGAACTGCTGAGACATTCCGAGATATGGATCGGTTACCGAAATACGATTCTGTACACGTTTTTGGGAACGGTTTTCGGCGTGTGTGTTAATGTTTTTGCAGGCTATGCCCTGTCGAGAAAGGAACTGCCCGGCAGAAAATTTTTCACATTTTTATTTGTATTCACGATGTTCTTCAACGGAGGCCTGATTCCCACCTTCCTGACGATTAAGGATTTTCATCTATATGACAGTTTTTGGGTACTTGTAATTCCTTTTGCTGTGTCGGTATACAATATTATCGTTGCAAGGACATTTTTTCAGAACAACATTCCTGAAGATTTAAATGACGCTGCGAAGATAGACGGATGTGGAGACCTATACTACTTTTTTAAGATTGTACTCCCACTTTCAAAATCCATCCTGTCAGTCATCAGTTTATGGACGGCAGTGGGAATCTGGAATTCTTACTTTAATGCATTAATCTATCTGAAGGATTCGAATCTATATCCGCTGCAGCTGATTCTTAGGAATATATTGATTACGAATGACATGCAGATGACCTTTGGAAGCGGCGAAGCCATGCAGATTGCTCTTCGTCTGTCAAACTTAATGCGATATTCAGTTATTATTGTATCAACAGTACCAATTATGTGTATGTATCCGTTTGTGCAGAAATACTTCAATAAGGGAGTAATGATAGGTGCGGTAAAAGGCTGAGTACTGCCTTTCCGATAGAGAAAAAAGGAGGAGAAGTTTATGATCAACAAGAAAATGATCAGTATCCTGCTTACAGCAGGTATGGTCGTATCACTTGCAGGTTGTGGGGGTGACAGCAAAAAAAGCAAAGACGGCGGGGACAACAAACAGGAAAGTGCAAATGTCAATAAAGAGGGTATGCCGATTGTTGATGATCCGGTCACGCTTACCGTTCTGACAACTCGATGGGGGAATATGGGGGATAGTTTTGAAGATAACGCTTTTTTAAAGAAACTTGAAAAGGATTCCAATGTAACAATCAAATGGGAGGTTCAGTCATTAAATGACTGGGGCGAGCAAAAAGGAATCTTGCTTTCCGGTGGAGAACTTCCGGATGTCATTATCGGAAATAAAACTTTTGGAGATTCTGATATTATCGGAAACCTGGATATGTTCCTTCCACTGGACGATCTGATTCATGATTACATGCCAAATTATAAAAAGGCTATGGAAGAGTTCCCGGAGCTCAGGAAAATCTCGACATTTCCGGATGGAAAACTTTACTCTCTTGCAAAGAATCTTCCTCAGCGCCCCATGTCTCGCAACCAGCCAATCATCAACAAGAAATGGCTTGACAATCTTGGATTAAAAGAGCCGTCAACAATTGATGAATTAACAGAAGTTTTAAGAGCATTTAAGGAACAGGACGCAAATGGAAACGGAGATCCGAATGACGAAATACCGATTTCGGGTTCCGGAGATGTGAATATGGATTTTATGAATCCATTCGGAATTACAGATCTCAGCGGATACAAGCTGATTATGACAGGTGATTCGTCTTTTGAATATTATCCGACAAGTGAAAACTATAAAGAGGGTATCAAATGGCTGCATTCGTTGTATGAGGGGGGGATCATTGATCCCGAGGCATACACCCAGGACGAGACAATGTTATCAGGTAAAGAACAGGATCCGGATGTCTCAAGAGTCGGAATGACTTATGCATGGACACCTGATGCCAGATACGGAAAATGGTCCCCGGAGTATGAAGCTATTCCGCCGATTAAAGGCCCTGATGGAAAAGCATACACAGAAGGAGATCCGGATGGTGTCTACAGCATTACCAGAAACGAAGCGATCATCACCACTGCATGCAAAAATCCGGAAGCAGCAGCCAGGTGGCTTGACGAATTCTACACTGGCGAAGCCAGTATCCAGAACTTCTGGGGTCCAATCGGTGAAGTGATCGAAAAACACGATGACGGTACTTATACATTAAACGATCCTCCGGAAGGCACCAGTGCAGATGCCTGGTACTGGGAAAAAAGTCTGAGAGATTTTGGTCCCAAATATATAAGCAGAGAATTTGAGAGCAAAATCAAACTTTCCCCGGATAGCGGTGACGGACTGAAGATGGAGCTTACAAAGATGGCAGATGATACGGTTGTTAAACCATTTCCGGGTGTTATATTTTCCCCGGAGGCCGATGAAGAGCGTGCAACCCTTATTACGGATATCGATAAATTTGTCCAAAACAAGAGAGCTGAATGGGTCACAGATGGAGGAATTGATAAAGAATGGGATGATTATGTAGAACAACTTAACACCATGGGATTAGAGAAGCTCCTCAAAATCTACCAGGATGCACTGGAAGAATATCAGGAAAAATAAGTTCAAAGGCTCCGGAACCCCTGATCGTCAGAGATCCAGGATTCCGGAGCCTTCTACACAAAAGAAATTATTTACTGGATACCTACAACTTCATATCCTTCTTCTTCAACAGCGCTTTTCAGTGCTTCGTCAGAAACATCAGCGGATAATTCAACATCTGCCTTCTTATCTTCCAGACTGACCGAAACGTTTTTGACTCCTTCTACTCCGGATAATGCCTTTGTTACGTGTTTTACACAGTTGCTGCATGACATACCTTCAATGTTAATTACTTTTTTCATTTCTGAATCTCCTTTGCTTGTTTGATTTGTTGATTGCTCGTTTTCGTTTTTCCTGCTTTGTTGTATCTTGTATTCCCGGCCAGTATTTTGCTGATCACTGCTCTCCGGTGTATTATTCTGTTGAGAGGAACTTTGCTGTGTGCCTGTCTGACTGCCTTTATCTTCTGCATGTTTTGGTTTAAACCAGCGAAGCCGCAGTGCATTCGATACCACGAATACCGAACTGAAACTCATAGCCAATGCTCCGAGCATCGGATTCATCTTAAGTCCAAATGCGGTGTAGAATATTCCGGCAGCAATCGGTATTCCAATGATGTTATAGATAAAGGCCCAGAACAGGTTCTGTTTGATGTTTCGGATTACAGCTTTGCTGAGCTGAATTGCGGTGGAAACATCCAGAAGATCGCTCTTCATCAGGACAATATCTGCGGATTCAATTGCCACATCCGTGCCGGCTCCAATGGCAATTCCGACATCTGATCTTGCAAGAGCCGGCGCATCATTGATGCCGTCACCGACCATCGCAACCTTTTTGCCTTCATTCTGCAGGCGGCGGATTTCTTTCTCTTTATCTTGAGGAAATACTTCTGATACCACACGGTCAACTCCCACCTGACGGCGGATTGCCTCAGCGGTTTTCTTGTTATCGCCTGTCAGCATGACAACTTCCGTACCCATAGATTTCAGTTCTTCAACTGCCTGCTTACTACTGGGTTTCACTACATCTGCCACTGCGATAATACCTAAAAGTTTTCCATCTTCGGAGAAGAACAAAGGTGTTTTACCCTCTTCTGCCATACGATCAGCCTCGGCAGACAAGTTTTGATCCTGAACATGATTTTCTGCCATCATCCTTTTGTTTCCCGCAAGGCAGGTTTTGTTGTCTATCTTCCCGGTAATACCCTGACCGGCGATCTGATCGAAATCAGATACAGAAAGCAAAGACACATCTTTCTTTTTGGCATCTTCCACAATTGCATCTGCCAATGGATGTTCCGAAAGTTTCTCCAGTGACACTGCCATCTGTAGGAGCTGCGACTCGCTGACATTTTCACCTGTGATCAAATCTGTCACAACCGGTTTACCCTGTGTAATCGTTCCTGTCTTATCAAGCACTACCGTGTTTACTTTATGTGCGGTTTCCAGTGCTTCTGCCGATTTGATCAGAATCCCATGTGTCGCTCCTCTTCCGGTTCCAACCATGATTGCTGTCGGTGTCGCAAGACCCAGGGCACACGGACAGGAAATCACGAGAACTGAAATACCGATTGATAAAGCAAATTCGAAACTGTATCCGGCGATCAGCCACGCAATCGCCGCAACGACTGCAATTGTAATTACGACCGGTACAAATACTCCACTGACCTTATCAGCCAGTTTTGCAATTGGTGCTTTCGAACTTGTAGCTTCATCCACAAGTTGTATAATCTGTGCAAGTGCCGTATCATCCCCGACTTTTGCAGCTTTGATTTTCAGGTACCCTGATTTATTAATCGTAGCTCCGATAACCGTATCGCCCTCATGTTTCTCTACAGGAATACTTTCACCGGTTAGTGCCGATTCATCTATAGAAGAAGTACCCTCCAGAACCACACCATCGACCGGTACGGATACACCGGCTTTTACAATCAGGGTATCTCCCGGCTGGACCTGTTCTACCGGAATTTCCTCTTCCTTACCATCTCGTTCAACAATTGCTGTCTTTGGAGCCAGATCCATCAGTTTGGTAATTGCGTCTGACGTTTTTCCTTTTGCTCTGGCTTCCATTGTTTTGCCTAATGTGATCAGTGTCAGAATCATTCCGGCTGACTCAAAGTAGAGATCCATCATGAAACTGTCAACCATCTTCATGTCCATATGACCAAGACCATATCCAATCTTAAAGATTGCATAGATTCCGTAAACGATAGCGGCTCCGGATCCCAGAGCAATCAGGGAATCCATGTTGGGTGCTCCATGGAATAATGTCTTAAATCCATTCTTATAATAACTGAAGTTGACGAACACAATGGGAATCAGCAGCAGAAACTGAGTAAATGCAAATGTCATCGCATTTTCCATCCCCAAGAGCCCCGACGGCAACGGCCATCCAAACATATGTCCCATCGAAATATAGAACAGTGGAATCGTAAAAATCAAAGACAGCACAAGCCTTTTTTTCATATTGCTATATTGTTTCTGCGCCTCATTCACAGCAGGCTTTGCATCATTTTGTTTCGCAGGTGCGTTTGTCTTTATTCTGGGAGTTGCTCCATATCCTGCTTTTTCAACGGCCTGGACAATAGCCTCAGAACCCGTTGCAGATTTATCATAAGAAACCATCATGCTGTTTTTCAACAGGTTGACAGAAACTTCATCCATGCCCTGCAGCTTCGCTACGCTTTTCTCGATCCTGTTAGCGCAGGCCGCGCAAGACATTCCCGTAATGTCATAGTATTCTTTTTGCATAGCATTTTAATTTCCTTTCCGTCACTTGCTGTATACCCCCTGTGGGTATATAGCTGTACTTTTAGTATAACACATTGCGGAAGTTAGTCAAGGCTTTCTTCTCCTTTCTATCAGTTTTTCAAAGGATTCTATAAAATGCTGATCGTCTTCGCCCGTTCGTTTTGCAGGTCCCTTCAGGTGATTCCTGCTGTTTGACCGTCGGGCTTTTTTAGCCAGATGTCTCTCCATCAGCATTTGATCAATATTGCTCTCTGTATACCATTTACCGCTTTGATGAATTCCATACGCTCCTTTTCCGAGAATCATCGCTGCCACACCATAGTCTTGTGTGACTACGATATCTCCCTCTCTGCAAAGATTTAAAATTTTAAAATCTGCCGAATCCGGTCCCTTCTCCACAACAACTACCCTACTGTAATCGGAATTTAAAACATGGCTGGTATCACAAACCAAGGTTACCGGCAGCTGATATTTCTCTGCTGTCTCTTCTATGATATCTATCACCGGACATGCATCTGCATCAACTATAATCTGCATCCCTTACTCCTCTGTAAAAATATTTAATCACACCTGCTTCCCTTAGTATAACATAAGCAGGCTATGGTTTATATGTCATTTTATCTTGCTATTTTTTATACAATACCGTATACTATGTCATATGAACTTCAATTTTTTTCCATAATTTTAATTAAAATTGTGTTTTCCGGAAAAATTTTATGTTAATTTATTGTCATTTTATTCGATTATATTTTTGGCCAAAATATATAAATTCATATCAGGAGGGGAAATCAATATGAAAAATAAGATTATTACAGTAGCTCTGCTTACAGCAATGGCTGTTTCTTTAACCTCGTGTGGAAACGGCAATTCCGGATCTTCAGGTGCCACCAGGGGAGCTGCTGAGGATGACAATACCCTAAATGTGTGGTGCTGGGATCCAAACTTCAATATCTATGCAATGAAAAAAGCAGCTGAGATTTATGCCGAAGATCATGAAGGCTTCAAAGTTAACGTTACCGAAGTTCAGTCTGAAGACATTGAGACAAAACTCACGACCTATATGTCTTCCAATGAGCTGGATCTGCTTCCGGATATCTTCTTAATGCAGGATAATTCATTTCAGAAATATGCATCAAACTACCCTGACATCTTTACAGATTTGACAGATTCGGGAATCGATTTTTCTCAGTTTGCCGAGGCAAAGACCGCTTATTCGACGATAGATGGAAGACATCTGGGGGTTCCCTTTGACAATGCCACCGTCATCAATGCCATGAGAACCGATCTGCTGGAACAGGCAGGGTATACCCTGGATGACTTCACAGATATCACATGGTCTGACTATCTTGAAAAAGCAAAAGACGTGAAAGAGAAGACAGGGCTTCCCATGTTAACTCTTCAGGCAGGATCACCGGATATCATCATGATGATGCTGCAGTCCTGCGGTCAGTCGTTATTTAAGAAAGACGGAAGCGTAAACATAAAAGGAAACAAAGTTCTGAAACAAAGCATGGAAATTTATGCTCAGATGGTGAAAGACGGAACACTCCGGGAAGTCACTGACAACGATCAGTACATAGGTTCCCTGAACAACGGATCCGTGGTATCTACAATCAATGGCTGCTGGATCATGGCCTCTATTATTGATCAGGAAGATCAGGCCGGAAGCTGGGAGCTCACCACAATGCCCCGCTTAGATGCAGAGGATGCATCAAACCACTCCAACAATGGAGGCTCTTCCTGGGCAGTCACCTCGAACTGCAAGAACAAAAAACTGGCATACGATTTTTTTAATGAAACCTTTGCCGGCAGTACAGATCTCTATGATGATATTATTCAAAAAGGAGCCGTGGCAACCTGGGCACCTGCCGGAGAGACTGATGCTTATGCAGAAGAATCTGATTTCTTCAGCGGTCAGAAAGTCAACTCCATGCTCATAGATTATGGTACACAGACACCGTCTAATTATACGGGGCCTTTCTACTACGATGCACGAGATGCAATCGGAGTTGCATTATCTAATGTAACACAACAGGGGTCAGATCTTGATTCAGAAATAGATACGGCACAGGAAACAGCTGAATTCAATATGGAAGGATAGGAGGCACTATATGAACGACAGAAACAAAGGTCTCACGCTAGAGAAAAAGAAAAACCTGATCGGATGGGGATTTCTCTTACCGGCAGCTCTTCTGATCTGCTGGATGAGCTTTTATCCCATGATACAGGCATTCATTCTTTCACTGAAATCCGGTATCGGCGTAAACCTGAAATTCAACGGATTTCGCAATTATGCCAGGATACTGAAAGATCCGACATTCAGGCAGACCCTTTTTAATACATTTTTTTATCTGATTCTACAGGTTCCGATCATGCTGGTCCTGGCACTTGCACTCGCATCCATGCTTAACAACAAGGATCTGAAATTCAAAGGACTTTTCCGCACAGCAATTTTCCTTCCCTGTGCAACGTCGCTGGTATCCTATTCCATGATTTTTCGTGCTATGTTTGCAAACGATGGTTTGATCAACACAGTATTAAAAAGATTTGGTGCATCTCCGGTCGGATGGTTTTCCAATGCATGGACAGCACGAATTATCATTGTCATAGCACTGATCTGGCGCTGGACCGGTTACAATATGGTATTTTATCTGTCCGGACTTCAGAACATTGAATATTCCGTCTATGAAGCAGCCCGAATCGACGGGGCCAGCCCCATACAGTCTTTCTTTAAGATTACGGTGCCGCTTTTAAAGCCCACAATACTGTTGACTGCTATCATGTCGACCAATGGAACACTGCAGTTATTCGATGAATCCATAAATCTGACAAAGGGCGGCCCTGGAAAGTCCACGATGACTTTATCGCATTATATATATAATACATCATTTGTCCAGACACCAAAGTTTGGTTACGCTGCGGCAATGTCGATTATTATACTGATTATGGTAGCTGTTCTGGCATTCGTTCAGATGAAAGTAGGTGACAAACGATGAGCAAAGGTAAAAAGGCCGCACAATATACGATTCTTACCATAGTATCCCTGTTTTCTGTTTTTCCGCTTTATTACATGCTCTGCGGAGCAACCAATAAAAGCACAGATGTAGTGACCGGAAGACTGATACCCGGTACCTATCTGATAAAAAACTTTCAAAGCCTGACGGCAAATCAGCCACTGGGAAGAGCCCTGTGGAACTCCCTTCGAAATGCCGTGATTCTTACAGTACTGGCGCTGCTGATCTGTTCTATCGCCGGATATGGATTTGAAGTCTTCCATGACAAAGGAAAAGATGTCGTGATGACAATTCTGCTGATGGCTATGATGATTCCATTTGCGGCAATCATGATTCCGCTGTTTCGTATGTTTGCGCAGATGAAACTTGTCAATACGATGGCCGCGTTCATGCTGCCAACGATATCAACACCATTTTTAATTATGCTTTTCAGACAAAGTGCGAGATCATTTCCTCATGACATGATCGAGGCAGCCCGTATGGATGGTCTCAGCGAAATTGGAATCTTTTTCCGCATGTTTATTCCCACAATGAAGTCAACTTACGCAGCTGCAATGACAATCACTTTCATGAACGCCTGGAATAATTATCTGTGGCCAAAGGTAATTCTTCAGGATGATTCATCGATCACGATGCCAATGCTGGTCGCCAATCTTCAGGGAGGTTATAAGACAGATTATGGAATGCTGATGCTCGGTGTGTTCATCTGTACCATACCTACCGCGATCGTGTTCTTCTGCCTGCAGAAGAGCTTCACGGAGGGAATTACCGGATCTGTGAAATAGTCTGTTTTTAATATGTTATTTAAGCAAATATTGACCCTGTAAAGAGAACTTTTTATTGTTCAATTTACAGGGTTTCATTTAAGAGCGGTTCATCGCACCTTCATCCATACGATCATCTCACCGATTCCTCGGTTTGCCCATGCATAGTAAGGTATGAAACGAAGCTCCTGATCCTTATAAGTATATTCTTTATAGGGTTTGTAGAGCTCATCGCCCCAGTCTTCCACCAGGATGCGTTTACCGGTTGTTGTCAGAACATTGACTCCTCCCAGCAGCTGCGGCTCATATGTAACATGAATCTCTTCCTTCGGCTCAAGGTAGATATCCGAAAGCAGAGAACCATTGTCTTTCTCTTCAAGGCAGTAAACAACAGGTCCTCTTAGCACTGCCACTTTTCCGATATCTTCGCGGACGTGAGGATTCGCAGTCATCAGCCTTGTATTCATTGTCAGATCAAGGACAAAAGTTTCACCGGAGGCAAATTCTTTCTTAATAATAACAAACCCTTTTTCCTTCTCATATGAAATATTTTCTCCGAAAGAAGTAAGAGTAAAATCATCACACCAGTCAGGAATGCGAATAGCAAGTTCATAACTGGCTGTCTGCCTGTTTGTGACCGCTATCGTTCCATCCCAGGGATAGTTTGTGTCCACGGTAAGGTCAATGTCTGTATGTTCCAGTTTCGTCTTTATCTCTCCGCCTACAAAAAGGTTTATATACAACCGGTCATGATCCTGCTCATATGCATAATTTCCAATCGACGACAGCAGTCTGGCGATATTCGGAGGGCAGCAGGCGCAGCCGAACCATTGCTGCCTTTCGGGCTTGATATGAGTCTTCCCGGGATCTTTTTCACACGCCTCGGGATCTACCTCAAGCGGATTGACATAGAAAAATTTCTTCCCGTCGAGTGACATTCCGCTGATCACTCCGTTATAAAGTACCCGCTCCATTACATTGATATATCTCGCATCTTTCGTTATCTCAAACATTCTTCTGGCAAAGAATATGAGCCCGATTGACGCACAGCTCTCCGAATAATTTGTATCATTCGGCAGGTCATAGTCAAAGGTGAAGGCCTCCCCATTCGCAGCTGCTCCGATTCCGCCTGTCACATACATCTGTTTATTCACAATGTTATCCCAGAGCGTCTGACACGCATCAAAAAGTGTTTCATCATCAGTCATTGCCGCGACATCGGCCATCCCGGAGTAGAGATAAACAGCACGCACCGCATGCCCCTGGGCCACCTTTTGATTGCGGACCGGAATTCCTGCCTGATAATACTGAAACTTGTTGTAGCTGTTCTGCCAGCCAAATCCATTTCCATATTTTTTTATTTCTTCCTTGAAATAGAGAGGCTTCTGTCCTCGCTGATCAATCAGATATTTCGCAAAGTTCTTATATCGATCGTCTTTTGTTACCTCGTACAACTTGATCAGAGCCAGCTCCAGAACCTCGTGCCCCGGATATCCTTTGATCTTTCCCTCTTCCGGTCCGATATGCTTCATGCCGCACTCGACAAAACGTCGGGCAATATTCAACATCTTATCTTTATCTGTTGCGTTGTAATACGCGACAGCCGCCTCGACCATATGACCCATACAATACAACTCATGATTGTCCATCAGATTCGTAAATCTTTTGTCGGGTTCCTTTAATATATAGTAGGTATCCAGATAGCCATCCGGCTGCTGGGCTTTTTCCATCAGATCGATAACGCTGTCAGCCCATTGCTCGATTTCACTGTCCGGCTGCATTTCCAGAGAAAATGCCACCGCCTCGATCCACTTATACAGATCGCTGTCCTGAAATACAAAACCGTTAAACTCTCCTGTTTCGATGCCGGCTGCACGCCGGAAGTTTTGGATGCAGTAACTTTTATCAGCACCCTCGACACGGTCGTTCAACGCTTCCCACTGATAGGGGATAACCTGCTCCCGTACCAGCTTTATGTAACTGCCCCAAAATTTGTCTTCAACTGTGATATTCGATAATTTAACCGGCTTTACAGATTTTTCTAACATAGCATCCTCCATTTTCCCGGACAGTTTTCTGCCCCATATACTTTGATGTCTCTCATGATCACATCAGATTTAGCTGCGGAGATAATCGCAGTAACCATCAACAATGGCCTGTATTCTCGATAGTTCTGATTCCTCACTGACACTTCTCCATAATTTTTTGTAATAACAGAACCAATGTTCCAGTTTGGCAGCCAGATCCCTCTGATCTATTTCACCGGTCTCCTCACTTTTCAGGCACTCACGTATCTGAATGGAATTACCGAGCTGATTCAGATATCTGCAACCGTCCACCGCGACCTCGTATGCTGCCAGCAGATCTCTGTGCTCAGGTTTTACCTCTGCCATTTCTCTGGAAAGTTTCATCTTGATCTCAAACAGGCGATCCTGGGCACTTTTAAATTGTTCTGGATCAATCCTTTTCTTTAGGATACGATCTTTTGCATCTTTCGCCAGAGACTGATTCGATTTGTCAGAAGCATTTTCCTGATATATACAGAGTTCATCCCATTTAAAGATTGTATTCTGACTGATCTCCAGCAAAAGTTCCGGAAGATTCACCTCGGAAATGCCAAATTCCAGAGCAGATATTTCCTCATTCAGTTCTTCTCTGTCTTCATTGTCACACCAGGAAAACTGAGCGCCGTAGATCATGCCAATCAGGGAAAACTCCGGGTGCACGGTATGATAATAATCGCCCCAGTCTGTATTTAAAAGACCAGTCGCATGATTCTCTTTGGCATACTTTGACATTCGCCGGATATTCTCATAGGCGCTCTCATAGTCATTACACAGTCTGCCCCATCCGCTGACGCCCGGGCAGTTATAAAACTTCACATTCTTATCCCCAAAGATCTTCGTATTCTCATCGGTTACACCGCTGTGATATGCCCAGTTCAGAAAGATGGTCTCCGGAGGAAACTCTGACAGCATCTCCGGGTAATTCAGGATCACATCGCCCCACATCATGGGTGTGCAGCCAAGTGATATAACGTGTTCACAAAGCTTCTTTACATATCCCACATATGCCTTTCCAAGCCCCACTTTTTCACAGTATTCCTTACTCTTCCCTTTTCCAAGATCAAAGGTCTCATCTGCACAGATATTGAACTTATTCGTTCGGAAAAGCGGACGGTATTCACTGATCATATTTTTGATCAGATCCAGGCTTTTTTCATTTGATATGTCAATCGTGTGGTGCGTCTGTTTTCCCCATCCGGTAAAACGTTCCTGATCCGGATTGTCGAGCTCACACAAATTGTCCCACTGTTTCGTACGCAGCAGTTTATAGAGATGACTGCACGTGGATATCGACGGGACCAGTTCAATCCCCCGATCGAAGCAGTAATCGTCCAGTTCCATGATTTCTTCCGGGGTAAGCGGCGTATCGTCTCTCCAGACCTCGCTGAAATCGCGAAACAGATAGGTGTGCTCCATATAAAGCTGCAGCTGATTCAGCTTATAGCGCATCATCTGATCTGCCAGCTTTTTCAGGTAAGACAGCTTTGACACCCGGCCTCTGGTGACATCATGGTAAAATCCCCGGTTTGAAAGCTGCGGATAATCCCGGATTTCCAGACACGGAAGCAGTGCGCCGTTCTGCTCAATGATCTGGATCAGAGTCTGTATGCCATAGAGCACCGAATCTTCTGTCCCGAGAATTGAAACTCCGTCTTTTTCAATCTGCAGTTTATAATATCCCTCTGGATTATTTTCTTCATGCAGCAGGCCAATCCGGAGATCTCCCCGCCTTGCCTGACCTTTCGTTACATGCAGCGAAAACCCTGTAATTTTCTCAATCTTTTCCGCGAGTAACTGAACCTGCCGCCAGTTTCGCCTTGAGCATTCTGCGTCAAGGACAAGGTAAGCAGTATAATCCAATAAAAAATCCCCATCTTTTTCTTCAATAGCAGCCGGTTTCGGTAAAATATACATTTTTGCGTCTCCTTCTCATCGAATTTTTATATGACAATTATACTAGAGATACCCGTCCTTAGTCAATCTCAGATTTACCCTACCATTCTTCAGATGATCCATGTATAATAAAGGAGTAATGAGAAGTTCGTACATAGCATTTAAATAAGAGGTATACGATGGACACAAAAAGCAGATTTTTTAAAATTTTAGCCGAAAAATATCCCACAAGGCAGGCCGCCTGTAAGGAGATCATAAATCTGAATGCGATATTGAACCTTCCAAAAGGGACCGAGCATTTCATGAGTGATCTGCATGGAGAATATGAGGCTTTTTATCATATCCTCAATAACTGCTCCGGCGTAATCAGAGAAAAGGTCCGTTACCTCTTCGAAGACAAATTAAGCGAAGTGGAGCAGCAGGAATTATGTACGCTGATCTATTATCCAAAAGAAAAACTTGAGCTGCTCGAAAAGCAGAAAGTATTATCCGACGACTGGTATCGCATGACCTTATATCAGCTGATTGAGATCGCAAAACTACTGTCTTCCAAATATACGCGATCCAAAGTCCGCAAAGCCATGCCTGCCGACTTTTCATATATTATTGATGAACTGCTTCATGTACAGAAAGATGAAGACGATAATCAGGTGCATTACCATCAGAAAATCATGGATACGATCCTGATGATACATAATGGCGACGAATTTCTGATCGCACTCGCCGATCTGATTAAACGACTAGCCGTCGATCATCTACATATTATCGGGGATATTTATGATCGTGGTCCAAGCGCCGACAAAATCATGGATCTTTTGATCTCCCACCACTCCATTGACATTCAGTGGGGCAATCATGATGTCCTGTGGATGGGGGCCGCCTGTGGCAATCCTGTCTGTGCAGCTCAGGTTATTCAGAGCAACCTGAAATATCAGAATACTTCGATCCTTGAAAATGAATATGGGATCTGCCTGCGTAATCTTGTGATTTTTGCGCAGAAAACATATCAGGAAACGGATCCGATGAAGGCCTCTTTTCAGGCCATGACTGTAATTTTGTTTAAACTGGAGGGTACTCTTCTAAAAAGTCATCCCGAATACGGAATGGATGATCGTCTGCTTCTTCAGTACGTAAATCCCGATTCCGGAGAATTTGCAAAAAATGGGATCACTTATAAAATGACCCAGACTGATTTTCCGACACTTGACGTATCAAACCCATATCAGCTGACCCCTGAGGAAGCAGATATTATGGAAAATCTACGTCTGGATTTTCTGCACAGTTCCAGATTAAAAGAACACATGACATTTCTATACAGAAAAGGCAGTGTCTATAAAATCTTCAATCAGAATTTACTCTACCACGGATGCGTTCCACTTGATGATCAGGGAAATTTTGACATGATTGAATTGTACGGAAAGAAATATAAGGGAAAAGACTACTTTGATTACATAGATTCCATGATCCGAAAAGCATGGACCGGAAATGAAAATGCAGTCGACTTCATGTGGTTTCTATGGGGCAGCATCAAATCTCCTCTCACGGGGCGCCGAATCCGAACCTTCGAACGGACCTGGCTTTTCGACCAGACTACCTGGCATGAAGAAAAGAATCCATATTATTCTTTTTATAAAGATGAGAAAATCTGTAATATGATCCTGCGTGATTTTGGACTTTATTCCGATCACTCACATGTCATCAATGGCCACACTCCGGTCCGTACAAAAGACGGAGAACTTCCAATCCGTGCAAATGGAAAGCTGATCGTAATCGATGGCGGTTTTTGCAGACGATACCACGACACCACAGGAATCGCAGGTTATACCCTGATTTACAACTCACACGGTTTACGGCTGAAATCCCACCAGCCCTTCGAAAGTGTACAAAAGGCAATCACAGAAAACCTGGATATTGACTCTGATTCCGTTATTGTAGAAGAAGAAAAGCAACGTGTGATGGTGAAAGATACTGATATTGGAAAACAGATACAGGAAGACCTTGATGATCTGTCGGAGCTGTTGAAATTATATTGACATAAAAAGATGCCGTTTCATGTAAACATGAAACGGGCACTAGTCTTAAGGTGTATGCCTTTTTCATGCAGGCATGAACGGCACTAGTCGACCTGTGGCGTTTGGCACTTTTATGATACTACGGATTTCTCCGTACTTCGTACTCCCGAAATCCTACAAACATTCGAATTCCGCCCTATCGGGCTTCTTTCTCATGTTTGTTCGGGTCTTAAGGTGTATGCCTTTTTCATGCAGGCATGAACGGCATACACTTTAAGACCCTGGTATCATATCAGATCCTTGCTCTTTCTGCTATGTCTTTCATTCTCTTACTACACTCATGGATCAGCTTTTCTTCATCGAGAGTCTTAACTTCCCGATCCTTCATCACTATCTTACCGTTGATAATAGAATCCTTCACATCCCCCGAGCCTGCACAGGCAACTACTGTATTCAGGATATTATGCGTAGGTGTAAGATGAGGCTGCATCATATCAATCAGAATTATATCTGCTTTCTTTCCCTCTTCGAGACTTCCGATCGTATCGCTATGCTGAATCGCCTTTGCGCCACCCATGGTTGCCATATTCAGAAGATCTTTTGCGAATATAACATCCGGATCAAAAATAGGAAGTCCCCAGCAGACTTTTGTCACATACATCAGTTCTTTCATTTCCTGTAAGATGCTCAGGTTAGAACCGGATGCGCCGTCACACCCCAGCCCGAGTGACAGTCCGTTCTGCAGAATTCTGGGGGTCTTCGGGAAACCATGACTGGAAAA
This sequence comes from Eubacterium sp. UBA5416, assembly GCA_002409525.1. Classification (GTDB taxonomy): domain Bacteria; phylum Bacillota; class Clostridia; order Lachnospirales; family Lachnospiraceae; genus Novisyntrophococcus. The sequence continues at coordinate 15,600 of DHNM01000019.1, read as the reverse complement.
ATTAGCCCTGGGGCAGTGAACCAGTTTCACATCATGCTCTGTAAGCATGTCGATATCGCGCTCAGCGAGCACTACGTTATGAGCGGTGAGAAGATTCGGTCCTAGTACACCCATATCCTCGAGGAATGGCACCGGTCGTTTCTGGTAATTCTGTAAACAGAAGCTCACCTCATCTTTATGCTCACACAGATGGGCGTGAATTCCTGTCTTTAATCTCTTTGCTTCGATTCCAATCTCTTTGATTAATTCAGGGGAGCACGTCATAACCTGGCGTATTGCAAACCAGATGTCGACTCTTCCATCACCCTTTCCCTGATAGGCATCGTAGAGTTCTTCCGTATGCTTTATATTCGCATCTGCGGATTCTTTCATCTCAGACGGGATATCGCCTCCTATATCCATCGTAGAACGGGCAATCGCGGCACGCATACCAGATTCGATCACGGCTTCGGCGACATCAGACATATGGGTTGAACCGGATTCGGCAAAGGATGTAGTACCTGATTTAATCATTTCAAGACAGGCCAGTTTCGCACTGTAATAACAGTCTTCGGGAGTCAGATTGCTCTCAAAAGGTACCAGTATTCTGGTCCAGACCATGGGATATTCGTTCGCTGTTCTGCCACGCAGAAGCTGCTGACACGTATGTGTATGTGAATCGATAAACCCCGGAAGGGCAAGTTTCCCTCTTCCATCAAGTATTTCGGATGCCTCATACCTTCCCGATGACCGATCAGAATCCTCAATTTTTATGATTTTGGAGTGATTGATAACAATCTGCTGATTTTCCTTCACCGAATAGTCCGGCATTAAAACTGAACAGTTTTTAATCAAGATATCGCATTTCATATGAGTAAACCTCCTTCAAATCGTACCCATTAGTTTCATAATAACCTGTGCAATAATCGCTGAACCCAGAAATGTTCCCAGGATAACCAATAGTCCGACTAATGCCAGTTTCCATCCTGTTTTCGCAAATGTTTTTAGATCTTTTCCAAGAGAAATACCGGAAAAAGCACCCAGTGCAGTGGTCGGTGTAAGAAATTCCATCTTTGACGCGGTTCCATAGATCCAATCCGATATAGGACAAATCGGGGATGCCAGAAGCATGGCAAGCAAAGAGACATAAAGAAATGTCGGCAGTTTTATGAATCTGCTCATAAACTTGCTGATCGCCATTCCGATGAATGCAATGACGCAAAGCAAACCAATACCTTTTACAGAATCAAAGATCCCCACACCATAACTGTACGAATTGGTGATCGTCATCAGCACCAGACCGACCGCGAGCAGTATAACTTCTTTTAACATTTCTGCCTTAATTTTCATTTCGAGGCCGCCTCCGATTTCTTTTTTTCCTTTTCACTTTTAAGAACTTCACTTGGTTCCTTCCTCAGTTTTGCGACTTTTGGTTCAAATTTGTTATAGCACCATCGTGTCAGCGGAAGCCCGATAAAGGTTCCCATTAAAACACCGTCCACACCGCTGAGCATATCACTGGTGCCGGCCAGAACTGTCATCTGCTCAGCATATTGAGGATAAATACCTGAAAATGTTCCGGTCATCGCAGCCATCATGCTTGTACTTCCCACCCCTGCTGCCATTCCAAGTGACAGAGGATGAAAAATATTTAGTGAAGCGATAACGCTCGCCATCATGCTTGAAAAGATTGTCCCGAGAACCGCACCGGTTATGTAGACTGCAAAGGTCCCTCTTGTTTCAGCTGCATCAGGCCCGCACATATCCATCGTAAGTCCCAGATTTACATCCCTGTTGATGGAGTAACAGGCTCCGATCGATTCCCTCTTAATTCCCAGCAAAAGGGCCACTGGCAGTGCAACGATAATCGTGCCCAGATTTCCAAATTCCTGTAAGATTAATGCCGGACCCATCTCTACGATAGCACCTAGATTATGACCGGCTCCGATTCCCATCTTTACCATATAGGGAGCCATTACAATCATAATCATATCACTTGCCACCTTACATTCATCCTCTGTATATATTTTTAATACATTTGGACCCAGCAGGCTTCCCAGTAAAACTGCGAAAATAAGTGGGAACATCGAAACCTTGCCGAACGGCAGTGTGATATCAAACGGGCCAATTGAATCTGCAATAAAAATCAATACAGCGGCTCCGATAAAAACCTTCGTATACTTTTTTCTCTGTGTTTTACTTTCTTCTTTCAATTGAATCGTCACCCTCTCCCGTTAATTTTTAATTAATTATACCGTGGACAAATGTCCAACTCTATACAATTTGTGACATAGAATTCAAGTTGCCCACAGGCTCTCTCCCGCGGGCCACGTAAGTCTAGTAAAATCATATTTCACGATCCTGAGTACGGCAGGTCATCCTTTTACCGCACCATTTGTGATTCCCGCAACAATCTGTTTTTCAAAGATAATGTAAATAATAATCACTGGTATTGAAGCAACCATGCTCGCCGTCATCGGCTTTACATAATCAATGGTATAGGTGCCTGCAAAAGTCGGAATACCGATAGGCAATGTAAAAAGTTCACTGTTCATCGCACAAAGCAGCGGCCACAGATAGTTATTCCAGCTTCCTACAAATGAAAAAATACTCACTGTAGAAATAATAGTTTTGGAAAGTGGTATGACAATCTTAAAGAATGTGGCTGCCTCTCCTGCCCCGTCAATCTTAGCGGCATCCAATAATTCGCTGGGGATTCCTTTAAAAAACGTCACCATGATAATCAAGTTCATGGAACCTGCAATCGAAGGTAAAATCATACCCTTATAAGTGTCAATCAGATTCATGTTATTTACTGTAATGAATAAAGGAACAATTGTAGCCTCACCGGGTACCATAAGACCTAACAGAAAATAGACAAAAAGTCCATGGCTCCCTTTAAATGGAATCTTTGCGATTGCATAGGCTGCCATCGCCGAAATTACTACTGTCAGAATAGTTACAACAACAGCAATAATGACACTGTTGAAAAGCCAGGTAGGAACATCGGAGTTCATGATGATATCCGGATAATTCTTTATCGTATATGGCGGTGAAAACCAGTCTGTGACCGACTGAATCTGCTTTCCTTCATGCTGAAAGGAAACAAACAGAGCCCAAATTATCGGTGCAAGAAAAACAGCCGCCAGAAGAATTGAGACAACATTTAAAATCCAATAACCAGGAGTCTTTTTTCTCATAACTCATTTGTCCCCCTTTCTTTGCAATACTATCTGTGCCAGAGAAAGTACCAGGAGAATCCCAAACAGAACATAAGACATAGCCGCGGCATATCCCATATTATTTTTCTGAAATGCATGTTCATAGATGTACTGAATTAACGGCCTTGTACTTGACGCCGGTCCTCCTCCGGTAATCATATAAATCTGCCCGAAAACCTTAAAACATGCTATAACCTGAAGTAACAGAACCAGCCAGGTTGTCGGCTTCAGCAGTGGGAGAACAATCCGAAAGAGCTGCTGTGTTTTTGTAGCTCCATCTATTGCCGATGCCTCATAGACATCCGTAGATATATCCTGTAAGGCCGAAATATAAAGCATCATTGAAAAACCAATCGTCCACCATACAGTCATGATCGAAATTGTGATCCATACCAGGTGTGGATCCTGAAGCCATTGATATTCTTTTGATTTCGGCAGAATTTTGAGAGAATGGAGAATACCATTGGCAAGTCCGGTGTATGGGGTAAATGTATATTTTGCAATAAAAGACGCAACCGATACAGACAGAACACTTGGCAGGTAGAAAATAATTCGGAGACTCTTCTTCATTTTTGTCACTCGATTTGCCAAGAGTGCTAAGACCATAGAAGTAATTACCAGCATCGGTGTCGTAATAAGTGCAAAAAAAGCTGTGTGCCTCAAAGCCGCCCAGAAGAACTTGTCTCCAACAAATTTGGTATAGTTATCAAGACCTATATACTTGATTTTCCCCATCAGGCCCCATTCATGTAGACTCACGTAAAATCCCCGGATCACCGGCCATATAGTAAATACTGTATATAAAATAAAAAACGGAAGTATGAAAACCATTGCTGTCAAAAATGATTTTCTTTTTCTGGCTTTACTCATTCTCTATCCCCTCCTGTTCTTAAGAAATCAGGGGAGCCACAAGACTCCCCCACAATGAGATATCCGGTAATTATTCCAGACTGGAATTCAACTGATCATAAAGAGAATCAATCGCTGCCTTTGCATCTGCCTGCCCAGACCATAATGTATTTAAGCTATCTATCATTCCTGATTTCATAGCATAGAAATGAGAAGTTTTAGATGGCAGAACTGCTTTATCAAGCTCCGACATATAGCTGCTTCTATAAGGCATATCTTTATATTCCTGACTGTCAAGAACATTCTTATTCGCAGGAATCTGTCCGGACCCTGCCCAGGTAAGACCACCGTCTTTTGAAGCGTCCACCATAAATTCAACTGCTGCCTTTGTATCCTCTTTCGATCTACTTGGATTAACCGGAAGAATCAATGTATGTGAGTCCGCCCAACAAACATCACTATCAAAAAGCTTCGGCCATGGCTGAGCGGCAAAGTTCAGATTCTCCGTTTGTTCGAGAGCGCCTGTCGCCCAGGTGCCCCCAAAGAGAAATGCTGCTTTTCCGCTCTGAAAGAATTTTTGATGATCATCAATCCCCTCAGCAACAAACCCATCGTCATAAAGAGATTTTACAAACTCTGCCGCTTTCACAGCGATATCTTTGTCCAGGGTAACCTTGCTTCCATCTTTATTAACTAAAGGCTTTCCGCCCATCTGAAAGTATGAAGCCCACCAGATCCGATAAGGGTCATCGCCATTGTTAGTCAGAGCAATTGTTGACTCCCCGTCTCCCATAACAGATTTGCATTTTTTAAGCATATCTTTGAAATCCTGTTCACTGTTGATGTCCAGTTGTCCATCAGAGTTTAAATTAATCCCGGCTTTTTCAAGAATATCCTTATTAAAATAAAGGATCTCAGCATGTGTATCTAAAGGTATGGCATAAGTTTTTCCATCAAAGGTAACAGAATCCAAAGAATTCGGAGAATACATAGAATTTAAATCCACATCCAGATCCTTTAAATATGAATCAATCGGCTCTACAACGCCCTGATCAACCAGTTCCGGAAGTTTCGACGCATGTGAAATTCCGATATCAGGTCCTTTCTTTGCAGCAACCGCTGTCTGAAGCTTTGTATAATAATCTCCCCATACCAGCATAATAGACTGTACTTCTTTTGTCGGTTTTGTTCCATTGTAATCCGAAATAATCTTATCCATAAACTCACCGTCACCTCCGCTGAAAAGGGACCAAAAAACAAGTTTGTTTTTATCTACTTTAACAGCTTCCGGATTATTAACTGTTCCATCTTCATTTACATCTGATTTACTTTCTGACTCTTCCGGTGGGGACGATGTTTCTCCACAACCCGCCAGCATACTAATTGCCATGGCAGCTGTCAAAACCATTGCCAATGCTCTTCGCTTCATAATACACGCTCCTTCTCCTCTAACTTTAAAGGTTGTCCAACCAATGGTACTACAATAGATTTATGCTGAGTGCGTCTAATTCATGATTACTGTTTGCACATAAAAAAACAAATGCCTCTAAAAGAAGAGACATTTGCATATAACCAATAAATTATAAAGAGGAACACTCTTTTTTCCTATATATCATCTTCCCCCTCTCTTGTCAGTTTCTTCATCCAGTGCCCATAGTTTGTCTTGATAAAGACCGGTATACACTGTATCTTCCCCTTTTACATATTTAAAAGATTCGAACGCATACAGGAGTATTTACCTGCAGTTTCTCTGTCACATGCAGATTCCCATCCTCCGAATCTCTTTTATAAATTGTAATATTATCTGTATCCTGATTTCCCACAACCAGCCATTTCCCATTTGGTGCTATCGCCAGGCTTCTGGGATTCACTCCATCGGTTTTTATCGATTGAATATACTTTAGCAAACCTGTTTGGGGAGCTCTGTGAAACCCTGTCAGCCGGTTGATATTTCTTGTTGTCACATAAAGATTTTGACCATCTGGTGAAAGGACAAGACCCGCGGCATCCCTGTCACCTTCGTTTTTCCATTCATTTACAGGCGAATTCTGTATGCATGTCAGCCATCCCGATGTCTTTTGATAAGAGAGCGTTGAAACAGATCCTTCCAGTTCATTTGTCACATACAGATACTTTTCATCCGAGGAAAGGGCCATACTCCTGGGTCCGGACCCGGGTTTGCTGTGGTAAACGAAGGCCGGCTCTTCCTCTATCTTACTTTCATCTTTTTTATATGTAAATACATGAATGGTATCATCACCCAGATTCGTGACCAGGAGATGTGACCCGGTCCGGTCGAACAGAACACAGTGTGCATGCGGACCCGCCTGGCGTATGCTGTCCGGACCTTTCCCCTCCAGCTCGATCTGCTGCGATTGTTCAAACATTCCATCACCCTTTAACCGATAAAGCACAAGATTCCCACTGCTGTAATTTGCCACAGCCATTCCCCGTCCGTCCGGACTGATTCCCAGATGACAGGGAGCTCGTCCCCCTGAGGAAAGCGTCCTGCACAGTTTAAGGCTCCTGTCTTCTTCTATTAAATACGAACTTACTGCCCCGGTCTCTTTTCCCTCAAATTCGTCCAGTTCATTCACTGCATACAATGTTTTCCCATCTGCAGAACATTCGATCCAGGAAGTATTTGATGTCTCCCGGTTTCGACTCAGGTGTGTGACGGTGCCTGACTCCACGTCCATCGAATAGATCTCGATTCCGCGTCCTTTTCCCCGGAAGACAGAGCCGTCACCTGTCATAATGGGCTCATTGTAGGTTCCTATGTATATCTTAAACTTGTCTTCTTTTTTATTTCTCATATCAACCTTTGATCTATCCTGATCCATATTCACTGCCTCCATTCACAACCGATATTCTTTCCAAAAAGGTTTCTCAGCTTGTTATGTATTCATAAAGATCATCGCGCACAGGTGTACACAATTTATATTGAATTTCCACAGCCGTTTTTCTGGTATTAGGCATGGTGAATTCTTTCACTTTACCGGTTGCATACATCCTTCCCAGGTAATAAAACTCTTTGGAAATACTGTCATCCTTGTTTTTACGAACAAAGAGTTCCAGATGGACACCCAGCTCCCTTGCATGCAAGGCGGTGGTTACATCTTTCGACTCAACTGTCCGACCTGATTTTGAAATTGCAATCAATGTAGACGGATCCTGAAAACGGTCTTCATATCGGATGGAGTCCTGGATATCATTTTCCTTATCATAATTAATAAAAACCGGATAAGTTTTCGTGTCCTCGTCGTACTTATAACCACTGATATTTAAAGGGACCAGACCTTTTTTCCAATCCAGCAGACGGCAGACATCCTCATAAGTATATTTGCGATACAACTGCAGATTCGTATCCATATAGCGGTCAGAATATTGTGCATGGTATCTTCCAACTCCAAAGTCGATGATCTCTTCCACAATGTAATAGAAATCAGGATTTTCCAGCATCCCGGCATAACTTTCGGAAACAGAATAATCATTTCCGTCCGGTGAAATCAACACACAATCCTGATATGTTTTCTTCGCAGTCCCTGAAGTAAAATTATTGGTCATAATATTATCTATATTTTCTGCTGTCTTACCCTTCATTTCAATTTGATAATCCTGCTTTAAATCCTTTTTCAAAAGTGAGAATAAGTGATTTGGATAAGACATCATTCTCTTTAAGAGCAACAACTCATGAATACGCTTTCCGGGAGCAAATTTTCTGGAAATGAACTCTATCGTTTTCTCCTCTTTCGGATTCAAACGAATCTTATAATCCTTTTCGTATTTCACCAGAAACTTATAATAGGATCCCAGAGACTTATTCTCAACAATATGCATGACATCCATTTCACCGTATTTGTCAAAGTCGATCATCTTTGGAATTCTGCCAAGGCGATACTTCAGCTGCTGATAATTCTCCTTCAGGAATCGAATATCATTAAAATTGGCAGAGTCAATCGCTGTATAAATTCTCTTCTTTGTGATCTCGTCAAAATGGATGGTAGAACATCCTGGAATGACACGATTCCCTTCGGCCACATACTTTCGTATACTGTCCTTGTTGTAGGTTCTGTCCCCGGATAAGGCAACAGGGATCAGAAAGTTTTTCTGATAATTTCCGATGAAGTCAATGACAACCACATATACTTTGTCTTCCGCTTTTCTAAGACCACGACCCAGTTGCTGTACAAAGACAATCGATGACTCCGTCGGACGCAACATAATTATCTGATTTACCTGTGGAATATCAACACCTTCATTGAAGATATCTACGGTAAAGATATAATCGAGCCCACCCTCCCTGTTCTCCTGCTCCAGACGATCTATACAGGCCTCTCTCTTTTCCTGGCTGTCAGCTCCGGAAAGCGAAACCGTCTGATATCCTCTCTCATTAAATAAGCGAGATAATTCCCGTGCTTCTTCATTTCGACTGCAAAAGATAAATCCCTTTACGCGATCTCCGCTGTGACCGTAAAATTCCGCCTTTTCAATAATGTTGCTCACACGCTCTTTGGAGACCAAATGACGAAACTCCGTGTTATCGTCAATCGTTTTTCCATCAACCGTAAGTTCAGTAACCCCAAAGTAATGAAACGGACAAAGCAGATCTTCTTCCATCGCCTGCTGCAGACGAATCTCATATGCGACATTATGGTCAAACAGAGAGAACACATCGAATCCATCCGTGCGTTCCGGACTTGCTGTCATGCCCAGTAAAAACTTCGGATTAAAATAGTCGATAATTTTAAGATACGATTTTGCTCCTGCCTTATGAGTCTCGTCAATTACGATATAATCAAAGTAGTCTGGCTTATAGCGCTCCATCGTTTCATTCTTTGACATCGTCTGTATCGTTGAGAAAAGATAGTCTGCCTGATAATCATGGTAATTACCCGACAATAAACCGGCATCGATATGTTCTCCCAGGACATCCTTAAAACTCTCCAGCGCCTGTTTTAAAATTTGTTCTCTATGTACCAGAAACAACATTTTATGGGGATTGAAGTTTCTCACATCAAAGGCAGAGAGATATGTCTTCCCCGTTCCGGTCGCACTGATTAATAATGCTTTTTTTGCATCATCCTTACGTAGATTTATTAAGGCTTTCATTGCCTCACGCTGCATCAGATTCGGCTCCAGCGTATAGGTGCGTATCCGTTCTATCTTCTGAGCTTTCAGCTCTTTCTTCCTATTAATATAAACGGGTTCATAGATATCTGTAATCCAGTCCTCTGTCAGAGGAATAGCCAGATTCCACATAAACTGAAATTCATTCTCCGTCTCCTGTATCAGCTTTCCCTGTTCCAGGGATGTGATCTTCAGATTCCATTCTTTGTTCGCTTTCAGTGCCCCTTGTGTCAGATTTGAGCTTCCCACAATAAAAGTTCTCAGCCCATCCTTTGTAAACATATAACCTTTCGTGTGAAAATTTTCTCTGGTATAGACCTTCACTTCTAAGTTAGAAAATCGGAGCAGTTCACGGAGAGCATCCGGTTCATTAAAGGAAAGATAATCCGTTGTCAGAATACGTCCCTTTATATTCTTCCTGCTCAACTCTCTAAGGGTCTCCTTAAGTACAATCAATCCACTTTTTGTAATAAATGCTACGGAAAACCAGAAGGAATCACAGGTAAGAAGCTTCTGCTCAAGCTCAACGAGTATATTACTTCCTTTATGAATGTCATTGTAAAGCAATCTGGGGCGAAGAGAATCGTCGGACCGAACCGATCGATCAAAAAGTCCCGTCGATACTGCATTTTCAAGATCTTTTGCTAAATTATTCATTATTATCCTTTTATCTCACTATTCTATAGGTTAAAGTCTTTCACACCCGAACCTCTTTATGATTATAATACCACGGAACAAACTATATGTGTCTCTTTTCTGTCTTTTTATATTTAACACTATCGCCGCTCAAGGGGACAAAGGCTGACGTTTCCTCTCGTGGAACCATAATATCTTCGCGGATATGGAATGAAAGTTCGCAGAGAGCGTGAATTCCATGCACTCAACAAAGACCATGTTGATCTGTCCGGTTATGACCGTCTGCCCAGATACCGGGCTACTGAAAATATGAAAGATAACTATCCCACATGTCCCCACTGCCACAGTAATCAGTGGTTGCTTAAACAGGGCCGGGATGTTATGATGAATGAAATCGTCAATCGATTATTGGCGAGACTGGAGGATAACATGAGCGATGTGATGACAAAAGACGACCGCATTCGTGTCATTGAAGTCAAGAAAAGTGTTTTTGAAGACAATGACAAGGATGCAGCCAGATTAAGAAAACAGATGAAAGAAGAGAAGACCTTTCTTCTCAATCTGATGTCTTCACCGGGTTCGGGAAAGACAACCACCTTACTTGCCCTTGCAAAAGAAATAAAAAGTCATCTGAAGATGGGAGTTATGGAAGCAGACATTGATTCTATCGTTGATGCCAAAACTATGGAGGTTGCCGGAATTCCTTCAATTCAGATACATACAGGAGGAATGTGCCATCTCGATGCTGATATGACAAGGCAGGGTCTGTCAGAATTCGGAACAAATGATATGGATCTGGTGATCCTGGAAAATGTGGGAAACCTTGTCTGTCCGGCGGAATTCGATACCGGAGCGGCTAAAAACGCAACCATTCTCTCCGTACCCGAAGGCGACGATAAACCATTGAAATATCCTTTGATGTATGAAAAATGTGATCTGCTGATCGTCAATAAAATTGATGTCATGGATTACTTTGATTTTGACAGACAACAGCTGATCGAAAACGCTAAGATGAGAAATCCAAATATAGAAATCATCTTCATCTCCGCAAAGACAGAAGAAGGCATGGGACAGCTAGGTAAATGGATGATTGAAAATACCCGAAAATGGATAAATTCATAAATTTCATTCTTGAATACAATGAGGACCTGGAGGCATTCAAGATGGGCTCCAAACCATCCTGGGATGGAAAAAAGATGGACTGTTATTTAAAAACAGTCCATCTTTTTTGATAACCACGATTAGACTACCGATCCTTTTACACTCCTGCTTCCGGATCTGGTTTTCCCATATAGTTATACTCATAGATCATATCGCCATTACTTATTATTGTGTTTCCATCCGTATCGGTAAATGTAACTCCGCCCAGGGCATAATATCTCATGTATACAGGGGCAATGCCCATCGCATCAAAACCTGCTTTTCCTTTTCCGCCTTGCGATTCATAGGTATTACGTTTTTCGATTTCTTCTTTCCATGTGACCTCAAAGACAGCCTTTGAGCCGTCAGCATTTTCAAAGATATAGCGGCTTGTTTTTGGAAAATCTCGTTTCAATGTCTCATTATACTCTAATTTGGTATCGACTTTTACATGTCCATCTGTCTTAAATATGCACCTGCCCTCTTTATTCATCAGTCCAAACATTGGCAGGCGTTTATATCCATATTGTTTTGAAGCGACAAAATCATAAATATAAACTGTAAATTCATCTGTATACATGCGCCCCCAGAACCAGTGATGATAGATCGCCATGGGGTTTGTGTTCATCCACTGATGATCATGGTATCCTACACCGGTTACATCATGCCATTCACCGTCATAAAAGATCTGACCTGTAACGCGATTTTTCGGAACAGATAAATCCGTATGAAAAACCTCATCATTTTCTCCAAAGCCTACAATGCCGGTTCCCTGACGGAAGGGTTCTACCAATGCATCGTAATGAAGTTTTGCACCGACACCATTGTTTGGTTCATAATAGACGTCATAGGATTTAAAATCACCTTTTGCATAATCATTTCCATATCTCAAATCGCATCCACCTCTAGTCGCAGTAGAGCCTTCCTTATTGAAATGGAAATCACCAAGTTCACGACCATCTGGAGGGGTTATCATAACATTTGTATTTGGTCCATCCTTTGATTCAGACTGCCCGCCTGTCATCGCCGCATGTATATCGATAGGTCGAAAAGCTACGATCACTTTACTCCCATCTTCAAAGTTGGCATCGAAATACCATACTTCATTTGCCCCTGGCGTTCCCTCAGGGACACGTCTGCTTTCTTCCCAAAGTTCCACTTGATCAGGCTTGATACCCAATCTCTTAAAATCCTCAGGAGCATCCATAATTCTGGCATTACTCATAATAATCACCTGTTCCTTTCAACTTATATCATCTGTATTGATCAGCTACAATATACCACCCGTATTTATATATTTCAATAGTATTTACCGGGACAATTTGTTTGAAAATGTCCTACAAAAATCAAGTAATTTCTGTTTTTTTGTGATATACTTTGTCTTATCTAGTGTATCAGTGAGACATCTGTTTTTTTCAACAATGTTCGATGAAAATTATGTGTCGGAAACGGAAGGTTATTATGTATTACGGAACTAAGGAAAATAAACGAGTAAAACACGACATTGTGGAGGCATTATTTACACTGCTAAACAAAAAAGATTTTTCAGAAATCAATGTTTCAGACATCATCCGGGAATCAGGTGTTGCCCGATCTACTTACTATCGAAATTTTAAAAGCATCGAGGATATCATAGAACTATATATCGAATCATTACATGATGAACTACGCTCGGCACCCTATGCGCACAGCAACAAACTATATCTTAAAGAAAATCTGATTAACGCTTTTAAGCATTCCTTTACCTGTGGTTTAAAAAACAAGTCCTATCTCCTGGCTTTATATCACAATGGTTTCGGAAGCATGATCCAGGATATTTTTAATAAATATAGTGAGGAAATGTTAGGTAGTATGTCTTATCACTCTATTGACCGCTATCTGCTGTATTTTATGACCGGATCTGTCTTAAATGTATTGATTCAGTGGCTGGAAGACGGTGCCAAAGAATCACCAATAGAGATGTCAAAAACTGTTGTAGCTATGTTAACCGGAAACGTGATTGAAAAGTTAGATCAGTATGAAATCAATGACAACTGAGCACCTGTACCCAAATAAGCAACGGGAAATAGCTGATCTGTTAGAATAGTATCATTCTAATATCAACACCTTTAAGAATCCTTTACTGCTCGGATTCGAAACATTGGCACTGGAATGTAGAATATATCCTGTTCTTTATAGATCTTCTCTCCAACATTTGGATTCACCTCGCATTCATTGACATCCATCTGCATCAGTATCAGGTGGTCCCATTCGGGGCGGTGTTTCTCACTAATATCCAGCATATGATAAATCTCATTGCACTGATTCATCAGGTCTTTTGAGATGTCATCATGTGCATGTCTGCCTGTTAGTTTCGAAGTCTTCTGGTCTTTGGCATATTCCGCATCATAATTAAGCAGGATACCGCCTTTTTTAAGTACACGCAGCCACTCTCTGTATGCATCACGCGGATGCGGCAGGGTCCATGTGAGATTTCTTGATATCACCACATCGAAGGACTCATCCCCAAAATCCAGATTCTCCGCATCCATCGTCAAAAAACTGGGATTTACGCATTCCTCAGCCGCCAGTATCTTCGCATCCTGAATCATGCTTTCCGTTAGGTCAATACCTGTAACCTGATGACCATGTTTTTCCAGAATAATTGAGAAAAATCCAGCGCCGCATCCTATATCCAGGATCTTAAGATTGTCTTCTTTTGGCAGCTGAGAGAGAATCTCGCTCTCCCACCTCTGGTATTTATCACTATGTAATTCATTCTTTCTTAGATCCGCAAACCCATCGGACCGCTTCGTCCAGTAGTCTTCGATATATGCTTTTGCGTCCTCTTCCTGATATAAATCCTGATTATAATTTCTGTTCATCTTGTCCTCACTCCATAGTTGTTTGTAAAAATACCAGGGTCAAAAGGTTCTGCGTTTCATGCTTACATGAAAAAGCATGATTTTGGGACCCCTTAAACATGAAAAGAAGCTGCTGCTTCACAGATGAACAATCATCCATAGAGCAGCAGCCCTCTGTTTTAAAACTTCTTTACTTTACCATAGTTGCAAAATCTAATTCCTTGTCTGCATAATCTTTCACATTAGAAGAATCAATTACTACCGTGCCTGCATCTACGAACTCTTCCACACTTTCCCCATCAAATATTTTAATTGCTGTATCTACCGCAGTCTGCCCCAGAAGTACCGGATCGTTAGATGCTGTACATGCATATTTCCCGTCCTCAATTTGAAGGACCGCCTCCATCAAACCATCGACACCACATACTATGATATCTGTGAATCCCTGTTCGGCACATACCTGCGCTGCCCCAAGTGCCATGTCATCGTTATGGCCGAAAATAGCAACTACATCTTTGTTGGCCTGAAGTAAATCCTGTGTAGCTGGAATCGCCTTAGACCGGTCATAGTCGCAATAGGAGGACTGTACAATCTTCAGACCGGGAACCTTGTCTATTGCTTCATGGAATCCGTCTCTTCTGTTCATCATAGTTGTGGAGCCAGCCGTCCCCTGAATCTCAAGAATCGTTCCTGTAGCGCTTTCACCACCCAGCATCTCAATCAGCTTTTCACCGACCAGCCGTCCCATTTCTATGTTATCACGGCCAACCCATGCAGTATAATCCTTCTTTACATTCTTATCAACAGTTACAACAGGGATACCTGCATTTTTACAAGCTTCAATACCTGCAGAAGGGCCATCTTCATTTACCGGATTGATAATGAGCATATTAATTCCCTGCGAAATTAAATCCTGAATATCCTTATTTTGTTTTTCAATATCGTTGTCTGCATTAAGAGAAACAACACTGATGCCTTTCTCTTTAGCATAATCTTCGATAATGGGTGTCATATTTGCGAAAAAGGGTGTATCCTGTGAACAGTTAGAAAAGCCTATTTTAAGTTCGTCATCCTTTTTCACTTCTTTACTTGTTGTTTCCTGACTTTTGTCTGTACCGTCACTTTTGTTTTCGTTCTCTGTTGTAACGGCACCACAGCCTGCTGCGGCAAGCATCAAAGCAGCTGCCATTGTTAATGCTGTTAACTTTTTCAACTTCATGTTTTTTCCTCCTAAAAAATGATTTGATAATTAGCTTATCGGGGCCCCGATAATATCTGAAAAGCCGTGGCTATTCATTCTTGAGTGCAGTGGAGATTCCTCTACTCTTTTCCACCTTTTCCTTTAGAAACAAATTGATTTAGTAACAGTGCAAATATAATAATGGCGCCTTTTGCAATTCTCTGATAATAAGAAGGCAGCCCTACCAGGTTGAAAATGTTGGTGATAATCTGGAGCAAAAAGACACCGCCGAAGGTTCCCCCTATTGAGCCGATTCCGCCGCTTAAGCTGGCTCCCCCGATAACACTTGCGGCAATGGCATCCAATTCATAGCCATTACCGGCTGTAGGCTGTCCTGTGGACATCCAGGAAGCTGTCAGTACACCTGCAAACCCTGAAAGCAAGCCGCTGATCATATAGGTAAGGGCATAATTTCTTTTTGTCTTAATTCCCGAGAGCATAGCCGCTTCACGATTTCCGCCGATGGCAAACAGGCTTCTTCCGAAAATGGAATACTTTAGCATAAAAGCAAAAATAGCCGTCAGGATAATCCAGAATAAACCACTGATAGCAACCCTGCCAA
>DHNM01000018.1 GCA_002409525.1 Eubacterium sp. UBA5416 | reverse complement strand
GAGAGCTCGAAGAGCGTAACAATCCGTGTATCATAAGGGCTCAAATTACTTTTGACCCCAACATCATGATATCATATTACATTTGACTAACACTTAAAGGGTAAACGAAAAGGGGGTTTCTATGAAGATTTCAACACTCACAGATTATATTGCAAAAATTTATGGTGAAAAAGAGGCGATTCGAATACTTGCGGATATCGGATACGACTGTTTTGATTTCTCAATGTTTGATATTGGCGAAGATCATCATCCGATTGGCGGAGACCATTACGTGGAGTATGCGAAGGAGCTTCGAAGAACAGCGGATGAAGCGGGAATTGTATGCAATCAGTCACATGCACCGTTTCCGAGTTTTATTCCCGGAGATAGTGAGTTCAACGAGCGAATGTTTCCGCTTTTGGTCCGTGCGATAGAGGTGACCGGTATTCTTGGCGGAACAAATGTCATTATACATCCGGCGATATATCCGGATTATGGTGAAGGACATGACTCCCGGTGCTGGGAGACAAACATGAAACTGTATCAGGATCTCTTGCCATATGCGAAGAAATATCATGTGAAAATTGCTTTGGAAAATATGTTTAACTGGGATGGAGAGTCGGATAGAGCTCTTCCCGCAACGTGTTCCATGCCGCAAGATTTTGTAAAATATCTCGATGCACTGGATCCCGAATATTTTATCGCATGCCTTGATATCGGCCATGCGGCGATGCAGAAGAGAAAGAATAATACACCGGCTGACATGATTCGGGCACTCGGCCATGACCGGCTGCATGCACTTCATGTACATGACAATGATAAGATACATGATCTTCATAATCTTCCATTTACACAGAAGATCGAATGGAACGAGGTAATGACAGCACTCAGAGAGATTGATTATGATGGGGTATTTACATTTGAAGCGGATTCTTTCCTGAAGCAGCTTCCGGATGAACTGGTCTGTGACGGTTCCGGATTTATGCTGAAAGTAGGTAAATATCTGGTAGGATCGCTCTCGGAAGAATAGGCGAAATGTAAACGAACAAAAAGAATAGTTAAGAAAAAGCTGCTGTAACACAGATCGGTAAAACGGTCTGTGTTACAGCAGCTTTAATTCGAACCCAGAATTGAAATTTCTGAAACAGCCACTTCAGGAGCGCCTTCTTTGGGCGTTAAAAGCAGTTCGATTTTTTTGACTTTTTGTTTGTCAAAACTCAGGATGGTACTTCTCTGGTCTACATCATCAGAAACCTTAACAGACGCACTTTCTAACCGGTCATCCAGAACCGCTTTTACATCAGACAGCTCTTTCCCTTTTGTGACTCCTTTATATAATAAAATATCTGTTATTTCCTGTGGTTCCGAAAATTCAAAAGTAATGGATGCTTTGCTGTCTTTTACCGGTACGATACAGTCATAATTCGAATACTTCTTATGTATGGTAAAGATTTCGTCCGTCAGAAGCTTAGTGTTGTCGGCGCCGGCTATGGATGCCTCTGCTGCATAATTCGTGTATGTTCCGTCTGAAGGAATCGGAATTTCACAGAGAGTGGGACCGTTTACATACATGCTTCCGTCTTCAGCGAACAACACCCTGTCAATATTTACTTTGCGGTTTCCGCCTCCGGTTTTAGGATCCGTATGTGTGTGATATGCCATCCAGAGTTCTGTGCCATCCGGCGAGGTAGTAAAGCCGTGATGTCCCGGTCCTGAGACTGTCTTGGGGTTTCCTGAAAACAGAATCGGATTATGGTCGGATTTCTCATAGGTGCCAAGTGGAGAGTCTGAGGTGGCATAGCCTACGGAATACGAGGAGCCGCCGAAAAAATTTGCGGAGTAGGTGAGGTAGTACGTGTTTTCGTGCCTGATCACCTCGGGGCCCTCATTCCACAGTGGGCTTATAGAACCAAGTTCCCAGTCTTGTTCAGGTGTGGCCAGGAGAAGCGGTTCACCTTCGACAGAAATCATATCATCTCCAAGTTTTACGCCGTATATTTCACTTTTGTTCACATCTCCAATCGCATTTTCAGAACAGTCTCTGGAATAATACAGGTATTTGGATCCGTCTTCGTCAATCAATACGTTTGCGTCAATCGCAGCATAGCCGAAGTCAAACAGGGGTTCTTTTTTTATATCCTTATAAGGGCCTCCCGGGAGCTCGGAGACAGCAACCCCGATTCGGAGACTTCCGTTTTCCTGACTTGCAGTATAGTACATATAGTATCTGCCTTCGTACTCTACGACCTCCGGCGCCCAGAAACTGTCTTTGCACCAGGAATCGGACTCTTTGGTAAAGCAGAGATTTTTTCCTGACCAGTGTACCATATCTTCGGACTTCCAGCAGTAATAACCGCTCGAGGGAGATGAAGTACAGAAGAGATAATAAAGTCCGTCAGACGCTTTCAGGATAAAAGGGTCGCCAATCTGCGTGATTCCCAGATCGTTTTGATAATAGAACGGATTGCTTTGCGTGTCGTTTAATTTCAGACTTTCATAAGATTTCATAGCTTTACATCCTCCTGAAGTTATGATCACGGCACAGAGTGCCGCAAGAACTGAGTTTTTTTTGTGATTTCGCTTCATAGCCATAATGCATCCTCGTTTTTTACGCCTGCCCTTTCGGGCGCCATTCTCATGTTTGTGCGGGTCTCAAGGATTGTGCTTTTTCATGCAAGCATGAAACGCACAATCTTTGAGACCCTGGTATCTACAAAATAGAACAAAATTAATGAAACAAATCGAAAAACTCCACTTCGCGGAATTCTCATAACCCTAAATTACATGAATTTAAGATTAATATCTATGGTAATATAGCACAAAAATGCAGCCTTATTTTTATGCGTTTTTCATGGAATAGGATAACTGATGAGAATATAAGAAATTACGAACAACAAAATATGCATATTAAATAATACATAAATTATAAAATAATTATTGACCATGTGAATAAATCATGCTATTATGTGCATACAAGGGATGAAAAGTGCAGCAGAAATTTGTGAGAAGAGGAGGTATAGTATGAAAGTCAGCAAGAAAAGAATTAATCTGGGGCTGGACAATAAAGAGCAGATCACACTGGTGGGGAAAGCCCTGTCGTCCGAAGTAAGATTACACATTCTGGAATATCTGATTGATCAGTCGGCAAATGTCAGTGAGATCGCGAATGCGTTTCAAATCCCTTTATCTTCTGCCGCATTGCACGTGAAGGTGTTAGAGGAGGCTGGAATGATTACTGCAACTGAGAAACCGGGTGTGAGAGGCGCGCAGAAAGTCTGTGGGATTGCATTTGAGGATATTTATCTTAATGCATTTCGTCATAAATCCAATCACGAAAACATCAAAGAGTATCATTTCCCCATGGGAATCGGGAACTATTATGAGTGCAGGGTGAATGAGAACTGCGGAATCATAAGTGAGAATACTTATCTGGGTGTTGAGGATTCACCATATGGATTTTATGCCGAGAACCGGCATGAGGCACAGCTGATTTGGTTTGCATCAGGGAATCTGGAATATCGTTTTCCAAATTACATGATGAAGATGAGTAAGGTCAGAGAGATCTCATTCTCTTTTGAGGCATGTTCGGAAGCACCGGGTTTTCAGAATGACTGGCCGTCTGATATCACGGTATGGGTAAACGGGAAAGAAGTATCTACCGTATATTCCAAAGGAGATTTTGGAGGAAGGAGAGGACATCTTAATCCTGACTGGTGGAGTGATACGATGACTCAGTATGGTAAACTTCAGACTATTCGCATTGATGAAAAAGGCTGCTATGATGATTTGAGAAAGTCTTCAGATGAAACACTTGAGACACTTGGGATTTCGGATGGATATTTTATAAGTTTCAAAGTCGGTGTAAAATCAGACGCGGAAAATCTTGGAGGCATGAATCTGTTTGGTGAAAAGTTCGGGGATTTTGCACAGGGCATTATTATGAGTGTAAAGATGGATAACACTGAGGAAAGTGATCTTGAAGAGGAATAAATCTTGGGAGGGTATTTGATTATGAAGCGAAGTATGAAAAAGGGACTTAATGGTTTGCTTGTCGGTACGCTGTGTATTACAACTCTGCTGACAGGATGCGGAGGATCTGCTAAGGAGACCGGCACGAACAGTAAATCAGCGAACAAGGCGGAATCAACGAAGAAGAAAACAACTGAAAAAAATCCGCTTGCGGACGGAATCCGTGGAAAAACAGATCCGACGGATGAAGAGATTTCTATGGTTAACGATACGCTGGAGGACAGCTACCTGGGCGATATATTTGACACCAAGATACCGAATGATTATTCCAACTACCCGATGGAAGGTGAAACACTGGATATCTGGATGCCAAATGATGCGGTATTATCTTCTGTTGTCGATGATGTGAATGATCACAGAGTTTTCAAGCAGATTGAAGAACTGACAGGAATTAAGCTTAACTTTATCATTCCTCCACTCGGTGAGGAGACGACGAACTTTAACGTTATGATTGCAAGCGGGGATCTTCCTGATATCATCGTCGATGCCGGAAGGTATGTCGGAGGCGTCAATGCCGGAGTGGAGGAAGGCGCATATCTTCCGCTGAATGATATTGTCGAAGAGAAGATGCCTAACTATAATGAATGGAGAAACTCGGATGAAGAGAGACGTGTGAATTCGGTGCAGGATGACGGAACCCTTGCTGCAGTACAGGGTCTTGGGGCTTATAATGAATGGGCATGGTTTGGCATGCTGATTAAACAGGAAGCACTCGATAAGACCGGAATGGAAGTACCGGAGACCATCGATGAGTGGCATGATTTTCTGGTTGCCTGCAAGGAACAGGGATACAGCCAGCCGTTAAACTATGGATCCACATATGGACAGATTTTCACAGGTATTCTCAATGGTGCCTATGGCGCATGGGACTGGATGTACATAGATAAAGACGGAAAGGCAGCGTGGGGACCGGGGGCCGATCAGACGAAGGAATATCTTCAGATGATGCAGGACTGGTATAAAGAAGGCCTGATCAATAAAGACTGGGCAACCGCTGATTTTAATCAGAGAATGGCAGAAGCTTCTTCCGATGACTGTGCGGTTATCATGGATTCCCCGGATACGATGTGGGGATACTGGAAACAGGATAACGGGATTGACTTTGTTAATGCAATGAACCCGGTATTGAAAAAAGGTGATAAGCCTGCAATGACAGCCCATAACTTCAAAAATGTCGGTTGGTCTGCGGCGATCACAACACAGTGTGAGAACGTAGATGCTGCGGCTGCATTTCTGGATTTCGGTTTTTCGAAGAAAGGCTGGGAAGTTTATAATTATGGCAGTTACGGTGATGTGCATCTGATCGATGATGAAGGAAAGCCTTATTATCCGGAAGACAGCCTGATGTATAACGATCCGGACGGACAGCCGGTTTCAAATCTGATTTGGAAATATCGCATTCATTCCTTTGCCAATATCAGAGATGAGCATAATTCCAATCCTCTGATTGTGGCGAAGGGAAGCTACTCCGGAGATATTCGTAAGGACTGGACAGAGAATATGGATGATTCGATGACTATGCCGCCTGTCACTTACACTCCGGAGGAGGCATCCAGAGAAGGAGAACTTGGAACGATCCTGTCGACCATGAGAAATGAATACTTCTCGAAGATCATTATGGGCGAACTGCCGGTAGACGATTATGACAAGTTCATGAAAGAAGCAAAAGCACAAGGACTCGATGAGTTTATGGAAATACATCAAAAAGCCCTGGAACGTTATGAGAAAAGATAGTCTTACAGTTGCATACCGTCTGGTTTTTACCGGACGGTATGTGCTTAAATAAGTAGAATGATGTTCAGGCGGAGGCGTAGAAAGCATTATGGGAAAGAATAAGGACAGACAGAAGAAAACAAAAGAGAAACGTTTCACCAAGGCAGCGATAAAAAAGGATTTTAAAAAGAATTACTTTGCTTATCTGCTTATTATACCGGTACTGCTCTGGTATATTATATTCTGCTATGGACCTATGTGGGGAATTAGTATTGGATTTAAGGATTTTAAACCTCTTTTAGGTTTCTCCAAAAGTAAATGGGTAGGTCTTAAGTATTTCAAAGAATTTTTTACGGGACCATACTTTTTCAGAACGGTTAAAAATACATTCCTTTTGAATATATGGGGACTGGTATTCGGGTTTACAGCGCCGATCATCCTTTCTCTCTTTTTAAATGAAGTGAGGAACAAACATTTTAAAAAAGTTGTACAGACAATCACCTATATGCCTCACTTTATTTCTATCGTGGTAATCTGTGGTATGATCCATCTGTTTACACAGTCGGGCGGGATTATCACACAGGTTGTAGACTTTATAACCGGAACGGAACATTCTTCACTGCTGGGTTTTGCGGGAATGTTCCGGCCGATCTACACATTTTCCGGGATCTGGCAGAACATCGGATGGGACAGCATCATCTATCTGTCTGCGATGAGCTCGATTGATCCGGGGCTTTATGAAGCGGCCGAGATCGACGGTGCCGGTCGATTCAAGAGGATGTGGCATGTGACACTGCCACAGATTCGTCCAACAATCATTATTTTGTTCATCTTTGCTGTGGGCGGTCTGATGGGTTCCAGTCACGAGAAGATTATCTTACTGTACAATCCATTGACCTATACGACGGCCGATGTAATTGCTACATATATTTACAGAAGAGGTCTGCAGGAGGCCAGCTATGGTTTTGCAACAGCGGTAGGGCTGGTGAGTTCAGTCGTAAATTTCATACTGCTGTGGATCACAAACAAAGTTGCTAAGAAGTATTCGGAGGTAAGCATATGGTAAAGCAGGGAAGTAAAAGGGTAAAGCCGAAAAATATCGGTTTTAATATATTTAATTATACATTTTTAACCGTGCTGACATTGTTATGCCTCTACCCGATTCTTTATGTTGTATTTGCATCGGTCAGTGATCCACATGAGCTAATGAATTATCGGGGTCTTCTCTTAAAACCACTCGGTTTTACCCTGAGTGGTTATAAACTGGTGTTTAAAGACAACAGTATCTGGCTGGCATTTAAGAACACAGGAATCTATGTAGGACTTGGAACAGCGATCAATATGATCATGACGGTCATGGGAGCCTATACATTATCCAGAAGGGATCTGCTCTGGAAAGGGCCGATCATGATTATAATTACAATCACCATGTTCTTCGGCGGCGGACTGATCCCCTGGTTCCTTCTGATGAAAAAGATCGGGCTGTATAATAATGTCTGGGCGATGCTTCTGCCGACGGCAATAAATACCTGGAATATGATTATCCTGCGAACAGGATTTCAGTCCGTTCCAAAAGAACTTGAGGAGGCTGCAATCGTGGACGGTGCTTCTCAGGCAAAGATTCTGGTGCAGGTAATTCTGCCGTTATCCAAAGCGGTTCTGGCGGTTATCTTCTTATATTATCTTGTGGGAAACTGGAATTCATGGTTTAATGCGATGGTTCTGCTGAAAGACAGAGCACTTTATCCACTCCAGCTGATATTGAAAGAGACGCTGGTGGCGAATGATTCCGCCGCCTCGGCAGTCGGCAGCGCCGGGGGTGTTGCGATCGACAGTGTACAGGGATCAACGGCATATAGGGAACTTGTAAAATATTGTGTTATCGTGGTTGCCACACTGCCGATTATGGTCGTATACCCTTTCCTTCAGAAATACTTTGTAAAGGGTGTATATGTGGGATCCATTAAAGGCTGATACAATGACTGACAATAGAGAGGGAGAGACAAATAAATGAATATAAATAAAACAGCCAGTGTACCATTGATTACGCATGATCCGTATTTTTCGGTCTGGTCACCGTCAGACCATCTTTATGACGCGGACACTGAGCATTGGAGTAGAATACCGCAGAGAATGTATGGAAATCTGAGGGTGGACGGTGAAACATATTATTTTATGGGAAACCATAAGGATCATAAAGTGCTGACACAGACAGGCATGGAGCTTACAGCGACATCTACGATCTGCTATTTCGAAAATGATGCGGTAAGGCTGAGTGTGCGGTTTACTTCTCCGCTTTTGCTGGAAGATCCGCTCCTGGTGTCGAGACCATGCACTTATGTTGATTTTGAGATCGAGAAGAAAAAGAATGCAGAAGTAAGTTTAAATCTCGAACTGACTGCTGATCTCGTCAGATATACAAAAGGAAAGATTATCGGGGGAAGTCATCAGGCTCCGCTCCCGTCCGGAGGCGGTTTCCGGTATTCCTATATGAGTAAGGCGAACCAGAGACCGCTCGGACAAAGCGGAGACAACATTACCATCGACTGGGGATCCTTATATTTATCTTCCAATCAGAAAGATACGGAAATCCGGTTTGACAGTGAAGAGGAATGCATAAAGAGTACCGCCGGGATACAAGCCCAAAAGCAAACAGTGTCTTATGTGATCGCCTATGATGATCTGCTCTCGATCTATTATTTCGGAAACTGGAAGAAAGCTTACTGGACCGAACACTATCCAACGATTCTTGAGGCAATTGCGGCAAGCTTTGAGGACAGAGAAGTTGTGTTAAAAAAAGCGGAACAGTTTGACCGGTGGCTGGAAGAAACAGCGGAGAAGTCCGGTGGAAAAGATTATGCTTTCTTGTGCAATCTCAGCTATAGGCAGAGTATCGCCGCACACAAGCTGATCACAGATGAAAACGGGGAATTTATCTTCCTTTCCAAGGAAAATGATTCGAATGGATGTATTGGAACCGTGGACGTCAGCTATCCTTCGATTCCTCTGTATCTGCTGCATAATACCGAATATGTGAAAGGAATGCTGAGGCCGGTCTTTCGGTTCAGCCGGCTTCCGGTTTGGGAATTTGACTTCGCACCGCATGACGTCGGTCGTTATCCTTATGCGTCCGGTCAGGTCTATGGACTGAAAGATCATAAAGATGAGTACGACGGTGAAAATGGAAACATACCTCCTTTTTATCATCAGTTCCCGAAAGGGTGTGACGTCTACGAGCATCACTTCCAGATGCCGGTGGAAGAGTGTGGGAATATGCTGGTTATGACAGCAGCAGCCTGCCTTCTGGATAAGAATGCAGACTTTGCCCTTCCCTATATGGATATCCTGAAACAGTGGACGAAGTATCTGATTGAATATGGTACTGATCCGGGAGAGCAGCTCTGCACGGATGATTTTGCAGGACATCTCTCCCATAACGTCAATCTCTCCGCAAAGGCGATTGTGGGGATCGAAGCCTATGCACAGATCTTGAGACTTGCAGGAAGCGAAAAAGACTATGAGACCTATCACGAAAAAGCAAAAACCATGGCAAAAAGCTGGGAAGATCGTGCATTTGACAAGGATCACTATCGACTGACCTTCGACGGTGAAGGCAGCTGGAGCTTAAAATATAATACGATCTGGGATAAGTTCTTCAAGAGTGGTCTCTTTTCCGATCAGGTGTATGAGACGGAGATAGAGTATTATCTTAAGAAAAACCAGAAGTATGGTGTCCCACTCGACAACAGAAAGACCTATACGAAGAGTGACTGGATTCTGTGGTCGGCGGCACTTACGGACGATCCGGAGAAGAGAAAACAACTCATTGAACCAGTGGCAGAATATCAGAGAGAGACCAGGTCACGAATTCCATTTTCAGACTGGTATGACACGAAGAGCGGAAAACAGTGTGGATTTATCGCACGAAGCGTACAGGGCGGAATCTTCATGCCGATACTGATGGACAGAACCTGATTGGAATGTGCTGAGCAAAGCAGTTGAGCTGATATGAAAAAGAGCAGGAAATAAACCCTGCTCCTTTTTTTCATATCAAGTGAATAGGGGGAATACAGCAAAATGCAGGATGTGTTGAAATCAATCGTAAAACAGATGTTGAAAACAAACCCATTAATAGTCTGTATTTTCATTATTTCTTTGACATTGAGTGGAATGGTGTCAGGGTTTGGAATAACTGAAATGCTGAGAAGAATCACTCAGGCCATATGGGCTGCAGATTGGAATCAGGCGGTTTTTGCTTTTTCGATTCTTCTGGTGATTATTACAGTCAATTTTTCACTGGGTTTTGTCGTGAAGCGTTTAAGCTTTCGATTTACTAAATTACTTGCTTTTAACTGTGAAGATCATGTTTATCATAATTATCTGCACTGGGGATACTGGCCCGAATCTAATAAAAGAGAAGTGTTCGCTCTAATAAAAACAGCAGTACCCGGATTTTCAGGGGCCCTTGTACAAAAATTTCAGTCTACGTATCAGACATGCATTATTATCATTTCCGGTATTATATATGGCATGGTGTTGAATCCGCCGGTTTTATCTGCCTGCATTCTTTTATCGGCTGCAATGGTATTATTCTCTCAGAAATCGGTATCCAGAGCAGGCGTTCAATTTGAAAAATTTGCAAAGCAGCAACAGACATTATACGGTCTCCTGTGGGAGCAGCTGGAAAATCGGGAAGCTGCGGCAGTTTTAAATACCGGGAAAGTCCTGGGAGTGTATGAAAAGGAGAGTAAAAGCTTTCTTCAACATGTGCTCAAGGTTAAAAAGACGACCAATGGATCTGAGCTTTTTTCAAAGTTTGCGAGTACGGTTCTGATTTTGATTGTCTCTTTGATTGGCGGTCAGTTTGTCTTGCATGGAAGTCTGAGCTTTTCTGATCTATTAGCCTTAATTATTCTGATACCGAACATTTCGTCCGGGATTTTTTCAATCCCCTATTTACTGCTAGGGTGGAACGATATCAGGGGACAGGCTGACGTAATTAATACAAAACTTCAGTCATCCGAATATAAATATGAAAGATCTTTGAAATTGAATTCAAAGATATCGAGCTTATCTATACGCAGTCTGGAATTATCGTATCCGGAGAGAACAAAGCCGGTATTAAAAGGAATCGCCCTTGATCTGACACCGAAATTTTATTCGATTGCCGGTCCGTCAGGCTGTGGAAAATCTACATTATTAAAAGTACTTGCAATGCTGATTCCATACCGCGGTGAGAGCATTTCGGTCAATGGCATACCTCTGGATCAGCTGGAAACAAAACCTTACTGGGAACATGTAACCTATGTAGGACAGGATCCCTTTATTCTTCCGGATACTCTTCTCTATAATATTACCATGACAGATCAGGAGCCTGAATGGCAGCGGGTGGAACAGGTCATTGAAGCTGCCTGCCTGAAAGAATTCCTCGAAAAGCAGACAAAAGATCTTCACTCAGTTATAAATCCGGATTGTCTGTCAAAAGGAGAGATACAGCGAATTAATATAGCAAGGGCTTTGTATAAACACTGTGAATTACTATTGCTGGATGAAGTCGTAGAGGCTATAGATCCAGATGCAGAGAAATTGATTCTAGAATCTGTAAAAGAGTGGGCGATGCAGGAGCGAATGATTGTACTTTGCGTGTCACATAGGACGTATCCCCTTTCGATTGCCGATGAGGTGATATTTATGCAGGATGGGGTGGTAGAGGCTGTAGGTAAACATGAAAAACTGTTAGAGCAAAATTCTGAGTATCGGGTTTTGATAGAAAAGGCTGCTTTAGAAATGGAGGAGCTATGAAAAAAGAACTTGATGGTTTCCGCCTGACCCGGGACATGCTTCGCGATTATGCACCGGACAAGAGAGTAAAAATGTCCGCACAAATGTTTACCAGTGCAGTCGTATCTTGCTATAGCTCGCTTTTTCATCCAATGATTATATCTGCAGTTTTTCGGGCGTTACAGAAAGAAGACGTAGATCTGTTATATCGTGTGTGTGCGGCAGGACTTGGAATTGTTGCCTTCTTTTTTCTTTTGCGATATGTATATAATGTCTATCTGGATTTATTCAGCTTTGAAGCTATGTCCACAACGACAACAGGTTTTTGTAAGAGGATATATACCTGCCCTTACGATACTTTATCAGACACATATGACAATGGAGAGCTTCTCACTCGTATTAATAATGGGAGTGATGCACTGCTCAGAATATTCGGAATACCGCTGGAGATTCTTTCAAATGTTGTGGCAATTGTAGTCCTTGTTGTAATGGCCGGAAGCTTATCCTGGATACTTCTTCTTTTATCGGCACTTTCCATGGCATTGAACCTGTTGTTTACGAGATATGAAATCAATAGTAGAAAGCATTATGAACCAATCAGACAACAGATGGACAGCAAGAGCAATACGGTGTTGCATGCAGCAGTTTATCAGTCGGTTCAGATATCAATGTACGGAGGAGAAGAGAAACTGATAGATAATTATCGGGAAAATCGTGAGAAACTGTGGGAGATGCAGTGGAAGCAGGAAAAGGCAGCCGCACTCTCATCACTTGGAAATGATTCGGTTATCACAATCCTGCGTGGCACACTGGGATTGGCGTTATATCCAATGTTTCAAAGAGGACTTCTGGATGACAGTAAGGTTGCTTCATCCTTTTCCGTCTTTGATCAGTTACGCGGTGTAGCGGGTGGATTCTCAGCCCCTTTCGGAGAACTTGAACGAGGATGCATTTCTCTGGAAAAAATGAATGAAGTTCTCAACGCGCGGTGTGAGGGCTCGACTGAAATAGAGCTTGGACAGCCCGATGAAAACAAAACGGTTATTTTGGTAAAAAATCTCTCCTATCGGGTAGGAGAAACGAAGTTGCTTTCGAATGTAAATCTATCAGTCAAAAAGGGGGAGAGGGTTGCGATTGTCGGACCGAACGGCTGTGGTAAAAGTACACTGATGAAAGCGATCTGCGGCTTATATCATCCTCAGAGTGGATATGCTGCGGTAAATGGAGTGATATCTGCGGAAATGGATGTAGATGACAGAAGGGAAAACTTTACTTACCTGCCTTCCACGACATATCTTTATTCTATAGATTCCTCTCAGAATATTTTACTGAATGCATGTGGGGATGAGGAATATAAACTTGATACAGCAATAGAACTGGCGCAGATAGATAACAATGGGGAAAATAGTTTCTTACATTCCCAAAAAGATCAGATTTCCGGAGGACAGGCACAAAGGGTTAACATAGCGAGGGCAGTGATCCGTAAAACACCTCTGCTACTGGCCGATGAGCCAACAGCCGGGCTGCCGAAGATGCAGGGAGAAAAGATACTTTCTGATTTGCTGGATGAGTATGAAACGGCAGTGGTCGTCACGCATCATAGAGATCAGCTGAAATACTTTGACAGAGTAATATACATGGAGAATGGGAAGATAGTATCTATGAATAAGTAACTGAGGGAGGGTCGGAGACATGGATATGGTAGAGACTTATTGGAATTTGTTAAACAAACATAAACAATCATGGATGGATGCACTGATCAAGGGCAGACGCAGCTTTTTCCTGCTGCTTGCCTTATTGATGGTAATTAAGGGCCTTTTCTCAGGCTTTGTAATTGTCGAAATTACCAGCCGGTTTTTCGGTGCCATCGTTTCTCGTCAGGAACAGGAAATCCAGAAATATGCTCTTCTTTTTTTCCTATTGCTGGCAGGCTATGCCGTGCTGGAATGGATTTGGCAGCGATTGACTTTCCGCTATCGCAGGCAGACGCAAGTGGCGCTTGAAGACGAATTGCTTAAAACAATTCAATCTTTTCGATATCCACAGGCTGCAACAGG
The DNA here is from genome assembly GCA_002409525.1 of Eubacterium sp. UBA5416. Lineage (GTDB taxonomy): Bacteria > Bacillota > Clostridia > Lachnospirales > Lachnospiraceae > Novisyntrophococcus. The sequence goes on along the minus strand of DHNM01000018.1, from coordinate 32,900 downwards.
GAAAGACAAATGCTTCGCGGTGATTCGAAAGAATCTCTCGGAGTTCGTAGAGAACGGGATGAATGTGCTGTGTTCCCTGCCGCTGAAGCTGCTGACCATCGTCATCACCTGCATCTATGGCCTGACTCTTCAGCCCGCAATGATGCTGGTCCTAATGCTTGTATCCGTGCTTCTTCTGCTGCTCAGCGGGCACAAGGTGCAGTCAATCGATATGCTGACCGAGAAATATCAAAAATCAGCTAACCGCGTGTATCTATTTATCTGGGATTATATCAACAATCTGAAAATTGTGCGGTTTCTGTCGGAATCTGCCTTAAAGCAATATTATGACAATATAGTAGAGAAGTTTTGCAGAGCGGACAGGCGGAAATGTCGTCTCCCGAGTGCATACCCTCTTTCGAGGACATAGATATCAGAGACTTGTCGTATCAAATCAACGACAAGGTGATCTTACAACACGTGAATTTCAATCTTTCAAAAGGCGATGTTCTGGAAATTCGGGGGAAATCAGGTGCGGGCAAATCCACGCTTGCGAATATTCTGGCGAAGCGTCTGCCATATGACGGTCAGATTCTGATTAGCGGCACGGAACTGCAGCAGATCAGCAAAAAAGCATATAACGCGCGGATGCTCTACCTGCCACAAAAGCCGCTGATTATCGAATCAACACTGCTGGATAATATCCTGATGGGTATGCCGTATCAGGCAGAACGTATGGAGCAGGCACTGTTCTGTAGTTTACTTCAAGATGTGATCGAATGCATGCCTGATGGGCTGCAGACACTTGTCAGTGCGAAGAGTCTTTCCAGCGGAGAAACGCAGCGAGTCTGCCTGTGCAGGGCTGTCTATCACGCAAGAGACATTCTGATTTTTGATGAAATGCTCTCTGCTGTGGATTCCGATGCCAAACGTGAGATTGCTGCCCGTCTTTGCAAGTTTAGCAAAGAAACAAACCGCATCATGATCTGCATCTCGCACGACGAATTCTTCCATGAGTATGCCACACAGACTCTGAATTTAAAGAAGGTGATCGTATGAAACAAATAATTAAGATTTTATCTGTCAGCAGGCGGATGCTGCACAATGTGTGGCGGCAGATTCTGGTGACGATCGGCTTTCTGCTGGTTATGTACATGCTCTTCCCTTTTCTCGAGCCGGTTTTATCGTACTTTTCTCTGAATCTGAACCCTTCAAAGCAATCAATCCTCCGCTATCTGGGAGTCATCCTTGCTTTTATTGTCATTCAGGTTCTGAACTATCTTCTCTATACATATGTGAACGTTTACCTGATGAAAAAGATTTATCAGGGACAGAGCAATGTGCTCTCTTCGCTAAGTGAATCGTTCAGCAAGTGTTTTTTTCGCATATTTGTGCCGGGGGATGCTGTTAACCGTGTGCAGATGGGCACGATGGCAGTGGCGACGGTTTTGGTGACCGTTTCCAAGGTATGTGGTGCACTGATTGCGATATTGATCGGCGTGGTCTGCTTCTTCCAGATCTCGATCGGCCTGTCACTTTCCTTCGCAGGTATTATCCTGCTGGAAGTGGGTAAGCAGTGGTTTCTGTATCGGAAAAACACCGACATCGAACAACAGGTACAGCAATTGGAATCCGAGCGGGAGGGAAAGCTGAAGTTCCTGATCGATTATGAAGAAGAACTGTCCGCCTTCCATTACAGCGAGCCCTTTCAGCGCGAATATAGAGAACTGCGCAAGTCTTGCTGGCAGAAACAAAAACAGAAAACCTATCTGACTGCATCAGTCAATGAAGTCTGCGAAGTATTGTCATCGGTGCTTCTGGTGTTCAGCCTGCTGCAGGCTGTCCCGATGCATCAGGAGCAGGCGGCGGGTGCAGTGATCTCGATTTTTATTCTTTCCTTTGTTCAGGTGATGAAAGGTGTTGTCACCAATTTGAGTGCCGAACTTGTACAACTGCCTAATATTGTCGTAGCAGTCAACCGACTAGATGAGATGCTCGCTTACGATGCAAGGCAGGAAGATGTTCCTGATTTACAGCAAAACCGTGCGCTGATTGAACTGGAGGGAATCTGTCTGAAAAAGGAGAATAAAACGATCCTGTCCAATCTTTCTTTCAACATTCAAGCGGGTGAAAAGGTGATGATTACAGGTGAAAACGGAAGCGGAAAATCATCCCTGGTCGATATCATCACGGGAGAGGAAACTGAGTATCAGGGTAAATGCCGCGTCGGCGGAAGGTCAGCCACAACACTGGATTTACCGCTGCGCAGAAGTTGTTTTTCTTATATTCCCGCACAGGCCATGCTGTTTCAGACGGACGGACGCCATAATATCTCACTGGGGACAGATAAAGAAATTTCACAACAGGATATGATGTTGGTGACGCAGATAGCGGAAATTCAGCCTGCTATGCTCGAGCAGTCTGCCAATGAGCTTTCGGGCGGCGAACAGCAGCGTATCAATATCGGCCGCGCAGCGGTGCAGGAGGGGTGCGTTTTACTTGCGGATGAACCGACATCCTCACTGGATGCCGGAAAAGCCCATCACATCATCAAGACGTTAACCGAGCGTTTTGAAACCTGCATCGTAGTTACACACGATCCGAGTTTGGAGCGGTATTTCACGAGAAAAATTACCATTTGTCAGGGCGAGATTGCTGCGGATGAGAGAATTGAAAAATAAAAGAGATGTGAAAGTTCCCTTTGAGAAGTTTGACTTTTTATGATATACTCAATGAAAAGCCAGTACATTGTAAGGAGACCGAGAGGATTGATTTTATATCACGGAAGTAATATTTCAGTTGAGAAGCCAAGAATTTTAAAAAGATTGAGGGCATTAGACTTTGGAGGAGGATTTTATTTAACATCTAGTGAAGAACAAGCTGGTCGTTGGGCTAGAACTGTAACCAGGAGACGAAGAGAAGGTTCACCAATCATTAATCTTTATGAATTTGATTTAGTCGGGACAAATGATCTAGAGGTAATGAAGTTCACCACGGCGAATGAAGAATGGCTTGACTTTGTTGTACGTAATCGTAAGGAAATTCCACCAGAAAATCAATATGATCTTGTAATAGGGCCGGTGGCAAATGATGCTACACTTCCGGTGATTGACGATTATATGGATGGAAAGTATACACAGGAAGAAGCAGTAAAACGGTTGTTGCCGCAGAAATTAACCGATCAATATGCATTCTTAACCGTTGAAGCACTGAGCATATTAGAATTCAAAGGAGGGATAAATGTATGAAATCGATAGATCCCAGAACTTTAGATTTTTTTGATAGATATGTTACGAGATTAATTGTTGAAAAATACGGGCTTGATGAAATGAAAGCCATTCGAGGTTTTATTGATTCAGAAACCTATCAAATGCTTATTGAACCTGAATTAGAACTGTATAAAATGAGTCCTCATGTGCTGTTTGATATGTGGGAGAGTGAACAGATAACCGGGGATCCCAGAAATTCCTTATATATAAGAGGTGATGAGGTTGAGTAGAGAGGCTGATTTTTTTATCTATTTGATTGAAAGGTATGCCAGAAGCAAGAAAACGACGGCGCAATGTGTTTTGAAAGAATGGGATAGCCTTGGATTGACAGAGCTTATCTTTAAAATGTATGAGCTATATCATGTAGAGCGGCTGCAGAATGCCTTTGATGATATCGATGCATTGATCGTGGAAAGTAAAAACAATAATAAAGCATGAGAGAGCAGATCAATGATCTGCTCTCTCTTATTGTTAGGCCATGGGCCTGTTTTGCAAGTGGAGTTTTTCGCTGTTCCGAAAAATGGAACTTGCAAAACAAAAAAACCACCTGCTATGCACGTGAGTCAGCATCGCTTTAGCTTACAGTAAGAAACCTCCTGTGATACAATAGTGATGGTTCGCCAACCACACTAAAGTATAGAGGAGGTATCCACGTGGATAGTAATAGTTTATCACACACAAGATGGAATTGTAAGTATCACATTGTTTTTGCACCTAAGTTTAGAAGAAAAATCATATACGGAAAATTGAAACAGGATATTGAAAAAATTCTCAGTATGTTTTGTAAAAGAAAAGGTGTAAAAATAATAGAAGCGGAAATGTGCCCGGATCATGTTCATATGCTAGTGGAAATTCCACCAAGTATAAGTGTTTCAAGTTTCGTAGGATATCTAAAGGGGAAGAGTACACTTATGATATTCGAAAGGCATGCAAATTTAAAATATAAATATGGAAACAGACATTTTTGGTGCAGAGGATATTACGTAGATACTGTTGAGAAAAATGCGAAAAAGATACAAGAGTATATTCGAAATCAATTACAAGAATATTTGGAATATGATCAGATGACATTAAAAGAGTATATAGACCCGTTTACGGGTGAGCCCAAGGGGACTCTGTAGATAAATGATGTTGCAGCTGGTGAACTAATTCAATGAGTCTTTAGACTCCAGAGCCGGTAACAAGCCCTTATAGGGCGTGAGCAAACCACCGGCTAAGCCGATGGTTCTGATTCTTTCACGGGAAACTGTGTTGTCCTTTACTACTTCAATCATACCATAGAATTTAGAAAATGATAAGTCTGTTTTTTCTATAGGCATCGTGGTATATTCTTGATGTTGGGGTCAAAAGTAATTTGACCCCTTATGAGTAGATAAAAATCTTCTTAAAATGGAGGGGATGTCCGCTATGGAAAAGAATCAAACGGAAGTAGAAATAGAACAAAACAGGCTGGCAGAAACGATTTCGCTGGCTGAAAGCCAGCTTGAGCAGGCGAAGCTTGACAATGAAGGAAACAGCAAAGAGATCCTTTCGTTAAAGAAGGAAATGAGGGAGAATGCATCTGGCTCGATTGCAAACATTTCGAATAGTCAGAACTTTGAAGATCTAATAGAATTGAACCAGTATCAGAATCCGATTACAGAGAAGGTTATAGATTATGAAGAAACAGAAAATAAGATCGCGATACTGAAAAAGGTAATTGACTCGCCTTACTTTGCACGGATTGATTTTAAATTCGATGATGAAAATTCGTTCGAACATACGTATATTGGAGTTTCTTCTTTAAAGCAAGATGTCTCAAAGGATATTATGGTATATGACTGGAGAGCGCCGATCGCAAGTTTGTTTTACCGTTTTTCATCCGGCCCGGCGTTTTATGAAGCCCCTGTCGGAAAGATCACAGGAGAGATCGGGTTAAAGCGCCAGTATGAAATCAGAAAAGGAAAACTGGAGTATTTTTTTGACGCTGATGTTCAAATAGAAGATGAATTCCTGAAGAAAATGCTGGCTCAAAATACTTCATCAAAGATGAAAACCATCGTAGAAACGATACAAAAAGATCAGGATGTTGTCATCAGAGATATGGAATACGATTTAATGATGGTGCAGGGAGCAGCAGGAAGCGGAAAGACCTCTATTGCACTTCACAGAGCTGCTTATCTGATGTATCAGGGGCTATCATCCAGCCTTTCTGCCAACAATATTATCGTCATTTCCCCCAATCCTATATTTGAACAGTATATTTCCAATGTGCTGCCTGAACTGGGTGAGAAGAATGTAATGTCCGTTGTGTTTGATGAGATGCTTTCTGATATTCTGCATAGTGGACAGATACAGACAAAAAATCAGTATCTGGAGATCATGATGACAAATCCCCGGTATGAAAAGGTAATGAAGGATAGCCTGCGGTTTAAGACATCTCCGGAGTTTTTGCAGATATTGGACAGATTTATTGAAGACCTGCCATATCACGGGATATCTTTTAAAGATCTGTATTTTGGAGATCAATGCATTGTCAGGAAAGAAGAATTGAATAAAATTGTATTGAAAGGCAGGAAAACCACTTCTCTGGGATTCCGACTACAAAAAGCGGCGGAATTTGCTTTAAATGTAGCAAAAGCGTATTACAAGGATCACGATGGGGAATCGGAATATTTGAGTATAAGAGAAGAAATTCAACGATTAACGGAGCTGGATCTTCCCTATCTTTACACGAAACTGTTCGGAGATGAATCGTATTTTGATCAGCTTGCAAAGAACATAGAACTTCCCTGTGATCTTACGGATATTCTAAAATTTACGCAGGAAAACCTAAACTCTAGTATGTTTTATTATGATGATGCCACAGCGGCTGCCTGGCTGAAGCTTAAGATATACGGTAGTGATAAATACAGGGGAATCCGGCAAGTCGTGGTCGATGAAGCCCAGGACTACAATCCAATTCATTATGAAATATTGAAACTTCTGTTTCCGGATGCAAAATATACAATCCTTGGTGATATGAATCAGACCCTGGAAAAGAAGGAAGATTTGTCCCTGTATGACTGTATAGATAAAATTTTGAACAAAAAGAAATCCACCCTTGTTACCATGGATAAAAGTTACCGTAGCACAAACCAGATTCTTATCTTTGCCTCAAGGTTTATTCCGGAGATGTCTCCAGTCGAAAGTTTCAATCGAGATGGAGACAAACCGGAGATTCATCAGGCTGCAGATAAGCCGGAACTATGTGATCAGATTGTCTCGGAAGTGAAATTGTGTCTGAATGCAGGATATCAGTCGATTGGACTGGTATGTAAGACAGAAAAGAACGCCTCTTATTTATATGAAGACTTAAAGGGAAAGCTGGATATTCAGTTAATCAGAGATGAAACATCAGAGAATGTAGATGGTGTGTTTATTATTCCCGTGTATTTGTCGAAGGGGCTTGAATTTGATGCGGTCCTGATCTGTGATGCAGATGACAAAAATTATAAGAGTGAAGATGACAAAAACCTTCTATACATCGCCTCCACAAGAGCACTACACAGATTGAATTTATATTGTAAAGGGGATATCAGCCATTTACTATGAGTTTGTTGAGAGGGAATTGCATGAACTTTGCATAGTTAGAGTTTACAATTATGTGAGAGTATGTTATTCTATAAATAGAAAAAGGAACAACCGACCACGGTGGTTTGACCTGGTTAAAATGAAAAAGTCACCCTACCTGTCAAAGTTGAAGGGTGGCTTTTTTATGTATGACTATCTGCCCATCAAATGTATAAAGGTCAGAAGTGAGAGAATGAAAATACCAAATTGGATCAAATCATTGAAACTAAATTGATTTTTCAATCGCATCACCTCCATTCTCTTTTGGAATGAAGGTCAATCCACCCTGGAACACGGCTGTTCCTTATGTATTAGAATATCATGATTGATGCGGATTAACAACTATAACTTCACCACAAATCCGGTAATCTGAATATGGTCTATGAGTATCTGTATATTGCAATACCCCACTATTTAAATCGTGCATACTGCATAAACTCAAAGCTGTCTTTATCGACAGAAAATGTTCCCTCTTCATCATTTTTGCCATCTGTGTATTTCAGTTTCACCAAAGCCGTCCGTCTGGGAGAGGCATCGGTGTCACTGTTGTGCGTGTGAAGAACATAGTATAGTTCATCGTTCTCACCGATAAAGATATCTCCATGTCCTGGACCATTGGCATCTACAGTGTTTCTGCTGATGATTGGCTCATCCTGTTTTTCCCAGGGACCTAGTGGATTGTCGCTCGTGGCATATCCCACGGCATAGTCTTTGCTTCGGAAGTCATTTGCAGAGTAAAACAGATAATAGGTACCCTCTCTTTCGAGTACAGTAGGTCCCTCTGTGACCGGCCAGTCTGCATGCTCTGTATTCTCCCATTGCCTGTCGGCCTTGATGCAGGCTGTATCTGATTCTTCTCCATTTACACTGAGATCATCGTTAAGCTTTGTGACGTAAAGATTGTTGCCTCCGTTCTGTTTGACATAATACAGGTAAATCTGCCCGTCTGAATCGAAGAACACAAAAGGATCGATCGTTTTGTGCGTTGCTGCGGAAAACAAAGCTTTTTGCTTGGTCTGTGTAAATGGTCCCAGCGGGCTTGAACTTTTTGCAATTGCGATCTGTTCATCAGCCGTATACGCCATATAATAGGAATCTTTATATTTGAAAACCTGAGGTGCCCAGAATCCCCGATTCCCAAAGGCATCCTTTTTCTTCAGTGCGTAGTTGTCTTCCATATCCTGAACGTCCAGCCAGTCTGCATCCTCTGGCTCCATCCAGAGCTTTGCATCCTTTGAGGTGTAAACCTTGAATCCTCTTTCTGCGTCACCCTCGTTTGTCCCATACAGATAATAGATGCCGTTCTCTTCATAAACGGTAGGATCCGCCTGAAAAAGATCTTTTGTCTCATAGGATTTACTTGAAACTGATTTCGTGGATGCAGCATCAGAGTTGACAGTTCCTTCCTTTGCGCCACATCCGGATAAGAGTATCCCAGTCAAAAGCACTGAAAAAATCATCATGTTGAATCTTGACATGCTTCTCACAATATCACCTCAATCTCATTTCCCGGACAGGGGATAGGGCTGTGGTGTCACGGTCGGTCCGTACACTTCCAGCCTGTCATCTTTTCCGGGAACGGGTGCAAAGCGCATGCGGTCGATACAGAGACTTCTCGGCTGAACCTCCTCCGTATCGTGATGGGTATGATACAAAAGGAAGAGATCTTTTCCGTCCGGACAAGTCACGATGCAGTGATGCCCGGGTCCATGTACGAGATAATGATAGGAAAGAATCGGATTCGCTTCATATTTCTTATATGGCCCCAGTGGCTGATCCGAGGTGGCATAACCGACAGCATATCCCTTGCTCTGGTAATGGCTTCCTGAATAGGTAAGATAATATTTCCCCTTATGTTTGACGATGTAAGGTGCCTCCGCAACCGGTGACTGCTGGCATTCCCATTCTTCTTCTGCCTTGATGAGAAGTGTTTCCGTGGAAAGAATCGGCGTCACACAGTCGTCCTCCATTTTCATTCCGTATAATGCATAAGTCTTTTCCTCACGCCACGACACATAGTAAATGTAGACGGAACCGTCATCGTCGACTAGGAAATGTCCGTCGATGCTCTTATCAAAGAGATAATTCGGTTCAGGGACAAAAGGCCCAAGCGGAGAGTCTGAAGTGGCGATACCCAGATGCTCATTTACCGATGCAAGAATGTAGAATTTCCCGTTTCGCTCTATAATGTCCGGTGCCCAGTAGCACTGTTCCATGCCCCAGACTTCGCCCATGACAATCCCTGCGTATTCCCAGTTTACCAGATCCTTAGAAGTATAAGCTTCGTAGCCGGTTTTCAAGGTTGAAGATGTTGCATACAGATAATAGGTTCCCTGATAATACAACACATCCGGATCGGCATAGCCGTCCAGAATGGGATTCTGGTATGTTTTTACATTACAGCCATTGGCATTGGTGCTGTCACAGGTTTCGATCTGCAGATCTGCCTCTGTTCTCTGATCTGAATCGTCTAAACCTGTATCACTCACGATCGCGGTAAGATTTCCGTTTACAGTTTCAAGCGGAAGCTCGAATATCGGCCAGGGATCTCTCGACTGATTCTGACTGTCTGCCAGTTCTGCATTCGTCAGGTCTGTAACATAACCCCTGTAGATTGTTTTGGATTTCTCTATTTTTAGCTGGTAAGAATGGCCGTCTGTGGGAGCCTTCCCGGTTCTTGTCTGAAGCTCAACGGTCTTTTTTGGTTTATCGGAAAATTTTAAGAGCTCGGTATGACCGTCATCCATCAGACGGAAAAGATATCCGCTTTTTGGTGTTTCCAGAGAGTCAGCACCAAATACAATGCCGAACCAGCCCGGCGAAGTAAATGCTTTGGCAGTAGCTTTCATAGAAAAATCATTGCCGTCTGCCGAAATTTCCTGTGTTTCAGTCTGTAGTATGTTCCACTCCATAGAAAATACCTCCTTTTTTATAATTGAATATAACATAAATACTGTAGTAAAGCAATTGAAATTGCCATGTACTTTGTATTCATTTTAAAATAGTGAGATATATAACAGATCTATTTACCCCCCTCATATTATGATGAATCAGCAGATTTTCCGGCTCGAGTGAATATTGGATTCTATATGAAGTATTTTACATATTATGTGTAGTAATCAAAAATTAAGTCTTTGATGATAATGCAAGATTTGGAAGAAGAGATATCATAGCACAATCCTCTTTGTAAGGCAAACAATTGTTCTTGCCACAAGACTATGCCGTTTTCATGTTTACATGAAAACGAGCACTGGTTTCATTTTTTGCTTTCCGCACCTTCATGATACACGAATTGCTCTGTGCGTTGCACTCCCGCAATTCTCAAACATTCAAAGTCCGCCCTGTCGGGCTCCCTTCTCATGTTTGTTCGGGTCCCAAGGTTATGCTTTTTCATGCGAGCATGAAACGCAGGACCTTTTGACCCTTGTATCATACAAATAACAACTATAATATCTTTTTATCTGAACATGGTCCATGCAAATCTGTATCTTACATGCCACATCCATTCGTTAAAATTCTGTGAAGTCTCACAATGAAATGTCCATCTTATCCTGCTTTGTGTTATAATGGTTCAAATGACTTACAGCTTTTGGATGCCACGAAAGGGGATCAATTATGGATTTGGATATGTATCAGAGATGTGCCCAGTATACAAAAGGGGAAGTACCGGCACAGATTGTTTTTAAAAATGCAAAGATTGTCAATGTCTTTACAGGAGAGATTATTACCGGCGATATCGCGGTTGCGGAAGGAATTATCGTAGGTATTGGAGAATATAAGGGACTTGTGGAGAAAGATATGACTGGAAAGTACATATGCCCCGGTTTTATCGATGCCCATCTGCATCTGGAATCGACGCTTTTGACTCCAGCGGAGCTGGTTTCTGCCGCTTCCCGGTGCGGGACGACAACATTCATCGCAGACCCGCATGAATCGGCAAATGTATCAGGACTTGCGGGCGTCGATTACATCCTGCAGCAGACAGAAAACTGCCGGGCAAATGTTTATGTCATGATGCCATCCTGCGTACCGGCAACGGCTGTCGATGACAATGGCTGTACAATCACTGCGGAAGAGATGAAACCTTACCTGCAAAATAAAAGAATTCTTGGCCTTGGAGAAGTTATGGATTATGTATCTGTAGTATGCTCGGATCCAGAAATGCATAAAAAGCTCCATTTATTTGAAAGGCGTATCCGCGACGGTCATGCTCCGGATCTGTCAGATTCTGATCTACAGGCATATGCTATGGCGGGAATTGAGACGGAACATGAGGCATCCACCTTTGAATATGCGATGAAAGAACGAAGAAACGGGATGACAATCCTGATCCGCGAGGGAAGTGCCGCGAGAAATGTGGAAGCGATCGTAAAAGGAATTGTTGAAAATGGAATCAGTACGGAAGGTTTTTGCTTCTGCACCGATGACAAGCATATTCAGGATATCCTGCAAGAGGGACATATCGATCACAACGTTCGAAAATCAATCCGCTTAGGTTTGGACCCCATGACTGCGATCCAGATGGCTACGATTCACCCGGCCAAATGCTATGGATTAAAAGATGTCGGAGCGATTGCACCGGGATATCAGGCTGATCTAATCGTGCTTGATGATCTCAATACAATTCAGGTAGAGGAAGTATATTATAAAGGTGAGAAGATCCAGAAATCTGAGACTGTCGAAAAAGCCGAGTGTCCCAAGGAGCTTAAGAATACCGTACATATTAAAGATTTCTCCAAGAATAGATTGCGTCTGCCACTCACAAATGAGACACATGTGATAGAGCTGGTGGACGGACAGATTCTGACAAAGGATAAAAAGATCAGAACCGAGGCCGGAACCGAGTTCCAGGCAGACAGGGAATATCAGAAGATTGCGGTTGTGGAGCGCCACAAAGGCACCGGGAAAGTCGGAGTTGGAATTGTGGGAGGCTATGGAATTAAACATGGAGCCATCGCATCCAGTGTGTCCCACGATTCTCACAATATCATTGTAGTGGGAGACAACGATGAGGACATGGAACTTGCCGTCAATGAACTCATAAAAAGTCAGGGTGGGTACAGCGTTGTGTCAGACCATGAGGTCTTTGACACCCTGCCCCTTCCGATTATGGGACTGATGAGTGATGACGGTTTCCAGGAAATCGATTCGAAGATGAAACGGATGAAACAGAAGGCACAGGAGATGGGTGTCTCCAAGGGCATCGATCCCTTCATCACGCTGTCATTTATGGCACTCACCGTGATACCTGAGATTCGTATTACACCGAGGGGAGTTTATTGTGTAAAAGAGAACACATTCTATAAATGATAATTAAATTTTCTATTGAGTAGAAAAGTGTGAGAGTTCATTACATGAGTGATGCCAGCCATGTGATGAGCTTTTTTTGGAGGATTGAATTATTGATTATATATTGACACAAGCTATGAAATGCGTTATATATAAACCGCCCTATCAAGCTCCCTTCTCATGTTTGTTCGGGTCCCAAGGTCATTTTTTTCATGAAATTATGAAACACGTATGACCTTTTGAACCTTGTATTATGCAAATAGGTATTTACAAGATGCAGGGAACGTGTTATTATTTTAGATAGATAAAGGAACAACCGCCCAAGGTGGGTTGACCCATTAAGAATGAAAAATCACCCTAACTGGTCAAAGTTTGAGGGTGATTTTTTATGTAAACTACTGATTCATCAATTTAATGAAGGTCAGTAGTGCGAGAATAAAAATCCCAAATTGAATCAAATCATTGAAACTAAATAGGTTTTCCATTCGCATCACCTCCATTCTTTGTAGAATGCAGGCCAGCCCACCCTGAAACACGGTTGCTCCTCAGACATTAGAATATCATGCTTGCCTTAAATAACAACTATAAAACTCTATGATCTGAATACAGTCTATGCAATTCTTAATCCTATGCATCTAATACTTGTATTGAAATTCTGTGAAGCCTTACAATGAACCTGCTCTAAATCTGCTGATTTCCTTATTGTACCGGATCGCGGTAGAATGTCCGGTAACCTCTTGGGGATTGTATCTTTTTTTGGGGTATGCTTCACAGGTATTCCGCAGGAGGTCTAAAAAATATATGGAGTGCATCTGTCCTATGCGGCTACCTGAAAGCATAAGTTCTTCCGGAAGAACGCATATGATGGTTCTCACAGACTGGGCACCAGGATACAATTTAGAAATACAATCGCATTTTGAATTTTCTTGCATTTAAATAGCTATTGCGCTATAATATTCATAGATTAATAGGAGATCTTCAGGGCGGGGCGTGATTCCCCACTGGCGGTACAGTCCGCGACCTGTTGCAGATGCGGCAGCTGATTCGGTGTGATTCCGAAACCAACAGTATAGTCTGGATGAAAGAAGATACACATGTCGGTGTATATAGTAAGACCCCTGGATTTTCGGATCCGGGGGTCTATTTTTTTCCGGCATCTCGGCAGAGGATCTCCAATAAAAAAGGAGATAGAAAACAATGAAAATGAACACAGCTGCAAATCCACAGAAACATCCGGAACAAAAGGCATCAAAGACAAAAACAATGGTAAAGGTTTCCATGCTGGGAGCACTGGCGGCGGTCCTGATGCTCTTCTCGGTTCCTCTGCCATTTCTGGCACCGTCTTTCTATGAGATGGACTTTAGTGAGGTTCCCGTACTGATCGGAAGCTTTGCCATGGGGCCGCTTGCGGGTGCCGCCATTGAACTGGTCAAGATTCTGCTGAATCTGCTGATGAATGGGACCCAGACAATGTTTGTGGGAGAACTGGCGAATCTGATTGTCGGATGTGCTCTCGTGGTACCGGCAGGATATATTTACCAGAGAAGCAAGACAAGGAAACATGCAGTTGCAGGTCTTGTGACCGGAGTAGTGACGATGACTGTGGCAGCAGTCCTGATGAATGCTTATGTACTTCTTCCGGCTTATGGAAAAGCATTCGGCATGCCGCTGAATTCCTTCATTAAAATGGGAACAGCGATCCACAGCTCGATCGACAGTCTGCTGGACTTCTGCCTGCTCTTAGTTGCTCCCTTTAATATACTCAAAGGAGCATTTGTTTCGGTGATTACTCTGCTGCTCTACAAACGCATCAGTGGACTACTCAGGAGGTAATTGATTAAAATGGCTACGATTAAGAAGATAACAAAACTGACAGACAGTAAATTCGTGAATTTATATTATCTGGAAGGGGAGAATAAAAAGGGACACATCAGTCATTACTATGTGGCATCCCGCGCAAAACATCTCGAAGATCTGAAGTGCAAAACGAAGGAAAACAATGCGGACGGCGTCTTTATCTACAGTCTATACGGAGAGAAAAAGGACAAAGTGGTCCTGGTACATCAGTATCGATATTCGATTGACGATTATATCTATGAATTTCCGGCAGGACTCGTGGAGGATGGTGAGAACTTTCATCAGGCGGCAGTCCGTGAAATGCACGAGGAGACCGGCCTCGATCTAGATCCGATTTCGGTGAAAACCGGATATGAAAAGCCGTACTTTACGACCATCGGGATGACGGATGAATCCTGTGCAACGGTCTATGGATATGCATCGGGAGAGATCTCTGAAAAGTATCAGGAAGAGAGTGAAGAGATTGAGGTTGTACTGGCTGACCGGGACGAGGTCAGACGAATCTTAAAAGATGAAAAAGTTTCAGTCAGCTGTGCTTTTCAGCTGATGCATTTTATAAAAGACGAAGATCCCTTCTATTTCCTTGAATCCTGACGGATTCCGCCTTGCACGATGTGTGATAAAACGGTATAATAAGTCATAAAGTTTGGTGCTGCCATAACTTCGAATAAGAAAAGTTTAAGGAGAAATGACATGGATATCACGAGTGTACGTGAAATATATAAAAACAGAGAAGATTTTCTGGACAAAAAGATTACGGTCGGAGGATGGGTGCGAAGCGTCAGAGGATCCAAGAATTTTGGCTTTATTGTACTGCATGACGGTACTTATTTTGACCCCCTTCAGATTGTCTATCATGACAAGATGGATAATTTCGAGAAAATCTCTAAGTTAAATGTCGGTGCTTCTATTATCGTTACAGGAACTCTGGTTGCCACGCCAAAGGCAAAGCAGCCGTTTGAAATACAGGCAGATGAGGTCACTGTAGAAGGCGCTTCCGCTTCGGACTATCCGCTGCAGAAAAAACGTCATACACTGGAGTATTTGAGAACGATGCAGCATCTGCGCCCGAGGACGAATACCTTTCAGGCAGTATTTCGTGTGCGTTCGCTGTGCGCATATGCAATCCACAAGTTCTTTCAGGAGAGAGGATTTGTCTATGTCAACACACCTCTGATCACGGGAAGTGACGCAGAAGGAGCCGGAGAAATGTTCCAGGTGACAACGATGGATCTGGACAATGTTCCGAAGGACAAAGAGGGAAGAGCTGACTATTCCCGGGACTTTTTCGGAAAAGAGACAAATCTGACAGTGAGTGGACAGCTCGACGCAGAGGCATTTGCCCAGGCATTCGGAAAGGTCTATACCTTTGGACCGACGTTCCGCGCGGAAGACTCGAACACGACCCGCCATGCGGCAGAGTTCTGGATGATCGAGCCGGAGATTGCATTTGCAGATCTCGACGATGACATGCAGCTTGCGGAAGATATGCTGAAATATGTGATTCGATATGTCATGCGGGAAGCACCGGAAGAGATGAAATTCTTCAACTCTTTCGTGGATAAAGGTCTGATGGAACGTCTGGAACACGTAGTAAACTCAGATTTTGCACGTGTAACCTATACTGAGGCTGTCGAGATTCTGGAAAAGCATAACGACAAGTTTTCATATAAAGTACACTGGGGCACAGATCTGCAGACGGAACATGAGCGTTATCTGACCGAGCAGGTATATAAGAAGCCAATCTTTGTGACGGATTATCCGAAAGAGATCAAGGCTTTCTATATGAAGCTGAATGAGGATGGAAAGACGGTAGCCGCAATGGACTGCCTGGTTCCCGGAATCGGCGAGATCATCGGCGGAAGCCAGAGGGAAGACGATTACGAAAAACTTGAGAAACGCATGGACGAGCTGGGGCTTGGCAGTGAGGGATATGAGTTTTATCTGGATCTTCGCAAATATGGTTCGACAAGGCATGCGGGATTTGGTCTTGGATTTGAGCGCTGTGTCATGTACCTGACAGGCATCAGCAACATCCGCGACGTGATTCCATTTCCACGTACGGTTGGGAACTGTGAACTGTAACTTGTACATGAAGAGCTGATACATGAGGGTGTTATGAAGATTATTCATATAGCAGATGTTCACCTCGGTGCCGAGCCGGATATCGGCCGCCCCTGGAGTGAGCAGAGAAAGACAGACATCTGGGAGTCCTTTCGAAGAGTGATTGACCGATGCCGAAAAGAGAATATAGATCTTCTGATCATAGCCGGTGATTTATTTCACCGGCCTCCTTTAAAACGGGAGGTAAAAGAGGTAAATTCCTATTTCCGCAGTATTCCGGATACGACCGTGATTCTTATGGCGGGAAATCACGATTATCTGAAAAAGGGCGGATTTTTCGAGCGATATCCCTGGAATGACAATGTCATCGGCCTCTGGGGTCATACGTGCGAGCGGGTTGAGATTCCAAGGTTAAATCTGGCTGTGTACGGGTGCAGCTATTATGAGCGAGAAGTTCCCGAACCTCTTTATGATACGATTCGACCGTCAGGCTCCTGCAGATATCATATCCTTGTCGCCCATGGCGGTGATGCCACGCATAGTCCGATTGACAGACAAAGGCTGATGAATGCCGGATTTGACTATGTCGCACTTGGCCATATACATAAACCGGAAATTATCGCAGAAAACCAGATGGCTTATTCCGGATCTCCGGAACCTGTGGACTGCAGTGAATTTGGCCCGCACGGCCTCATGGAAGTGACAATGGAAAAGGATTATACACTTGCCTCTTTTGTGCCTGCGGCTGTGTGTGAGTATAAGGTCATGGATCTCGAAGTGGATGAGAACAGCACGCAGTATGATCTCGAGCGGCTGCTCGCCGGGCAGCTTTCCAGTGAAGAAGACAATCATGACATTTTCCATGTACATCTGAACGGAATCCGTGACCGCAGTGTGGAGTTTGATCTGGAACGTCTGAAAGACCTGGGGAGAGTTGTGAGGGTGAAGGATTTTACACATCCCTATTATGACCTGGATGAGCTTTCTCATATTTATGAGGGCAGTCTGATTGGCGAGTTTATCAGACGACTTCGGGATTCAGACGATGCAGTTGAAAAGAAAGCATTGTATTACGGGCTTGAAGCACTTCTCGATAACAGTTGAACTGTTATGCCCTGAAATCAACAAATGTGAAAGCCAGGAGGATGCAAGTGAAGCTGAGGGAATTGGACATAAAAAATTTCGGAAAGTTCCATGACAAAACGATTCCTCTTCATGATGGAATCAATCTGATTTACGGTGAAAATGAAGCCGGAAAATCCACCATTCATACATTTATCCGCAGCATGCTGTTTGGCATCAGAAGACAAAGAGGAATCGCTGCGAGGACAGATCTCTATCATCAATATGAACCATACCAGAATCCCGGATATTACGCCGGAACCTTAAAATTTGAAAGCGGAGGGAAGCAGTTCCGTCTGGAGAGGATTTTCAACCGTGAAAACTTTCGACGAGAGTTGATCTGCGAGGATGACGGAGAAAGACTGTCCGTCGGAGACGGCGATCTGCAGATGCTGCTCGGAGGAATCAGTAAGGCTGTCTATGACAATACTGTCTCAGTCGGTCAGATGAAGAGCAAGACAAACGAAGAACTTGAGAGAGTTCTTCGCAACTATATGACCAACTATCAGGGCACATCTGATCAGGAGACGGATCTGGAGGGCACTCTTGATGCTTTGAAAAGGAAGAAAAAAGCACAGGAGACAAGGAAAAGGGAAACCGCACGTAATCTAGAGGAAGAGGAAAATCAGCTTGATACCAGGATAGACTATGTGCAAAAGGAGTTAAACCATAAGAGCGATCTCAGAAATGAGACAGTGGAAAACTATAAGACAGAGAAAAAGAAGCTGGTGGAAGAAAAACGGAGAAATGGTGCTGCCGAAAGACAGCCAGACCGCTCTTCCAAGAGAGGATTTAAAGTTTTTCTCGTGTCCCTTCTGGTTCTGTTACTTTTGGCGGTTTTTGTTCCGAAGGTATCGGTGAAAGTGGCGGCAGCTGCGGGCATGATTGTTTTGGCGTCTCTCTATATTCGATACAAAATGAATCAAAAGACGAAAAAAGGTTCGAGGACTTCTCCATCGGTTCAAAGAGAGGATCATCTTTCAAAGCTTAAATGGAAGGCAGACGATCTGAAGGGTGAGATACAGAATATGAAAATTCAGCTGGAGGATCTTCTGGAAAAAGACCGGGAGTTGAAAAAGACTATGGCTCTTCCCACGGAGTATGATGAGGATATCAAGGCTGTCACGATGGCGATGGATCTGATCACAGAAATTGCTGACTCCATGCAGAACGTGATCGGTGACCGACTGAAACGGGAGATATCCGATATTATGTGTGAACTGACGGACGGACGGTATCACCATGTTTCAGTGCAGGATAATTATCAGATTGAGTTACATACGAAAGATACGGCTGTTCCACTCTATCAGGCGAGCAAGGGAACGGTCGAACAGGTTTACTTTGCCCTGAGGATGGCTGTGATGGATGTCCTGTGTCAGGAAGAGGAGATGCCTCTGATCCTGGATGAGGTTTTTGCCATGTATGACGAAAATCGTATGGGACGTGCACTTTCGTGGCTGTCAGAAAACCGCGGCCAGGTCCTGCTGTTTACCTGTCAGGACAGAGAAGAGCGGCTGTTGGATCAATTGAATATTCCTTATCATAAGATTTTGTTATGATAAAAATGATGGTCACTGTACTATTTATATTTTTTAGGCTATAATTAATATAAAGCAATACTTTGTAAGGGTTTTGTATTATTGTACAGGAGGTAATATAAATGTATGATTTATCATTAAATGATACAACTATAGAAAAAGTTAAGATTAATGTTGTGGATTCATTAAAAGAGGTTATGAAATCTGATTTGATTGAAGTTGTACTCTATGGTTCCTGTGCCAGAGGGGATTATACAGAGGACTCAGATATTGATATCGCTCTTGTCCTGAATTGTGGAAGAATAGAAGCAAAAAAATATGACAGTTTTTTAGCTCAAATAACAACAGAGTTGGCAATGAAATATTTTGCAGTCGTTAACTTTGTTTGCATACCATATGAAGAATTCCAGGAGAAAGGCACTTGGTATGCTTATTATCGAAATATAAAAGATGAGGGAGAGGTTCTATATGGATAAGGAATATTATATGGCTTTAGCTAATGTTAGAATTGCAAGAGCAAGAGAATTATTAGAAGATGCAAAGAGCTTGTTATCTGAAAATTCATATAAATCGGCAAACAATAGAGCTTTCTATGCAATGGAAAAACCTGAAAGCTTTATTGGCGATGGAGAAGATTGATTCAACTACTCATAATGGTGCTTTGAAACAATTTAATTTTATCTACATCTATAAAGGAGATGGAACTTTTACTCCTGAGGATTATCAAAAAATAGCCAGGGCAGAACAGATTAGGAATGCCTCGGATTATGATGACTTTTATGTCGCAAGCAAAGAGGAAGCGCAGCTACAAGTAAAAAATGCGGGTTATTTTATTGAGAAAGTAGAAAAATATATTGAAAATAATACTTAACATATTATTATGTTAAAATTTTCCAATTATAATATGGCTGTAGCATCTTACTGATCAGGTGCTACAGCTATATCATATTAATAGGAAGGAGAAATATATGTTAACAATAGGCTGTCACTTGTCATCTTCGAAAGGATTTCTTCATATGGGAAAGGAAGCTGCACAGATCGGTGCCAATACGTTTCAGTATTTTTCGAGAAATCCCCGCGGGAGTAAGGTGAAGGCATTAGATCTTGAGGATATACACGTCTTTCTTCAATTTGAAAAGGATCATGATATTCCTGTGATCCTTGCACACGCTCCCTATACGTTAAATCCATGTTCGAAAACCGAAAGGACAAGAGAGTTTGCTTTCGAGGCAATGGAAGATGATCTGAAGAGGCTTGAGTATCTTCCGGGAAATTATTATAATTTTCATCCAGGCAGTCATGTCGGACAGGGGAGAAAAAAAGGAATACAGATGATTGCAGAGCTTCTAAACCGCGTGATGAAAGCAGAACAGACAACGACAGTTCTGCTTGAGACCATGGCAGGAAAAGGAACGGAAGTGGGAAGAACCTTCGAGGAACTGCGGGATATTATTGATCGGGTGAATCTTGACAGTCACCTTGGCGTCTGCCTGGATACCTGCCATATCTATGACGGCGGATATGATATTGTAAATGATCTGGACGGAGTACTGAAACATTTTGATGAGACTGTTGGCCTTGAAAGACTGAAAGCAATTCATCTGAACGACAGCAAGAATCCCCTTGGCAGCCATAAAGACCGACACGAGAAGATCGGAGAAGGTTTTATAGGACTTGAGACATTCGAAAAAATCATCAATCATCCAAAACTGCGACAACTGCCTTTCTTCCTGGAGACACCGAATGAATTGGAAGGGTATCAGAAGGAGATAGAAGTACTGAAAGGTTTTTACACCGAAAAATGAGGAGGAGTAGTATGAAGAAGCAGGAAGTGTTTCACAACCGCAATTATGTTTACTTGTTGATATCCAACATCATCAACCGTTTAGGCGATTCTTTAGATACCATTCTTTTTACATGGCTGGTGTATTCCCTGACAAACAGTGCGGGATGGTCTGCTGTGATTTTTGGTATCAATCAGGCAACCTCTGTTTTGATTCAGCCTTTTGCAGGACCTCTAGTCGAAAATGCCAATAAAAAGAAAGTTTTGATATTTTCCGATATCGCAAGGGCGCTTCTGGTTGTTCTGGTTCTGGCAGTTTATATGAATGGTTTACTCTCTCCGTGGACACTTGTTTTTATGACGATAGCGATTTCTCTGATCGAAGCATTTCATATGCCGGCAGGGGTCGCGGTGATTCAGCATATCCTTTCTGAAAAAGATTACGATGAAGGCGTAAGCCTTAATGTATCTTCCACGAAGATTGCCGTACTTGCAGGTACAGGTCTCGCCGGGTTAATCATTAAATTGTTTGGAATTGGAATTTCTCTGCTGATAGACAGTGTGATATTTTTTATATCAGCATTTCTCATTATTAAAATTAGATTTTCTCTTCAGGAAAACAATATGAAAAAGAAAGTATTGGGAAAAGAGTATTTCATTTCACTGAGAGATGGCTTTCATTATATTTTTAGTCATGGCAATCTGATGAAATTGTGTTTTCTTTGTATTTTAATTAATTCTGCAGTGGTTCCTTTCGATGCCCTGCTTGCGCCAATTGCGGCAGAGATGTTTCAGGGAGATGCTCAGATCGTCTCACTGTTGAGCGTGAGTGTGTCTATAGGCACCATTAGTGGTTCACTGGCGTATTCAAAAATGCAGGAAGAGAAAAAGTCAAATGCTCTTGTCACAATCTGTGGAATCATTCTGGGAGCCTATTATATCTTCATGGCATTGATTTCAAGATACATTCCGGTACCGTTGGTTCAGAAAGTATTATTGGTGATTGGCTCTGTTATCATCGGTACCGCTTTGGGATTAATGATCACCTACGTCCAGGTGAAATTTGTCAAAGAAGTAACCAAAGATTATATCGGCAGGGTTTCGGCTATTCGCTATTCCATCACATATGCATGCGCGCCGATTGTTTCTTTCTTAATCAGTGCGTTGTATAAAGCTTCAGCTGTAAAAACCAGTTCTGTTTTTGTTGGTTCGGGTATGATCATCATTGTGTTATTCGCTCTTGCGAATAAAGTTACCTTCACATCAGCATCGGAAGTGGAGGAGCCGGTTCGATCTTGAATTTTGCTGTAGAAAAAGCCATGGTATGCCTCTCGATTGAAAGGAATACCGCGGCTTTTTATGTTCGATTATTCAGATCTTCTCGTGGTTCCTGAATTTCCCCAGTACTTTCTGGATTCTCTCAGCAGGATCCAGAAGTCCACTGATCGAGGAATCATGGTTTAAGGTGTCAATAATCAGAGCGGTATATTTACTCATATCGCAGCTTACATACCATGGCTTCTCAAGCAGTTCAGGGCTCTGATATACGAGATTCGTGGTGAGAAGCTTTGTGAATAATCCCTGCTCATAGGCCTGATCAAACTTAAGCAGCCCGTTGGTAAAGAGACCGAAAGTGGAGCAGAGATAGATGTTTCTGGCTCCGTGCTTTTTCAGGAGTGTGGCAACTTCGATCATGCTGTCACCGGACGAGATCATATCATCGATGATAATCATGTCTTTGTCTGTTACATCTGCACCGAGGAATTCGTGTGCGACGATTGGGTTGCGTCCGTCCACGATCCTGGAATAATCTCTTCTCTTATAGAACATACCCATATCTACACCGAGGTTGTTGGCCATGTAGATCGCACGTTTTGTGCCGCCCTCATCGGGACTGATTACCATAAGATGATTACTGTCGATCTGCATGTCGGGAGCATTTCTGAGGATATTCTTGATGAACTGATAGGCAGACTGAACGGTCTCGAATCCATGAAGCGGTATTGAATTCTGAACTCGCGGATCATGAGCATCGAAAGTAATAATATTGTCTACGCCCATGTTTACAAGTTCCTGCAGTGCCAGTGCGCAGTCCAGAGATTCCCTTCCGGAGCGTCTGTGCTGACGGCTTTCATAGAGAAATGGCATGATGACGTTTATCCGTCTTGCTTTTCCTCCGATAGCGGCGATGATTCGCTTTAAGTCCTGAAAATGGTCATCCGGCGACATGTTTGTTTCACGGCCAAACAGCTTATAAGTCATACTGTAGTTTGTGACATCAGTCAGAAGGTAGATGTCATCTCCGCGGACCGATTCATTGATGAGGCCTTTCGCTTCACCGGAACCGAATCTGGGCACTTTCGAAGGGATGATAAAACTGTCCCTCATGTAATCCTGCAGAATCGATTCATTTTGGTGGGCCCTTTCTTTTCGCCAGGATACCAGATAATCATCGACCTTTTTACCGAGCGGGGAGCAGTTCTCCATTGGTATCATACCGAGTCTTCCTACGGGTAAGCCGTCGTAATAATTTTCAGATTCCTGCTTTCTCATTTTTTACCTCCATTAATTTTTTTCTGGATACGTATATCGTTTCCAAATAGCTTTATCATAGTATAACTGCTTGAGATGCGGGAAAACGTTCTCTCCGAATACGTCTCGGCAAATTTATTCAAAGAAAGATTTGTCGAGATAATCGTAGATTTTTTCCGGAGCATCCGCTCGTTGATACACAGAAATAACTGGGAAGAGACAAACGAATTCGTAAGTTCTGTTCCAAGATCATCGATGATCAGGAGATCACAGTCAAAGATACTGCTATGCGTTTCTTTGGCTTCTGATGTCGTGGAAAAAGTATTTCTTGCAAATAATTCAAATAAGTCAAATGCCGTAAAGTAAATGACACAATAAGATCGGTCAATCAGATCTCTTGCAATACAGTGAGAAAAAAATGTTTTTCCGACTCCTGTATCCCCGTAGAAAAACAGATTTTCAAAGGACTTGTCAAAGTCCTCCACAAACTGATGACACCGGTTTAATGTGAGAAGTGCCGTCTCATAAGAGGACATCTGTGTTGCCTGATTCATGAGATCTTTGGAGTAATAACTTAAATTACAGTGATCAAAATTCTCTTCCTTTAAGATGTCCCGGATATTCGACTGATCGTAGAGAAGTTCAATTTCAGCTTTCTTAAAACATGAACATTTCTTATTGCTGCGATATCCGGTGTCCTTACAGAGCGGGCAGTCATACTTCATGTCCAGGTAATCAACAGGATAACCATACGCTTTGAGAAGTTTTGTGCGCTGTGCGGATATATCACGGATCGTCTCAGAAAGATCCGTTGGATCAGATATCCCCTGAAAATGTGCCCGCGCTTTCGCGACGCTGATTTCAGCAATCTTCTCATCAATTTTCGACAGCTGCGGGATTCTATCATATGCAGTTTTCATGTGTTCATCGTGCTCGCGTCTGTGGCGGTTTTGTTTATTACTGTAGAGACGCATAATCGCATCGTATTGTGTATTCGAAAGTGCCATGAAATCCCCTTACTTATTTAATAACTGTTTTTCCAATTTCTCGTAATCGTATTCACGCTGGTGGAAATTGTTGAATTTATTTGTCTGGGCGTTTTTGGTCTGATCCCCTTTCTCAGAAGATTTTACCCTTTTTTGATGCTGTTCATCCAAACCTTTGATATCATTGTAAGATTTTACTCCTTTTTGTTTCCAATTTGAAAGAATTCCCTCCGCGTAGTTAAAACTCGGCTGGGCCGTCGATGCGATTGTCCTCGCACAGGCTTCCTTTATGATATCAAGAGAAAAGCCATATTGTTTAAGCCATCGGTTCATATGTTCCGCCTCTGTGTCGACCGGATCTCTTCCCCGAATTCCAAATGCCTTTAAGATGGAATAGTAATCTTTACTCCAGGTCCTGGCCCGTGCCTTTGCCTCTTTCACTGTATGTATGTTTTCCTGATGCCACGCCAGTCCCACCTTTTCGATGTAGTTTAAACTTCTGTGATTCTGGGAGACGCAGTATTCGATCAGATATTCCACCAGGTCGATGGAAAAATGCAACTCATCATAGAAGTACAGGATTCTCTGCATATCAGTGGCACTTAAGGTCTTCTTCAGATACTGCTCTGCCAGAAATAAAAGCTGGACAACATCCGGATTCTCGTTCTGCAGCTGCTCAATATCTCCCGGAGATAGATACTTTGGCCGTGCGTCCGAGGGCTTTTGGCTTTTGAACGTGGGAGCCGGATCCGGAATCTGTTTCGTGGCCGCTGTCTCTGCGGAAACACTGTTATCGGTACCTGTAACAGGAAGCAGAGTCAGCCCTGCAAGCGATCCGTCAGTATCATAGTCAAGATTTAAGATCCCTGCCTTTTTCCAATATTTTAAAGCCCGATTCACATCATTTTCCGTGCATGAAAAAGCATCAGCTATGGATGATAAGCTGACATCATATGTCGGGTCATGAGTGATGCGAAGCAGGTACAGATAGATCTTTACAAATTCACCATTGGCCTTAGACATGTACTCATCGATAAAGACATTCGGAACCAGAGTCGAAGAATCAGATCTGGAATCTGAAATGGTCAATGTACTGCTCATTAAAACACACCTTCCAATAAATATACTATCAAATTCCCGTTCTAAATTTAAGGCCGGGCTTATTGAGACTTAAGTATAACACAGTATTGCATTTATGAGAATAGCAAGTTTTCCCTATCGCCTTTCCGACAAAAGGTGGAGAAAACTGTGGAGAATGTGGATAAAAAATATCATTTAAATATTATCTGTAAACCGGAAACTCTAAAAATGTTGAATTTCCGAAAAAAAGTGAGAATAATGTCGAAAATGTTATGTAAACAAGCTGCCGGTAAAAAATCCACATGATTACAGTGACAGGATTGTGTATAATCTTGTGGATAATGTGGATAACTTACATCTTGATCAGTTTTTCTCCTATTTTGACGACATCTCCGGCTCCCATAGTTATCAACATATCATCCGGATGACAATTTTCTAAACAAAAGTTTTCCACTTCTTCAAAGGTGGGGAAATAATAACATTCTGTTCCGAGTGCCTGAATCTTTTTCTGCAGATCCCTTGAAGAGATTCCAAGGGTGTTTTTCTCCCTTGCGGCATAGATGTCAACAAGAATTACTTTGTCTGACAGAGTCAGTGCTTTGGCAAAATCGTCGAGCAGTGCTTTCGTTCTGGTATAAGTATGAGGCTGAAATACGCACCAGGTTTCTTTATGTGGATAATTTGCCGCCGATTTCAGTGTGGCGGTAATTTCCGTCGGATGGTGGGCATAATCATCGATCACTGTCACACCGTGTACCTTACCTTTATATTGAAATCTCCGGTCGGTTCCGTTGAATGTTTCAAATCCTTTCTTAATTATACCGCTGTCTAGATTCAGCTTGCGGGCTAATGCAATTGTAGCCAGCGCATTTGACACATTATGAGTTCCCGGTATCTGAAGACTGAAAGTTCCGACAGGTTCACCGTGATACAGGCAGGTGAAAGAGGGATGGCCGATTTTATCAAAGGTAATGCCGGCGGCTGTATAATCAGCATCACGATTTTTCAGGCCGTATGTGATGACCTCACAGTCCAGTCCTTTCACGATTACTTTATATTCCGGCGTATCCGCGTCGATGATTAATGTGCCGTCAGAAGGAAGAAGTGCTGCAAATTCATGAAAAGAGTGGCGGATATCATCGATATCTTTAAAAAAGTCCAGATGATCTGCGTCGATATTTAATATTAAACTTATTTTCGGAAAGAAACTTAGGAAACTGTTTGTGTACTCGCATGCTTCTGTAATAAAAACTCCCGAGTGTCCGACTCTTATATTGCCGTGAATGGAAGGGAGAATTCCGCCGACCGATATTGTAGGATCACATCCCGCTGCCATCAAAACATGTGATGCGAGAGAGGTGGTGGTGGTTTTTCCGTGAGTACCGGATACGGCGATCGGCATACTGTAGTTTTTCATCATCTGGCCGAGCAGCTGTGCGCGGGAGAGCATGGGGATTCCCTTTTCCTTTACATATTTAAACTCAGGATTGTCGGGATGAATGGCAGCAGTGTAAACCACCAGGTTAATGTCATCTGTGATATTGGAAGGCATCTGCGGGCTGTGAATTGTGGCACCAAGGGTTTTGAGATGATTGGTGAGCCGGCTTACCTTTGCATCGGATCCTGATATGGTAAATCCCTCTTTTAAAAGGATTTCGGCGAGTCCGCTCATGCTGATGCCGCCGATTCCTATAAAATGTACATGTATGGGTTTTGTAAAATCTATTGTATACATAGTAGTCCTCTTTTTATCGAAAATGATTTTTTAGTTTATTATACGCTGTTTCGGAGAAAAAGTAAATAACGGAAGGAAGGCGGCAGGCATTGATACATGGATTGCGTCGCAGTTCGTGCTCTCACAATTCCGAGTATTTTGTCATAATATGTAGAAATATGAAAAAATATGTAGAGATACTGAAAAATATTTAGGGAAAATTAAATAATATATCGAAAAATATAGTGCGGTTACTATAAACAATGTTCACATTCTGACAAAACTATGATATAATTGTATATCATATACTACAAGAGGTGATTGCATGATAAAGAAAGAAATGATAGCAATGCTGCTTGCGGGTGGTCAGGGCAGTCGTCTGGGGGTACTCACACAGAACGAAGCCAAGCCTGCAGTTGCATTTGGCGGAAAATATCGGATCATCGATTTTCCACTCAGTAACTGCATCAATTCCGGTATCGATACCGTTGGAGTTCTCACCCAATACCAGCCACTGCGGCTCAATACACATATCGGCATTGGGATACCGTGGGATCTGGATAAGAACGTCGGCGGAGTTACAGTCCTTCCCCCTTATGAGAGAAGTACAAGCAGTGAGTGGTACTCTGGAACTGCTAATGCAATCTATCAGAATATGGCTTACATGGAAACCTTTAATCCGGATTATGTCCTGATATTATCAGGAGACCATATCTATAAGATGGATTACGAGGTGATGCTGGACTTTCATAAGGCGAATAATGCTGACGTTACAGTCGCCTGTATGCCGGTACCCATAGAAGAGGCAAGCCGTTTTGGTGTTATGATTACAGACGGAAGTGGGAGAATTACAGAATTTGAAGAAAAGCCTGAACATCCAAGCAGTAATCTGGCGTCTATGGGGATTTATATCTTCAGCTGGCCGGCGTTAAAAGAGGCGCTTACCAAATTAAAGGACCAGCCGGGGTGTGACTTTGGAAAACATGTTCTTCCGTACTGCCGAGATAAAGGCAAGCGTCTGTTTGCATATGAGTATAACGGATACTGGAAAGATGTTGGAACGCTGGGGTCCTATTGGGAAGCGAATATGGAACTGATTGATATTATTCCGGAGTTTAATCTATATGAAGAATTCTGGAAGATTTATACCAAGGGTGATGTGATACGTCCTCAATACGTAGCGAGTGATGCGGTGATTGAACGCAGCATCATCGGAGACGGTGCAGAGATCTTCGGAGAGGTTCACAATTCGGTCATAGGCGCCGACGTACATATTGAACCGGGAGCCGTAGTCAGGGATTCTATTATTATGAGACACAGCCGGATCAGAGAAGGAGCGGTGGTGGACAAGTCTATTATCGCGGAGAATGTAATCATAGGGGCGCATGCTGTGATTGGAACCGGTGAAGAAAGTCCGAATCAGTTAAATCCGGACATTTACGCGTTTGGTCTTGCGACAGTTGGTGAAAACTCTGTGATCCCCCCGGATGTAAAGATTGGAAAGAACACGGCTATCCTGGGTGATACCGTACCGGGGGAATATACAGATGGAGAACTGCCCTCTGGCGGTGCGATTATAAAGAAGGGCGGTGAATAATATGAGAGCACTGGGCATTATATTGGCAGGCGGCAACAACAACAAGATGAGAGAACTGTCTAATAAAAGAGCGATTGCAGCTATGCCTATAGCGGGAAGTTACAGAAGCGTCGATTTTGCACTGAGTAATATGGCAAATTCTCATATACAAAAGGTAGCGGTGCTGACTCAGTATAATGCGAGATCACTGCATGAACACCTGAGCTCCTCCAAATGGTGGGATTTCGGACGTAAACAGGGCGGGTTGTACGTGTTCACACCGACAGTTACAACGGGAAACAGCTGGTGGTACCGTGGTACAGCCGATGCAATATACCAGAATTTATCATGGCTGAAACACAGCCATGAACCGTATGCCGTCATTGCATCCGGCGATGGCATCTATAAGCTTGATTACAATAAAGTACTGGAATATCATATCCAGAAACGAGCCGACGTCACGGTTGTCTGCACAGAATGTAAAGAGCCTGATCCCAGCCGTTTTGGTGTGCTTAAGATGAATGAAGACTGTCGGATTGAAGAGTTTGAAGAGAAACCGATGGTTTCAGAATCGAATGTTATATCGACAGGCATCTATGTCGTTCGAAGAAGACAGCTGATTGAGATGATTGAGCGTTGTGCTCAGGAAGACCGTCATGATTTCGTTAAAGATATCCTGATCAGATATAAGAATCTGAAGAGGATCTATGGATATAAAATGGATACCTATTGGAGCAATATATCAACAGTGGAATCCTACTATCAGACAAACATGGACTTTTTGAAGCCGGAAATCAGGAAATATTTTTTCGAAGATTATCCGGGTATCTATTCTAAGATTGATGACTTCCCGCCGGTGAAATATAACCCGGGAAGCTGTGTAAAGAACAGTCTTGTCTCCAGCGGATGTATCATCAATGGACAGATTGAGAATTCAGTAATATTCAAAGACGTATATGTGGGTAACAATTGTGTGGTTAAAGATTCAATTATATTAAATAATGTATATCTGGGTGATAACGCCCACATTGAAAACTGCATTGTGGAAAGCCGCGGTACGATTAAGGCAAATACATACTACTGCGGCGGAGATGAAAGAAAAATTGTGGTAGAAAAGAATGCAAGATATGCAATCTAAAACAGGGGGAAGATAAGATGAACATTACAGACGTAAGAATACGCAAAGTGGCAAAAGACGGTAAGCTGAAGGCGGTTGTATCCATAACGATTGATGATGAATTTGTGGTGCACGACATTAAAGTAATTGAAGGCGAAAAGGGACTTTTTATCGCTATGCCAAGCCGCAAGGCGGCAGACGGGGAATATCGCGATATAGCACACCCGATTAATTCTGCAACCAGAGAACACATCCAGACCCTTGTTTTGGATAAATATGATCATATAAAAGAAGAGCGTGCGACGGAGGATGCTATGGTATAATTATTTGTTCACAAGTTGTCTTCCTTATGGTATAATTTTCGGGACTAGAAAGAAAGGAACGTATGATATGACAGATTTACCGGAAGAATTTTTACACCGTATGGAAGACATGCTGGGGGATGAGTACCGGGATTTTCTTTCAGGTTATGACAAGCCGCGTCTTTATGGTCTGAGGGTTAATACGATGAAGATCAGCCCCCGGAAGTTTAGAGAGATCTCTCCGTTTCCCGTAAAACCGATTCCATGGGTGAAAAACGGATGTTACTATGGAGAGGAAGACCGTCCCGCATCGGATCCCTATTATACTGCCGGAGTATATTATCTGCAGGAACCTTCGGCGATGACTCCGGCAGGCCGTCTGCCCGTCGAAAAGGGTGATAAGGTTCTTGATCTTTGTGCGGCGCCCGGAGGAAAGGCCACAGAACTTGCCGCGAGACTGAACGGAACGGGAATCCTTGTCGCAAATGATATCAGCAATGCAAGGGCTAAGACACTTCTCTATAATCTGGAGCTGTTTGGAGCGAAGAATATCTTTGTTACAAACGAAAAACCAGGCAGATTATCAGATGTTTTTGAGGGGTGGTTTGACAAGATTCTGGTGGATGCACCATGTTCCGGTGAAGGAATGTTTCGGAAAGCGCCTGATGTTGCTAAGACCTGGGACGAACAGCGCCCCCTTTATTTTGCAAAAATTCAAAAAGACATCGTCTCCAATGCGGTTAATATGTTAAAGCCAGGAGGTATGATGCTATATTCCACATGCACATTTTCTCCCGAAGAGAATGAGGGGATGGTCTCCCGGCTGAGAGAGGAGCATCCGGAGATGGAACTGGCAGATATTGACCCTTACGATGGGTTTTGCCCCGGGGTGCCTTCATGGGGAGACGGAAAAGAAGATCTGAAAAAATGCGTCCGCATCTGGCCCCACCATATGCAGGGGGAGGGACATTTTCTTGCACTCCTTAAAAAGAAGAGCCTGCAGACAGAAGATGAAGATTCTCTTGTACGAAAAAAAAGGACCGGAAGGACAGGAAATCTATCAAAGTCCGGAGGGCTGAGCAAAGAAGAGCATAGATCTCTGAGAAAATTTCTAGATGATATGGGAATTCAGGATGACTGTATTCCGGTCGAATCCGACCGGCTGGAATCGAGGGGTGGCAAAGCATATCTGGTGCCGGAACTTCCGGAAAAAGTAAGCAGGCTGCATTTCCTGCGAAACGGTCTGCTCATCGGAGAGTTTAAAAAGAACCGGTTTGAGCCCTCCCAGGCATTTGCGATGACTTTGTCTGCGGATCTTTGCGGCGAACATATCTGCCTTCGAAGAGAGGATGAACGTGTTGCGCGATATCTCAGGGGTGAGACGATTCAGGCACCGGAGGAGGTGCGCAGTCAAAAAAACGGATGGAAACTAATCTGTGTTGATCAATTTTCTCTCGGCTGGGGAAAATTGCTGAACGGTGTCATAAAGAACAAATATTTGCCGGCATGGCGCAAAAATTGAGATGAGTTTACGCCAATGTTACAGCAATGTTAAGAAAAATTAAAAAAAGCTTTCATTTTTCACAGCCTTGTGTTATAATCGCTTTCTATGAGGAGAGAAATATGTAAAAGGGGAATAACGAGGTGTAAAGATGAGAGATAAGAAACGATTAAGTTTGATGCTTGTGGCTTTGTCTTTAACGATTTCATCCGTGCCGGGTTACGCTGCGACGACGCAGGAACAGATATCCGGTGTTCAGGCACAGAAGAAGTCAATGGAGTCTACGCTCGAAGATACCAGAAACAAAATCGCAGGTCTTGAATCAAAGAAAGATCAGTCTGAGTCATATATGTCAGATTTAAGCAGCCAGCTGACTGACTTGCAGAACAGTCTTGAACAGCTTAAGACAGAATCAGAGAGCAAGGAAAAAGAGCTGGAACAGGTTCAGACGGAACTGGAAGATGCCAGGGATCAGGAAACAAAACAGTATAGGGACATGAAACTTCGTATTCAGTATATGTATGAGAATTCCAACTCAGGTTATCTGGAGATGCTTTTTTCATCCGAGAATTTCGGCGATTTCATAAGCCGTGCACAAAATATGGCTGAGATCAGCAAATATGACAGAAAAATGCTGGATGATTATCAGGCAATTAAGGAACAGGTACAGGAAAAAGAAAACAAAGTCCTTGATGAACAGAAGGAAATTGCCGTTCTTCAGGACCAGAGTTCTGAAAAACAAGAACAGGTTCAGGAACTCTATCAATCTACATATAATCAGGTGCGGAATTATAACGAAGATTTAAACCAGGTTGAGACACAGGAAGGCGATCTTCTCTCACAGATAAATGCTCAGGAAGAAACAATTACGCAGCTGATGGTACAGGCAAAAAATGAAGAAGTAGAGCGTCAGCAGCGTGAGGCGGCGGCAGAGCAGGCGGCTAAGGAAGCGGAAGCTGCCAGAGCAGCACAAAAGCAGCAGGCAGAAGCACAGGCGGCGGCTGAGAGTAATAGCGTTTCTTCCCGGTCGAAGAAGAATACAACTTCAAGTACGGGGAAACCATCTGCACAGAAACTAAGTGATTCGGGTAGTGACAACCGCAGAGAATCGGATAACGCCAGTGCCGGAAACAGTGGGAATACAACTCCTGCTTCTCCAGGTCAGTCATCCGGACAGGGAAACTATCTTGGAAACTTTAAGCTGACATCTTACTGCAATTGTGAAATCTGTACCGGAGGCTGGGCAGGCGGAGCGACAGCCAGCGGTACAATCCCGACTCCGGGAAGAACAATCGCCATGGCAGGACTTCCGTTCGGAACAAAACTGCTAATCAATGGAAATGTCTATACCGTAGAGGATCGTGGAACACAGTACGGACACGTAGATATCTTCACCGGTAACCATGCAGATGCGGTTGCATTTGGAACACAGCACGCGGATGTCTATCGATTAAATTAAAAAATGGTTGACATTTTCTGTATTATTTTATATAATACATATTGCTGATGCAATTGCATCGCAATATCGAAGCGTGGCTCAGTTTGGTAGAGCGCTGCGTTCGGGACGCAGAGGTCGTGGGTTCGAATCCCGTCGCTTCGA
>DHNM01000003.1 GCA_002409525.1 Eubacterium sp. UBA5416 | reverse complement strand
CATGAAAGCAAGACTTTTGAACCCTTGGTATCATCATATATAACCGGGGGACAAAATAATACTCGTCTATTGCTATAGATACATATCATCCTGCTATGTATTGCTTCCGGAGAATGTCGAAGCCGTCCCGATCCTCTCCCAGACTTCCGAGGGTGAAAATCCATATTTTTTCTTGAATAATCTCCCGAAATTATTGTAATCTGTAAAGCCTACAACCGCAGCGACCTCCGCAACGCTAAGTTCCTTTTGCTGAAGCAGCAGATATGCTTTTTGAAGTCGAACTTCATTGATATAATTCAACGGACTTTGTCCCATGCTCTCCTTGAATAAATGGCAGAACCTGGATTCGCTCAGATGTATGACTCCGGCAAGCTCCTGATTGCTCAGCTGTTCGGTATAATTTTTCTGTATATATCGAAATACTGTATTCAGGCGGTCCAGGTCACGGTTTCTTTTCAGATGTTCTTTATCTGATATACTTTCCACCACATAATACCGCATAAGATACGTCAGCAGTTCGTATATATCAGACTTAACCGCCAGTTTATATCCGAGTTTTTTCTCACTGTCCTCCTTCCGGATCTCGAGAAGCAGTCTCTTAATCTTATCATCCGACTCAATCAGTGTCTGAAAGATCATGTTGTGGTTTACAATCTCTTCCGAAAATTTGTCAAGTTCAAAGATAATCACCAGAGCATCAAAAACCGGCGTCTTCGTTACCCCCGTATGTAATTCGTTGCTGTTTAACACGATCAGATCGCCGCTCTTCCCATACACAGGTCTATGGTTACAGTGAAATACCGCCTCGCCATCCAGAACATAATGCATCTCGATATGTTCATGCCAGTGCTCACTGAAAATCGTACGGATTTCCCGGATATTATTTTCAAAAATCTGTACAGGGAAATCCTTATCCTGAATAATTTTCTTTTCATAAAGATTGATTTCATGCATATAAATATACCTCGTGTCTTAGATAATTTACAAATTATATCATGTATTAACAATTTGTTTTTATTAATTTTAACATTTATCACAACAAAATCAAGCCGCAGAACAGCATGAGCTATAAAAACATTGACAAATTCATCTATATCCATCACAATGATGATAGGATTAAGAGCGGACTTTAGAGCGGAGCAATTCGTGATATCACATTGTGCGGGAGCGTCGAAAGGAGTTATGCCACAAAATGACAAATCAGGAGTTTTTAATGTATTTTATGAATCGAGAGGGATTTCCGGAAGAGGCCCGGAATACTTTTGAAAAATTATATAAACGTATTTTAGATAACTTTGGGTACAAAGAACGGATGAATCATCTGATCTTTTCATTTATGAAGGATGATATCGCATCAGCTTTCTCCGGCATCGATGAACTCGCCAGAGATCTGAGCGTCAGCAGCTATACGATGTCAATGCTGCTGTTGCTGCTCTGCTGCAAACCTCTCTGCAGTCGTTATCAGAACAATGAGCTTACCAAACAGCTATACTGGGATACAATGGCAGATCTTACCTATAAGCTTAAAGAATGTCACAGCGTCTATGGTATCTGGGGAACTTTTGTGCGTGAGTGGTACCCCGACTTTTACCAGCTGGCTCGATTTGCTCTGGGACGGATGCAGTATGAATTCTCAGACTTTCATCTCAACTCATTTTCATGGTGTGGACATACGGTACATCAGGGGGATAAAGTTCTGAATATGCACATTCCCTCTTCAGGTCCTTTTTCTAAAGAAGTCCGCACAGACTCGTATCATAAAGCCTATAATTTTTATAGCAGCAGATTTGAGGATGAAGTCATTCCGGTTGTATGTGACTCCTGGCTTTTATTCCCCCAATATAAAGCAATGCTTCCATCCTCATCAAATATCAAAAACTTTATGGATGATTTTTCTTATATTAAGGGAAATGAAGAAAATGAATTCTACGATGCGTGGAGAATCTATGGAGCTGAAGCAGGAAAGCCTGTGGAAGATCTACCCGAAGATACTTCACTTAAAAGACAGTTTAAGAAATATCTAAAAAAGGGCGGAAAGACCGGTGCCGGGTATGGAATATTCTTTCTTGGATCTGAGGGAATAATATGAGCACTGAAAATAGCACTCCCGCCTATGGAATTCCCGGAAGCACAGTCAAGCTTATCGCGATGGCCTGTATGTTCATTGATCATTTTGCAGCACTTTTTCTGGAAATAAGTCATCCGACGCTGAGTTCTTTTCTCCGTTCTATCGGCCGGATTGCTTTTCCGCTGTTTGCATTTCTCCTGACAGAGGGACTCATTCATACACACAGCAAAGCGAAATACTGCCGTAATTTATTTATAATGGCTCTCCTGTCTGAAATGCCTTTTGATCTTGCATTTCACGGTGCTGTCTTTGATCCGGGAAGTCAGAACACACTGTTTACTCTGACAATTGGACTTTTGACAATCTGGGTGATCTCTGTGATAGAAGAAAAGAGTCAAAAGCAATACCTTCGTATTCTTTTGACTCTTCTGATTACTGCAGCCGGGTGTTTCGCTGCATGGCGGATCCATTCAGACTATGAATTTTATGGAATTCTTGCCATTGTCCTTATGTTTGTTCTACGGACACACCGCATGACAGCTGCATTTCTGGCCTGTGCGGTTCTGACCCTGATCGGACCTGCTGAATCCTTTTGCTTTTTCTCGCTCGTACCAATCCTGAACTATAACGGAAGCCGCGGACTCAGGCTGAAATATACCTTTTATCTTTTCTATCCGCTTCATCTCCTGCTGCTGTATCTGCTTTTACAGCTCGTCAGAATCTGAAAACTGCCACTCCGAAGCCGGGCAGATCATAGCCGATGGAAAACTTACGCCCGTCGCATTCTTTTTTCGCAGCGCGATAAATAGATTTTCTCTCTTTGCTCTCGCCTCCGTACTTGCTGTCAGAATTATCAAGAATCAGGCGGTACGATTTGTCTTTCGGTACTCCCACCCTGTAATCAGGCCTGTGCACAGGAGTGAAATTACAGATAAACAAAATATTGTTCCTTCCTGTAGGCGATTTCCGGATAAAACTATAGATACTTCTGTCACAGTCATCTGCATTGATCCATTCAAATCCCTCCGGTATATCCTCAGCATACAGCGCAGGATATTTCTTATACAGATGGAGTAAATCACGGACATACGCCTGCAAATGCTCATGCAGTTTTTCAGAAAGGAGATACCAGTCCAGCTCCCTTTCTTCTGACCACTCCCGAAGCTGCCCGAAGTCCTGTCCCATAAACAATAATTTTTTGCCGGGATGTCCAATCATGAAGCTATAACCCGCCATCAGGTTTTTAAATTTATCCTCCGGTTCTCCGGGCATCTTCTCCAGCATTGACTTTTTCAGATGAACGACTTCATCGTGAGAGAGCACCAGAACATAATGTTCTCCATAGGCGTAGGTCAGAGAAAATGTCATTTTATTGTGATTAAATTTTCTAAAATAGGGATCTAACTTCATGTAATCCAGAAAGTCATGCATCCAGCCCATATTCCATTTAAAGGTGAAACCAAGGCCGCCGTCATGTACATCCCCGGTCACTTTCGGCCAGGTTGTCGACTCCTCGGCAATCATCATCACACCTTTATTTCTTCCTGTCACCAGAGAATTCAGATGTTTAAAGAATTCCACTGCCTCCAGGTTCTGATTTCCGCCATTCTTATTCGGAACCCACTGCCCTTCCTTTTTTCCATAATCTAAGTACAGCATAGACGCCACCGCATCCACCCGGAGACCGTCGACATGATATTCTTCCACCCAAAACAGAGCATTTGCCAGCATAAAATTCTTTACCTCAGGACTGCCGTAATTAAAGATCTTTGTGCCCCATTCCGGATGTTCACCCTGACGTGGATCTGCATATTCATAGACTGCTGAACCGTCAAAATCGGTCAGTCCATGTGCATCTTTCGGGAAATGAGCCGGAACCCAGTCCAGGATAACTCCGATATGATTTCTATGAAGATAATCCACAAGGTACTTAAACTGCTGTGGTGTGCCATAGCGTGAAGTCGGGGCATAGTATCCGGTCACCTGGTAGCCCCAGGATCCGTCAAAAGGGTGTTCAGCGATTCCCATTAATTCTACATGCGTGTATCCCATGTCCCTGACATATTCAGTGAGAGACTCGGCGAAATACTCATAGTCGTAAAAGCCATCTGGATTTTCTTCACTTTGAGGGTGTTTCTTCCAGGATCCCGGGTGAACTTCATAAACCGAAACTGCCAATTTCTGAGGATCAGACTTCTCTCGGTGCGTCATCCAGGCTGCGTCCTTCCACTTATAAGACTCAATATCCGCAATCATCGAAGCAGTCCCCGGACGCAGCTCAGCAGAAAATGCATATGGATCTGCTTTATAGAGCAGCTCTCCTTTTTGACTTGTAATGCAATACTTGTAGAGCTGGCCTGATTTTGCTTTCGAAATGAAAAGTTCATATACACCATCATCTCCGACTTTCTTCATTTCGTCTGCTTTTTCATCCCATTCATTGAATTCGCCGATCACAGAGACCTGTCTGGCATTCGGTGCCCATACGGTAAACCAGACACCCTTGACTCCGTTAAACTTTTCAGGGTGAGCACCCATCTTTTTGTAAATTTCATAATGAGTCGCATTCCCGAATAAATATTGATCTAAATCGCCAAACCTCGTCATTTGTCCATCCCCTCTCCGATTTCAGGTAAAAAGATACCCTGCATACATATCAGTCATTTTATATTCAGATATCTATGCAGAGCTGCGTCTATGTCTTTATATCAATTGGGGGCATATATATCTGCGTACTGAACACCAAATTGTTTTGCATCTTCATGGCTATTCATATAGATATCAATATGGCCATACGGTGTTCCCCTGTCTTCCACGGTCAGCACCTGTCCTCCGATATTCAATTTCGTTCCGAAATCAATGCCTCCTACAGCAACTGTTCTGCCCTGTACCGGCATCCTTCCGCTTGCTGTCGGTCCGCCGGACCATTTTCCGCAGCAAATCGGGCAGCTGCAATAAGCCGTGAGCTTAAATCTTCCAAGATACGTACCCGAAGGTTCTACTCCTCCCTGATTCATGAGCAGCTGAAACCCAGAATTTAATCCCAATGTATTATCATTATTAATCACACGGACTGCCCATGGAACCTTTGAATAATCCACATTCGAGATCACAACCCCTGTCCTGCTGCTCTGGGCATTGATTGCTTTTCCCTCTCCCATGTAAATCATGACATGATAGATTGTTCCATCCTGTCTCGCGTAAAAAATCAAGTCTCCGGGTTCTGCCTCAGACGCCGGGATCCTGGTTCCGGCATCTGCCTGTTCCCTTGAAGTGCGCGGAAGGGAATATCCGAACCGTCTGAATACCTGCATCACATACCCGGAACAATCGGCCCCATCCATCAGGCTTACACCGCCCCAGACATATGGATGACCCAGAAACTGCTCTGAAAACCTCAGCAGAGACGCTCTGATCTCACTTCCCGCCTCGACTTCTCTTACCGTATACGGTGAGTAGTTAAATGCTTTATTCTCATATCCCTGTATCAGACATTCAGCCAATGAAAACTTATCCTCGCCGAGGGCGTCCACTTGCATAGAAGCATCCTCATCCATCATCAGATAATCGCGCAGAATAAATCCCCTCACGTCACCTGATTCCACATAGACCCACTGTTGGTCTTTATCAGCTATGACAAACGCGAGGCCTCCGCGTTTCAGTCTTCCGACTACGCGGGATGCGGCATTCTTTTCCTCGTGGATATCAGCGAATGTCTCTACCTTTGCCAATGCATAATCCTTCTCTATGGTTTGAAAATAGGATGAAGGAATCCAGAAATTCCCTGCTCCGGATTCTGTAAACAGTGCCGGAACCACTGACTCCTGAGAATACGTTCCTGAATCCGGTATCAGTGCCGGCGTCATAGCTGTTGGTCCCGTCGGTTCCACTGACCCGGTTCCCGAATCCGGTGTCAGTGCTGGTATTGTTGGTATTGTTGGTATTGTTGGTATTGTTGGTATTGTTGGTATTGTTGGTATTGGCTTTGGTTTTTCCGGCTCTGACGATTCCTCTGGCCCGGTTCCCGGAT
>DHNM01000025.1:841-15357 GCA_002409525.1 Eubacterium sp. UBA5416 | reverse complement strand
TAATGAATATTATACCCATGGGATCTTAGCTCAGCTGTGAGAGCATCTGCCTTACAAGCAGAGGGTCACAGGTTCGAGCCCTGTAGGTCCCATTGTGGATGGATTCCCGAGTGGCCAAAGGGGACAGACTGTAAATCTGCTGGCAACGCCTTCGAAGGTTCGAATCCTTCTCCATCCATTTAGTATCATTTTTGATTCTGATGGTTTTTATATTCTAGTGCCGATGTGGCTCAATTGGCAGAGCAGCTGATTTGTAATCAGCAGGTTATCGGTTCGAGTCCGATCATCGGCTTCATCAATATATTATCTGTTTATTTTAATAGCGCGGGATGGAGCAGTCTGGAAGCTCGTTGGGCTCATAACCCAGAGGTCGTAGGTTCAAATCCTACTCCCGCAATTAGATGCCTAGTTAGCTCAGTTGGTAGAGCAGAGGACTGAAAATCCTCGTGTCTCTGGTTCGATTCCGGAACTAGGCATATTTTTTTCGGAGCATTAGCTCAGGTGGTAGAGCACTTGACTTTTAATCAAGTTGTCCGGGGTTCGAATCCCCGATGCTTCATCGTTTATATGAGTGTTAAAGGATACCAAATTTATTTGATATCCTTTTTTTTTACAACTAAGCTTTATGTAGTTACACTAGAAAAAACGGGGGAAAGTATGGGACAGTCAGATAAGAGGAAAGTGAAACAACGTCAGATGGAAGCAAGGCGTTTGGCCCGAAGAAAGAAGAGAAAAAGACAGACGATGTTTCTATGTCTTCTTTTATTGATAATTATTTTATCGATGATACTCATGGTAATGCAGATGATGAATTCAAATGATGATCATGTCGAAGATAAGAGAAGCTCCACTAAAGAGACTGCATATATAGGAGATTCTATTACAGATTCTTCAAAGAAAGCTATTCCTGAACCTACCCCCACGCCGATTCCTGTTACGATAATCCCGGGGGAAAATATACATAGTGGCTGTGGATACCTGGTTCGTCTGAGCGATCAGGCTGTTGTAATGGATAAAGGAAGTACTGATAAGATATATCCGGCTCCGTTAACGAAGATTATGACAATTATTGTGGCAATTGAAAATCTTCCAAATCTCGATGACCAGATTATGTTATCGGACGATGTAATCAATACTCTTTACACACAAGGGGCTGCTATGACAGGATTTGTAGGTGGAGAAAATCTGACTGTAAGAGATTTACTTTATGGCTCCATGATATCTTCTGGGGCAGAGTCCTGTGTTGGACTTGCACAGCGGGTTTCAGGATCCGAAGAGGCATTTGTTGATCGAATGAATCAAAAAGCAGCGGAATTGAGTATGAATGATACTCATTTTGAGACCTGTACGGGTCTGCCGGGTGAGAATAATTATTCAACCTGTAAAGATATTGCGAATATGTTCGAGTATGCTCTGAGAAATAATACATTTCGTGAGATATTTACATCAGCCGCCTATACTACTTCTGTCACTCCGCCACATCCAAATGGGCTCGTTTTGGAAAATACAATCTTAAATAATCTAAAAGAGAACAGTTTGTCAAATGGAGGGTTGATCGAAGGAGGAAAGGAGAGTTTTACAAATTCATCCGGTCAATGTCTTGCCAGCCTTTCAAAAATTGGGCAAGAAGAATATATTCTGGTTACTGCTAAGTCGGATGGCAGTCCGGGGACAGAACAATATCATATTTCGGATGCATTTACCGCATATAATCTAATACACTAATATCATAGGAGTCAAAAATACTTTTGACCCCAACATCATGTAGTGATATCAGGGTAAAAGAGGAGGGCAGTGTATGACGAAGCAGGAAAATGATAAATTAACGGAAAAAAGAGGTCAGACAGAAATTATCCTTGAAGAGATGCTGAATGAGCAACAGTATAGTTTTTCTATTTTGGGACAAGAGTATTACAAACTGGTAAGTGAGGATCCGGAAATTCTTGTTTCCGGTCTGTCAGACTATATTGACACGGTAAAGTTGACTGAATCTGAGATTACGAATCTGGAAGATGAGATTAAGAAGATGGATAAGCTTCTAAATGAACCTCTGGATCTTGTCTGCCCCGGCTGCGGAAAAATCATGGATCCCGACGCAAAATTCTGCTCGGCATGTGGATCCTCATTAGAAAGAACAGAAGAAGACATAAATTGTCCATAAAAGGTCATATACTAGATTAAGAACCACAGGCTGATAGATATATGAAAAAAAATAAGAAACTTACAATGCAGGAACAGATGAAATATTTTGCAGCGATTCTGTTTCTGCTTATTTTTATGCCTATTCTTTGTACGGTCCTATTGTCGGGAAGAAGTTCTTTGAAGGTATCACAGATAAGTGAATTAGAACAATTACTTCCTTCCATTGTGTACCGGGAGATTCCGGATAATTACCGGATGGAAACAATTTGCGCACAAGCGGTCCTTGCCAGAAGTCGTGTGTGGTATGAGTACAAAAAGTCTGATTATGACCAGAAAACCTATGATCAGATACTCGAAAAAAATTTAGAATATGAGAGATCACATCATTTAAAAACTGATAAGCTGTTGAAATGTAAAGAAGCTGTCCAACAGACAAAGGGATGTGTATTAAGCTATGGAGGTAATGTAATTCCGGCTCCTTTCTGCAGGGCAAGTAATGGGTGGACCAGAGGTGGCAAAGAGGTGCTTAAAAGTGATGATTATGGCTGGCTGGTCGGTGTAGAGAGTAAGGATGATTTAGATTATCTTCCTAAGAGAAAATCACTTTCATTTACAAATGATGATTTGTATGAAAAATTTAAAACACTCGATCAAAATCAACAGTTAAATAAAGATGATATTGTTGATCATATAGATCTAGTTTCAGAAGATTCTTCCGGCTATGCAATGGAGGTGGATGTTTCGGGAATTAAGGTACCCGGAGAGGTATTTAGAGAAATGCTGGGCCTTCCGTCTTCATCCTTTTCGTTTTCAAAAAAGAATGATAAATTATTGATTACCTGTCGCGGAACGGGTCATGGGATGGGAATGTCACAGTATGGGGCTAATCATATGGCGAAGGATGGAAAATCCTGGCGAGATATTTTGAATTTTTATTTTCCAAATGCCCAGATTATGAAACAAAAGAAAAAATTGAAATAACTGTATAGATTTTCATTTTTAGGCAACCCTACTAATACAGAAAAAAAGTTGTAACAGATATTGTTACGGAACAATCAGCGCATTTTTTCAATAAAATTAGTAGAGGTGAATGAGATGGAATCAGGAAAAAGGACACTGCGTGTAGTATTAAGCGTAGTTTTAGTAGCTGCTACTCTTGTTTGTGGCGTGTATGTATACCATTATGAGAGTAACAAGCAAGATGAAGCACGTATTGAAAGTGCAAAAAAAGAAAAAGACGAAGATGACACAAAACAGGAATCAGAAGAAAAAGAGACAGAAGATGCAAATACTTATGATGCAGAAAATAGGGATTCAGAAGATAGTCCAGATCCAAGCGAACCGCCGGCAGCTTCAGATACTGATGAAAATGAATCAGAGCCGGTAACACCCCCGGCTGATGCAGATGCAACTGCATCAGATGCTGTTCTTCCGGAACTGGATTTTAACGAGGGGACTTTGTTAAATCTACCGGTTTCAGGAAAAATTTTAATTCCATACAGCATGGATAAAACGGTTTATTTCTCTACATTAGATTCATATCGCTGTAATCCTGCAGTCATGATTGAAGCCGCTGTAGATACCCCGGTCACGGTAGTGGCTAATAGTCAGGTTGCATCAGTCACAGAGGATGCAATAACAGGAACAACCGTTACTGTGGATATGGGAAATGGATATCAGGCAGTCTATGGACAATTAAAAGATGTGAACGTTGAACAGGGACAGACAGTCGAAAGTGGTACAGCTATTGCCAATATCAATACTCCTACAAAGTATTTCACAAAAGAAGGAAGTAACTTATACTTTGCACTTAAAAAAGATGGTTCTCCCATAGATCCATCCCTGTATCTTCCTCCAGAAGCTGAATAAGATTAATATATAAAGATCATTACATCCCGGATTTAATAACGGATGCAATGATCTTTTTTTAATTACTTTTTAAAAAGTATTGATTTAATATACAATATGATGTAATATAGATAGCACAGTAAGTAGTTATAGAAACTATATGAAATAGAGGCGATCTATATTGAAAAAAATATCTGTCAAGGATCCGGGAAGTGCAATTACACATGGAATTGCATGCATCTTAGCTATCATGGGGACAGTGCCTTTGCTTTCCAAAGCAGCCCGGGATCCGGATCATATTCATATTGTTGCATTTGGCATATTTATGCTCAGTATGATTTTACTTTATGCTGCAAGTACAGCCTACCACACATTTGATGTAAATGAAAAGATAAATAAACGTCTGAAGAAAACGGACCACTTGATGATTTTTATATTAATTGCAGGAAGTTATACTCCGATTTGTCTTATTGTGCTAAAAGGTAAGACGGGTATCATACTTTGTACTATTGTCTGGACTGTGGCGATAATTGGAATGTTAGTGAAAGCTTTATGGATTAACTGTCCCAGGTGGTTTTCCAGTGTTATATATATCGGGATGGGATGGCTGTGTGTACTTGCATTTCCACAGATCTTCCATGCATTGTCGAGACCCGCATTTGGCTGGCTGCTTGCGGGCGGGATTATATATACCGTGGGTGGAATTATATATGCAGTCAAAACGCCGAAATTCGATGAAAGACATAAGAATTTTGGATCTCATGAGATCTTTCATCTATTTGTGATGGCAGGAAGCTTCTGCCACTTTATCATGATGTATTTCTTTGTAGAACCGATGCCGATAGGTTAACGAAAAGAGGTCATCGCACTGAAGTATCTGCGAGACCTCTTTTATGATTTCATATCAATTAGCTTAAGCTTCTTCTTTCGGGAAAGATGTTTGATCTCCCATTCTCTCTGCATTGCCTCTTCCTTAGTTTTAAATGTTTCATAATAAACCAAAGATACAGGAAGACGTGGTCTGGTATACTTTGCTCCTTTGCCGTTGTTATGAGCTTTCAGCCTCTTTTCAATGTTATTCGTCCAACCCGTATACAGCGTGTTGTCACAACATCTGAGAATATAAGTGTAATTTTTATTAGCCATTAGCCCTTTGGTCCTTTGACTGCAATTCCATATCCGGGTTATGTAAGACCGCCGAAGCGGTCCATCTATAGTAAAGCAACCGATAAAAGTATTTCACCCAGATATATGCATGCACTTGTATATAGTATAAAACGACGATTGCGGGTTTACTATACTATACTATATGCAAAAAGCGTTGATTTGACAGCATTACAGTTTTATGTTTTTGAACAAAGATCCCAGATTCGTGGTTAATTCTTCTGATTTCGGGAGCTTTACATTTGTAAGTGCGTCTTCCTCTGATTTTTTTGCATCATCATCCAAAGCTTTAATAGAAAGGCTTAATTTTCCCTCTTTGATTGCAATTACCTTAACTTTAACGGGATCGCCTACACTTAATACAACGGAAGGATCTTTGATTCTGCTGTGACTGATTTGAGAGACATGTACCAGGCCGCTTAAATGGTCACCGAGATCAATAAATGCTCCATAAGGTTTAATATTCTCCACGGTTCCTTCCATGATAGTTCCGACTGCAATCTGCTCAATCTTTGCTTTTCTTTCTTCTTCTTCTTCTACCCGCAGTAGCGCACGGCGTGAAAGAATCAGACGATTCTTTTCTTCATCAACATCTAAGACCTGAACCTTTATTTCTTTTCC
Organism: Eubacterium sp. UBA5416; assembly: GCA_002409525.1. Lineage (GTDB taxonomy): Bacteria > Bacillota > Clostridia > Lachnospirales > Lachnospiraceae > Novisyntrophococcus. Next base: position 9,582 of record DHNM01000025.1, on the reverse strand, counting down.
AAGATATTCGTTTAAATCTTCAATTCTTCCCAGAGCCAGTTTGGAGGCGGGAATAAATCCACGGATTCCCTCTACGTATGATACCACGCCTTTGTTGACGATACCGTCTACCGTAACATCGAGAATCGCCTTGTCTTCTTTTAGCTTTTTTAAATTTTCCCAGACCATTTGATCCTCATCTTTAAAGGAATCAAAGGATTCATCTACTGCTTTATCGAATTCGTTCATAGTCATTTTTTCTTCTGCCATTTTATACACTCCTTATCTGTAATAATTATGCACATGAGGTTATTCTAACATATATATGAAAAAATAAAAACATTAAAATGAGAATTCTATTTACCGTATATTAAAAAAATGGTACTATGATACAAAGGATTGCGGAAAGTTCTCATGCCCTGATCCCTTAACTGGAGGTGTTTATGAACAAAAAAGAAAGAATTTATATTATCGGTCATAAGAATCCGGATACGGATTCCATATGTTCGGCGATTGCATATGCTGATATAAAAAATCGAACGGAAGATGGTAATTTTGTCGCGAAGCGTGCAGGACAGATTAATGAGGAAACAGAATATGTTCTGGAACGGTTCGGTGTACGTGTACCCGGTTATCTTCCGGATGCGGGAACTCAGGTAAAAGAGATTGACATTCACGAAATTCAGGGTGTGAGTGGAAATATTTCAGTTAAAAAAGCCTGGGAAATGATGAGAGAGGAAAATGTTGTCACACTTCCTATTACGAGCGAGGACGAAAAGCTGCATGGAATCATCACCGTCAGTGATATAGCAAAATCCTATATGGATGCCTATGACAGCAGTGTCATGTCACAGGCAAAAACAAAATATAGCAGTATTGCGGAAACCCTGGATGGTCATGTTATCGTGGGAAATGAGCACGGATATTTTGTAAAGGGAAGAGTGGTTATCGGATCCTTTCATCCCGATTTTATGGAGAAGTATATTCATAAGAGTGATTTGGTAATTCTGGGAAACAGAGCGGATGATCAGCTCTGTGCTATAGAGATGGAGGCCAGTTGTATTGTAGTCGGTCTTGGTGCGAAGGTATCTAAGAGTATCCAGAAACTGGCTATGGATCACGAATGTGTGATTATTATCAGCCCGCATGATACGTATACGATTGCAAGACTGATCAACCAGTCTATACCGATCAAGCATCTTATGACGAAGGAAAATCTTGTGACATTCTCAACAAATGATTTTCTGGATGATATTAAAGATGTAATGAAGACTCACAGACATAGAGATTTTCCAATCCTGAACAAGAGGAACAAATATATCGGTACGATTTCCCGGAGAAATTTAATCGGGAGTGGAAAGAAAAAGCTGATTCTGGTGGATCACAATGAAAAGACGCAGGCGGTGGATAATGTGGATGAGGCGGAAATTCTGGAAATCATTGATCATCACCGTTTGGGATCTCTGGAGACGATATCTCCAATCCTGTTCAGAAACGAGCCGGTGGGGTGTACCGCTACCATTATGTATCAGATTTACCATGAACGAAACCTGGATATACCAAAAGAAGTTGCGGGAATTCTGTGTGCTGCCATTATTTCCGACACACTGATGTTTCGTTCTCCCACCTGTACGGAACTTGATAAAAAAGCGGCTGAATCTCTGGCAGTGAAAGCAGAAATTAAGATCGAAGAGTTTGCCAGGGCAATGTTTAAGGCAGGAAGCAATTTGAAAGAAAAATCTTCTGAAGAGATATTCTACCAGGATTTCAAGAAGTTCAATGTAGAAGAATCAAATTTCGGAGTCGGACAGATTAATTCCATGGATGCAGATCAGCTGAATGAAATCAAAAATCAGATACTTCCCCAGCTTGAAAAAGAGTGTGAGAAACATGGAATTCCAAGAGTTTATTTTATGCTGACTAATATTATAGAGGAATCTACGGAACTGCTGTTTTATGGAGACGGAGCTAAAGAACTGGTAAAGGATGCCTTTGAGCTAAATGAAATAGATGAGAACAGTGCAGTTCTTCCCGGAGTGGTTTCAAGAAAGAAGCAGTTGATTCCCAGATTTATGATGGCACTCCAGGAGCAGATATAGGAGAGGATGGAAACTAAACATGGCAAAACAATTATGGAAACCGGGCAATATGCTCTATCCTCTGCCGGTGATCATGGTGAGCTGCTGCAGAAAGGGCGAAAAGCCGAATATTATCACAATTGGATGGACAGCGACAATCAATACATCCCCGGCGATGGTATCGATATCTATTCGTCCTTCCCGATATTCTTATCAGATTATAAAGGATAGTGGTGAGTTTGTCATTAATCTCACGACAAAAGATTTAGTTTATGCGGCGGATTACTGCGGGGTAAGGTCAGGACGAGATGTGGATAAATTTAGACAGCTGCATTTGACACCTTATGAATCAAGTGTGGTCAGTACACCCGGAATAGCTGAAAGCCCGGTTAACATTGAATGTAAAGTAAAGGAGATAAAACATCTTGGCAGCCATGATATGTTTCTTGCTGAGGTTGCGGGGGTTCATGCAGATGAGAAATACATGGACCGGAAAGGTAAATTTCATCTGAATCAGACCGGATTAGTTGCATATTCCCATGGAGAATACGTTGAATTGGGGAAGCCTCTTGGAAAATTCGGGTTCTCTGTGAAGAAAAGAAAATAATATCCTGATAAGGAACATGAGCATCGGGAATATTCATTTGATCTAAATTATAAACTTGCAAAATATGTTTTCTTCGTTTATAATCAGTACCAGATTTGACAGTAATACGAATAGAGCAGGAGGATGAACACATGTCATATGTTGATAAGGTAATTGAAGAAGTTGTAGCAAAAAATCCCAGTGAACCAGAGTTCCATCAGGCTGTAAAAGAAGTCTTGGAATCCCTGCGACCTGTCATTGAGAAAAAAGAAGATACTTACAGAAAAGATGCATTGCTTGAGAGAATTGTAAATCCGGAACGTCAGATTAAATTTCGGGTTCCATGGGTAGATGATCAGGGACAGGTCCATGTAAATACGGGATATCGCGTACAATTTAACAGTTCTATCGGGCCTTATAAAGGAGGACTCCGGTTTCATCCTTCTGTTAATCTGAGTATCATTAAATTTCTTGGTTTTGAACAGTCCTTTAAAAATTCTTTGACCGGGCTTCCGATCGGCGGGGGAAAAGGAGGAGCTGATTTTGATCCTAAAGGAAAATCCGATCGTGAGATTATGGCGTTTTGTCAGAGCTTTATGACAGAGCTTTATAAATATATAGGTTCTGATTCGGATGTGCCGGCAGGCGATATCGGTGTCGGAGCCAGAGAAATCGGTTACATGTATGGTCAGTACAAGAGAATCACAGGCAGATATGAAGGTATACTGACCGGAAAAGGATTGACTTACGGCGGATCTCTTGCGAGAACAGAGGCAACCGGTTACGGCCTGCTGTATCTGACGGAAGAACTTCTAAAGATCAATCATATTACTCTGGAGGGAAAAACATGTGCGGTATCCGGTTCCGGTAATGTGGCGATCTACGCGATTGAAAAAGCGCAGCAGCTTGGAGCAAAAGTTGTCACATGTTCAGATTCCAATGGCTGGGTTTATGATTCGAAAGGAATTGATCTTGACTTGCTCAAAGAGATCAAAGAAGTAAAACGTGCCCGCCTGACAGAATATACCAAGTCACGTCCGGATGCAGAGTATCATCAGGGCCGTGGTGTCTGGAGTATCAAGGTTGATATTGCTCTTCCCTGTGCAACACAGAATGAACTTTTTCTTGAGGATGCAAAGCTGCTTGTGGAAAATGGATGTCTGGCAGTTTGTGAAGGTGCTAATATGCCTACTACATCCGAAGCTACAGAATACCTTCAGGAGCATGGGGTAATCTTTGTGCCCGGAAAGGCTGCAAATGCAGGTGGTGTTGCAACTTCCGCACTTGAGATGACTCAGAACAGCGAGAGACTGAGCTGGACTTTTGACGAGGTTGATGCTAAACTGAAACAGATTATGGCTGGTATCACACATAATATTGACAGCGCTGCAAAGAGGTACGGTCATGAGGGAAATTATGTGATGGGTGCAAACATAGCTGGATTTGAAAAGATTGTAGATGCAATGACTGCCCAGGGAATCGTATAATCAGAGAAGTTGAGTTGAAGGGATAGTGGATTTGAATGCAAACACAGGGAAAAATTGAAATTGCCGATGAAGAGATTTTTAATGAAATCCTGCGGGATGTCTGCAGAGATTCCAGATTCTGTGAATCGAAAAATTATATGCAGCATGGAAGTATTTCCGTGTACACTCACAGTATAACGGTAGCTTATTACAGCTGCTGGATTGCCGAACATTACGATATAAAAGTGAGAAAGAGAGAACTCATCCGAGGTGCTCTCCTGCATGATTATTTCCTGTATGACTGGCATAAGGATAAAGAAGAGGGCCGGCATCTGCATGGTTTTACACATCCGGCTACTGCCCTTAAGAATGCATCCGAAGATTTTGAACTGACCCCGGTAGAAAAAGATATCATCAAAAAGCATATGTTTCCGCTGACTCCGGTTCCTCCAAAGTATAGAGAAGGAATTCTGGTCTGTATTGCAGACAAGATTTGTTCGACCTATGAGACAACACACAGAAAACAACTGAACTGGCCGCTGTATCTTTTAAAGTGGAGTTAGGATATTGTCTAAGGGAGGTATCTAGTGAACCGTTCTGAAAAAGAAACGATGTATGAGCTGCTGCTAAAGCAGCAGAAAGAGCTGATTTCAGGTGAAGATCACTGGATCTCTATACTGGCAAATTCATCAGCACTTTTGAATGAGACACTGAAAAATTCTGTTTTTACCGGATATTATTTGTATGACGGCGGTAAACTTTTCCTTGGTCCGTTTCAGGGAAAGGTGTCCTGTACTTCCATTCAGCTTGGAAGAGGTGTCTGCGGAGAAGCCGCTGAGAAGAGAAAAACTGTAATCATAGATAATGTCAGGGAACATGAAAACTATATTTCCTGTGATTCAGCTGCTGTGTCTGAGATTGTAGTGCCTATGTGCAGGGAGGATAAACTTATAGGTGTCCTGGACATCGACAGTGATCAGATGAAAGAATACAATGATCTGGATCAGAAATATCTGGAACAATATATTAAAATCATAATAAAATATAAATGATACAAGGGTCCCAAGGTCCTGCGTTTCATGTTTGCATGAAAAAGCATGACCTTGGGACCCGACCTTGCATTTCATGCCTGCATTAATTCAGCAAGATCTATCTGTTCACCTGCGGTGACGGCTATAGATCTTTTTATTTTTCCATAAATCAGATGTACTTCCTGCGTATGATTGGAACTTAAAGTTCCGTGTGTTAGTTTTCCATCCGACCATGTTAGACTGATTTGAATTCCTCCCGGTGCACAAAGACCGGAAACACTGCCGGATTTCCATTTGTCGGGTAGAGCAGGGAGCAGTAGGATTCGGTTCTCATCGGCCTGTATGAGCATCTCTGCGATTGCGGCAGTGGCACCGAAATTCCCGTCAATTTGAAATACAGCTCCATTCCCCCTTGGGTGGCTGTCCATCATATTTGGAAATGTGGATTGTTTCCAGAGCTTTTCCAGATTTTTAAATGCCTGGTTACCATTTCCAAGTCGGGCGTAGAAGTTTACAATCCATGCACAGCTCCATCCGGTATGCCCTCCGCCATACTGAAGGCGTCGTTCTAGTGTTTTCCCGGCGGCCACGGCAAGTTCCGGAGTTCTATCCGGCGTGATCTGATGAGACGGATGTAGGGCATATAATTGTGATATGTGTCTGTGTCCGGGTTCTGCCTCATCATAATCTTCTCTCCATTCCATAATCTGTCCGTATTTTCCGATTTTTGTCGGAGAAAGCTTTTCCAGGATTCTCTTTGTATTCTTTGTATATTCGTCTTCAATGCTTAAAATATTAGAAGCTTTCATATAATCTTCCAGCAGATCCCTTAAGATTTGAGTGTCTATGGAAGATCCGGCACATACCCGGCCCTTTGTTCCATTGGAAAGAATATATGTGTTTTCCGGAGAGACGGAAGGACAGGTTACAAGATTTCCGTGATCTTCGATTAGAAAATCGTGGAAGAATAAAACAACATCCTTCATAAAAGGATACATTTTCTTAAGAAAAGCGGTATCTCCACTATAAATGTAATGTGTCCAGATATGTGTGGCAAGCCATGCTCCCCCCATGACCCAATAGGAAGCCGGAACATAGAGATCCTGTGGTGCACAGTCTCCCCAGATATCTGTATTATGGTGAGCTACAAAACCACGGCAGCCATACATTTCTTCAGCTGCCTGTTTTCCATTCTTCCACATACGCAGCAGATGATCAAACAAAGGGAGATGGCATTCTGACAAACCACATATCTCAGCGGGCCAGTAGTTCATCTCTGTGTTGATATTGATCGTGAACTTGGAATCCCAGGCCGGTGCGAAGGAATCGTTCCAGATTCCCTGCAGATTTGCCGGAAGACTTTCCGGACGGCTGCAGGAGATTAGAAGATATCTTCCAAACTGAAAATAGGTTTCTGCAAACGAATTTTCTTCTCCGTTGAGATGCAGAGATACCTGATGATAGAGTTTCTTATAATCGTCCTGATGTTTTTGCCTGATACAGGAAAAGCCATCATGGGATGCCTGATCTAATTTACCTACAGCAAGTGACTTAAAGTCTTTGCTGTAGAAGGATGTCTCACAGCTCAAATACAAATTAACTTCTCTGGCATTTCTTATTAACAGGTGTTCTCCGAGAGTTTCAACATTGCCACCTGTCACTTCTGCTCTTATTGCAGTAAAAAAAGAAATGCCTCCCTCACCCAGAGATCCATCCATAAAAATCGTATGGTTGTCGAGGTGACCGGCATGATCATAAAAACGGCCTCTTCGTAAAATGGCATCAAAAGAAATTGTCCCCTCACTAGAACAGAAGTGGAAAGCAAGTATGCCATGTGGATAAGATGCCAGATATTCTTTGTAAATGTGGATAGAGTTATCATTATTATGAAGCTGATAAGATTCAGTCACTTCTCCGTCATCCAGGTCGAGGCGGCGGTGATAGCCGGTTACATCTCCCTTTTGACTGTAATAGGTCAGTTCTATATTTCCGAGAGTCTGATAGGGACGCTGGCTCTGCGGAATACCTGAAAGTGTGTAGGTCATCAGCTTCTCGGCTTCTGGTATCCTTCCCTCCTGTATCAAGCTGCGAATCCGACTCAAATGTTCTTTTGCTTCCGGATTGATTCGATTTATTGGTGATCCATACCAGATACTGTCCTGATTCAGCTGTATCACTTCTTTTTTCTGACCGCCGGATATCATAGCTCCCAGGCGGCCGTTCCCGATTGGAAGTGCCTCTCTCCAGCTGTCGGCAGTTTTTTTAAAACAGATAGAATTCATATATCCCCCTTCTGATTGTGTTAAGGTTATCGTATCATAGGTGATTAAAAAAAGATATAAAAACAAAAAAAGACTTGTAAAAGAACAATAGTTCCGATACAATATAAACATGAGTTCGGAACATAAGTTTGCTTATAGAAGTGAGGTTTTACAAATGGAAAAGGATAAAGTTAATATTGTAGGTACGGGGATATTGATGACCTTCGTGATAGTAGGGATGTTCGTATTGCTTTGTGTTGCATGATGGAACAAAAAATTTTTGAGTGTATCTTTAAAAAGTTCGATTGATTAAGCAATGAATATTGATTATACTGTCACTATAAGGAGGTGTATTTTGATATGATGTATCCATACATGATACTAAATGATGATATTGAAGTAGTACATTCTCAAATTATTGAGAAAAGTGGAGAAAAAGAAATAGAGGTACATTTCGAGAGGCCAACGGATGAGGGATTTGATACGGCTAGGTGTAGCCTTCCATCCTATAATTGGATTATAAAAGAAGGTTTTTCGGATTCTGATATTGATTTTTTTGAAAGATTTCTTCATAGTAATGCACACTTGCTTTTTAAGTATGCAGAGAATGGAGGGATCAAGATTGCCTAGTCTTTTTCAAATAGGTGGTTATAAGGTTTTCTTTTGGTCAAATGAGAGTGACGAGCCTATTCATGTCCATATCGGGAGGGGACGTCCCAATTCACATGCAACAAAGATTTGGATTACCTCTTCAGGAGGATGTATTGTAGCTAATAACAACAGTAAAATACCCGCAAATGATTTGAATAAATTACTTGAAGTTATATCAGCACAGTTTTTTATGATCTGTGATGCATGGAAAAAACATTTTCTAATAGAGAATATAAAGTTTTATTGTTAATTTTGATAAGCCGATAAGCTGGGGGCAGTGGTCCCCTCTTATCGGCTTGTTTTAAATACCTGCACTTGACAAACAGTTTTGATATGATATAATTTGAAAGTCAAAGTATTTTAGTATAAAAACAAATGAGGCCAAGATATGGTAGGAAAAATATGCGGAACCGGATCTTATGCGCCGACTCTGGTCTGGGATAATGATAAGTTGTCTGAGATGGTAGATACGAGCGATGAATGGATCAGAGAGCGCACAGGTATTGTGAGAAGGCATGTAATCTCCGGGAGAGAAGATGCAGTGTATATGGCACAAAGAGCTGCGCAGGACGCACTGAAAAATGCAAATGTGGATGCAAAAGACATTGATTTGATCCTGGTAGCGACGATGTCGGCAGAGAGAATTATGCCTTGTACGGCCTGCGAAGTACAAAGTAAGATTGGAGCAG
>DHNM01000025.1:380-620 GCA_002409525.1 Eubacterium sp. UBA5416 | reverse complement strand
TACTGCACAGGCTTATCTGGGTCAGGAAATCTACCACACGGCGGTTGTCATAGGTGTGGAAAGTCTTTCTAATCAGCTTAACTGGAAAGACCGGTCTACCTGTATTCTATTTGGTGACGGAGCGGGAGCTGTGGTTTTAAGGTCACAGGAACAGGGAAGATATGCTCAGATTACCCGTTGTGATGGAAGCAGAGGTGAGGCACTGACATGCAGCAGCAGAAATCAGATTCGTTTTGAAGA
>DHNM01000025.1:0-170 GCA_002409525.1 Eubacterium sp. UBA5416 | reverse complement strand
AGAAATCAGATTCGTTTTGAAGAGGATCCGAAAAACGACACAACTTATATGCAGATGAACGGCGGGCAAGTTTTCAAGTTTGCTGTATCGAAGGTTCCGGTGGTGATACGGGAACTGCTGAAGCAGGAAAAGATGTCAGCAGATGCCATTGATTATTATATTCTTCATCA
>DHNM01000005.1:23296-24272 GCA_002409525.1 Eubacterium sp. UBA5416 | reverse complement strand
TTCATCGCAACATCACTGATATCCGATTCCAGGCTTTCTACCAGTGAAGGATCTAGTTCTGTAAAGATTCCTGCCTGAATACCTTCCAATGTCTTATCATGTGGACTCATAAACACGTCTGGTCCTTCTCCTGACGCTGCTTCCATCACATCTTTCGTAAAATCTAATGAATTACCTTCCTCAACCTTAACGGGTACTTTGTATTTCTCCTCAAAAAGCTTTGCAACCGCATTTCCAAATTCCTCATCCCCTGTTCTAAATCTCAGACTTGCTCCTTCCTCCGGCTCAAGTTTTCCATCATCACTTTTTGACAGAGATGACGAAACACTTTCTGATTCTTCTTTCGTATTAGTATTTGCAGCACTCGTATCTTGGGGAAGCTGCCCGCAGCCGGCCAGCCCAATCGACAGCACCGTAGTTCCCAAACCTAAAACCCATCTCTTCTTCACTTCACATTTCCTCCTCAAACTTTAATTTATACTTTTGGAACCTCGTTTCTTTGTGTAACCAACTCATACCTCGCGACTTAACGGTTAACATCCGAAGCTTCGCTCCATTGTATACCAAAATTGAATATCCCCAGTTTGTATCACCCTTTGTTGGCTCCTGCTGATATTCCCTGAACGAGATACTTCTGGAAAAACATAAACAATATCGTGATCGGGACGGCGATTAGAACTGCACCTCCTGCAAACATGGTAAAGTTGGAATTCTCTTTACCCGAAATCATACTGAAAAGGCCAACTGCCAAAGTTTTATTTTCATCACTCGACAACAGAAGATTTGGCAGAATATAGTCCATCCAGGGAGACATAAACTGCGATACTGCACAGTAAGTAATGATCGGCTTAGACAAGGGTAGTATAATTCTAGTAAAGGTATGAAAATAAGTACTGCCATCTATGTATGCCGCCTCATCAATATCCTTCGGAATTCCATCCAGATATCCTTTCACCAGCCAGACATTATAAGGAAT
>DHNM01000005.1:0-23179 GCA_002409525.1 Eubacterium sp. UBA5416 | reverse complement strand
TCCAGATATCCTTTCACCAGCCAGACATTATAAGGAATAGCTCCCGATGCATAGATAATAACCAGTGCATAGGGCTTGTTTAAAAGCCCGAAATTCCAGAACAAAGTATAAATCGCAGTCATTGATAAAAACGTCGGAAACATTGATATAATTAAAATTGTCATCAGACCCGTCTTCCTGCCCTTAAATTGAAATCTCGACATAATCCATGCTGTCAGCATAATAAGCGCAACACTAATAACGGCATTTAAAACCGCAATAACGAAAGAGTTCTTAAACCATTTTGCATAATTTGTATTCAGGAACAGGTTCTTATAGTTATCCAGTGTCAGTTCTTTTGGAATGAGCGTCGCAGATGCCAGTCCGTTTCCCTTATTAAAAGAAGAAATAATAATCCAAAATATTGGTACAATGACAAACAAAGCAACAGCAATCAGCTCCAGATGCACCAGGATCCACCCCATCACTGACTTTCCGTTATATTTTTTCTTCATACTGTTTAGCCTCCCAATTTCATTATTCTTATATTTCCTGAAATGCATTTGTTCTGCTGAAATTCCATATTGAAACAGCTGCTATAAAAATAAAGATCAGAATATTCATTACCGCAGCCATACTATACATCCTCTGATCCAGAGTTAGTTTATATATCCATGAAATCAAAATATCCGTATCTCCGGCAAACTGCAGTTTAGGATTTGTAGGTCCTCCGCTGGTAAGGAAGTATATAGCTCCGAAATTATTAAAGTTTCCAGCCAGGTTCATGACAAGAAGCGGAGACATTGCCCTCATAAGCAAAGGCAGTTTTATATGAGCAAATACCTGCATCCGGTTGGCTCCGTCAATCTGTGCTGCCTCATACAGGCTCACGTCCTGGTTAGACAGTACACCAAGAATCATCACCATAAAAGTCGGGAACCCCATCCAGAGATTTACCCCTATAATACAGATTTTTGCCAAAACAGGATTCGTAAGAAATGGAATCCGTTCCGATATCAGACCGGCATTCAGCAAAATCTGATTCACCGGACTGAACTGTCCATTCAGCAGATTTCGAAAAACCAAAAGCGAAATCATCCCGGGGATTGCCCACGGCAGTATATAAATTGTCTGGAAAAATGACTTGTGTTTCACATATTTACTATTAAGCATCATCGCCTGTAAAAGGCCCATAAAGAATGTTGAGAGCGTTGCAGCCAGTGCCCATATAACATTCCAGATCAGAACCACTCCAAATGTCTTGCTCCAGACTGGAACACGGACAAGTTTCACAAAATTATCAAATCCTACCCAGTCAATTAAATTTGCCGGTGGCTGATGTTTTGTATCATAGTTCGTAAAAGCCGTGAGAATTGAAAATACAATTGGCATCAGAACTACAAAGATAATAATGATCAGCGATGGAGACAGTACAAGATAAGGAAACATCTTGCGTTTTGCTTTAGCGCGTGAGGTTTTTTTAAGCCCCACATCGTTGTCCGGAAGGTATATAGATAGCTTTAGGCTGTCATACAGATTGTAGACATAGACTACTGCAAATCCGACAAGTATAATGAAAGCAATAATTCCTTTCACCATTAGTATTGTTGAATTATCGCCTCCCGCTCCCTGAACTTCACCTAAAGTAAACAAACCCCAGATTCCTTTTGTAAAAAAGCCTCCATAGAGACGAAGCTTAAAATGTTCAATCTGGCCTGCAAAAAAATTAAACCAATATCCCGTAATCAGTTCAATTCCAAATAAGAGCACCTGCACAAGAAATAGCAGCGTTCCTTTCAGTCTTTCTTTTTTCACAAAGAACTGACCACTTCCCCAAAATACAATTGAAAGAATCAAAGACTTATACTTTTTCTTCATTTTATTACCCCCGTCTACTTTTTTGTGCTAAGATACTTATAATAACTCTCAAAGGATGTGAATACTTATGTCTAGCCATAAAACCACCATGCGTGATATTGCAAGAGATTGTAATGTCTCTGTCGCCACTGTATCCTATGTATTGAATCATTCCGAAAAAGAAAGAATCAGTCATGAAACTCGTCTAAAGATTATGGAAACTGCAACCAGGCTTCATTATGAACTTAATGCCAGCGGCAAACCCCGTCTGAAGAGCCAACGCAGTCTGGTTGGTATTATCGTTAATCTGAAGGAGGAAAACTGTTCCAGTAAAAAGCTGATGTTCTATGATCTCGCCTCGGAGCTGAGCAATCAGTTAAAACTTTCCGGATTTCAGACAATCCTGATTAATTCCAAGAACTTGTCGGAAGATGTATCCTTCACTACCAGACATCATCCGGATGCTTTATTCATCATTGACGCCGATGACACCGTGACAGAGCAGTTCACAAAAGACTATTATATTCCGATACTCTTTTTAGACTGTGAAAATAACAATCCCTTATTCTGCAAAATACATCCGGATTATTCTGATCTGGTGAATCAGGCAAAACACATGCTGCATGACGAATATCCATTCCTTATTCTTGAGGATATCTGCAATATTCCTATACGAAATCAGTTTTTGGACTGGTTTTTGCCAACGGATATCTTCATAAATACACCCGGGTCGGACCTGACGTGCTTCCTGCGAAATCATAAGGACCAGACTGGCATCGTCATCGGTGACATTCTGGGAATGCAGGTGGAACAATACTTCCGCAGTGATTCCTTTGTGATCATATCAAGTCTTGGAAATACCTCCTTGATTCGCAGTGATATTAAAAAACTCTATGTCCGAAATAAAGAGAAAGCAATTATTGCATCAAATATACTAAATGAAATGCTCCTTTTGGACTACAGTGCCGAAAACGAGAACAGAATTCTTCTGAAAGCATCTTTAGAGTAATGTAAAAATGCTTATGTTTTCTTTACATCTCTGATCTTCATTCATACAATCGGTAATTTGTTCATTAAGAAATATAGCATTGATTTATACATTTGTCAACATATTGTTTAATTATTTTATGTATTTTCGATAATAAATGTACACATTTCACATATTTTTTACTTAACAAACAATTTGTTAAGTTTTATAAACGCAAAAAAATACAGTTGGAATCAAGCTTTACAAGAGTTTGGTTCTTTCTGTTCTCTGCTTAACATTTTTTCAATTGATATTTTTCAGGTATTCAAGTATACTATTATTATGATACTAGAGGCAATTAGTTCAGCATCGTATGGCTACATAGTAACAAGGAGGGAGGCTTCTGCCTATGCGCTGGCTTTATTCACATCGCAAACAATTAACTATAGCTTTTATTATAGTAATCACGCTTGTTCTAATTCCGAAAATCCGGAATCTAAGCGTTGAAGATCTCATTCACTATACGCCATCGTCTCCATTTCTGGCAGCCCTGGCATTGATTGGACTCTATTGTCTCAGGTCAGTTATCATGGCAATTCCCAATATCCTTGTCTGTGTTGCCATCGGCATTATATTTCCGCCTGTGTGGGGCATTATCATCAGCATAGTCGGGATCTTCTGTGAAACTACAATCAGTTATTATCTCGGGAAAAAACTTGGTGCAGAAGAAGTCACAAAGATGCTGCAAAAGAATAAGAAAGCTAATAAGTTCTTTACGTCAAACCAGGACAACACCACGACGACCTGCTTTATCGCACGAATCACTCCGCTTCCCATAGGTTTGACCAGTATGTTCTTTGGGGGAACCAAAATGCCGTGGAACAAGTACATCATTGCATCGATCCTTGGCCTGAGTCCTAAGATGATCCCCTATGTACTTGCCGGAACCTCCATTGAGAATCCGCTTTCTGCAAGATTTCTGCTGCCGTTTGTAATCAGTTTTTCCATCACACTTGTCGCATTTATCATTTATCAGAAAGTGACAAAGTCAAAATCAGATTCGGACCACGAGTCATAATTCAAACCGAAGCCGAAAAATCCGCATGCTTATGTTAAACTGCTATTGGAATTCTGCATCCATCAGCGCAAACATAAACATACGGATTTTTTCGATAAATAAAATACTATTTCGGAAGTATATATACTTTTCAATCTGATTATTCCACTACTTCTTTTATGGTGTTCCTTTATAACTTTTATCTATATTTATTGTAAAATCAGCTCTGGCTTAAAATTCAGATAATCACCGGATACTAACTTATACTCGATCCCATCAACATAACCTTTGAAGCTGTCATCAAACCGCTCTCTTCCATGGCAGTGAGAGTAAATTACTTTTGAAGCTCCATAATCCATGGCTATCTGCGTGAACGGACTTTCCTCTTCCCCGATACTCGTAGGAGGGAAATGAAGGAACATGATGAACTTATGGTATCCTGCATCTCTTGCCGCCTCAAATGACACTTTTAAGCGCCCGATCTCTCGATCCCTGATTTTCAGAAAGTGCTTATATGTGTCCTTACCCTCGTAACAATACCCTTTCGTTCCAACCAGCGCATAGTCTCGATACGTATAGAAATTATTCTGAAGAAATGAAAGCCTTCCTAAAAATGCTTCATTTAACTTCGCAGTTTTTTTCGCATTCCAGAACATGTCATGATTGCCCCGAAGCAGGATCTTCCTTCCCGGCAGATCAGCAATAAAGTCAAGATCAGCTCCTGCTTCCTCAAGGTTTCGTCCCCAGGAATGATCGCCGGTTATTACCACAGTATCATCCTCAGTCACCAGCCGGTTCCAGTATTTTCTTATTTTTTCTTCATGATCTATCCAAACTGGCCCAAACATATCCATGGGTTTATCCACAGAAAACGCCAGATGGAAGTCGCCAATTGCGTATAAAGCCATATTCTCCTTATCTGCTCCGATATTCCTCCAGCCACGATCCTGCAATCAGTCGATGTCCCAGTAGTGATGGATGCACGCCATCTTCGGCCAGTGCAGTGTATCCTTCTTGTACTGCTGCCTTGGCGAATATACCATCCAGTGTTACCAGTCCTGTCTGATATTTTACCGCAAACTGACGCACTGCCTGGATATATGGATCCAGCGTTACCCTCCACTCTTTTCTGTCTTCCGGGAAAGGAAGCACAAAGGGCTCCATCAAGATAATGCGGGCATCTGTCTCAGTTTTTGCCCGATCCAGCAATTCTGTATAATTCGATACAAATACATCCAAAGGTGTCTCATCATTGCTGTCGTATTTTCTCCAGCAGTCGTTGATTCCAATTAATATTGTCAGTATATCAGGTTTGAGATCAATGCAATCCCTGGTCCAGCGTTCTTTCAGATCGCTGGTTCGGTTTCCTGATATTCCCCTGTTCAATACAATTGAATTCTCTTTTTCTTCTTTTAAACGCTCTGCAATCATCTTTGGATATCCATTACCCAGACCATCTCCGCCTTCTGCTCTTCGATCAACATCGGTGACACTGTCACCCTGAAATAAAATCACCCTGCTCATTCTCCATTACCTCCCTGTTTATAGTTTCTGAATTACTTTTACCCCAGTCTTCGAAGGTTCGAAACAATCTGGCTTACCTGACGAATTGCCCGATCCACCTGTTTTCTCGCATCGGCAATTTTTGACTGTACCAGATAATCCGCTACAACCCCATCAAAAAAGAAATCCGCAAATGTCAGAAAATCCCCAACTTCCAGATTCAGATCTGTATTTACCGTCACATCGCGTAGTTCTCTTTGGAAGACACGCAGATCTCTCTTTGCCTCCTCCATATGTGAAACGGCATGATTCATCTTGGAATGCTTGATAAATCCTGTGACCGATCCTCCTCCCAGAAGATCTGCGATTCCCCATGATCTCGCACTGTTCAGATCATCTTTTGCATATTTTAAACTTCCAAGAGCTCTTTCTCCTGCAGCTATAGCCTCTCGTACTTCTCTGTCCATACTTTAGCCTCCCTTTACGGGTCCCAAGGTCATGCTTTTTCATGCAGGCATGAAACGCAGGACCTTTTGACCCTGGTATCATTATATTATCATTTTTGAAGAAAGCTGTCACTTCTTTTTGGCGGTCTTCACTAAAAGTGTCTCATGCATAACAAACATGAGAATCAGGATCGGCAGAAGATAAAACGGAAACAGTCTTACACTGATATGATCCGCAATCAGCCCGAACAGGGGTGGCATCAGACACGTTCCCACATAAGCGCTTGCCATCTGCACCCCGATCACTGCCTGAGATTTATCCGCGCCGAAATGTTCCGGTGTCGCGTGAATAATACATGGATAAATCGGGGCACATCCCAGCCCGATCAAGACTAGCCCCGCCATTGCCGCTTTCTTATTTAACGGCAGCAGAAGGATCAGAATTCCGGCAAGTACAATACCCTCTCCCAGCCGAACCATCTTTGCATCATTCAGCTTGATGGTAAGAAACCCGCTGAGTGCACGGCCGACCGTGATACCTATGAAAAACAGGCTGGCAAAACCCGCAGCCGTACTTTTTGGCATTTCATATTTCAAAGTAAGATAACTGCTCGCCCACAGCCCGGTTGTCTGCTCTATCGCACAATAGCAGAAAAACGTAAGCATTACTTCCCTTACCCCGGGTATTCTGAATATTTCTCCGAGTTTAAGCGGCTTTTCCGATGCCTGGCTTCCCTCCTCTGATGGCGTACTGCTGCTATTTTTCCATAGCGGCAGGCTAATCACAAGGATGACAGACAGAACAATCTGAAGAACCGCAATAATCCGGTATCCCATATTCCACAGATGACCATCTGCAAGTGCATACCCCATAATGTAAGGTCCGAGAGAGGCACCCAGTCCCCACATACAATGAAGCCAGCTCATATGCCGGCTTGCATAGTGAAGTGCCACATAATTATTCAGCGAGGCATCCACACTTCCGGCACCCAGCCCATAGGGAATCGCCCAGAGACAAAGTGCCCAGAAAGAGTGGCTGACGGAAAACCCAAACAAAGCCACTGCTGTCGCGGCTACACTCAACGCCGTTACCTTTCCAGTTCCAAATTTACGTGTAACACGATCGCTTTGCAGACTGGACACTACCGTTCCAAGTGCAATAATCATGGAAATGATTCCTGCATAGGATATAGGTACGCCAAGATCCGGATACATCGTCGGCCATGCTGAACCAAGCAATGAATCCGGAAGTCCCAGGCTGACAAAAGCAACATAAATAATTGCCAAAAGTAAGTGTATCATAAATCCTCTCCTGTATCTGTCTGTGTTGCCTCCGTCTGATAGGTCTGCAATATATTTGCCAGATAATCCACATATTCCTGCTTCACATCATCTGGTTTCAGGATCTGAATATCCGTTCCAATCCCGGCCAGCCATCCGAAAAACTGCTGGCTGACCGCAATCAGAACCCGTACATGAAAATGTTCCCCGCCATCCGGTATCATCATCGTGTCGTTCCCGAAACGATTTATAATCACTCCCGCCAGATTGTTGCTGCAGGAAAGCGTGACCTCCTCATCCCTGCCTCCATACATTCCAAAGGTCTTCTTTGAAAATGCCGCTAGATCAAAATCAGCAAAGCGTTCTTTTCCAAGCCTTTTGCATTCCATAACGTCGGTCTTCCGCATCTTATCCACGCGGTAATGCCTGATCTGATCACTCTCCTGGTCATGGGCAATCAGATAATAGTTCTCATCACTCCACGTCATCGCCCAGGGACTGACAACATATAAACATCCTTCTTTTCTCGGCTTCAGTTTTTTCTCTACCGTCCATTCCGTATACTGAAACTGAATCTTGCGATTTTTAAGAATGGCCGTGTGAATATAATCCACATTGTAATAGATTGTTTCATTCCCCGCTTTGGGTCTGTTGCTGATGAATACATTCCTGCCCAGCTGATCTGCATTATATCTGCTAGTTAGCTTTTCCAGTTTATGTATGAGTTCATCTGATTTTTTGCTCGTAATAAACTTTGAAGACTGTACAGCATCCACCAGAAGCCTGAGCTCCGGTAATTCAAAATCCCTGCCGGCGATATAATAGCCTGGATTTGTTCCTTTCTTCTGGTTAATCTCAACACCCGCGTCTTTCAATGTGTCTATATCATTGTAGACAGATTTCCGGTCTGCAGACAATCCATACTTTTCCAGGTCACTCATCAGCTCCGTGGAAGACAGCAGATGCTCTTCATCACTGTTTTCCATGAGATCCTTCAAGATATATAGAATTTTTAATTTACCCGGTGAAACTGACATTATGACCTCCAAAATAACAGCTGATCTTATTCATTGTATTACTCCCTCCCGATACTATATTTTGTCTGCTGTCCTCTGATCCAATTTTGGTGGGCAGCCAGTCTATTTATATGATATTCTGAAATAATCCAGAGAAGACTTAAACTGATCCTGGGCAGTCAGGCCTCCAGTCCATATGTTTTACTGCTCCAGCTCATCTTCGTGTGCCTTAAAAAAGTCAAAATAGGCACGTACACTTGGTAATTCTGTCCATCTTTTCACATCCACCGGATCTTCATCCATGTCATAGATCTTGGCGCCTTTCATAAAGAGAAGAAAAGGTGAATGCGTTGCAATGATAAACTGACAGCCGAAAAATCTTGCAGAATCTTCCAGGTATTTCAATAGTTCCTGCTGCTTATCCGGTGAAAGACTGTTTTCCGGTTCATCCAGAAGATACAGCCCGTCTTGCTGAATCTTCTCCGTAAAGTATAAGAAAGCACTCTCTCCATTAGAATGTTCCCGAACATTATTCATCAGACTTCCCCTGACAAATTTAGACTGCGTTTTTCTACGGGCAAGATTCACCTTCTTCAGCTGGTCATAATCATCCAGAGATCTCATCTGAAATTTAGAATACTTTGCATCAAGGTATTCCTCAAATAGATCTTCACGTTTTTGATCAATTCCTTCATTTAGAGTTCTCAGGTTCAACATAAAATCAAATACATCATCGCTGGTAATGATCCTGCTGGCCTCTGTTATTTCATGACTCAAGTGAACTACCCATCGTCTAAAGCCAATGGGCTTCCTGCTTCGCAGACCTCGCAACCTACTATCTCCACAGGCGTTAATTCGGACAGTCCCTGCCCTATAAATTATTTTTTCTTATGCTATTTGACTTAACCCCTCTGCCAGTATGTTCCTCGCAGCATTGATGTCCCTATCATGCTTTACTCCACAGACCGGACAGATCCATTCTCTTACCGACAAATCCTTTATGTCTGTATTTTGATAACCACAAATGGAACACAACTGACTGCTGGCATAAAACGTATCTATTTTGACATATTCCCTTCCATTCCACTTTGACTTATATTCTAATTGTCTTGTCAGCTCATACCATGAAACATCGCTTATGGATTTTGCCAGATGATGATTTTTTACCATGTTTTTTATCTGTAAATTTTCTGAAACTATCACTTGGTTTTCGCTGACAATTTCGTGTGAAATTTTATGCAGATAATCTTTTCTCGTATTTGTTATTTTCTCATGACACAAGGCAATCTGTTTCTTTGCCTTATCATAATTTTTGCTTCTCTTTTCTTTATGTGCCAGCTGCCTTTGCAGCCTTGTAAGCTTTTTCTCATACTTTCTAATCGTCTTTGGATTTTCATATTTTCTGCCGTCTGATGTAATACATAACTCTTTTATTCCTAAGTCCAGACCTGTTTTTCCTGCAACATCTGGCATTTTTATATGCTCTGTTTCCACAAGAATGGACACATGATATTTCCCACTTGGAACTTGTGAAACAGTTGCCGATTTTATCTGCCCCTTAAAACTTCTATGTAATTTTGTTTCTATATTTCCCAGCTTTGGCAGTTTGATTTTTCCATTCTCAAAATCTGCCGTTATATTTCCATTTGTAAAATTGGTGGTATATGACTTATGATTATCGTGTTTGCTCTTGAATTTAGGATAACCTGCATGTCTCCGTTCTACTCCGGTCGGTGCAGAGCAGACGTCTCCCAAACGTCTTGCACCCTTAAAAAATTTCCGGTATGCACGGTCCATGTTATAAATAGCATTGGTTAAAGCAAATTTGTCTACTTCTTTGAGCCATCCATATGTTTTCTTTAATTCCCTGTTACAGTAATTATTACAGTCTGTTTTACTGACAGACTTTTTCTCCTGCTCATAGTTATCTTTTCTATACGAAAGAGTCTGATTATATACAAAACGGCAACATCCAAATGTTTTTGCAATTTGAGTTTTCTGCTCATGATTTGGATAAATCCTGTATTTATATGCTTTTAACATTTGCTGTCACCTGCCTTTCTTCTGAAACATTCCCACACTACAGGCGAAGTATCCATCTGTCCACAAGGTATGTTCTTTCCAGAAATGTTTTCTCAAATAATTCGGGTATCTTTCCCAAATATGATATGTTGTATAACTTTTCATTAGATTTACGATTTTACTGTTAGACATCGTTGGTTCTGTTTCTATCATGTAATGAATATGGTCTTTATATCTAATAATCACAGGATGTCTTTGACATATCTCATAAGAAAATTGCTTGATATCATCTGATATTTGTTTTGATGTCAGCAACTTCTTTCTATATTTGCATACGAAAATAATGTGTGTTACTGTAATAAATATATGTGCCTGTTCTTTGATTTCCATGTTCCCATGACACAAACATAACATAAATCGCTACTTTTGGCTACCTTAACACACCGTCTAAAGCCAGTGGGATTGCGGTAGCCCTATTTCAAAAGAACACAGATGGATATAATCTTCAAAGAAGTTTGAACGATTATATGGTGTATCTCTCGCAAGACCAAGCTTTTCTCCAATGACATTTAATGCAGTCGTTTTCCCAGATCCATTTCCTCCATATAAAATCGTAACAGGTTCAAAATCAAGCATAGACAACTGATGCTTTGACAAAATCTGAAATGGATAAAAGCTGTCATAGCAGGTCCTTCTGATCTCCATACGAACATCCATCTCCTCTTCCGCATCAGGAAAAGAAAAATGGGATAGATAAATCATACGCGCCTCCTTACCATTCTTCGAAGTGAACCCGGTCTTCTTCGTATAAATCCCGGTCTTCTTCTGGTTTTTCTTCTTCCGGATACCCAAAGGCAATCACAGAATGTGGAACAATGTGATCCGGCAGTGAGAATAATTCAGCCTGGTTCTTCACACGGTCCATCTGAGGCCAGGTTCCCAGCCAGACAGAACCAATTCCGAGAGCATGAGCACATAAAATCATATTCTGTGCCGCAATTGCTCCGTCGATTACCCAGTAATCCTCTGCCTCTGAATATGCCCGTTCCAAATCACCACATACAAGGATTCCAAAAGCTGCCTTTTTCAGGTGTCTGGCATAACGTCCATTAGCGTCCGCCATCTTCGAAAGTTTTTCCTTATTCGTAATCACAAGAAAAGACCAGTCTCTCGCATTCACACAGCTTGGTCCACTCATTCCTGCTGATAGGATTTTTCTGATCTTATCTTTCTCAACCGGTATATTCTTGAAGTTTCTGACACTCTTGCGAGTGAAAATATTCTCTATAGCTTCCATGGCTATGCCTCCATTCCGTCTCTCAATAAATTGATTGCAAAATTATATGCATTTTAGATTATGCATTAAATAATATACTTACATCTTATACATATTTACCTATAAACGCAAGGGATACTTATGACTCCTCGATAATTAGCAAGTGTTTTAAAAATACCGACCGCCAGACTTTGGCGGACGGTATTTTTAATAGAAAACTTTGAAATCTGTGCTCATTCATACAAACTAATTGTGTTTACTGCGCAAATAGAGGTATCAGTTCCTTTGTTGATACTTTCACCAAACCTAAATCCGTCATTTTTGCCTCGGGAACTACCGGCAATGCGAGGGTTACGATGCGAAGAAGGGGATTTTCCATCTCTATCAGGCCCAGTTGGCGGATCGCATCCTTCATCTGTGTAATATCAATCGCAAGCTCTTCCGCCGGTTTTAAGGAGATAAGTCCTCCCAGGGGAAGTTCCAGTGTGTGGAGTATCTTCCCTTCTAGAGCAGCGCACATACCTCCGCCACAGGCTTTTAGAGCGTTTGCGACAACCAGAGCATCTTCGGGTTTATCATAGACAATTGTCAGGTTATGACTGTCATGAGAGACTGTAGACGCCAGCGCACCCTGTTTTGTTCCAAACCCACTCACTAATCCCAATGCAATATTATTGTTTCCTTCATAACGATTTACCACTGCCACGAACTTCAAATCCTTATCTAATTTCAATTTTCCGGCAACTACCGGCAACACTCTGGTTTCTAGCTTGGTAGTAGATAAATTCAAATCATAGTAGCACATTAGATTCACTTTTACCGTATCTCTGCCTGACTGTACTTTAATAGTAAAATCATCCTCACTTAACTCTTTGACTGCCACAGAATTTCTTTTTTCCAGTGGATATTCTTTCTTCTCAATTGCCGCCGTAATTTTTCCATTTCTGGCAACCAGCTCGCCTCTGTAAAAGACGTGGCTTGGATGAAGTGTCCTAAGATCATCAACAATCAACATATCTGCTGCATACCCTGGCGCGATAGCACCCAGATTTGTGATTCCGGCCTCTCTCGCCGAATTCCAGGTCGCCGATTTGATTGCTGCTATTGGCTCCATTCCAGCTTCAATCGCAGAGCGTACAACTTCATCTAACTGTCCGTTATTTAGAATATCATCGGCCTCTCTGTCATCCGTACAAAAACTAAGGTTATCGAAGAATTTACAATTCTTAACACCCTTCCATACTTCCTTTACATTTTTCGTAATGGAGCTGTCCCTCGCATCAAGACGCATACCGCTTCGATACTTCTCAATTGCTTCTCCTGCTTCTCTTGTTTCATGGCAGGTGTTCGGTCCGGCACAAAGATAAGCCGAGAGCTCTCGGCCCGTCACAGACGGTGCATGACCCTGAAGATATAGTCCATGACTTTCTGCTACATCAATAATATCCATCATTCTGTCTTCTCCATGGATGACATCGATGTAACTCATAACCTCAGCAAGTCCGATCACTCGCTCAAGTCCGGCCAGCTCTTCAATCTCTAAGGCACCAAAATCTGCCCCGGTATTTTCAAGGCCGGGTACCGATGGTACGCAGCTGGGGATATCAATGTACTGGCACATGGGCAGACCGTTTCCGGCATCATGCATGTAACGGACGCCTTCGACGCCATATACATTGCCCATCTCATGAGGGTCCGTAATAACGGTAGTGGTCCCATGAGGAATCACTGCTTTCGCAAAGTTTCCCGGCGTCATCATCGAGCTTTCAATATGTACATGACTGTCCACCAGACCGGGAATCAAAAATCTGCCTTTTCCGTCAATGACTTCATGAGCCTTTACTGTCTCTTCATCTGGATGACGCCACTCTACATGCGCGATCATTCCATCATACACATATACACTTGCCGGATAAACTTCTCCTGTAATCACATTCACCAGCTGTATATTCTTAATCAATAGATCACTTTCAATCTCACCCAAAGCGGCTTTCAATAAGTTCTTTTTATTCCTTGAACATATTTTCATCTTATCCTTCTCCTTTTACATGAATATAAAATACATAACCAGGGGAATCGCTAATACATACATAACAGGATGCAGCTCTCTCCACTTACCCGATGCCAGCTTGATCACAATATGAGCCAGGAGACCGGCCGCTATGCCGTTGGCAACTCCTCCGGTAAAGATAACAAAAACAATCATAATAAAAGCGCCAAACAACTCCGTAAAATCATCAAAATCAATATCCTGAATACCATTGATCATCAGAAGCCCTACAAAAATAAGTGCAGGTCCTGTAGCAGCATTTGGAATCATCAAAACAAGTGGTGAAAAGAAAACCATAATACCAAAAAGTACACCTGTAACAATACTTGAAAGTCCGGAACGCCCCCCTGCTTCTACTCCCGCCGTAGATTCTACGAATGTCGTAATTGTAGTGTTTCCGGTAAATGCACCCACACAAGTACCTATCGCATCCACTAAGAAGGGTTTTTGAATGTCGGGCATGTTTCCATCCTTGTCAAGCATATTGGCTTTTTTGGCTACCCCGAGCACAGTCCCCAGTGTAGAAAAGAAATCGCCACAGAAGGCAATAAAGACATATACGATTGTCTGGAATGAGAGCAGAGCTTTAAAGTCAAATTCAAACATGATATTACTTAAGCCTCTAAAATCAGGTACCTTCGCAATAGTCTCCGGAACCTTGGTAACGCCTAAAGGTATACCGATAATCGTAATGGCTACAATTCCAATCAATATAGCACCATTTACTTTATAAACCGTTAAAATAGCAATAAGCAAGAGCCCTGCTATTGCCAGTAGTACTGCAGGATCCTTCAAGCTACCGAAAGTAATCCCATTTTCAAAGTTTCCAATACCGGAATTTTTAAATCCAAGATATGTGATATAAAATCCTATCGCCGTTCCAATACCAATCTTAATATTTTTTGGTATAGCCTTGACAATCAAGTCCCGGACCCCAAAAATAGTTAATAGCACAAAAATGATACCGGATACCAGAGTTATAGACATAACCGCTCCAAAAGACAATGTATTTGATTGTATCAATCCCCCGAACATAAAGTTAGTGCCCATCCCCGTAGCAAGTGCAAAAGGTAAATTCGCATACAGTCCCATAAAAAGGGTAATAATCGCACTTACAACGGCACATGTCACCATAACAGCCTCTTTGTTGATGACAACTCCATTGATATCTGTATAAGAATTTCCCGAAAACCCCACGATTGCACTGGGCTGTACTGCCATTACATAGGCCATAGTCATGAAAGTCGTTACACCGGCAATCATCTCTGTCTTAACACTTGTTCCCTTTTCTTCCAGTTTAAAAAAGCTTTTAATACTCATCTCTTTCCTTTACCCCCTTTCTTAAACTATACAGGGAATAAGTGCCCAACTCTATACATAATGTGACCTTTACAATATATCCTCCATATTCTGTAAGACTTTTTTGGATTTATATATGCAAAAGCAGCCCAAACAGGCTGCTCCCACAAATTGTATTCACATGGCGAATGATGTTTTAAAACATTTTTTTGCTCATTTTATCGATCTCTTCCGAGGTTGTTTCATAAACTCCTTCAAAAGTTGAAAGCGGCAGCCCTTGTATGATATTAGGGATATAGTAATGTTTGTCTTTTCCATACTCAGTACAAACTCTCTCAACTTCTTTTTGGATTTCTTCTCTTGTCCAGCCGGGATGGTCTACTGTTGCGGAGTTAATTCCTCCCATAAAGGATATCTTTCCACCATACTTTTTGATCATCTCAGGGATATTGTTGGTCGCCATAACTCCCTGCCAGATATCGATTCCGATATCAATCATATCCGGTACAAAAGGCTCTGCATAGGAATCTGAATGATGAACAACCAGTTCCACACCATGATCCCTATAATATCCGTATATCTCTTTATAGGCATCAACAAAGAACTCTTCAAACATATCCTTTGAGAAGAATGTTGACTTCTGACTGCCCCAGTCGTCATGATGGAACAGTGCATCCGGATGAAGATGACTGCAAAGCAAATCCGCATACTCCAGTTCCCATTCTGTTATGTACTTAATCAGATCATGAACTTCTTCCGGTTCTTCATAAAAGTTTACCATGGCATCTTCCATGCCCATCAAATAATGTAATCTCTCAAAGAGTCCGGGAGCAACAAAGGGCGACACGAATTGTTCGTTCCGGTCAACACCTTCAATTTCTTTTATTGCCGGTTCCCATGAACTTTCCGAAAAAACCATTTTCGGTGCTTTTATGACTTCTTTCCAGTCGTCAATATCCTTCAGTACTCTGTGCTCTTCATCGAGTACAGGAAATGCTCCGGGAGTCCCTTCCGGCCATGATTTTGTGATCCCCCATTTATTTGTCACATTTACTTCCCCATACTTAGGTGACGGATCTGACGCATTATACGGGTCACTCATAAAGATATGAATAAACTCGTATTGGTTCACGAAACGGTCCGGATGTCCGCCATGTATTGTTTCCAATAGGTTTTGTTTTTTTGTCAGCATTTGATAATTCCTCCATTCTACTCCATCTGGTTGTCATAATACCCGGGGCACTGAAACGCTCCGCTCTCGCAAATCCTGGGTATCATTTAATAATAGCACACAAATAGTAGCGGTCATATATCATTTTTTTACAAAGATTTCGCAATCATTTATGCAAAGCGCTGTGATTGTAATTGACATCCGATTTTGACGGTGATACCATAAAATAAGTTAGGATTTTCTAACTCTAATATAATTTATAATGAAGGAGAATACCATGCTTTTACTAAACCGAACTCTGATCAAGATGGCTAAGGGTCTGTGGGGATGGATTTTAACTATCACAGGATTAAAATTAGTTACTTTGGTCGGGATGACATACTTTGTCCGGACAATATCGGCATATCTGGGGAATCTGGATTCGCCGGCTATGGGCCCGATGGAGACAAAATCTGCTGTTTTTTCAGCGCTTATCGCCGCTCTGGTGATGCTGGCCGCAGAACTTTTGACCGGTGAGGCAGAGTATCGCTGTACTGCAAAGGCCAGACAGTCACTCCGCACTCAGATATTTTCAAAAACACTGGAGTTAGATGTGGGAAACATTGAAAAAATAGGACCTGTTTCGGCCATCACATCCTCTGTGGATGGTGTGGAATCGATGCAGATCTATTATTCAGAATATCTTCCGGGTTTGTTTTACTGCCTGATCGCACCTATATACCTCTTTTTCCAAATGTATCCGTACTCGCATGCAGCAGCGACGGTCTTATTCTTCGTATCCATCACACTGATGCCGATTAACAATGTGTTTCGCAAACACATCGAAGTGCTGAAAACCGACTATTGGAACTCCCTGGAAGATCTGACCGGATATTACCTGGAAAGTGTCCAGGGACTGTCAACACTAAAATTATTCAACCAGGATGAACGCCGCACCGAAGGCCTTCAGAAAAAATCCGATGACTTCAACCATAAAGTCATGAGTATGATGATGGTGAACTTCCGGTCATTTCTGCTGACAGACGGTCTGATCTACGGAGCCGTCACAGCAGCATTTCTGATTGCATGCGTTCAGCTCGGGCAGGGAAGGATAAGCTTCTCGTCAGCCCTCACGGTTCTGATGCTCGCTTTCGGCTTCTTCGGCTCCATCCGACAGCTTATGGGCGCGACCCATTCGGCCCTGGCCGGAATTGCCGCAGCTGAAAAAGTAGCCGATCTTCTTGCAATTGACACCACGAGACCTTATCTACCGAATACTCCGGCTGAAAAAGCACCTTTCCCCGGTATTTCTCTAAGGGACATCTCTTATGCATATGAGGGACGCAAGGCTTCACTCTCCCATATTGATATGGAGATTCCGCGTGGGAAGACAACTGCACTTGTAGGGCTGTCCGGATGTGGAAAAAGTACCGCAGCCGGTATGCTGATGAAGTTCTTTGATCCGGAAACCGGGAAAATATACCTGGACGGACGTGATTACACAAGCTTTACGCCGGAGGAGCTCAGGAAGAACATCGTGATGGTACCCCAGACAGTTAATCTTTTTTCCGGTACTCTGGCCGAAAACCTTCGCATGGCAGCTCCAGCCGCTTCCGATGAAGAATTAATCAGAGTACTCAGTGATGTCCACTTAAAAGGCTGGCTGGACGAACAGCCTCACGGACTTAACACAGATGTCGGTGACGCGGGAGGAAGGCTCTCCGGGGGACAGCGTCAGAAAGTCGGTATTGCAAGAGCCCTGCTCTGCCACACGGAATATATCATTTTTGATGAGGCAACTTCAAGCGTCGATATGGAAAGTGAAAGGGAAATCTGGCATTGTATCGGCGAGCTTGCAACAACCAAAACGCTGATCATCATTTCCCACCGATTGTCCACAATACGAAGCGCAGATAAAATCTATGTTATGTCAGAGGGAAAAGTAGCCGGATGTGGGACACACGATACTTTAATTAAGAAAGACGGCCTTTACAGAAAGCTTGTAGAGGAACAGAATGCTCTGGAAAATCAGGAAAGGGAGGATGAATCAGATGTCTGAACATAAAATAGCCAAACATTACTCTCTTTTTAATCTGACAAAAAGACTTTTGAAAATCGCCGCCCCGACCAAAAAAAGAATCGTCGAGGCAACATTCGCCAGTGTGATCGGGAATCTCTCTCAGATGGGACTTATGGGATTCGGTGTGTTAAGCCTGCTTTGTATCGCCGGCAAGATCACCGCCGGACCTTCAGGATTGTATATCGCACTTACGATCATTTCAGCGGTTCTGATCGCCGTGTGCCGTTACATCGAAGGAGCCACCTCTCACGACGGAGCATATCACCTTTTATCCGGAATGCGCGTTGACTTGTATCGAAATATCCGCCGTCTGGCACCTGCGTGCCTGATAGACATGGAAAAGGGTGACATCTTAAATATCGCAGTATCGGACATTGAAACCATAGAGTTTTTCTTTGCACATACGATCGGTCCTATGTTCACCGTTGTGCTGCTTCCAAGTATCACGATTATCCTGGCGCTGATCATCAATCCCCTGTTTGCAGCCGTACTCCTTCCGATCTATCTTATTGTAAGCGTAATCTTTCCGCTAATTGCAGTAAAGATCGGAAGACCGATTGGAGAAAAATACCGTGTACGACTTGGTAAAATGAAGTCAATCGTTCTCGAAAGTATCTATGGTCTGAAAGACATTCAGATCTTTGGATATGGTGACAGAAAGCTTGAGGATGTACGAAGAAAAAATAAAGAGGTAAATGCAGCCGCACATGGACTGACCATTCACAGGCAGACTGTTTCGGCTGCCCCGACCTTCTTTATTTACCTCGCAAGGATTTTGATTATCGCTGTTGCTTCGTACCTTGCCGCAAATGGGGCTCCCAATCCGTCAGGCACCATTGTCCTTTCGTTCGTGAGTGCGGCGTCGTTCTCCTCCACACAGTCTCTGACTACGGTGGTCTCGAGTCTGTTGGAAACTTACGCGGCCGCAGAGCGTCTCTTCAAACTGGAAGACAGAGAATCGGAAGTCGAGGAAGTCACGCATCCGAAACAAATGGGAAAAATTCGCGAAATTGATTTTGACCATGTAAACTTTACTTACACGGATGAAAAGCACACCATACTGAATGATTTTAACCTGAAGATTACCGGTACGGAAAAGATCGGTATCATGGGAGAAAGCGGTGTCGGGAAATCGACTGTATTGCGCCTGCTGCTCAGATTCTGGGAGCCCACTGACGGCCATATCCGGATCAACGGTATTCCCCTTGATCAACTGTCCCTCACAGAACTCCATCAGCGCATCGCCATGCTGGAGCAGGACACTTTCCTGTTCAGCGGAAGTATTGCGGAAAACATCGCAGTCGGGAAGCCTGATGCCTCTTTGAGTGAGATCAAAACTGCTGCCAGACGTGCCGGAATTGATGAATTCATCCAGACACTCCCGGACAGTTATGACACTCAGATGGGTCAGATGCAGGCCAGATTATCCGGCGGTGAAAAGCAGAGGATTGGAATCGCCAGAACTATGCTCACTAGCCCGGATGTTTTGGTTATGGATGAACCGACCAGCAGTCTGGATGTTCTTCATGAAAAGGAACTCTTAAAAACTTTAAAGGAAGAATGCGGCGATATGATGATTATCATCGTTTCCCATCGCCAGTCGACGCTGACAGACTGTGACAGAACTGTTCATCTGAAACACAATGATTTAAAATAAAATGTCTGAATCGCGTAAAAAACCGGCTTTGCCAGGAAATATCCTGCAAGACCGGTTTTTTATATGATGAACTTAAGAAAGTTCTTCTTCCAGATGTCTGATGATCTCAATATCGGCGGGCAGCCAATCCACGCTGAACAGATGATCCTTATCCAGCCATTTCGCATTTTCATGCTCTTTTAATACCAGATCTCCCTCTTCAACCCGGCACAGATAGCACTTCATGGATAGATGAAATTCGGGATAGTCGTACTCCACCGTATCAAACAGCTCTCCCACTGTTACTTTTGTATCTAATTCTTCCATGATCTCACGCCGCAGTGCCTCTTCGGGTGTCTCACCGTTCTCGATCTTGCCCCCGGGAAACTCCCAGCCGTCTTTAAACTCTCCGTATCCCCTCTGGGTGGCAAAAACTTTTCCGTCTTCTATGATAACCGCCGCTGTCACATATAATGTCTTCTTCATCTGATTTACTCCTTATCAAGTTTTTCACATCCTGCGCATTTCAAAACATCCTGAATCCGGTGTACCCGAATCTGAAAAAAGCATGGTTGCATTATGTAGTACCTAAGGTTATAATTCCTTTGAGGTATACTTATAGGAAGGGGGTGTTTTACATGGCAGGAAAAAGGGGACGGCCAACGGACAACCCAAAGCGTTTTGTGGTCCGATCACGGGTTGACATGGAGACCTATCAGCTTCTTAAGAACTATTGCGAAAAAAAGAACAAAACAATTTCAGAAGCCCTCCGCGATGCAATACACACACTGGATACTAAAACTACATAGCAGGATCACTTGAAAAAGCAGGCACTCTGGTTTCGCCTGCTTTTTTATACTACCTTCGTCCAATCATTTTTATGGAAGCCGCTGTCAAAAGCATCACAATTCCAATTGAAATCAACGGAACCATGCCGTCATAAAAGGCAGCCAATTTCTCCATCTCATAGTATTTCAGATAGCAGACCATACTGAAAACGGCAGCCGCGAGCGCGATAATAAAGTACACAATTGTGACCGTTTTGGAATATATCCCCGCTCCATACAGAGCATTGACTGTCACGAATTCCAGCACCGCCCAGGCCACGATCAGAAGCAGTTCTGTCGTCACCTGACGGTGCAGTAACACCTGTGTAGCCGAAAGCAGCAAAAAATAAGCAGCGATTCCGCAGATAATAATGATTGTCTGCGGTAAAAATTTCCGACCGTCGGGAATATCATTCACACCGCGCACAATCCAGATCACTGCACAGATCCCGCTTGTGGCAACCGCAAGAAACAAAAGGACCTCCAAGACGCGGTGCGGCGTCTTTTCCGGACGGAATGCCACCGACCACCAGATTAGATAAATTCCGCAGCATAGTGCAAGCATAAGGCTTCCCTTAAAGATCAACTGTTCCTCCAGATTATAGGAATGCATAAGATCATCTCCCTGATAATTTTCCTACTATTTCATTCATAGTATCCCATTTTTCTTCCATGTCTTTCACCAATTTCAGCTGCGTGCGGCAGCGGTCCAGGTTGTGGTGCTCGCGGTCTATCTTAAAGTAGGTATCTCCCACCAGATAATCCGTCAGGAAACGCATCCCGCATTCGTAAGTCATCACCCTGGCGCCCATCGGAAGAAGGTCGACTTCTTTAGGTGTCAGCTTTCCCCGACATCCTTCTAAATATCCCCTGGTGTAGAGTTCAAACAGTTCCATGCTGCAGGAGACTTTATCGAGATCCGTCTCGTCTTCAAGTGCCGTACTGGCTCCGAAACGAATGGAATCACCGAAATCATTGACCGCAAGTCCCGGCATAACCGTATCAAGGTCGATCACACAGATTCCCTTTTGTGTCTTCTTGTCAATCATGATATTGTTCAGCTTCGTATCGTTATGTGAAACTCGGAGCGGAAGCTCTTTTTTAGCAAGCAAGTCCGCAAAACAGTCTGCTATATCCTCCCGGTCCAGAATGAACTTTATCTCATCTTTCACCTCTCCCGCGCGGCCCATGATATCATCCGAGACAGCCTTTTTGAAAACCGCAAATCTGGCTTTCGTATCATGAAATCCGGGAATAGTCTCATGCAGCGTTTCAGCCGGATAATCTGCCAGCAGATACTGGAAATTTCCAAAAGCAAGCGCGCTCTGATAGAATTGTTCCGGTTTCTGCACCTGCTCAAAGCAGTAGGCGTCCGTGATAAATTTATAAGCCCGAAAGTAGTCCCCGGATACATTCTCATAATATAGTCTCCCGTTGACCGCAGGAATGATATTTAATGTTTCACGCTCCGGATCTCCTCCATTTTCAAGAATCCTCTTCCGCAGAAATGAAGTAACCCCGGATATATTCTCCATCAGCTCGTCCGGTCTTGTGAAGACTTCCGTATTAATCCTCTGCAGAATTGCTTTCTTTGATCCTTGCTTTGTGTCAAGCTTTAGCAGATATGTATCATTAATATGTCCGTTCCCATAGTATTTATAAGAAGCCACCCTTCCCGGAAGAGACATATTCTTGATTGCATCTTCTATCTCTTTCTGTGCCAACTGTTTCAATTTGTCCCCTCCCACAGCTTTTCAGGATATAAGCCTTCTTTCTTCATCTTTCTGATGGCAGCTTCGACCAGAGGCTTATCCTCTTTATAGGTAACTCCATACCATCTATCCCGGGATGTCAGAACATCTACCGTGGCCTTATCCTCATCCAGCAGCCGGCTGACTACAGATGGGAGAAAATACTCGCATTTGAGCGGATCTGTCTGCAGACCCTCTTTTAGGAATTCACCAAATCCAGCCTGAATTTCTCTCATAATACTCTCGCCAAATCCCCACAGATTCATGGAAACCACGGTATCCTCCGGCAGTGTACGCCAGGTTTTCCCGTCATCCTCTGTGTACTCGATGGAATCATCTCTCTTCTCTATGTGGGTGCGTTCCTGCACTTTCTGCAGGCGTCCGTTTTCATCAATGTCACATACGCCTCGTGATACATAACCGTTATCTGTAACTGTATTGGCAAGCTGATATCCGATCATAGCATACCGGTATTGATCATTGTCGGCATGTGTTGTGAGATAATCATAGATAAGACGAAACGCTTCTTTTCCATAGTAATCATCTGCGTTAATAACCGCAAACGGCCCATGTATCTGATCGGCACAGGAAAGAATCGCGTGTGCGGTTCCCCATGGTTTCATACGTCCACTGGGAATCTCATATCCTTTTGGAATATTCTCAAGATCCTGATAGGCATAGGATACATCCAGATACTTTGAGATGCGGTCTCCGACGGCAGCCCTGAAATCGGCTTCATTTTCCCTTTTTATGATAAAAATCACTTTTTCAAATCCGGCAGCTTTCGCGTCATACATTGAGAAATCAATGATGATATGCCCCTCTTCATCGACGGGATCGATCTGCTTTGATCCGCCGTAGCGGCTTCCCATCCCTGCTGCCATAATCACTAATACTGGCTTTTCCATTGTTCTTGTCCTTTCCTTTCGCTTCTGCTAGCTGGTATCCCTGTACGGGTCTCCTTCAAACATTCGAACTCCGC
>DHNM01000028.1:49525-59251 GCA_002409525.1 Eubacterium sp. UBA5416 | reverse complement strand
AACGCAGGACCTTTTGACCCTAGTATCATATCATATCTTGTTTATCACATGGCGTCAAGAAAATCAGGAAAGAGCATATCATCATACTTTATTATGTAGTTTTTATCTTATATTGAAAGTGAACATGTTTACTTTCAATATTCATCATAGTATCAGACTTCAATTATGTCAAGGGTTTTAGCAAAATTTGCTAGAAATATTATGGTTTATGCATTTTTATATACGATGAAACATGTAGGTCAGACAGGCCGTTTAATATCTTATATGGTTACATTTTATAGATGTCTGTTACATAAGTAACACTTTTCCCTTTTCTGCAAATTGATCTCTACCTTAGGTAACGTTACAATATGATCATAATCCGAAAAACAAGGAGGTTATTCAATTGGAACATAAAATGAAATTAACACCCGAAGAAGAGGACATCCTAAACGGTGGTCAGGGTGACTTATTACAGAAAGTTATGGAAACCCTCGTAAAATACGGCGATGTCTACGGGGCTGAATGTCTGGTTCCGCTCGGTGCACCTATTCATATGGCGATGTCAAGCGGCACCCCTATTTTATTGAAACCAATTTATAAAATCTTCGATCAGATGATCAAACAGGGGATTAAGGTAAAGAAACCATTTACCGTAGATCCGAGACCATATGACTCCGAAATCCCGATGACGGATCAGGAAGATAAAGGAATGCAGATGTTATACGGCGGTCAGGACATCTATGAAAATTACCTTCATAAGATGGGAATGAAAGACGACAAAGCATACAGCTGCACCTGCTATTTCGATGAAATTGGAAATACGCCAAAATACGGTGACTATCTCGCATGGTCTGAGTCATCTGCTGTTGTTTACTCCAATTCAGTTATCGGAGCAAGAACAAACAGAACATCAGTTATGATTGACTTGTTCAGCGGCATCCTCGACAAAACACCAAAGTTTGGTTTTATGACCGATGAAGGAAGAAAAGCCGATTATATTATCGACCTAAAGACATCCGGGCTGCCCAGAGCGCAGATTCTTGGAAGTGCCATCGGATTGAAAGTGATGGAACAGGTTCCGTATATCAGAGGACTTGATAAATATCTTGGAAACGAGATCTCGCCAGATGTCAAAGATTATCTGAAGGATATGGGTGCAGCCACAGCATCGAATGGTGCTGTGGCCCTATATCATGTAGATCATCTTACGCCGGAAGCAAAAAAACAGGGCGAGTCTCTAATCAAAGAAAATGCAAAAGTATACGTCATCGATGATGACGAACTTGAGAGAGTTGTTGCTTCTTATCCTATATTATGGAAGGACAAAGACGCTGCACCTCAGAAAGCATTTATCGGATGCCCTCATCTGTCATTGAAACAACTGGAAAACTGGACTGTAAAATTCAAGAAAACACTCGACGAAGCCGGAAAAGATCAGGTGGAAGTCCCCACGATCATGACCTGTGCTCCTAATGTTATCGAGGAATTCAAGGAAACCGATTATTATGAAGACTTCAAAAAGACTGGTATACACCTTTCCTATATCTGTCCTGCCATGTATCTGGTTAACCCAGTCGCAGCGCAGACACCTATTATCACAAATTCAAATAAGCTGAGAACATATTCATCAGCGCGTTATGTAGATGATGACCAGATTTTGGATCTCATAGTGAAAGGAGGAAAAGTAGAATGAAAGAATTTAAAGGGCGTGTAATTATAGGCGGGAATGCCAAAGGTGATTATCTCGCCACCGATAAGGGCTTCAATGTATTATCCTCTTATATAGGAATACTTGCAAAAAACGAAAATGATGGAAAAGCGGTCTGTACCGATCAGAACAATCCGAATCTCTTTCAGAAAGATCTCGCCGGAAAGATCCTGTGCATTCCGCAGGCAATCGGATCAACTTCTGCAGGGGTTCTGATTCAGACCATCGCATCTTTAGGATGTCAGCCGAAAGCAATTCTTTTTGCTCATCCCGGTGATTCACTGGCAGTATCCGGTGTTATCCTCGCAGATGTATGGGAAGGTAAAAAAATCATCACAATTGATTCTCTCGGAGATGATTTTATCGACGCTGCTATGTCAGCAGATCAGATTGACATTAGGGAAGACGGGACCGTAAGTCTGTCATAAACCAAAAACATTTTCAATAATCATCCCCCTCATCGTTATTGCTGAGGGGGATCTTTCTTAAATATGACACCAAAGCTTGATGAATAAAGCTCATGAAGGACATGGCTCATCTCTTCATAAGAGATGCTTATCTCGCAGTTAAAGTATTTTTCCAGAACACCAATCAGCCCGCTCATATAGAATGTAACCACGACCTCAAGTCTTTCCTTATCAATCAATTCAGCTTCCGCATTGTCTCGAATATACTGAATCGCTGTGATTTCAATCTGACGAAACAAGTATGCGCTGTTATAAAACCGGGTTATTGCGAAACAATATTTTTCATTCTCCTCAATGTATCCCAGAATTGTCTTTAAAAATGTATCCTTCTTCTGTAGCAGATTATCAAAATCATTGTTATAAAGTGTTGTCTTAAACTGATTGATAAACTTTTCTTCGATCGACGACATCAAGTCATATTTATCATTATAATAACTGTAAAATGTCTTGCGGCTTACATCCGCCCTGTCCGCAATGTCCTTCACTGTAATTTTTTCAAATTTTTCATCAACAATCAGATCACATAGACTGTCCATGATCGCCCTTTGTGTTTTTTCTGTTCTTCTGTCGTTTGGCATTTGTGTTTCATGGCTCCTTTTAATATAGTCGCAGAAGTTTCTGCATTCTATGGTATCATTGTATCTCACGATTGTAAATTGTATACGCCTGTTATTGACAGATCCCATTCTTCATAAATTTTTGGAACATCTGCAATCAGCCTCTTCGTATAATCCGCCTCCGGATGCAGAATCACCTGATCGGCTGTTCCAGACTCGACAAATTTCCCTTTTTCCATGATATAAACCGTATCCGATACGTAATACGCCAGCCCGATATCGTGTGTGATAAAGATGATTGTCATGTGAGTCTCTTCCCTCAGCTTTAACAGCATATCCAGAATCGTCGCTCTGGAACAGGCATCGATCATCGATGTCGGCTCATCGGCCAGAAGTATCCTCGGTTTCAGCAAAAAGATACGTGCAATCATCAGTCTCTGCATCTGACCGCCGGAAAGCTCAAAGGGATATTTATTGGTGAGCTCTTCAAATTTCAGGTTTACAAAGCTGCATGCCTCTGTCATCAGCGCTCTCTTTTTCTCATAGGGAAGATGTTTTTCTCCCCTCATGTTAATACAGTCCAGAAGCACGGAATCGATCCGGTTAAATGTATTATACGAGGAAAACGGATCCTGAAAGATCGCCTGAATTCCTCTCCAGTATTTTTTCTTCTTTTTTCCACTGGTTATATCCCTGGGTTTCCCCTGATATTCGATTTCACCTTCGGTCACACGGACCAGTCCCAGAAGCATCTTGGAAAGCGTCGTTTTTCCCGATCCCGACTCTCCTACGATCGAGATAAACTCTCCCTCATGAAAGTCGAAATCTACGCGATTCACAGCAACGGTCTTCTTATCCCCCACACCGAAGACTTTTGTTACGCCCTTACCGGAAAGACATGGTTTCCTGTTTTCACTCATGGTCATACACCTCCCTGATCTTGCGCTCGGACATCACACACCGATACTGTCTACCATTCGGCAGTGTCGTCATGTCGGGGCGGAATCCCCTGCAGGCCGGCGTCACATAGGCACACCGCTCGGCAAAGCGGCAGCCTTCCGGCGGATGTTTCAGATTGGGAGGAGTTCCGGGAATCGAAGTCAGTCTGTGTTCGCGGATTCCCTCTTCCGGAACGATGATGGATCCCATTAATCCTTTCGAATACGGGTGAAGCGGATCAAACACCATCTCTTTCGCTGATCCATGCTCTACAATCTGACCTGCGTACATCACCATAATATCCTCCGTTACATTATACAAAAGCGGAAGTTCATGGGTAATAAAAACCATGGACTTGATAAACCCCTTCTCCATCATCTCACGCAGCATCCGGATGACCAGTTTCTGCGAAGTCACATCCAGTGCGGAGGATGGTTCATCCGCAATCAGAACTTTCGGTGAAAGGATCGTGGATATCGCGATGACCGTCCGCTGCTTCATTCCGCCGGACAATTCGACCGCGTGCCTCTGCAGGACATCCTCCGGAAGTCCCAGAACTTCAAATCGTTCTCTTGCGAGATCATAGATATCCTTCTTGCTCTTCTTAGGTTCATGTGCGTGGATGACATCTTCGACAAAGCTGATGATTTTCTGCGTCGGATTCAGTGCATTCATCGCAGACTGCGGGATATAGGCAATCTCATTTCCAAGGATGTTTTTTCTCACCTTGTCGGGATTCATTCCGGATAGATTCGTTCCGTCTACGATAATGTCTCCGCTGATATAGTGAAGCGGCGCGAAATAATATCCCATCACCGACAGTGCGAGTGTCGACTTTCCACATCCGGATTCTCCGGCAATTCCCAGTGATTTTCCCTCTTCTACCTTCAAAGAAACATCGTCCACCGCATAGACATTTTCGTGGAAACGTGTCACATATTTCGTCTTCAGGTTCTTTACTTCCAGTATTGTCTCTGCCATAACTTCACGCCTCCTAGTCTCTCAACTCTGGATTGAACACCTGATCCAGACCGGTATTCATCAGATTTAAGGAAAATGATATCAGTGCAATTGTCAGGACAACAGGAAAATAAGCCCACCAGGATCCATTCAGATGCGCTGAATACATCGTAGCCCAGTTCATCATCAGTCCAAGGGTTGCAGTCTTTGTCGTCGCCGGACCGAGTCCGATCATCGAAAGCTGTGCCTCCGAGAGAATTCCGGAAGAAATCTGCAGGATGAACGCCATCACCACATAGGATGCAACATATGGCAGAATATCGGTCAGAATAATCCGGAACAGACTATGCCCGGAAAGTTTTGACAGATTTACATGGTCTCTGTTTCGAAGTGAGATCACCTGGGACCGGACAGAGCGGGTTGTCCACGGCCACGAAGTACATCCGATCAGGACCGCCACCATCATGATCCCTCTCTGCGACTGCCCCACACTGTAGGATATCAGAATTAAGAGCACAAACGATGGAATCACCGTGAACAGGTTCGTCACAAACATAATCAGGTTATCCGCAATACCTCCCAGATAACCGGCCAGAAGTCCGAGGATCAGACCGATCACCGTTGCAATCACACCGGCTACCAATCCGATTTTCAGTGACGAACCTGTAGCGGATACCAGCTCCGTCAGCACATCACGTCCGAAATTATCGGTCCCCAGCAGAAACGTCTGTTTATTGGAAATGTCTTTCTCATTGACAAACTTCTTCTCACTGAGTTCCTTCTCATTTTCATAATCTCCGGTTTCGTTGTTTTTCTCTGCAAGCACGAGAGGATTGCTGTCCAAAATACCACTGATCTCTTTGTCCAGACGCTGATATTTCTTGCTTTTCGCTGCCGTCATCCCTTTTTGTTTCACCTTGGGATCATAGTACTTTTTCCACAGCTTCAGAAGCCCTTCCCCATCGGAAACATTCACGTCGGAGCTCTTCACCTTTCCGTATTTTTCCAGCCATCCGGCGATCGCCGCACGGGTTTCATTGTCGAGTCTGCTCTCCACACGCGCCGCAGATGTATTCACATTCAGTTCATAGTCATTATCCGCCCCGGCCACCTCGGCTTTCGATACATAAGTTCCGGGTTTAAAGAAGTTTCCCTTTCCCATCATCTCGAGAGGATCTCTGCTCACCAGAAGCGGGTAGAATAAGATCGTCAGCAGAATCAGGACAAAGATCACAAACCCTGTCACAAACTTTCCCGAATGAAAGACTTGTTTTATCATATTTTTCATAAACTGCATCCCCCCTAGCTGTCCTGCTGATTTGCTTTTACTCTCGGATCAACCACTCCGTAGATCAGTTCTACAAAGAGATTCGCCAGAAGCACCATAATCGTAATCATCAGCGTACAGGCAGACAGCAGAGGATAATCCTGACCCCTGACTGCCTGCAGCATTGTGCTCCCAAGCCCCGGATAACTGAATATAATCTCAGCAACAAGGGCCCCGCCCATCATCGTTCCAAGGGACATCGCAAGACCGGTAATCTGTGGCAGCATGGCATTGCGGAATACATACTTTACGATCGTACGGTCTTTGATTCCCAGGAAACGGCTGTACTTCACATAGTCTGCATTCAGCTCATAGATCGACATTGACCGCATTCCGATGGCCTGCCCTCCGATTGTCGTCAGTACGATCGACCAGAACGGAAGCTGGTAATGACTCAGAACCGATTTGACAAATGCCCATGTTGCACTGGGCATCATGTCGAATCCATACCCCCCGCTTGACGGGAACACTCCAAGCTTCAGAGAAAAGATAAATAACAGAATGGTCGCCATACCAAACGCAGGTACATTGCTGACAAACATAAATGCCGGCAGAATTGCTTTGTCAAAGACCCCTTTTTTAT
This sequence comes from Eubacterium sp. UBA5416, assembly GCA_002409525.1. Lineage (GTDB taxonomy): Bacteria > Bacillota > Clostridia > Lachnospirales > Lachnospiraceae > Novisyntrophococcus. The sequence goes on along the minus strand of DHNM01000028.1, from coordinate 52,728 downwards.
AGGCGGAAACCGCCCCGAGAACATTGCCGAGAATCCATCCGACTAAAATAGCAGGGAGCTGCAGACAAATGGTCCACCACACAGAACTGGAGACGATGTCGGCAACTGATCTCGGATACTGGCTGAAGGAAACACCAAAATCCCCGTGAGCTGCATTTTTCAGCCATGTAAAAAACTGCACATACATTGGTTTATTGATCCCAAACTTATTCGAATAATCTTCATATACTTTTTCAATCGCAGTCGCATCCGTCATTCCGCTTACCGATTTCCCTGCTATCGCGGAAACCGGATCGCCCGGCATTAGCCTGGGCAGTACAAAGTTCAGCCCCACTGCGAATACCAGTGTCAGAAGATACCACAGAATCTTCTGACCATAATACTTTTTATATCCTTTCATGCCACATCCCCCTGTCTGAAAACGACCGGGGCCAGATATGCCCCGGTCTTCTCATTGTATTGTCACTGTTCGTCAGTCAGCGTAAGATTATAAAGCGCTGCAATTCCGTATCCATCGGTACAGTCACTCGGTGGAATATCCGTTCCGTCATCTGCCTGCGGATATCCGGTCCAGACAGATTCATTCACAACGTGAAACAGCTGTGGTCTGTACATCAAAGGAACACAGGGGCATTCATCGAGCATAATCCGGGATAGCTCTGTGTAATACTCTTTCAGCTTTGCTTCATCCGTCTCGGCGGGAATTTTATTTAAAATTTCATCTGCCTGATCACTCTTAAAAGAGCCAAAGTTACCGCTGAAATTTACATCAAGGTCGTTATACTCTGAACTTAAGAAAAACATACACCTCTGATAAGGATTCGCCACTGAGGATCCCGAGGAATTCTGCATTGTGATATCAAATTTACCGGTGGTGTAATCATCTGTATACTGACTTGCTTCCGGAAAGTATGTCTCAATATCAATTCCAATCTTTTTCCCGGCAGCCGCTACAATCTCTAGAGATGCATTCCAGTCTGACCATCCGGAGGGACACTCGGCTTTATAGGAAAGATTCTCACCCTGATACTCACGAATTCCATCCCCGTCGGAATCTACAATTCCCGCTTCATCGAGAAGGGCATTGGCCCCGTCCAGATCAGCGTTATCCCATTGATACTCTTTTAATGCATCCTGATCTACCATTGCCTGTTCAGCATCCGTTGGATTCATAACCGAACGTGGCACATCCTCAAAGGACGGTGACTGGCCGGACATGGCAGAGGAAATAATCTGGTTATAATCTATGGACATCGCAATTGCCTTCCGAACGGCCTTCTGGTCAAGTCCCGCTTTTTTTGTATTAAAAAACATCGTTGGCATCACAAGGCATATTCCATAAGGAGGCTCATCCATATAGGTAGAAATCGGAAGATCCTGCTCCAGCCATAGATCCTGAACATCTGTGATAAAAGACTGTGCTACATCGACCTCACCTTTCTGCATCGCCGTCAGACTTGCAGAATTGTCTTTAAAGATCGTATGAGCGATATATTTCGGAACCGGAAGTTTTCCCCACAGGGAATCCGCCTGACCCCAGTAGTTCTCATCACGTATAAATACAACCTTCTGATCATTGTCAATATAGGGCTTATAAGGTCCTGATGCAACCAGATCATCCATCGGATCCGTCTTTATAGTCTCAGCATCATTGTTATCTTTCTTTTCAATCGACTGCATATATGACTTTTGCATAATATACAGCTTTGGAAAAAATGATTCCACAAGAAGGGGATTTAAAGCTGCACCATCATCGCCCCTGGTGGCTGTAAAGACAACCGTTGAATTATCTTTAGCCTTCACATCATCAATATATTTTTTCATGTCCACGCCAGTCGGGGATTCGTATTTGGTGTGAAACTCATATGTATAAGCAACATCTTCCGCGGTCACCGGTGTCCCGTCCGACCACTTCGCATCCGGATTTAAAGTTACCGTTATTTCATTCTTCGCATCATTCCACTGTGGATCCTCCTTTGCCAGAAGGGGATACATCTTCGCCGTAAGAGGATTCCACATGTACAGAGTCTCATAGATAAGGGTACGTGACATATCTCCCTGCATAATACCCATAGCATTGTTGGAATTCGCTGACAGCGGATTATAATCATTGATTGTGCCCCACTGCTGCCCGGAAAAATAAAGTGTTTCATTCCTTGGAAGTGAATCTGAGGTGTCTGAACCTGCACCAACACTGCTACTCTTTGTACTGTCCTCTTTGACGTCTGTTTCTGACTTGTCCTGCGTGCCACCGCATCCTGCCAGTAAAGAACCTGCCACAGCGATTGACATTACCAGGGAAACAGCACGCATGTTTTTCTTTTTCATAACGCTACCTCCTGATTTTTTGGTATTGTCCAACCTATACTGCTATACTATATCGCCACACGATCAAATTTATTCGAAATACACGCAGAAAAGCTCCCACTATCCAAACTTTATGGACAACAGGAGCTTGTTTATCATAATTCTATTTTATCCATGATCTTTGTATTGATCAGTTTAATCAGGTTTCCGATCGTAAAGACAGCTACTATGGTTCCAATTCCGATTCCAACAATTTTCCCCTTTGCAATCAGACCGACAACAGCGGCAAATATAACCATGGCAAGATCACAGATCCATTTTGCTGTTCCGAATGGCTTCCCGGTCACTTTACTGATTGCCTGTACGATACCATCCGGCGGATTCACAATAAAATCTGCCTTTACCATCATTGCAATGCCGATCGCAGTAAATACAACAGCAAGTACAAGGCAAAGGATTCTACCCGGAATACTGGAAGGATCCAGGGTAAGGAAATGATTGTACATATCAATCACCAGACCAAATATAAACGAAAATGGCAGCTGCAGGATTACTTTCAGCTTCACTTCCCGATATAAAATCAGGGAAATAATCACAAAGCTGCTGTAAACAATGGTTGTGCACATTCCCAGTGTGATCGGACTGACCAGTGAGAGGGTGTATGGAACTGATACGATAGCACTGACACCCAGATGTGATCTCGTAAAGAGAACGGTTCCCAACGCCAGGATAAGGATCCCTGCTACGTAAACTATAATTCGTTTTAAATATTTCATATTCGTATGTCTCCTATTTGGATATTGGTTGATGCTTTTTCATGCAAGCATGAAACTTCGAATTCCACCCTATTCGGGTTCCATTCTCATGTTTTTGAGGGTCCCAAAGTCATGCTTTTT
>DHNM01000028.1:33635-49310 GCA_002409525.1 Eubacterium sp. UBA5416 | reverse complement strand
TCATGCTTTTTCATGCAAGCATGAAACGCAGGACTTTTTGACCCTTGTATCATCACATCCGTCTGAGATGGAACCCGCCATCTGCATTTAAGACCTGTCCGGTGGTAAAATCAAGTTTCCCGCTCGCCGCTGCAAGTACACATCCGGCTACATCTTCAGGGGTGCCGAATCGTTTGATCGGAGTAATCCCGTGATCTATCAATTTTACATAATTATCGTGTACGCCCGCTGTCATATCTGTATCGATGATACCCGGACGGACTTCAAATACCGGAATCCCATATTCTGCAAGGCGGTCGGCAAACAGCTTTGTGATCATAGAAATACCTGCCTTGGAAATGCAGTATTCCCCTCTGTTAGTAGAAGAAGTGTAAGCTGACATAGAAGAGATATTGACCATTCTGGGATGATAGTTCTCTTCCGTATCAAGCTTACTAACCATTTCGTTTGCGATCAGCTGGCACATAAAAAAGGTACCCTTTGTATTCGTATCCACGACAAAGTCATAATTTTCCTCAGTGGTCTCGAGAATGTCCATCCTCTTCTTCGGAGAGACACCTGCGTCATTGACCATCAGATCGATTCTCCCGCATTTTGCAAGTGCTTCTTTTAATAAATGCTTCCGTTCGTCATCCTTTGTGATATCGCACGGAATGTAACAGCAGGAATCCCGGTATTCACTTACCTCTTCTTTTGTCTGCTCCCAGTCTTTTGATCTCGCAGACATCACGACATAGCAGCCTTCCTGAAGAAGTGCTTTGGCGATTCCAAGCCCGATGCCTCTTCTTGCTCCGGTGACCAAAGCAGTTTTTTTATTATTTTCCATTTTCTTTCAATCCCTTCTGATACTCTTTATAATATGCTAAGAATTCATCCGGTTTTCTGACTACACATCCGCATGGATATCCGGCACGAATGAGATCTCCGCATTTTCCACAGGTAATGCAGGTATGTCTGCGATCCAGGCCGCCTGTTTCACGGATTTCATTCGGAAAAGCGGTATTTGCAAAGGAAAGTCTTCCAAAGTCAATAAAATCACAATATCCCTCCTCGACAGCTCCGGCCGCGAGATTCGGACTGAACTGTCTCAGATAGGTGGGAGCGGATGCCATCACACAGAGATCCGGAAAATGATCTTTGATTTCTTTTACACCCCGGTACATACGGGCTACCCCCTCGAAAGGATGTTCCGGAGCCTCGTATTTACCCATATCAAAGGGTCTCGTGACATGTGAATTCTGATAGGGATTACCCATCGTAATATTGATCATCTTAAGTCCCAGATCCTCCGTGAGTATTTTAACCAGACGGACAGCTTCTGAATAATCTTCTCCGAGACCTCCATCCGGATCCATGCCCCAGCCGTACGGATACTCAAAACCATCATATATTCCAAGGCGCATCATCACTTTGAAATGATCATCTTCATAGGGAAGTGCCTGCCTGATTGAATCAATAAGAAGACGGAACCTGTTTTCGAAAGAGCCGCCATATCTTCCTTCTCTTGTATAGGCAGATGCCAGCTCTGCAAACAGATATCCATGGCAGGATTTGATGTCAATACCGTCAAAGCCGACTTCCTTACATAACTTTGTCGCTTCACCGAACTTGAGTACCAGATCATCCAGATATTCGTCAGTTACAATTCTGGAATCATCCAGAGGTTTATCTGCCTCGTATATTGGATGATGATAAGCAATCAGAGGTTCCGGAAAACCATTTGGATTGGCATACCTTCCACTGTGATTTGCCTGCATAATTAGATATGGTTCATATCCGTTAGCTTCCCTTCCGGCTTCTCTCACCCTCCGGTTCATTTCTTTAAATGCTTCTTTCGTCTTATCACACAGCATCAACTGATGTTTCCCGGATCTTCCTTCGGGTACAACTGCAGTCGCTTCGTACCAGATGATCGAAGCACCGCCCTTTGCATATTCAATATATCGGTTAATCGTATGCTCTGTTGGAAAACCCTCTTCATCAGAATCATTTCCCTCCATGGGAGCGATTGCAAGACGGTTTGAGAACTTTCTGCCATATAGCTCATATGGTTCAAATAACGTCTTTGTATTCTCTGACAGCGGCAGCGTCACCTGTAGCTCATCCGCTTTTTGCTTTACCTCTTCTAATGATTTATAATGAAACTTTTCGTGCTTCAAAATATTCCTCCTTATTTTCCGATGATCTTATCCTCGTGATACGCTTTATAAATCTCTTCAAACCAGAGATCTTCTTTGGGGATCAAATGTCTCTTCCTATTATTGACAGTAACGATGCCATTTATAAGCTGGCAGACCTGAATGATATCTTTACGCCTGCCTTCATCCAGATCTACCTTCAGACCCAGATCCTTAACAGAGGAATCCGTCATATGATCATTTCGAATCATATAAGAACCCCTGCTCTCGCCTCCTTCCTTTTCGTACGTAAGCATTGCCTGAAGATAGACATACTGAGTGATCAGAATATCCCGGTTGATCCAGGCATCCGTGATATCTTGTGGTGACACGGCATAGGTTTCTTCCGTGAAATGCTCCAGGTGAGACTGACATATTGGCAGATATTCCTTCACCATTCCGCCATCCCGAATAAACGAGGCACAGACGTCCATTTTCTTTTGAAAATCCTCACGCATCCTAAGCGGGTTCCGCTTCTGTTCATTCTTTTGCATCAGTTCCCGACTCATGCTTATGAGCATACTCAGATCTTTCTTTGTCTGGTGTTGAAAATCTCTCGCATCTTTTGGCTCTCTATTATATCTTGACGCGATATACTGCGCCGCCCGAAGAGATCCCACCTGCGTCGCGTTGAGCGCACTGCCACCCGGTCTGTACACACCAAAGTTCCCGCAGACTTCTCCCACAGGGAAGAAATGTCCGAGATTTGACTCCCACCAGCGATTAACAGCAAGCCCACCATTATTATGCTGAGCGCATACAGAGATGCGCAGTCTGTCTTTCTCCAGATCAATCTGATGAGCCCTGTACAATTCGTAAGCAGGCAGATTCATCTTCTTCAACCGCTCAACCGGCGTTCCAAACAGGATTTCTGATTTCTCCAGATAATCATATGCCTCCGGCCCCAGCAGTGAAAAATCAAATGATCCATCCTTTGCGGATGCCGCCAGGGGATTCTCGGTGAAATCCAGAAATACCTTTCTTCCATGTATCACATTCTCCTGGTAGACGGCAAAATCAATCAGAGAAGATCCTCCTTTTCCGACCTTGCGGGGATCAAACGGCCACTGATATCCTTTGAAAAAGACTGCAGTGAGCATGTCCCCGGGTGAATCAAAGTAATCCATCAAAAATTCACGTTCATCCGAACCGTCTTCATTTGCGGAAATGTATCTCGGAATTACCTGCTGATAGCTGCCGGATAAATTCCATCTGAAATCAACAGAGGCGATTCCATACTGCCATTCAGTGACGTTGTTCAACTTTGCCCCTGCCTGAATCGCTGCCCCATGAGCGCAGGTCTGACTCTTCGGGTACACACTGTTATAATAGATTCCACTTGGTCCTCCTGTCGCATATACCAGATTGGTACATTGAATCCGGGCAAATGTAAGCTCCCCGGCATTCTTAACAATTCCAATCACACCGCAGACTACTGTTCTGCCATCTTCATCCTGTTTGTCGTCATCCTCTTTTGTGAGCAGCCGGATAATCCGTATCTGATCCAGAATCGCGATTTCCTTGGAATTCACCGATGTCTCCAGATGCTCTGTCATGTATCGGGAGGTAAGCGGTCCGCAGGAGGTTCCCCGCTGCATCTTATCATGATCAGTTTTATACCCCACATACTGTCCATATATATCCTGGGGAAAGGGCACTCCCTTTTGGATCAATTTATAAAAGCAGCGGGTGGAAAGTGCGGCTTCGACAAGTGCCGTATCCCCATCCACGGACTGTCCGTCATATAAAGCCTGCGCCATATCATATATAGAATCCTGTGTGCTTCCCGCAAGGGAAAGTTTATAATAAGTCTGTTTATCCGATCCTGTGTTTCTGGATGTTCCCATGTTAATGCCTTCCGTGACCATCAAAACATCCTGTACTCCTTCATCATAAAGGCTGTCTGCTGCGTTAAATGCGGCACATCCGCTTCCGACTACAAGTGTGTTACACCTGTATTCTTGCACCAAAACACCATCTGTCGTATGTGTTTCAATGAGATTATCACTTTCATTCATCATGGAGCCTCCTTGTGCAAACGTTTTCATACAATGTGAGAAACAACCCGATTAGGGTGAAATTCTCATGTTTTAGGGTGCTGAACATCCAGTGGATGTTCGCTTAGCACGGACCGAAGCGGAGCAAAGACTTGTGAGAGCTCGAAGAGCGTAACAATCCGTGTATCATATTATGTTACAAAGGTTGAAAAGTTATGCGTTTCTATCCACACTGTCTTTGACGCCTCGAACCGAGTTTCGTTCTACAAGCTCTGTCGGATATATAGTAATAGGTGTGGAATTCCTGTCTTTGGATTCAATCAAATCAATTAAGTGATTCACTGCATCTCTAGCCATCTCTTCCAGTGGCTGTTCAATGGTTGTCAACCCATAATTTTCTGACATATGCACGTTATCAAACCCCACGACAGAGATATCATCTGGCACCTGATATCCTTTCCTGTTGAGCGCTATGATGGCATCAAAAGCGAGAGGATCACTTTCCGCGAAGATTGCTTTCGGAGTATAGCCATCTTTAATTTTACGGCTTACAACATTCTGCGCACGTTCTAATCCCTCTTCGATGCAGTTCCATACGAGTTCTCTTCGATATGGAATATGTGCTTCTGCAAGTGCTTTTTTATAACCATCCAAACGAAACTGATAAAGAGCAAGTTCACTTCTTCCTGTCAGTGTGACAATCTCCTTATATCCATGTTCAATCAGATATTTTGTCGCCATATAACCACCCTGCACAGCATTTGAAATGAAGGTATCCTCCGTATCTTCTGTCTCTCTCATCAGACATACAACCGGAATCTGCATTGTCTTAAGTTTCTGTATGGATTTTGACAGATGGCCAGTTAAACCCGTGGAAAACAAGAATCCATCCACCTGAGGAATCAGTTTATTAACATAATCCTCTTCCCTTTTTAAGTCTTCCCGTGTATGAGAGATCAGACAATAATATCCTCTTTTCCTGGCTTCCTCCTCAGCTTCCATGGCCAGGGTGGGATAAATCGGGTTTTCCAGATTGGGAATCATAAAAGCAATTGTCTTGCTTTTTCCCTCTTTCAGGGCTTTTGCCATCACATTTGGCCGATACCCCAATTTCAGGATTGCCTGGTTAATCTTTTCTCTTGTCTCCTGATCCACCGGAGCCGAGTTATTCAGCACTCTGGATACAGTACTCACAGATACCCCTACATAGGAGGCGATATCTTTCATTGTAGCCATCACATTTACCTCACTGCAAACGTTTTCATAAGAATATCATACATACTGGCAGCGAATATGTCAAGCGAAATAAGTTAAAAAACACGAATTCGTTTTTACTGCCCAATTAAAACTTTCTTACCGCAGAAGGCAAAACCGTATTTCTTTATGTGATCCGTCGGGATTCCCTTTTCAATCAGTGAAGATACATAACCTTTTTCCTTAATCTGCCCAATCGCCTCTTCGACGGTTTCCTCCAATGTCTTCTCCCTGGAAGGATCCTGCACTTTAAATTCCAGTATAAATGCATCATCGTTTTGATTACTCGGTTCTAGCATCACATCATATCGGCCAAACCCACTTTCTCTGTTAGATGTAACTGTATATCTGCCACGCAAATCAACAAGCAGTCCCAGCACAAAACCATGATAAAATCGTTCAGGCTCACTCTCTCCGGAAGGTTTGGTCCCACTGTCAAAGAAACTTAATGTCGTGAGTGCAACACGATTCATATATGCATTCATAGCATCAAGATCATCTCTGATCAGTGCTTTAATAAAATCATTATAACCACTGTCATAATCTGCGAACCACCCACGAATAATATTGTCAAACATAATACGCACTTCTTTGTTCGTCAGTGCAACCTGATAATACATCTGTCCAGTCTGCTCATCTAATTCTGTTTTCATCACCTTAAGGTACCCACTGGTGAGAAGCAGGCTCCAGATGGAACTTTCTTTCACCGACAACTGATCAAATACAATTTGTTCGTCCATAGATACTTTCAGACTTTTATTATTTAACAGATCTTCAAATTTTCTTTTAACATTATTACTGCCTTCCCGCACCAGTTTTCCTGCCAGACTATTAGAACTGGTATTCGCCCAATACGGGGCAAATTTTCTTTGCTTCAGATAATTTATGATTGACCATGGATTATAGATATCTCTGCAATCGCCAAAAGTGAATCCATCATACCAGTCTTTTACCTGATTTTTTTTATCTGTCAGTCCATACTCATCCAGTGCTTTGAAAACTTCTTTTTCTGTAAAACCGAAAAAATCTGCGTATTCTCCGGACGTTGTTGTTATTACATTGAGGTTATTTAAATCCGAAAAGATAGACTCTTTACTTACCCTTGTGATTCCAGTCATAATTGCCTTCTCCAGATAAGGATTTCCCTTAAATGTTGCATTAAAAAGATTTCTGATAAACGCAGACAACTCATCCCAGTAACCATCCATAAAAGCCTCCTGCATGGGTGTATCATATTCATCCAGTAGAATAATAACTTTCTTCCCATAATATCTGTAAAGATATCCGGACAACTGTTGTAAAGATGCAGCAGCTTCAGAGTCACTCATATCAGATAATACATTCTTGAATTTTTCTTTTTCAAATTCAGTTAAGACATCGCTCTCAAGAAGGAAAGAATACCTCACAAACAAAAATTGAATGATGGTGCAGATTCTGCTTTTTGTTTCAGTGATAGAATTTTCTTTAACATCAGAAAAGCTAAGCGAGATAACGGGATAAGTTCCCTGTAAGCTTTGATATTTCTTTTCTTTCCAAATCTCCATTCCTTTAAATAAATCACTGCCGGAATGGTCGATTGAAAAAAAATAATCCAGCATGCTCATCGTCAATGTCTTACCAAATCTCCTAGGCCTGGTAATCAAAGTCACGTCATCCCCTGATTCCCACCATTCTTTAATGAAGGTAGTTTTATCCACATAAAAAGCATTCCGCTCAATCACTTTTTCAAAATCCTGTAAACCAATAGCAACTGTCTTCTGCATCATATCACCATCCTTCTTTATTTTGTTGTAAAAATGCGCCTCTTAAAGATATAGTAAACTGGAAGATGCAAGAATGCAACACATATATGACAACACTTCCAAATAACAGAGAATATTCATGGGATACTGGAATTTTAAATAGTCCAGAAGAAACAGGGCAAAAATAGATGTGAAGAAATAAATATCTGCAGAAAAAAACCTTATAGGCCAAGAACAGTATTCATAAATGCTGTTCTTAACTTATAAGGTTGTTTTTATTTAGAGAGCAGTCCTTCTTTTTGCAGAAATTCTTTTGCTACGTCCGCAGGCTTTCTCTGCTGTTCATCTACCTGATAATTGAGCCCGGCCATCACATCATCAGTAAGATGATCTCCCAGCTCTGCCAGTACCGGTTCAATTTCCGGATATTCCTTTAGTGTCTCCGGACGTACCACCGGGATGGCGTAGTAAGGTGGAAAGTAATTCTGATCATCCTTCAGCAGCTTTAGATTAAACTTCTTGATCAGTCCATCTGTTGCAGCTGCGTCAATAACATCCACTTCATTGTTTTCAAGAGCTGTATAGCGAGGTGCACCGTCAAATGACTTGACATCGCCGAACTGAAATCCGTATTTCTTCTGCAGACCTTCGAGACCGTCGTCTCTGTTCACAAATTCATAACTCATTCCGGTTTTCAGCTGAGGCGCTATATTTTTCAGATCACTGATTGTTTCAAGTCCGTATTTATCTGCTGTTTCCTGAGACACTGCCAGAACATAAGTATTATTAAACTGCATCTGCTTAAGCACGTTAAGATCGTACTGATCTTTTAACTCGGTTTTTACAGTCTTATATACTTTGTCCATATCACTGATTGCAGGTTTCTTTAAAACAGCGCCATACGCTGTGCCGGTATATTCTATATACATATCGATATCACCACCCTGCAAAGCCTCGAAACAGATCTGAGTGCCGCCAAGATCAACTTTTCTGTCTACTTTAATATCTGTTTTATCTTCAATCATATCCGCAATCAGGTTTACGGCGACTCCCTGCTCCGTAAAGTCTTTGCCGCCAACTCTGATCGTCTTTGAATGATCAGATCTATTTCCTATTGCAGTACCCGCCAAAGCTGCTACAATCACCGCAACAATAACTCCTAAAGTTATTTTCTGTTTTTTTCGCTGTTTCTTTTTGTCTTCCGTGTTTCCTTTTTGAAGACTAATCGGAGTTACAAGTTTTTCAATTGTTCCAAAAAGGAAATCGACGAACAAAGCCAGCAGACATGCGGGAATAGCACCGCCAAGTATCTGATTATTATTTACTGTTCGAATACCGGAAAATACCAGAAATCCCAAGCCGTCAGCTCCGATAAAGGAAGCCATGGTCATCAGTCCTACAGCTGTTACAGAAGCCACACGCACACCAGTCATAATGATTGGAAGTGCCAGAGGAATCTGTACCTTGGTCAACACCTGCAACCGGGTCAGACCGATTCCTTTTGCCGCTTCAAGTGTATCCGGATTGATACTTTCAATTCCCGTAAACGTATTCTTAATAATAGGAAGCAGTGAATAGAGCACAACTGCGACAACCGCAGGAACGGAGCCGATTCCCAAAAGCGGGATCATAAAACCCAGAAGAGCCATACTCGGAATCGCCTGTATAACATTGGCTATTGCAAGTACCGGTTTGCTGATCTTCTTGGCATATGCGATGAGAATTCCCACAGGAACACCAATAAGAATTGCCAGACCTACAGAAATACCTGTCAGCTTGATATGCGCAAGCAGCAGACTTAAGATTTGGGGATAATTTTCCTGAACATACTGGATAAAACTCATTCCTCATCCTCCTCTTCTTCATCATCATCTATATATTGCTGACTGAGCGTCGTTACGAGACTGCTCTTTGTGATAAGTCCCACCAGATGATTCTCATCGTCAACAACAGGGACAGGGGTATATTTATCCGTAACAACCTTAAGTGCATCTGTCATGCTCTGTTCGGGACCAAGAGTTCTGACCTTTGTCTTCATAAACTGTTCTGCCGGTAAATTCTTATCTTCGGCTCTTCTTAAGCGGCGTGCACGAAGAATTCCCCGAAATACGTGAGTATCCGGATCCACAACCAAAAGAGTATCTACTTTATTCTGTCTCATTCTATCGATGCACCGCAGGGCTGAAATATTCTTTGAAACCGTAATCGGTCTTTCAATCATGATATCTGAAACCTTTATATATTCCGGCGAAGACCAGATTCTCTTCTTACCGACAAAGCTCGATACAAAGTCATTTGCCGGATTTTTCATAATATTCTCCGGTGTATCGTACTGCAGGATATGTCCGCCATTCATGATACAGATTTTATCGGCAATCTTTACTGCCTCATCCATATCGTGAGTGACAAAAACAATTGTCTTTTTAATCTTTGACTGAATCTCCAGCAGCTCATCCTGCAAATCAGAACGCGTAATCGGATCCAATGCAGAAAAAGGCTCGTCCATCAGTATAACATCTGGATCCGTGGCAAATGCACGGGCAACACCTATTCTCTGCTGCTGTCCGCCACTTAATTCCGTCGGATAGCGATCCAGATACTCGGCACTGTCAAGTCCCACCATTTTCATCAGCCGTATTGTATTCTTTTCAAGCTCTTCCGGTTTCACTTTCTGAAGCTTTGGAATCAGCTCAATATTCTGCCTAACCGTCATGTGTGGGAACAATCCGGTCTGTTGTATTACATATCCAATATTCCTTCTCAGTTCAACCTCGTCTATCTCCTGAATATTCTTTCCGTCTATACGGATCGTTCCTGAAGTCGGCTTAACAAGGCGGTTAACCATCTTTAAAAGAGTTGTCTTTCCACAACCACTTTCACCAATAATGGCAACAAGATTTCCATCATCTACATTAAAACTGATATCAGAAAGAATACGCTGCGTTCTATATTTCTTTGTGATATCTTCAAATTGAATCATAAAACATCTCCATTCTCATATTTGTTTAGGCCGCATTTTTTCTGGACCTATGTATCATATACTAGTATATATGCAATTTATCCTATTGTCAAATTTGTGTGTACATTTCAAACATCTTACAAAGTTTAAATGTTCCCGGACTTATTATTGTTAATTTTTAGAAAAACTATTCATACACCGGGACATATTATTAGCAAATAATTCATTTTAAAAAAAGCTCCATAAGCACGATCTCAATTGCTCATGAAGCCTTTTCTATGTTTTATTTTCTTGGATCCCTTTTTTATTCAGTGTAATTCCGTCGGATGTTCCATACATCGTCAGTACTTTTTCAAACCAGGATTTGATGATTATACAATAGCACTTCCTCCATCGACAATAACAAACTGTCCCTGAACATAACTGGAAGCATCACTTGAGAAATAGAGAATTGTACCGTTCAATTCTCCTCGTTTTCCGGGACGTCCCGCCGGATTCGTATAGTTATAAGATTTCAGAAATTCATCGGACTTAAACAGCGTACCACTTGTCATCTCGCTCTCGAAAAGACCGGGTCCCACAGCGTTTACTGTAATTCCATATCTCGCATAAGATGCCGCCATGCCTTTTGTTAAGCCCAGAACAGCAGATTTGGACGCGTTGTAAGAATGTCTGATAAACATATCACCTTTGTCAGCTATCACCGCATTGATAGATGCAACATTGACAATTTTTCCATAATTCTGCTCTTTCATGTGAGGAATAACATATTTGCATACCAGGAATATTCCTTTGACATTTGTATTAAAAGACTTATCCCAGTCTTCTACGGTCAATGTATCTACACCACCTCCAACTGCTACTCCGGCATCATTCAGCAGGATATCAATACGACCGAAAGCATCCAAAACCTGCTCGATTGCCGCTTTGACCTTGTTCTCATCTGAAACATCACAGCCGACAGCAATTGCTTTTCTTCCTGTCTTCTCAATCTCAGTTTTAACTTTCTCAAGCTTTTCTACTCTTCTGGCAAGCAAAGCTACATCTGCTCCTGCCTTGGCGTATGCCAGTGCCGCATCAGCGCCAAGGCCCGAGCTTGCCCCTGTAACCACTGCTACTTTACCCGTCAAATCAAATAAACTCATCATTTTCTTCTTTATCCTCCATAGATTGATGTTAATTTACCATTTTAAACCAAAAAAGATAAAATGTCCATAGAAGCCCCTTATTTCATTTTTTAAATGCCGGCAGAGCCCTCCTCTTCTCTCTTCCCGTCTCTCATTTCTTTTCTGTTTTTATATCCGCTGATGATCCCAAAGAACACCATCCCTAATCCAATGATCGTAAACAGAATTGTAAAGACGATCATCAGCAGCTGTTCGTTTCCATTTGTGGAGGATATTGCCTTGAACATATGATACGAGAGTGACAGCAGATATACGCCGGCCATTGCATAGATTGCAACTCTTGCATTATTTTTCCATCCGTCTTTTTCTTCCGGATTTTTCTGTTCCATAATCAACGTTCCTCCAATTCTACTTTCTCACCAGATATTTTCTCATATCAACAGAGCATGCAATCAGAATGATCAGACCTTTAATCACATACTGCAGGTTCTGGTTGATCGAGAGGAAGTTTAACGCGACAAAGATGATTCTCAGAATAAACACGCCCATCACGACGCCGCTGATCTTTCCGGTACCTCCTACGAACGACACACCGCCGATCACGCACGCGGCGATTGCATCTGCCTCATAGTTCAGTCCGGTGCTCGCCTGATTGGAGCCAATACGGGCCGATTCGATAAATCCTGTGATCCCATACATGCAGCCTGCCAGAGTATGTACCTGAATCGTAGTTCTCATAACATTGACACCGGATACGTTTGCCGCCTCAGGGTTTGATCCTACAGCAAACATATTTTTTCCAAATGTAGTCTTATTCCAGACAAACCACATAAAAGCGATGACGACGCAGGCGTACCAGACATAATTGGGAACAGGTACACCGCCAATCTTCAAAATGCTTCCCGTCACAAAGTTCTTAAAGGATTTGTCAAGACCGGAAAGCGGTTGTCCGTTGTTACCATTTAACATGATGTACATCAGCAGGATACCATAGACAATCAGCTGGGTGGCCAAAGTTACGATAAATGGATGCAGGTGAAACTTGGCGACGAAGAAGCCGTTTACCCATCCGACAATCCCACCCACGATGAGCACAATCAGGATAACCAGCGGAATCGGAAGAACCGGAAGGTCCGGGAATATCTTAGTTGCATATGATGTCGACTGTAGGAGTGACGCTGAGATACATGCCGTCAGCCCGACTACACGACCGGCAGAAAGATCTGTCCCGGTAAGAACGATCGTGCCGGCAATTCCACAGGCAATCGGTATATTCGCCGCGGAAAGTGAAATGATGTTGATAATCGAAGATGTGCTCAAAAACCTTTGGTTTTTCGTATAGGTGTAAATGACGGCGATGATGATCATAATGTAAATAGCATTGTTGATCAGCCCTTCTTTCCACGCCTGCACTTTTTCTCTTCCATCCAAAGCGCGGTAATCCTGATACCGCGTTTTTATATTTGAAATTGCTTTCATCCGTAAAGCCTCCTATTTTTGTTTCTTTATAATACACGGATTGCTCCGTACTTTGTACTCACGCAATCCTACAAACATTCAAAGTCCGCCCTTTCGGGCTTCATGCTTGCATGAAAAGCCATAACTTTTCGACCCTTGTATCATACATATTTTGCAGCATAAGTCATAATCTTTTCCTGCGTGGCATCTTCGGCGGAAACCTCTCCTGCGAGTCTTCCCCCCGACATGACAAGAATTCTGTCGCAGATGCCTATGAGTTCAGGCATTTCCGAGGATACTACGATAACAACCTTCCCCTTGTTTGCCAGATCGATAATCAGCTGATAAATCTCATACTTTGCCCCGACATCGATCCCTCTTGTCGGCTCATCCAGTAACAGCACCTCCGGGTCTGTGAGCATCCATCTTCCGAGAATCACCTTCTGCTGATTTCCTCCCGACAGTGCCCGAATCTTGGTCTCCTGGCTGGGAGTCTTGATATGCAGTGCCTCGATATACCTCTGCGTATCATCCCTCATAGAATGTTCACTCAGGTAAAATCCATACTTTTTATGCCTTTTAAGGCTTGAAATAACACTGTTTTCTCTGATGTTTAGGATGTTAAAGACACCCGTCGCACGCCGCTCCTCAGTGAGAAGAGCAAATCCATTTCTGATGGAATCCTCGGAGTTTTTATTCTTAACTGTTTTATTGTTCAGCCGAATCGTCCCGGACTTTCTCGTCGAAATTCCAAATATGGTCTCCAAGAGCTCGGTCCGTCCACTTCCGTCCAGCCCCGCAATTCCCAGAATCTCACCCCTTCTCGCCTGAAATGTCACATCGTGAAGTAATGAGTACATCCCCGACAGATGGTCCACCTCCAGAGCCAGATCCTCCGGATGATTCGTCTTGGGTGGAAATTGTTTCGTGAGCGGACGTCCGACCATCAAACGTATAATCTCGTCCATCTCAAGGCGGTTCGCATCTTCCGTTGCGATCCATGTCCCGTCACGCATAATCGTGATCTCATCGGAAATTTTCTTAATCTCTGCCATTTTATGAGAAATGTAAATGATTCCGCATCCTCTTTGTTTCAACATCCTTATGATCTCGAACAAATGCTCCACTTCCTCCTCGGTGAGGGAAGAAGTCGGCTCATCAAAAACGATCACCTTCGCATTTACCGACACAGCCTTTGCAATCTCCACCATCTGCCGCTGTGATACCGGCATCGTGCCCATGATCCTCCTTGGATCTACATTTATCTTTAACTCTTTGAAGATTCTCTTCGTGTCATTGTAAATCTTTCTTTCATTTACCATGACTTTTCCAATCTTTGGATATCGTCCAAGCCACAGATTGTCCATGACACTCCGTTTCAGAGCCTGGTTCAATTCCTGGTGAACCATGGCCACCCCGTTCTCGAGAGCTTCTTTTGAATTCTTAAAATTGATTTCTTTCCCTTCCAGTTCAATCTTTCCGCTGTCCTTTTCGTAAATTCCGAAGAGACACTTCATCAGCGTAGATTTTCCGGCACCATTTTCACCCATCAGAGCATGTACGGTACCCGGTCTCACTGTCAAAGACACATGATCCAGTGCTTTTACACCCGGGAATTCTTTACAGATATCTGTCATCTGCAATAAAACATTCTGTTCCATATCTGCCTCCTGTCTTCCGTCATCCAGTCACCTTAACCAGGGAAAGCGACGGCCAACCGACTGACCGCCGCCTTTCCCTTACCTATGATTTTGGACATTAATCTTCCCCGGTGTATTCTCCGTATGGAATATAAATCTTATTGCTGACTTTGTCAGAAATAGTATAAGCGTCTGTTTCATCCATGATTTCTTTTCCATCCGCAGCATTTTGTGTCAGCTGTGCGATACAGTCAGCCATTCCATCTGCATCCTGCTTGATCGTTCCGGTCATCTTGCCGTCCCCGATCAGTTGTTTTGCCGAGTCTGTTGCATCCACGCCAAACACCGGAATCGATTTGCCGTCTTTATCCGTCCCCAGATTATAGCCTTTGTCATTTAACGCTGAGATCGCACCTTCTGCCATACCGTCATTATTACAGATGACAAGCTCAATCATGTTGTTATTTCCTTCATTATACTGTGAGAGATTTGTTGTCATATAGTTGTTTGACGCGGTTGCACTCCAGTTTCCATCCTGATCTACCTGGTATTTATCCGAATTCGATGAATCAAAATATTCTAAAGCAGGTTTTCCGGCTTCCTTCAGAACCTTATCTGCATCTTCCACCGCAAACTGTGTACGATAAATTGCCTCTGCATTGCCAAGCTGTCCCATGAACATCGCATAAGAAATCTTTCCGTCACCGTTTAAATCTACGGTGTCAAAATTCTCTGAGAGATATTTTCCGATCATCTCTCCCTGCATATGTCCGGCCTCCGGAGCATCTGTTCCTACAAATGCACACTGGTCGTAGCTTCCAAGAACTTCTCCTTCTGTCTTATCATCTTCCACCGCGCGGTTAAAGAATACAACCGGGATCCCCGCTGCTTGTGCTTTATCCACGATCTGTGAAGAAGCATCTACAGATCCGGAAGTAACGATATTCACCGCGAGCATGGTTGCTCCCGTCTGAATAGCAGTGTCGATCTGCTCATTCTGGGTCGTCTGATTGCTGTTCCCATCGTAATCCTGGTACTCAACTCCCATCTCATCCAGTCTTTTATCTAACAGAGTTCGCACGGAAGCAATATAGGTATCCGAATATGTATAGTAGAATACGGCTACATTGGCATCAGAATCTGATTTTTTATCACTTGTTTCCTTTCCGGAAGCACTCGTGGCATTTTTGCCGCTGCCTGATCCTCCGCTCTTATCATCCGAGTTTCCACAACCTGCAAACATCCCCAGGGACATTGTCGCTGTAAGCATAACAGCCAGTAATTTTTTCTTCATCATTCATCCTCCTTTTTACGTCGGCAG
>DHNM01000028.1:0-33437 GCA_002409525.1 Eubacterium sp. UBA5416 | reverse complement strand
GTCAATTCGTATAAAAAGAGAATACCATGAAGTCGAAACAGAGTACATGCGTTATACTATTTACTTTTTGCGTTATTCTACGGTTCCGTTTTGCAGCTGTCTTTTGATCTACGATTTCAGACTGTCTTCTTTACCAAATGAGAACAGGGCCCGCTGACTTTTCTCATTATACATATTTTCTCTGGTCACCAGAATACTGGAGGTCTCGATTTCCTTATCTTTTACTTCCTGCCCATTGATTAACGAATAAGCACTTTCCACGCCCATATATCCAATCGCATAGGGATTCTGGACAATCAGCGCATCGACATCACCATTTTCGAGCATGCTCACAGACTTGACATTGCTGTCAAAAGCTATCACCTGTGTATCATCGCTGCGTTCCATGCTTTCGACTCCATACCCTACTCCCAGACTGGTCCATTCATTGAAGGTCACAATAACATTAATCTCAGGATAACTTTTCAACATCTGAATAGTTCCCTGTTTCGCATCTTGCACTGTCGATTTGACATTGATGGATGATACAATATCCGTCCGCTTATCCTTCTTCACTGTATCGCGGAATCCGCTCTCTCTCATCTGGCCATTCTCTGTATTTTTATCAAAATTTACGATTCCGATTTTCAGGTTTTTGACTTCATTCTCCAGTGCTTCTTCCCCCGCCATGCATCCGGCCTCATAGTTGTCTGTCCCGATATAGCATTTCACTTTGGAACTGTCAACAGGGCTGTCAACGACCACAATTTCGATTCCATTTCCGGCCGCGCGGTCCACTGCCTTTGCATTTGCCTCAAAATCAATTGCCGACAGGATAATCGCATCTGCATTATCTTTGATTGCCTGATTGATCATCCGGTTCTGCGTCTCATACTTTTCCTCACTGTCAGGTCCCTCACAAATCAGGTCCAGATTATATTCTGCACTTGCGGCATTTGCACCTGCATAGGCAGACTGCCAGAATGCGGAATCTGTGGATTTTGTGATAAACACAACTTTATGCTTATCTAGTGAGTTCCCATTCTCCTCTTTATTTCCCGGGAACCACATATTTCCGCCAAAAGTGACAGCGAAGATAGTGATAAGCAGTGCTGCTCCGGCTCCGATCGAAAGTATGATTTTTCTCTTACTTTTTCCCATAATCATTATCCTCCTCGACCTTTGGTATACGGATAGTGACGCAGGTTCCCTCGTCGAGTTCGCTCATAATAGAAAGACCATAAGCATCACCAAAGTAAATTTTTATCCGGTCATTTACATTTTTTATTCCAATTCCCACCCTGTCGCTCGACTCATGATGCAGGATTTCACTGCATTGTTCTTCGGTCATACCAATCCCATTATCCTCAATCTGAAAGACAATATCCTGCTGATCCATGAAGATACGGATCTGTATCTCACCTTCGTCGACCATCTGATTGACCCCGTGATAAATTGCATTTTCAATAATGGGCTGAAGGGTAATCTTGTTACAGAAATAGCTGAGACATTCCTCCTGTACGTCGAAAGAATAAGTGAATTGGTTTTTATAGCGGAAATTCTCGATTTTCAGGTAACTCTTAGCATGTTCAACTTCTTTCGCGACCGGAATCAGTTCGTGCCCTTTACTGATGCTGATTCGAAAAAGTCGTGCGAGAGCGTTTACCATCTCCTCCGCCTCTTCACTTCGCCCGTCCTCGCACATCCATGCAATCGCATCCAGAGTATTATAGAGGAAATGCGGATTGATCTGCGCCTGAAGTGCCTTCAGTTCTGTTTTGCGGAGACTGATTTCCTCTTTTCTCACCTGCTCCATTAATTTCTGTATGCGAACCACCAGATGTCCGAACGATTTTGACAAGGTTGTAATTTCTGTCGTTCCCTGTACCGGAGTAAAGACGAAGTTCTCGGTGTTTTTTTCAAATCCACGCATCGCATGCACAAGCCTTTTGACCGGTGCCGAAAAAAGCTCTGAAAACGCCAGCCCCAGAAGGAAAACTGCTACGAGGATTCCGCATAACATCACAAGGAGATTTTTCACTGCGTTTTTTACCTTCGCTGTAATCATCTCATCCACAAAGCAAACGCCTACGATCTTCCAGTCGCAGTTTTTCAGATTATGTACGGTGTAGATCGCATCGGATTCGATATGTGTTCCCTCTTTAAATTTTGTTCCCTTTTCTTTCTTAAGTCCGGAATATATTAACTGCTGCTGCGGATGATAGATCAGATTCCCATCGAGATCGGCAATATATACATATCCGTGCAGGCCGATTCCCACATTATCAATATAATTTGCGATATCAGAAAAGCGAATATCCATATTGACCGAAATCTCGTTTCCATCTGGGCCTGGGATCTTCTGACAGAGTGTAACAACCCACGGATAGTATTCCACAAACAGGGACTCCACATGAGGCTTTGAGATACTTAGATGTCCGTCCCCCGGGCTTTCGTCTGTATAGACCGCGTGATCAGCGCTTTTTTCTTTGAGCTCCTGTCCGGTATTCCAGCAGTCGATCAGATTTTTCTCACTGTCATAAGTAGTGACCGAAACGATATCCGAACGCATCTCAACCATATTCTGGATAAATGAAAGATCTTCCGGAGAACCCTTCTTCATATGCAGCACAATCTGTCCCATGACATTTTGCATTTCATTCGTATAGTTTTCTACTGTGTTCAGTACCTGTCCGCTGATCTGCGTACCACTTGTTACAGCACTCTGTTCCATAGAGTTCTTATAAATCTGTACGAAGATCATAGCAGCCGCAATGGATGTGATAATCACGATCGTCATAACCATGGCGATGAAGATTTCTGATATCGATACATTTCTCTTATTTTCCCTGTTTTTCATGCTGCCTCCTGAAGCTGTTCGGAGATAAGCCTGTCTTCTTCTTAAAGCAGTGACTGAAGTAATACTGATCCTTATAACCACATTTCCCCGCAATTTCCCCAATCTTAAGTGAAGTGCCACAGAGAAGTTGTTTTGCACTCTCAATTCTTTTGTCTGTAATCATTTCTACCAGAGTATTGCCCGTATTTTTCTTGATCAGACCACTCAGATAATTGGGAGAAAGCCCGAGTTCCTGACTGATTGAAAGCACAGAAAGATCCTGACTGTCATATTTCTCATGAATAATCTGCACCACAAGAGAACAGGTCACCTCGCTGCTCTTTTTTCTCTGTTCGGACAGAAGTTTTCTTGCTGACAGGCAAAGCTGCGTCATATATTCAAAATTTTTTGCTGTTCTCTCCATATCCTGCATTTTTCCAATCGGATATGTATCCTGGAGTTTTTGTATCCCTTCATCTCCGGCAATGGAATAAACAACTTTATAGACGGACGCTGAAATCTGTGAGATCAGGATAAAGCATGCCATCAGGGAATTCTTTCCCAGGCTCATCTCATGTCCCAGTTTATCCAGATAATTCAGCATCTCTTCTTTTGTACCGCCACGTAACAGTGATTCAATTTTTTCAGTTATAATATTAAAATCTTCCTGCTCCAGGCTTTCTTTCTGTTCCTCATCTGAGATGAAATATACACTGCTTTTTCCGGGTTTGGAATAGCTGAGCGCAGTCATGGCCTCCAGATAACCTTCCCGACAGCTGCCAAGTATCTTTATGCTCCGGCTCACACCAATCTGGCATCTTACCTGCATCATACGCTCCACACTTTCTACGATCTCTTCCACGATGATATGAAGGTATTTACTCTGGCTCTGCTGTGTGGCAGCAAGAACAGATACAACCCGCCCTTTCAGATAACAGCTCGCATAACGGATGTATTTCTTTAAGATTGTATCAACCGCATGGACACTGTTTCTGGTTGTCATATCCTGTCCTGACTCATCTTCCATACCGACTACCAACACAACATATTCCATATTCTCCGGTTTCGGAGGACGAAGAAGACCACAGGACAGAGCATGTTCCTCCAGCTCTTCTTCCGATGTCAGGCTCTGCTGAAAACTGTCGAGCAGAAGTGGCAGGAGGAATTCGGATTTTTTCATCTCATATTTGTTCTGGCTGTTTTTGCGAAACAGTGCAAACTTTTTGTCCATATCCGCTTTTATCTTTGCCAGTTCCTCTTCCATTTCGCCCGATGAAATGGGCTTTAACATATAGCTTACAATGTTGTACTGAATCGCCTGCTGAGCATATGAGAAATCATCGTAGCCACTTAAGAATGCAATCTGAACCGTGGGACGCACTTCCCGTATTTCCCGAGCAAGCTCAATTCCGGACAAAAAGGGCATACGGATATCCGTGAGCAGAAGATCCGGCTCCAGCTTTTCCACAAGTTCCAGCGCATCCGCACCGTTCTCAGCTTCTCCAATCACTTGAAAGCCGACCCTCTCCCAATTCACCCTCCTTACAATTCCTCTTCGGATCTCTTCCTCATCATCCGCTACGATCACGGTATAAATATCATCTGACACGATTATTTCCCCCATATGATTTTTTCCTCATACTACTATCTGACAGAAGGTACGCTGTAAATGCGTACCTCCTTATTATCATTGAATCAACAGTCCTGCATTAAATGGAGTTTTGTTGAGACTGCTCACAATATCTGACAGAGTTTTAAGTTCCTTACTGGCTTCCTGTCCTTCTCCAATCGTTCTGAGAACGGGCTGCAGACAGCCCGCCAGATTTACATATGATATTTTACATGGAATCAGCGTAGAGATCTGCTTCGCAGTTCCATAACAGTTTTGTATGTATCTTCCGAGACTTTCACCTGTAAGGCGATTAACATTTCCCAGAATAAAACACCCTCGGATAGAGATAAACGGCAGTCTTCGAGCTTCTTTGGACAGTTCCGGGAGATCTTTCATCCGAAAACCTTTTAGTTTTTCATCATCATAATCATCTGCAACTACAGATAAACCGACAGATTCCAGATGCCCGTGTGCCAGATAGTCAGAAGCAACTTCATTGATCAATTTCAGCTCATCCATTCCTGAAGCAATAAATCTGCATTTTCCAATTGCACCTTTTATCGTTGACAGACTTGAAGAAGACGTGCAGTAAATATCATTCTTATCCATACCTGCCTGAAAAACCGCATTTATTCTGGTTTCTGATGATGATTCCATTGCCCATCCCTGTTTTATTATGTGCCCGATAATAGAAGCGTCAAGTTCATCTGTATCACCTTTATACAGATACTGAAAGCCAGGAAGCAGCTCCATCGCAGATTCAATGTTTATCATCGTGTCGTTCATATTATTTTATCCTCACGTTTTTGAATTTATTTTTATTCCATTATAACATCTTTCATTGAACGTGTCCTGAAAAAGGTCAAAAATATAGGCTCCAATTCTACTCGGAGCCTATCACCACTTTGTGCTATTTTCTGGCTTCAAACGCTCTCTCATACTGCTCCGGAAACGGATATTGCACATCTAAGTTTCTTGCCGTATGCAGTACCCAGTAGGGATCACGCAGCAGTTCCCGGCCGAGCGCAACGAAATCCGCACGATCTTCACCCAGTATCTCCTCTGCCTGATGTGCTTCCACAATCAAGCCGACAGTAATTGTCGGAAGTCCTGTCGCTTCTTTCAGTTTTTCCGCGATCTTCACCTGATAACCCGGATAGATCGCAGTTGGCGGCGTCGAAACAACTCCTCCGGTACTCACATCCAAAATATCAATATAAGGTTTCACAAGATTAACAATCTTTGCCATTTCATCTGCATGCATCCCGTCTTTTTCATAGTCTTCCGCAGAGACACGCAGTAGAACCGGTTTCTCTTTGGGCCATACCTCATGGACAGCTTTCAGCACTTCGATCAGGATGCGGCTTCTGTTCTCTGTCGAACCGCCATACTCATCGCTGCGATGATTGATCAGAGGCGATAAGAATTCACTAATCAGATATCCATGAGCCCCGTGAATTTCAAGTGCATCAAAACCGATGTCTGCTGCCCGTTTTGCTGCAGATCGGAAAGCGTCAATAACATCTTTGATATCGCCTTTTGTCATCTCTTTCGGCATCGGAGACCCGTCTTCAAACGGAATGGCACTCGGTGCAAGGATCGTCTTCTCCTGTGCTTCGCATTTGCGCCCGGCATGATTGAGTTGAATTGCCATCTTTGTCCCATATTCCCGGCAGGCATGGACAATCGGTGTGATAGCCTCTGCCTGTTCGTCATTCCACAATCCAAGACAGTGATCTGAGATTCGGCCGCAGGACTGAACACCGGTTGCCTCCATGATAATCAATCCAGCCTGTCCCACTGCTCGTGACGTGTAATGAGTAAAATGAAAATCATTTGCGATTCCATGGGTGTCCGCACTGTACATACACATGGGCGGCATAACGACCCGGTTTCGTATTGTCATATTCTTGACTGTAAATGGTTGAAATAAATACATAAAATAATCTCCTTTCTCCTTCTATGTTCATGAAATATGAATTGTCAGACACTACATGTTCTCACAATCCTGATCAATATTGATTTTTTACCAGGCAGCTTTTTTTGTAGAAAGCGATGCCATATCGAATGACAGACTTATATCCACTGTGTTCTATCTTTCTGGCATATTGTTTATCCTCAATTTGATTTAATGCTTCCCGACATTCTTTTTCAAGAGATTCAGATGATCTTGCAATTTTTGCTTCAAATACAACAGCTCTGCGTTTACTTCTATCCCGCCTTGGCAATTGGAACATCATATTCATCAAGTAGGAGAATCACGGGTCTTCCATAGTATGCCCTCATCATCTTCATTATAACAAAAAGGGAACTTTGTATATCCGTCAGGGATGCCGTCTGATGTTCTAATCTCAGAAAAATTTGTTTATGCGCTTCGCTTACTTTGTCACTGTCTTTTAGATATGCATGCTCCACACATAGATCCGAAATTACAAACTTCAACAATCGAAAGGCATTTTCAAATGACGTCCCATTTACATCTTTAAAAGAAACAGATAATGTTGGCCATTGGTTCAACCATGGCGCACATAGATCCTGATTTCTCGATATTTCCAATCCCTTAAACAACTCTCTGCTATCTTCACGAACATCAAAAAAATGAGCAAGCATACTCATATTAAGTGTTTTTCCAAAACGGCGAGGCCGTGTAATCAATGTTACTTCTGTCGATTCGGATTTCAGTAATTCCTGAATCAATCCACTCTTGTCAATATAGTAGTACTCCTCTTCCCGAATTTTTTTAAAATCAGATATACCAACCGGAATTTGTAAATAGTCCATATCGAAACCCCCTTTGACCTATTTGTTTCATTTATCATAGCATGAGACAAACATTTCTACAAGAGTAGTCAGAAGAGGAAGTGCGCAGTCTGTACCCTGATGGATTAACTACATTTACTGAACATACCATTACTGACTGGGATGAACTCCTTATAGAGCTAAAAAAACAAGAGAACGCGGATACTCGATCAAACATGAAGAATCCACTCCTCTTGTCAATTGTGTTGGGATTCCTTTGTCCCAGCATGGTAAAATAATTGCGGCACAAAGTGTCTCAATATCTGAAAACCAGATCAAATCTGGCTTGCTGATTCATAAGCTTTCCAGATTGCGCCCATCAGATTGGATACATGATCACAATCGCCTAGTGACTCGACATGACCATCGTAGTCCTTTAGTTTCTCAGCGAGTGAATTGTCGGAAATATATCCGATGCTGCTAATCACGGTATCAGCCGGAAGAACAGATTGTTTTCCATCTTTCTCAATTGTGACACTGTCTTCCGATATTTTGACTACCTTCGTATCGGTGTGAATACCGATATGATACTGCTCAATCGCCATCCTGAGCATGTTCTCATTTGCGGCACACAGATCTTCTTTCTTGGAAAGGATCTCAGGAAGAACTTCTACGACATTCACTTCTTTTCCTGCCAGTGCCTGATCATAAGCCATTTCAATTCCAGTAAGACCTCCGCCAATGATGACTACCTTCTCACCAATTGGTTTCTTACCCAGTAGGGCATCAACTGCTGAAATCACATGAGAGTCAAGCCCTTCAATTCCTGACAATACTCTGGGTGTAGAACCCGTCGCTGCGTAAACAACATCTGGTTTTTCAGTCTGCACCTGTTCAGTCGTGACTTCACAATTCATATGAACCGTAACACCTGTCTTTTCCATCTGTCTCTTGTACCATTCAATCAGCTTTCTGTCTGCATCTTTAAAGCTCATAGACGAAGCAGCGATAAACATCCCGCCTAATTCGTCTGATTTTTCATACAAGTCCACCTTGTGTCCTCTTAAAGCCGCAACTCTTGCCGCTTCCATGCCAGCAATGCCGCCGCCGATGACCATCACATGCTTTGGTGAATCCGTCTGTTTTAACTCATAATCTCTCTCATTGCAGCAGGCAGGATTCAGTGCACAGCTCATATCCTTCATATTGAAAATTCTCTGCAGGCATCCCACATGGCAGGCGATACAGGGACGAATATCCTCTTCGTCATCATTTTCCGCTTTTTTGGGCCAGTAAGGATCAGCCAAAAGACTTCTTGCAAGACCAATCGCATCAATTTTGCCTTCTCGGATTGCTTTTTCATCAGCTTCGGGATCCTCCATCCGTCCTGCACAGATTACAGGGATATTCACTTTTTCCTTGATAAATGCACAGTCGTCCAGATTGCACTGTTCCGGCATATAAACCGGAGGATGAGCCCAGAACCAGGAGTCATAAGTCCCATTATCTGCATCTAAAGCAGCATACCCGTATTTTTCGAGCAGCCTTGCAGCTTCTACAGATTCTTCTCTGGAACGGCCGAATTCTTCATATTCTTCTCCCGGAAGTGCTCCCTGATTAAATCCCTTCATTTTCGATGTCACACTATAACGCATCAAAACAGGGAAATCATCGCCGCATGCAGCATGGATCCGCTCAACAATCTCCTTTGCGAATCTCATACGATTTTCCAGTTTCGCTCCACCGTACTCATCATCTCTGGTGTTCATATTTGCCAGTGAGAACTGATCCAGCAGATATCCCTCATGCATAGCATGAATTTCTACACCGTCGAATCCGGCATCCTGACACAGTTTTGCGCCTACCTCAAATCCGTGTAAATACATCTCAATGTCTTCTTTTGTAAGTGCCCTGTGTTTAATCTCCGGTTTCCATACATTAGGAAGTCCATCACATGGTGCGATCGGTTCCCCGGACATGAACCAAACCGGAGCGGTACGTCCCGATGCAGCACTTAACTGACAGACAATCTTAGTTCCATATTTATGTACTGCTTCAGTCAGTTTTTTCGTGTTTGTGATAAATTCATCACCTGAATTCAGAACACAGTTCCCGCCTTCCACGGAATCATACTTATTCTGCACAGCCATGCCACCGGTCACAATCAGACCAACGCCCCCTTTGGCTCTTTCAACAAAATAGTCGATTCCGTCCTGCGTGTAACTGTTGTCACTGTTTACCATTCGCGGGGAGTGAATTCCCATCGCCGCCATGACAGTCCGGTTCTTAATTTCAATGTTACCAATTTTCCACGGTTGGAATGTTGCAGTTAAATTACCCATTCTTATTGCACCTCTTATATAGTTTAATTTGTACACGTGTATAAAAAAGACTATAAACCATTGTTATTATTTTGTCAATAGATTACAGTCAAATATTTACATCTTTTTTTTACTATGCTATAGTTAAGGTATCTTATATTAACAGGGGAATGAATATGCCAAGCGATGGGACAAAAACAAAGATTACAATTATCAATACTGCTGTCGAATTATTTAAAGAAAAGGGATATCAAAATGTATCCATCAAGGATATCTGCGATGCCATGGATATACAAAGGGGAACCTTTTATTATCATTTCAAAAGCAAAGATGCAATTATAGACTCCTTCTATGACAATACTCAGATTCCCGGAAAATATCATACCAAGATCATCACGACAGATAATTGCTGGCTCAAACTCTGGCTGATTTTTAAGCCTACCGTGGACTGGACCGTAGAGATGGGTTCTGACATACTTTCATCCATTATTATGATCAATCTGCAGAACAGCCGATCTACATTCTTCCCGGAAACAGAAAACAATACAAAAGAAGACACAGTACAGATCATAAAAAAAGGCCAGCAGGAAGGGCAGTTTCTCAATACCCGTTCACCGCTGGACATTTATCACACCATTCGAAATCAGATCCTCGGCATCTGTCTGATCTGGTGTACAAAGGATGGTGTTTTCGACGAAGGAAGGGAGATTCATGACTCGATGATTTCTATACTTCAGGTGAAAGACGAACTGGTGGAAGAAGAAAGAGAATGGCTTTCGTAAAACAGAATGTTGAGATCTCAATACTCCATCCCTTTGTCGACACTTGTATTCGCCTATTTATATTTTTCAAGTATCTTCTCGATTTGTTGTTTTATTTGTTTTAGATCAATCTGGAACACAATGACCGCAATCGAAATCTGAAGTACTGATTCTGAAATCTCTTTACATTGTACATCTTCACCCGTGCTTGACAACATATATCCATTGCCACCTTCTTTTATAAATGCCTTGATATGTCCCACAATACCATGGTGTACATCTACCCAGTGTGACAACTCTTCAATGTCTGTCGTCAGTTGCTGCCTTATTTCTTTCACAGAATTATAAACTTCTAATTCTGCGGATATCACGGAAGCGCCCTCATGCATATAGGCCTTTAGTCCGGTATGAATATGCCCCTGATTACAGGTATGCTCAGTGGCAGGAATAGATTCATGGTTATGATCCATCGTGTCCATGTCCATCTTATTTTCCATCTTGCTGTTCCTCCACATGTCCCATTATTTTCTCGAGTACATCTTCCGGAATTCCTTGTTTGGCTGATATCATAAATACCTCAACAGAATCATGATAAGATATCACGCTGCTTTTCACAGTCTCCAGAGTATCTTCATCTACCAGATCAGTTTTATTGATCAGGACCGTCATACTATCTTCCAACTGACCGCTAACAAGAATTTGCATAGCATTTACAAGCCTTTTCCATCTACTGGCATCTGCAATTGTTATGATATATGCTTCAAGTCCTAAATTTTCCGCCAATGCTTTTCTTATGCTGCCAGGATAAGCCACTCCTGTCGCCTCAATCACGACCCATGAAGGATTCATCTTTTCCTGGATTTCTTTTACACTTTTAATCAGTTCGGATTTAAGAGTGCAGCAGACACAGCCGGAAAAAATATTACTTACCTTGAAGCCAGCACTTTTTAAAACCTGATCATCGATTCCGACTTCGCCGATTTCATTTTCAACAATAACAACCTTTGTATTTGCTTTGCTGTTTGCTTCGTGTTCCGCCAGAAAACGTGCCATCTGCTGCAGTACAGTGGTTTTTCCAGAACCTAGAAATCCTCCAAAAATTATAATCTTCAAATTATAAAACCTTTCAAATTTTTGCTGCAAGTTCACGACTATATCTGCTTGCTTCTTCAAAAATAGGTGCCAACGCTTTACCTGTTTCTTCTGGATCTATGGAATCTACGAGAACGAACCCAAAGAAAATATACCCGGGATATTTTCCATAGATATCCATGCATCTGTGAACCTCTTTCATCCTCTCTTCGACAGTTGCATCGGCTTGTGCCGGTTTCCCATTGCTGTCAAAACCGCCTATCAGAACGAATTCATCTCCATATTTAGAGAGAATTTTTTCAATATTATTTGTTGGCTGAACAGAGGTCCAGGCCGCAGCTCCAGTGTCGATAAAATCCTCAATTAAAGGTTCACAGTATCCGCATGTATGCTGTACCGGAATCATACCAAGTTTTTTTACTTCTTCATACAGGCGTTTATGATGTGGCTTAATCAATTTGCGATAGGTTTCCGGAGACATAAACGGTCCTCTTTCCGTTGCAATATCATCATAATTTGTAAAAATATCCGGATTATAATATTGTTTTACCTTCTTGGCAAATTCTATCTTATAGTCAGTAATTGCCTCCATCAAATCGTAACAAGCTTCCGGTTCCTCCATCAGTGCAATCAATGCCTCTTCAAACCCCATAAATGATGCCAGCCTTTCATAGACACCATTCCCACATCCAAAATCAATTGCCTGCTTTTCACGATCTGCATGAACCATTGCAAATTCCTGTTCTGCGATCCCTTTCCAGTCAACTTCCTCCAAATTTGGAAACTTTATGATCCTCTTCCAGTCTGTTATTGTGTCTGAGTCAAGTAAAAATTCATTTGGTGCCGGAATTGCTGCTCCTCCACCCGAGGAAGGTGTCACCCATCGCACTCCAAATCCATCATATCCGCCGCCCATCGGCCCTTTTTCAATCCATGGACCGGAAAGTGCTCCAAATCCTACGCATGCACAATCCACGGAAAATGTCGGGATCCATTCTGTTTTCTTATGTGTCAATGCGTTTAAATAATTTTCTCTTGGTGTTAAACTCATGACTATTTTCTCCTTGATTTCCTATATTTTACAAACCCAATTTCCTGCATTCTCTACGGAATTCTTCGCTTACAATCCCCATTGCCCTTTGCTGTTCCGGTGTTGAGAACATAATATCGCCTACCATGGGAATAAACATATAACTGCCATTGACGGCATATTCCCTTGCTGTTCTCCGGCCCTCTTCCCGCAAGGTCTGTTCATCTGCGTTTGGAAGCCCGGCAGGCCCTTGCGAGTCAAAACCTCCGTTGATTATAAGACGATCCCCATATTTTTTCTGGATTCCGACGATATTATTGGAAGCCTGTGCAGGGAAGAAAGATTGAATTCCAATTTCAACATAATCATCGATGACCGCTTCGCATTTCCCACACGTATGCTGCTCTGGAATCATTCCATTGTCAATAATAGCATGAATGATCCTGGCCTGATTCGGTTTAATCAATTCACGATATGTATCCGGGCTCATAAAAAGAGAATCTGCTTTTGCTATATCATCCGAGTATAAAAAAACATCCGGATGATAATACTTTGCAACAAGTTGAATAATTTGAATCTTATAATCCGCCATTCGTTCAAAGAACTCGGTGCATTCTTCCGGCTCAAGAAGTAACGACATCAGCGCATTCTCAAACCCCATCAGCTGCGTCAGGCGGTCAAACAACCCCTGCTCACAAAAATAAGTCAGGACTTTCGTACCGTCATAATCTTTCAATTCAATTTCAGCCATACTTTTCCAATCCCATGTTTCAGGTTCTGGAAATGGAATGCTTCGCCAATTTAAAATATCATCGAGTATATATTTCCCTGGTACAGGTACCGGGCTGGTTTTTCATGGTGATATACCCGTAATGCATTTTCGCGTTCCGTCATTTTATACTTCTCCTCTCAGGACTTTAATTATTAGGATAACTGCCCCATATATACTTATAGGATAACCTACTGTTTCATTCTATTATATAAAACAATTTTATCTCAAAAAAGGTACAAAACATCTGATAACATATATATTTACTTTGACACAAGTGTGCATATAGCACTATAATTGAATCTAATATATATGATAAAGGAAAATGGTAAAAAACATGAAGTTAAGCATGTGGATACTGGCAGACTGGTTAGAGAAATATCAGCCAGCTGTCAAAATTGAAAGAGGGGAGCCGATCCTCCGAAGTGCACGTATACTTTCAGGAGATATTAACATTGAAAAACAAAATGTTTACCTTGCAGGGGCGAATGAATTTATAACCAATGAAAATGATAAGGTAATCTGTGTAAGCGGACATGATATGATTTTACTGAATACAACTGATATGGATCTCGCGTTAAACGATATCTTTGATGCCTTTGACTTTTATAACAGCTGGGCAGATGGTTTATATGAATCGATTCTGGACGGATGCGACTTGCAGTATATGATTGACGAAAGCAGCTCCGTCTTTCAGGAACCTCTGGTCATTTATGATGCCAACCATATGGCAATCGCTCTATCATCAAAATACAGAGTAGGCGACATCGACCATGAATGGGATACCCTTCTCAAAACCGGAAGTAATTCAATGGATAAGCTGCAGCAAATGAAATATCACCTGCATCGTTCCAAGTTCAGCCACCAGGTAGAAGTTCTGAACCTGCCATATTTTGATAAACGCTTTCTCCAACGCATGTTATACACCCATGGAAATGTGGCAGGCAGAATTATTATGTTGGAATATTTCAGTAAAATCAGGCACGCGGATTTCCAGCTTTTGGAGATTTTTGGAGACCTGGTCGAGCTCTGGATGACGCATAATACTGATACCAAAGTTATGCGTGAAGAAACTGCTGTTTTTAAGGACTTGATCAATGAACAACCCATCTCAGAAAATGAGCTTGATCACAAATTATATACAGCCGGCTGGAATCATGAACACGATAAAATATTGGCTAAAGTACTAATACCGCCGGAATATAAAGACATTACCTACCCACTGTTATCAAGACTGGAAAATGTTCTGGAAGACTGTTACGTATTCCTGCAGAAGGGGACTATTTACATACTTGTTAATTTATTCTATCTTCCTGAAATCAAAATGATGGATATCTTATCGTATGAACTAAAACAAAGTGCCGCTTGTTGTGGGATCAGCTTTAAATTTCATGACATCTTACAGCTTGCAGTCTGTGCAGAGCAGTGTGACATTGCCCTGCAGTACTCGAAAAAAAAGAAAGGCCAGGTATATTACTGCAAAGAATACGCTCTGGAATACATCTGCGGCATTCTTCAGAGTAAAGCCACCAAAGCCTCTGTACATCCGGCACTCTCAATATTAAGAAATCATGATCAGAAAAGAAAAGGTGACCTGTATCATACATTATACACTTATCTCATTAACAACTGCAGTCTTGCCAACACCGCACGCCAACTGTCCCTGCACCGCAATTCCCTGATGCACAGAATGGACAGAATCCGGGAACTGACCGGGATTGATTTAAAAGATGCAGGGACAAGAGAATATCTTTACCTTTCTTTTAAAATTATGACCGTTAAATAAAAAAACTGAGTATGACATTTGGAAAAGCAATTTTCATGTCATACTCGCTTTATAGTTTACTTGTCACGTACTCTCACATTCCGCCTGATCCAGTCCGTCCAGGACTCAAAGCCTTCTCCCGTCTTAGCAGATACAGGAAAGATTTCAGCCTTAGGATTTCTCATCCGGATATTCGAATAAGCCCGATCTATGTCAAAATCAAATGCACGAATCGTATCAATTTTATTGATTAGTACTACATCACATACTGAAAACATCAGAGGATACTTCAGGGGCTTATCGTCCCCTTCAGGCACAGACCAAATCATCACATTTTTACTGGCTCCTGTATCAAATTCCGCAGGGCATACCAGATTCCCCACATTTTCCAAAAAAACCAGATCCAGACCTTCCATACCAAGCTGGTAAAGTCCCTGATGCGTCATATCGGCAGTCAGATGACATGCTCCACCTGTGTGTAACTGTATGACTTTTGCCCCTGATTCTGATATTGTCTTAGCATCGACATCAGAATCAATATCCGCCTCCATAACACCGATTCGCAAATCCTCTTTTAACATGGAAATCGTCCGCATCAGCGTGGTCGTCTTTCCTGATCCGGGAGAAGACATCAGATTCATCAGGAAAATATTCTGTTTCTCCAACTCTTCTCTGACTTTAACCGCTTCCTTGTCATTATCCCTGAATACACTTTCCTTTATCTCAATTACTTTAAAATTATCCATACAAATAGCTGTATCTCCTTTCGTCACATAGATCCGGTTATGTCTGATCTACCAATATCTCCCTGATTTGGATATCCCTGCTATGGGGAATCTCATGTAGTTCGAGGTCTGCATTTTGAAGATGATCCGATTTTCCGACAGCAGGGTCCCAGCAGGAGCGAAAAAAAACCGGTACAACACTGGACTCTTGTCCGATATCAACCACAACTCCCCGTACTTCAGGAATCTGGAACTTCTTTGCATATGCATCCATGGATCGAACTACTTTTAACACAATCGTCATTTCGTGCATATCGTATTATTCTGCTCCTCCCTGTCTGGCCGCCGCATATTTGGCAGCTATCTTCTTGTTTCTGTTCATTGCATAATTTTTCACATCGGTCATATAGTCCATTGGTGTGTCAGCCGGTCCAACTTCACTGACTTTTTTGAGAGAGATTCCATCAAATTCACATTTCGTTGCGCAAAGTCCACATCCGATACACATCCACGGATCTACAATTGTAACTCCACATCCCAGACATCGCTTTGCTTCTCTTTGTATCTGTTCTTCCGTCAGATCTCTTCTCAGATCTTTGAATGTAGCCCTGGCTTCATCATGATCCACATTTGCCGGTCTCTGACGAGGCATTGTATCAAAACTGCTGTAGTCTGCCATTTCCTTGTCAAATGGCGAATATTCACGTTCACGGCGTTTTGTCAGACTTCTTTTTCTCAGATAACGGTGGATGGATGCCGCACCAGATTTTCCGGAAGCAATCGCATCAATGGCAAACTTTGGTCCTGTCACTGCATCACCGCCGCCAAAGATATCCTCTTCATCCGTACGATACGTAATATTCTCAACTTGTAATGTTTTTCTGCTGGTCAGAGAAGCCCTGCTTCCTTCCAGAAGCCTTCCCCATTCCATGGACTGTCCGATGGACACGAGTACATTAGAGCAGTTGACAATTTTGGTATCTGTCTCATCATACTTTGGCGCAAAGCGTTTGTTTTCGTCAAAAACTGACAGGCATCGCATAAATTCAACTCCGGTTACTTTACCTTCTTTCCCCAATATGCGCTTGGGAGCCCATGAATTGTGAATTCCGACACCCTCTCCAGATGCCTCATCTTTCTCTTCATCGAGAGCCGGCATTTCCTCATCTCGTTCCAGGCAGAACAATTCCGTCGACTCGGAGCCAAGTCGAACAGACGAACGAGCAACATCAATTGCCACATTTCCGCCTCCGATTACAATTGTTCTTCCCTGAAGTTTTCGGATATGTCCCAGAGATACATTGCGTAGAAAGTCAACTCCGGAGATAACGCCGTCCAGACCTTCCCCTTCAACATTCAGACTACGTCCGTTCTGTGCACCGACTGCGACATAGAATGCTTTGTAACCACCCTGATATCGCAGACAGCTGATTGTAACATCGCGTCCGACTTCAATTCCTGTTTTAAACTCTACTCCCAGTTCACGTAAACAGTCAATCTCAGCATCTATAATCTCTCTCTCAAGACGGAACAAAGGAATCCCAAGAGTCAGCATACCTCCCAGAACATCCTGCTTTTCAAATACCGTTACCGGATATCCTTCTGCAGCCAGATAATAGGCGCAGCTTAGGCCGGCGGGACCCGAACCGATGACAGCAACCTTTTCTTTATAATTTTCATATACCGGT
This sequence comes from Eubacterium sp. UBA5416, assembly GCA_002409525.1. Classification (GTDB taxonomy): domain Bacteria; phylum Bacillota; class Clostridia; order Lachnospirales; family Lachnospiraceae; genus Novisyntrophococcus. Next base: position 16,117 of record DHNM01000028.1, on the reverse strand, counting down.
GGTATGTAGCGGTTGTTTTGATCCAGTTCTTTATCAGCTATAAATTTCTTGATATCATCGATAGCCACAGCCTCATCAATCTTGGCCCTTGTACATTCTTCCTCACAGCTGTGCGGACAGATGCGCCCACAGACTGCCGGAAATGGATTGTCTCGCTTGATTACTTTTAATGCCTCATCATATTTTCCATTTCCGGCTTTGCTGATATAACCCTGAACGGAAATGTGCGCCGGACATTTCGTCTTACAAGGACTCGTTCCATAGTCATTAACCATAACGCGTTTCAGCCACTCAGGATCCGTATCATCCATGGTCCAGAAATCCTCGGCAGGATCTTTTTTATTTTCAGGTGTTTGTTTCTCAATATCACAGAATGTATTTCCCAGCTTTAGCGCACCCATATTACAGACTTCAACGCAGGCACCACAGGCCACACAATTCTCCGGATCCACCTCGGCAACAAAATTACTCCTGCTAAAGTCCGGTAAATGCGTGGTATTCTCATCTTTTAATCCCATGCAGGAACATCCGCAGCAATTACAGATGAAGGAAGATGTCTCTGCTCCTTCATTATTAAAAATCTGGTGTACAAGCCCCTCTCTCTCTGCTTTTTTTAATAAAATCTCCGCTTCCGCTCTAGTTACTCTTCTCGCACGCCCCGTACGAACGTAATACTCTGCTTCATCACCGATCTGTAAACACATATTTTCCCACGGATGCTCGCATGGATCGCCGGTCAGATATGCTGCTTTACGGCAGGCACAGTCGGCAACAGAATAATAATCACTCTGATCAAGATAAGTCTTCACCTGTTCATGAGATAAAATTTTTGTATCCGCCTGAATTGACTCTCCAATAGGAATTGCACGCAGAGCTCCGCGTCCCATCGGAATATTCTGATATTTTTGCAGAGCAGCTTGATCATCGCCGGTAAGTAGCTTGAACAGTACCGCAACCTTTTTTTCATCGATATCATGCGTCAGCAGACAGTGCTCAGCGATTCCGGGAGCCCATCCTGAAAGCTTGAATATATCCGTCCCGTTTTTATCAACGACAATAAGGATGCCCTGCTCTGCAGCACGGTAAAGATCACTTTCGATATCCTGCACAGATATTTTAGATCGATCGGCAATCTCCTGAGCTGTTTCATATACAGGCTTGCAAAGCATAGAAACTTTTGCCCTGCGTTCGTCCACCAGTTCTGCAAGAATCTGAACCCATGGGTCTTCCCATTTTCTCCCGTTCTCAGTGTCTGGCTCTTTTCCGTCGATCACGTTTGCCAGCTGACAATAAACATCATAATTTACATCAGTCATTAAACTCCACACTCCTTTTTTCTTGGCAATGTTTACTAGTATAGATACAGTATAATAGCAAAAAGTATAAAGAGTATATCAATCATTCGATGTTTTTGGTAATTAACCCTATTTATTGTCTATTTTTTAACGTTTTAAACATCACTTTTATTTCGAACACGATACTGCATAGGTGTCATACCAATGCCAGTTTTGAATACTTTTCCAAAATAACTCTGTGAAGAGAATCCTACAATAAGAGATATTTCCGACAAACTGTAATCCGAATACTTCAGTAATTCACAGGCCGCATGGATTCGCTCCTGTCTGATATAATCCCTCACCATAATTCCCGTGTCATCGAAAAAAAGCCGCGATAGATGATCTGAACTCATATTAAAATTTTCAGCCATTGAATGGACAGATAAAGAGTTCCCCAGGTTACGCTGTATATACTTTTTCATACGCTCAACACGCTTGCTGCCTGAAACCATGCCTTTCGAACTCTTCACGATATTGGTAAACGCAAGCACCGCTTCATAATTTAAATTGTAATATTCCTGTATTTGGGATGATTTCGAGAGTTTATGTAATAAAAAATCCTGCAATGCATACACGGTCTGAAGACTGGCACCTCCCTCAATTGCAGCCCTCGAATAGAGAACAATTGAGGTGACCGTGATGTATTCCAGCTGTTTTAAGTGATCTTCTGAAAATAACGTTTCCGCCTTTTTCAATGAATTGGTAAACTCCCTATTAAACAGATTTTCGGTTGCTTCTATATTGCCCTCTTTTATCTGCCCGAGGACCTCCCGCTCCATATCGTAAAGAGCATAAAAATTCTTTTCTACCGGAGAATTCAAAATGTTTGCAAGTGCTTCATTAAATATTAAATTCTTGGGACGTGCATTATGTTTCGCAGCCATCTTGTCATAAAAATTCTTCTCACTCATCCACCATCGCCCAGGCCCTATTAATCACACGTTTTGTATTGGCTATGATAATCTCTCCGTCCTCATCAGCCCATGGTTTCACTTCAAATGACAGCACATAGGGATCTTTTTTGCTAAAGAACCCTTCTTCTTTCAAGACTGTGAAAAAATCAACCAGCTCCGGCGTGTCATTGGCACTTTCGGGGAATCCGAACCTCGGATGCTGATCTCCATATGCCTCACAGCCTTCTTTTACAACTGCATTTCCTATATGAAAATGCGTGATATACGGACGCAGTGTCCGGATTACAAATCGGGAAGTCTCATAAGTCGTCGGGAAATGTGACAGATCCACCAGAAGCCCAAAGTTATTATTGGTCATCCTCATATCTGCCGCAAAACGGGCAGCCAGGGGTGCGGGACCGATCAGAGCCTTCTTCTCCATATCATAGTCGAAAACCTCAAGTTCAACAAACATGCCTTTATCTGTCGCATAATCACAGAGATTTCTTGTAGTCTTCAGCAGATTCTCATATGCCTGATCTTTCCTTTCTTCTTCCCACTTTCCGGCCAGAAAAGCAATCCCCTCTGCGCCAAGATATTCTGCTTCATCGATGGCTTCGATCAGAGTTTCTTCTGCTTTTTTGCGTCCATCTTCATCCACATCATTGGGATTTAGACCTGTGTTCAAAAGCCGCGGCTGAGCACCATAGCAGACCTTCATGTGAGACTGCTGCAAAATCTTCTTTACCTTTTCTCTGTCGTCGCGATCTTTGATCTGTGTCAGCTCAATGGCATCGAAATAAGAATCACAGGCCAGTTTATATATGGAGTCGACAACCGGATATTTTGCCGGTGGATGACTCATCCATTGAATAGTCCCAATCTGAAAATACTTTTGTATAGGTTCGTTCATTGTTATCCTCCTCCTTTTCATGTTCCCATGCCAATAGTATAACACAAAATTCTACGTTCAGGGACCATGGAACCATAGAACTTTTTCAGAACTAACCATATCTTCAGGTAGTAAGGTGAAGATGCATCTGATGAAGAAATTGAAAAAGATGTCAAGCGCTGCATTGATTTCTATGCTCCTTATGGAAGTTATGTTTTTGCCGGATTTCGTGTCATGAGCGGCGCTGACCCCAACCTGTTTTTTAACGGGATCGCTCCAATAAACCGTGCCTTTGACTAATACACAGAAAATATATAAGAAGCACAAAAGGAGCCGCAGTAATCGCGGCTCCTTTTGTAAAATCTAAATCTCGATTATTTTTTACGTTTCGAAACTAAATCAAAGGTTACTGCCCCCAGCAGTACCAGTCCTTTGACAACCTTTTGAATATCTGTTGACCAACCAATCAGAGACATTCCATTATTTAGTATCCCCATAACTAACGCTCCTACGACTGCACCGATAATCGTCCCAATTCCTCCGGCTGTTGCTGCACCGCCAATGTAACAGGCCGCGATAGCATCCATTTCAAAACCATCTCCAGCCTTTGGAGTGGCCGATCCATTCCTGGCTGACAATATAATTCCGGCAACACCGCATAATAATCCCATATTGGTATATACCCAGAAATAGACTTTTTTCGTATTGATTCCGGACAGCCTGGCTGCTTTTTCATTTCCTCCAAGTGCATAGATCTGACGCCCTGAAACCATCTTGCTGGTAATAAAGTGATAGATTCCAATCAGCGCTGCCATGATTACAAGTACAATCGGAATTCCCCGGTAAACTGCCAGACGATACATGAAAAACCAGATGATTCCAATAAATACAGCCAGCTTAATGCCCGTCTGCCAGAGTGGATTTACAGCGAATCCATATTTCAGTTTACGTTTATACGATTTATACTCGGATAAGATAAGCAGCACAGTAGCTGCCAGTGCAACCAGAAAGCAAATCAGGTCAAATGCAAAGCCGCCAATCTGTATTGTAATCGTTGGAAGATACCCCGCACCGATTGCATTATAAGAATTTGGAAGCGGTCCCTTGGTTTGTGCCTGCAGTGCCACATAGGTAAGCCCACGCCCAATTAACATAGTTGCCAGAGTAACGATGAACGGTGGAATTCCCAAAAGCGATATAAATGCCCCTTCAAAAATCCCGACTGCCAGCCCTACCAGAATTGCCGCCAAAATAGCTATCGGTATCGGAAGATCATAATCCAGAATAAGAATTGCTGAAACTGCTCCGGTCACCGCAACCGTTGACCCAACACCCAAGTCAACATTTCCGGTCAGTACACATAAAAGCATTCCGACGGCCAGAACGACTATGTATCCATTCTGCATGACGAGATTATTAATGTTCATGGGTGTTGCATTTTTACCCCCTGATAATATGAAAAAAATAAGAAAAATCACAATCAGGGCAATAACCATCCCATATTCTTTGATTTTAATATTAATCCTCTTACTGTCCATTACTTCTCTTCCCTCCATGTGAAATTATGCTTTTCATAATATTTTCCTGTGTCAATTCATCTTTTTGAATTTCTCCGGCAATATGTCCTTCACTTATTACATATGCCCGGTCACAGGTCCCAATAATTTCAGGCATCTCTGAGGAGATTACAATAATTGCCTTGCCCTGTTTTGCCAGATCATTGATGACACAGTAAATTTCATATTTTGCCCCAACATCAATTCCTCTGGTTGGTTCATCCAAAATGAGCACATCCGGATGGGTCTGAATCCATTTTGCAAGTACGACTTTCTGCTGGTTGCCGCCGGAAAGAGACGCCACATTCTGTTCAATCGAATTTGCTTTAATATTAGTTAATTTCTTATACTTCTCCGCTTCCAGAATTTCTTTATTTTGATTGATGATGCCTTTCCTTGCAAAATGTTCTTTTAAGGCCGCCATCGACATGTTATGCTTAATATCATCAATTAACACAAGCCCATAGCTTTTCCGATCCTCCGACACATAAGCAATTTTATTATGAATGGCATCTTTGACTGTCTTAATTTCAACTTTTTTTCCATGTAACAGGATATCACCACTTATTTTCTGACCGTATGAATGTCCAAAGATACTCATAGCCAGTTCTGTCCGTCCAGCTCCCATCAGACCCGCAAAGCCAATCACCTCTCCTGCCCTGACTTTAAAATTCACACCGCTGATAACCTTTCTATTAGCGTCCTCTGGATGAAATACATTCCAGTCCTTTATTTCCAGAACTGTATCTCCGATTTTACTCTCCCTTTTCGGATATCGGTTTGTCAGCTCACGTCCAACCATCCCTTTGATGATGTGGTCCTCTGTAAATTCCGTGCTTTCTTTTTCCAGTGTTTCAATGGATTTTCCATCTCTGATAACTGTGATGGAGTCGGCAACATAACTGATTTCATTCAATTTATGGGATATAAGAATACAGGTAATCCCCTGCTTTTTAAGCTGCAGCATGATTTCCAGCAGATGCATGCTCTCTTCATCATTTAATGCCGCTGTTGGTTCATCCAGAATCAGCAAGCTCACATTTTTTTCCATGGCTTTTGCAAGCTCAATCAACTGCTGCTTTCCAACGCCCAGAGAATTCACCGGCTGGCTGATATCTTCTCCTTGCAAACCCACCTTTGCCAGTACTTCCTGTGCTCTTCTCCTGGTCTCGGTCCAGTCTATCACCCCTTTCATGCCGGTAACCTCATTTCCAACAAATACATTTTCCGCTATCGACAGATACGGGCTTAGTGCCAGCTCCTGGTGAATGATAACAATTCCCTGCTGCTCACTTTCCCGGATATCGGAAAATTTGCAGGCTTCCCCCTGATAATAAATCTCTCCAGTATAGGTTCCATGGGGATATACACCGGACAGGATATTCATCAGCGTGGATTTTCCAGCGCCATTTTCCCCACACAGTGCATGAATTTCACCTTTTTTCACTTTAAGGTTGACATCATCCAGTGCTTTTACCCCAGAAAATTCTTTTGTTATATGCCGCATTTCTAAAATAAATTCGGACATTTTTGCTCTATCTCCTTTTTATCCTCTCCATTACCTTGGATGGTTGTACATTACATGTGGGAATCAAAAAACTGATTCCCACATCCTTGTCATTTATTTCAACTCATCTTTGGTATAATAACCCGAATCGATTAAGGCTTTCTCATAGTTTTCAGCATCTACCGCAATGGGATCACACAGATACGATGGTACGGTCAATTTGTTATTGTCGTAAGTACTTTCGTCATTGATTTCAGGTTCTTTTCCCTCTAACACAGCCTGAACCATGGTTACACACTTTTCGGCAAGAATACGTGTATCTTTGAATACGGACATTGTCTGAGAACCGCTTATGATGTTTTTAATTGCCATCAGCTCTGCATCCTGCCCGCTAATCAACGGCCATTCATCACCTACTTTGTATCCGGCTCCGGTCAGTGCGGAAGCACAACCATAGCTTAAGCCATCAAATGCACTCGCTATGACATCAAGATGCTCTCCATCGCCATAATAACCGGATAGAATATCTTCACATCTCTTCTGCGCTGTTTCCTGGCTCCATCTTAAGGTATTTGTCTGAGAAAATTCCGTCTGTCCGGATCGGCACACTAAAACGCCATTGTCCAAATATGGTTTGAGTACCGACATTACACCCTGATTGAGGAAAACAGCATTGTTATCATCCGGTGAGCCCATAAAAAATTCAATATTATAGCTCTTCCCTTCACCTGCTGCTTTGTCCAGCTCCATCTTTTCTTCTATGTATTCTCCAATAATTTTCCCGACGCCCTCATTATCAAATGTTGCATAGTACGAAACCGCATCTGTATCCATCAGTAGCCGGTCATAGGCAATGACAGGTATACCGTTTGTTTTTGCATCTGCCAGAACATTGACAAGTGCTGAAGAATCCACGGATGCAACAACCAGACAGTCTGCGCCATTATTAATCAGATTTTCAATCTGTGAAACCTGTTGCTGGACATCATCCTCGGCATATTGCAAGTCTACTTCATAGCCCAAAGCCTCCAGCTGTTTTTTCATATTACTGCCATCCTGAATCCAGCGTTGTGAGGACTGCGTAGGCATCGCAACACCTACTTTTTTGCCACTGCTTTCTTTTTTATTATCTTCACTTGCGGCAGTGGAAGAACTTTGTGAGCTTGTCCCGGCAGTTCCGGATACTTCCGCAGGTGATTTTGAACTGCAGGCTGCCATCTGGAACACCATTGCCGTTGTTAGTAATGCGCTTAATATTTTCTTTTTCATACTGCTCTCCTTTATTGAATAGTTTTTTTATACATACATATTATAAAAACTATTCCTGCAAAAGGACATTGAATAATTTTAACAGAAGTTATAAATTTCTCATATGAAATTGTTTATCTGCTTTTTTCTACTGGAAATACGAGTTTCTCAATGCTTTCTTCAAACAAATTATCCAGATTAACAAGTGTTGCTTCCATATATATATCCCTGTCATCAATATATTTTCCATTGATAAGATTATAAGCATTCTCCACACCCAGGTATCCAATTGCAAATTGATTCTGAACAAGCAGTCCATCGATCGTTCCATTCTTTAGCAGTTCAATGGCAATTGTATTATTATCAAATCCAATCATCTTTATTTTATTACCTAACCCGGCTTCTTCTATGGCAGTTCCGGCTCCCACCGTAGTATACTCATTGAATGCAATTACGGCATTGATTTCAGGATAGTGTTCAAGAAGCTCGAGGGTTCCCTGTCTGGCAGATTCCATGTTTGAATCGACAGAAACCTTTCCAATGATTTCAGCATCCTCTATGTTTTCAATAACATCCGTAAATCCCAGCTCACGTTCCTGGCCATTAGCGGTTCCCCCGGCCATATTTACAATACCAATCCGGAGTGTCTCCGAAGCACCTTCCACCATTGCTTCTCCAGCCTTTTTACCGGATGCATAATTATCCGTACTGATAATGACCTCCGGGATATCACTGTTAATACCGCTGTCAATAATTACAATATATATACCTCTGGAGGCTGCTTTTTGTATAATTTCAATCGAATGATCACGGTCGATGGCAGACAGCACGATTGCATCGCTTTCCCTTTCTATTGCTTCTTCAATCAAACGGTTCTGGGTTTCAAAATCTTCTTCGCCATCAGGCCCCTGAAAGAGCAAATCGACATTATACTCACTGGCAGCCGAATTGCATCCATTTCTGACTGCCTGCCAGAAATCAGTATCTGTTGCCTTTGTTATAACAGTTATCTGAGCTTTGTCCTGTGTCCCGAGTCGGCTGCATCCTTTCAGGGATATCATCAGCAATACCATCAGGCATAGGCTCACCTTTTTTTTCATCTGCAGGCTCCCTTTCACGTTTTATATGTTTATGTTTCCCTCTGTTACTTTTGGGAATTTGATCGTAATGGTAGTTCCTACATCCATCTTACTCTCAACCTGTATCCCATATTCTTCACCAAAATAAATCTTAATCCGGTCATTCACATTTTTAATTCCAATTCCATGGCTGTCATTTGTATCATGTTTTAAGATAGACCTGCACTGTTCTTCGGTCATCCCCATACCATTGTCCGAGACAGTAAATACCACATAATCCTTCTCCTGTCTGGCAGTGACCAGTATTTCCCCATCTTCATAGGCTGGATTTATCCCATGGATAATTGCATTTTCAATAATTGGCTGCAAAGTTATCTTATTGCAGAAATAATGCAGTACCTCTTCCTCTGCCTCAAAATGATATGTAAATTGATTCGTATATCGAAACGTTTGAATCAGCATATAATTCTTCGCATGCTCTATCTCGTCCGCAATCGTAATCAGCTCTTTTCCCTTACTGATACTGATTCGGAACAGTCTTGACAGGGCGCCGACCATCTTCACCGCCTGATCTGCCTTATTCCGTTCACACATCCACTGAATCGAATCTAAGGTGTTATAGAGAAAATGAGGATTAATCTGGGTCTGCAATGCCTTCAGCTCCGTCTTTCTCAGCAATATCTCTTCCCGTTTTACCTGTTCCATCAGCTCTTGAAGCCGTTTGACCATATGTTCAAAGGATTCTGAGAGAATCTGCATTTCGTAGACACCCTTTTCGGTCCTATAGCGAAATTCTTCCATATTCTGTTCAAAATTTTTCATTGCATTGATCAGATTCTGGACGGGGCTGGATATCTTGCGGTTAAAAGCTTTGACTGTGATAATTGAGATCACAATACAAAGAAGTAGTTCAATAATAATTAGCCACCACAATTCTTTTAGCTTATCAGTTACAAGCTCATCCATATAACTGACCCCAACTACTGTCCAGTGCCCATCCTCCAGAGCATGTGCAGAATAAATAATATCACCGGCAATCGTCTCACCTTCAAGATTTGCAAGCAGATTCATATTCTCGTTCTTTATTCCGGAATAGATAAGCTGCTGTTGCGGATGATAAACCATATTTCCATACTTATCGATAACAAAACAATATCCGCGCTGCCCTATACTTACATTGTCTACATAAGACAGTATCGACAGCACTTCAACATCCATTGCAACATATAATTCTTTTTTATATAACTCCAGATATATCTTATTTCCAATGGTGGCCACCCACGGATAAGACTCCTTAAAAATGTTCTGAACATGGGGCGCCGATATCTCATATTCGGCTTCTGAAAATAAATCCGGTAAAAATGATATGTCTTCCGTCTGCTTTTCCATTATGTAACCTTCATCTGCCCCGTATTCCAGAATATTTCCCTCTTCATCATAAATCATGACTGAAACACAACCGCTATTTATCTGAACCATATGATTGAGATAATCACGCAGCTCTTCTGGCGAGGCAACCCACTGAATTTCCTTTTCCACCATTTTTAAGTCATTTTTCATCTCCTGTGCATAAATCTCAATGGTATTGGTTACCTGCGATACTGCCTGCTCAGAATTAATAATCGCCGTGCGATGTAAAGAATTCCGGTAAACAATCGTGAACATGATAGTGGTGGTGGCTGTCAGCACAATGCACATTACACTAATCAGAATTGTCAGAAAACCGGAGATAGAGTTCTTTTTCATATCGTGTACCTCTCCCTCATTTTGTTCGGAGACATTCCATAAAACTTTTTAAAACAATAGCTGAAATAATGATAATCACTATACCCACAGTCTTCTGCTATTTCCATAATTTTCTTTGACGTTAGAAAAAGATAGTCTTTCGCCGCCTCCATTCGTTTTGCAGTCAGAAGATTAACAAATGTTTCTCCCTGTATCTTCTTTACAACGGTACTGAGGTATCCAGTGCTTACATGTAAACGCTCACTGATACTGGATAGAGACAATTCTTCATTCATATATTCTCTGTCAATTATGTCCACAAATTCACTGCAGATAATCTCTGAATTATGCCGTCTCTGCCCGACAATGATATTGCTAGTGCCGACAGCCAGGTTAATCAAATCTTCATAAGAATAATTTAAGTTAATCTTATCAGAGATTAAAAACTTATCCATCAGCTCCTGCTTTCCTTCTTCATCATCAAGATTCGATGCCACACCATATATGGTAGTCACAATTTGAAGCATCAGGAAACTATTATTATTTCGTCTCTCTTTATCAATCACTGTCTTTAGAAACCCCTCCAGGTCCTGTCCCATTTTTAGGCGGCGCTCCAGTTCAAATGTAATATCTCTGATGTATTCGGCTGAATAGCTTTCCTTTTCATGCTTGTCAACATCAAATAGAAAGCAAATATTATTTATGTCTTCCTTTGCATATTCCCAGGCCGTCATCGCATCCAGATAGGCACTTCGCGTATTTAAAAGCTGATTGAATTTTTTACTGACACCGATTACACCGTCCATATTTAAAATCTTTTTTGCAACCTGAATAATTTCTTTTGTAAAAATCTCCTCATATTTATTCAGATTCCGTAATGTTCCGGCCACGATTGTAATAATCTTTCCATTAATATATACAGTGACACAGTTCACATATTTGCTGGCGATTGTGTTAACAAAATTTTGATGTTCCATCTTTGTTTTGTTACGTTTATCAGAATCTAAAAACCGGGTGACAAATAAAAAGAAATTTTTAGACCGGTCATTCATCCGTCCAAGCCCGGAGTTTTCTGCCATTACCTCAAATTCCTTCTCTTTTTCCTCCTCATTATATATATCCTGTTCCTCGTTCATACAAAGTGTAAGCAGAAAAGAAAACTTTGAGATTTCTGCCCGTTCCTCCTGCCACATCTGAGTTTCCAGAGAGAACATCCGGGCAAACCGTTCATCCATCTTTTCCTTAACCTTCAGCAATTCCTGCGTCAGTTCCTCTGCTGATAAAGGCTTTAGCATGTAGCTGATGATATTATATTGGATTGCTTCCTTGGCATACGCAAAATCATCATATCCGCTCAGGAAGGCAATATGTATCGCAGGCCTGATCCGATTTACCTGCCTCGCCAGCTCAATTCCAGAAATAAAAGGCATCTTAATATCGGTAAGCAACAAATCTGGTTCCAACATCTCTACCAGTTCCAGGGCCTCTATCCCATTTGCTGCTTCGCCGATTATCTGGAATCCAATTGCTTCCCAGTCAATGCATTCATGCAGAGACTGGCGTAATTCATACTCATCGTCTGCTATAATCACTGTATACATTCATTTTCCCCCGCTTTAATTCTAATATTATACAACATTATATGGACCTGACAGTCAAAAGTTCTATATTTTTAAGAAGCACGTTATCCCCCGTACTCTCAAGGGGTTCCTGCTTCTCTTGAATAAATCGACTATTTTGTATTAATTAAATTGCACACATCATACAGTTTTTGTATCTTTTCGTTCATTCTATCTTCTTCAAATTCCATAATCGTACACATAAGAATAGAATTTAATGAATCACCCTGAATTGTACTAAAATGGAAAAACCCGTAATCCCCTTCACAGAACTGTGGACGTTCATCATTTGAAAAATGTCCTATAAATTCGACTATTATGTCTATTGCATTTTTCATAATATTTTTAGCTCTACCCAAAAACGAATGCTCTCCTCTGACTTTTATTCCACAAAAAAAGAGCTCATATTGGACAAATGTATTTCACCTGCAAATTCACCATCTAAGACAAAAATATAATCAGCTTTAAACTTATCATAATTAACTAATGCTGATCCCTTTCCAACTTCCTCATCACATACAAACGCTACATAAATATTGTCATACGTCGAATTATAGTTCCCGCCTACTGTAACTTTACCGCATTTAAAATTCGGTATCTTCCATATCCTGACTATTCTAACGTGCTGTATCATACCGCACGTTTTTTTCTGTTTTCTTATTGACCCGTTCCATCTTTTTCTGTATAGTTATCTCTGAAACTGCTTTACAAAAAAAGAGAAAGAACATCAACCCCAACAAAGTTTTGTTCTTTCTCTTCACCAACTGAGAGCTGCAGGCAGGTCCTGTTCAGGATTTTTGTCCTATTTATGGTTACCTGTCGTAGCAGTCATCTCAATTCAATTACTATGATAAGAAAAAGCTCACTTTTTTGCAAGCTAATTCGTAAAAAACCTCCGGATGCTGGCTGAATTCTTCGCACATATCCGTACAGCGGAACAGATCTGTGAACGTTATGCCCTTTGAAGAGGAAGTAGAGGTGTAAAGATGAAACTGAGTATGTGGATACTTGCAGACTGGCTGAAAAAACATCATCCAATAATCAAAATTGAAAAGGGAGATCCAATTCTTCGAAGTGCCCGGATTCTGTCAGACGATACCGGAATCGGGAAACAGAACGTTTATCTTGCATCTGCGAAAGAATTTATCACTGATGAGAACAATAAAGTGATCTGTGTGAGCGGGCATGATATTCTTCTGTTAAACACAAAGCAATCCCCTTTGCACCCAGATATTCTGCTTCATCGATGGCTTCGATCAGAGTTTCTTCTGCTTTTTTGCGTCCATCCTCGTCCACATCATTGGGATTTAGACCTGTGTTTAATATCCGCGGCTGAGCACCATAGCAGACCTTCATGTGAGCCTGCTGCAAAATCTTCTTTACCTTTTCTCTGTCGTCGCGATCTTTGATCTGTGTCAGCTCAATGGCATCGAAATAAGAATCACAGGCCAGTTTATATATGGAGTCGACAACCGGATATTTTGCAGGTGGATGACTCATCCATTGAATAGTTCCAATCTGAAAATACTTTTGTATAGGTTCGTTCATTGTTAACATCCTCCTTTTCAAAATCCCAATAGATATATAATTACCGCTGTAAGCGTACTGCTAAGGCCGATACATGCCTCATAGGGAATCAATCCCATTCTTTCTTTAATCTTCATATTTACCGAACCGCCGGTAGCATGAAAGAAAGAACCATGTGGCAGTGAATCAATAACCGTTGCTCCCGAGTGTATCATCGCAGCCGACGAAATTGCTTTGATTCCCGCATTTGTAAGCGGAGTCGCAAATGTCTGAGAGGCAATTGTCGATCCGGCTGTCGTGGATGCAGTAGCCCCGGCCATTAGGATACCTGCTACAGGTGCCAGAACAAATGCCGGCATATTCATATACTCGAGCAGGCGAATCACATCACTTTGAAGAGCAGATGCCTGGATAATACCGGCGATTGTACCCGTTCCCAGAAGTAGGATTGACACGTTGGCAACTTTTCCAAGGCCGAAAGCAGCCTGTGACCAGAATTTTCTAACATTCCCAGTTGTCAGAGTACAGACAAGTCCGCCAAGAGGCAGTGCAATGAGTGGATCGACCGCAATATTAAAAATCGGGCGTAATGCAAGTAATACGACAACTACAACCGGACCACAGACAGCCGCAGGGAAAGATGGCAGCTTTGTGTCATTCTGTTTTTCTATATCAGTATCCAAAACATCACAATCACCTTTCTTTCTAAGCATAGATGCTAATAGAATCGTGACAATTAATGCTACAATTGCCGGAATGATATTCTTTATCATCAGGGCCGTCAGGTCTATTTTAAATGCCTCTGCTGTCGCAATCGTATTCGGGTTAGGCGAAATAATATTTCCTGCTTTTCCACCGCCAATCATAGCCAGCAATATCGAATATTTGTTATATCCGGCTTTCTTTGCAATTGCCAGAGCGATCGGTGCTACAGTGATCACCGATATATCAATGAAAACTCCAACCGCACATATTATCATCGTTGCGATGGAAATAGCGGCAATAGCACGTTTATCTCCCAGCTTCTCAACGATAGCCCCTGCAATCTTTTCCGCGGAACCCGTCTGAATCAATGTTCCTGCCAGAATTCCTGATGTCATAATACGTAATACAGATGACATCATTCCCTGAGAACCTGTCACCATCGCAGACACCGTCTTTTCTAACCCACCGCCGCCTATAATTCCACCCAGCAGTGCTCCGAAAATCAATGCATAGGCTGGCTGTACCTGTTTTACAATCAGTACAATTGCAATTACCAATCCTAGAATTGCTCCTAGTGTAGTAAAATCATAAGTCATCTTATCTCTCCTTACCTGATTATTTATGCAGATCTTTGTTGAGTTTTATAAAGATTCTCTGCATTTCTTCTATTATATTTCATATATGGATATCTTTCAACATAAAAAGGCTCTCTATCGGGCAGTTAAATCGTTGAGTTCATCCACTGTCCAAGGTTCTATACTTCAGGTGAAAGGAAAATTGGTGGAGGAAGAAAGGGAATGGCTGGAACCATAGAACTTTTTCAGAACCGCCCATATTTTCAGGTGGTAAATATGTTAGAAATGTATTATTATATAAATCATGATATGATACGGTCGTCAGGAGCGCAGCTCGAATAAATCTCATTCCTCTATCTATCATATAATCAAATTCTTTTGCTTCCAATCATAATATAAAGAAACAGATTAATCAGGCTTAGCCAAAACTAACAAACTAATAAGAGTCCAGCTAATAAATGTCAATAGATAATCGAAAATTTTTTGAACTAAAAAAGGGCGCACTTACCCCTTGGTGAAAACATCATTTTAAAAAAATGTTGATTCGCTGGTGTAACAGTATTTTATGCAGCTATATCGCATTTAGCAGCGTTGTATTGTTTCATGTGTTCCTCTGGTTTAATGATTTCAAATGGCTTATTATCCCTAAGTATTGCAAATATCATGTTGCAAACTTTGTGCGAAACAGCCCCCATAGCAACCAGCTTTGGCTTTGATTCACATTTTTTGAGATAGTAATCACGCAATACTGGATTTTTAGCTTCTCCTGTACGGGAGGTACTAATGCTTTGTAAAGTCAACGTATGAATTACACGTCTGGCTATGGCAGAGCCACGCTTGGACATTTTGATTTTTGTACCTTCAAATTTACCGGACTGTTTTACTGCTGGATCAAGTCCAAAGTAGGCAAAAAGTTGTTTTGGCTTTGAAAACGCTGTGAAATCACCAATCTCCCCCATGAGGGATACAGCAGATAAGAAACCTGCACCTTTAAAGGTCTCGATTAAATGAACCTGATTCACAAAGACAGTATCTTTATTGTCATCAATCAGTTCATGCATGGAATCCAGTATTCCTTTGATCTCTTCATCATATTTACGGATGAAACTGATATAGAGGCGGATCCGCTTGATATTGCTGTCGATGATATAGCCGAACTCCTTTGCTTCCTTAGCAGCCTGGATAATGACATGATATTTCTTCTCGGCATATGCAAGTCCAAAGCGAGCAGTTGATCGTATCGTATCCACAATCTCTTGCCTGTCTGCTTCGATAAATGCATTTGGAGATGTATAAGTTTCCAATAAAGCCAGAGATGTGTTGGTGGTAACCTTGGAAAAGATACCAAGATACTGAGGAAACGTCATACGAAGTTCGCCCTGAAGCTTGTTGATGTAAGCACTGCGGTTATCCATTAAATCGTAGTATTCACGACATAGGTTGCGGCAGTTAAG